>NZ_LFGS01000006.1:27919-103310 GCF_002078135.1 Halomonas sp. BC1 | reverse complement strand
GGCACCTGCCGTGACCGCGACCAAACCGGCAATGGCACCGTTGATCGCATACATGACGTCGGCATAACGACGAATACGCCAGCCCATCAACATGGCCGATAGAATGCCGCCTGTCGCGCCCAGCAGGGTGTT
Source organism: Halomonas sp. BC1 (assembly GCF_002078135.1). Taxonomy (NCBI): domain Bacteria; kingdom Pseudomonadati; phylum Pseudomonadota; class Gammaproteobacteria; order Oceanospirillales; family Halomonadaceae; genus Halomonas; species Halomonas sp. BC1. The sequence goes on along the minus strand of NZ_LFGS01000006.1, from coordinate 103,178 downwards.
GGCGATAATGCCAGGAATGGCACTGGTCAATGCCAGGGTACTGCCACCATTGAAGCCAAACCAGCCCAGAATCATGAACAGTGCGCCCAGCATGGCCAGCGGCAGGTTGCCCGCTGGAAAAGGGTTGGCGTTAACGCCGTCGCGAAAGCGCCCGGTGCGGGGGCCAATCACCAGAACGGCGGCCAGGGCCACCCAGCCGCCCACGCTATGCACTACCGTGGCTCCGGCAAAGTCGACGAACCCACGAGCGGCCAGCCAGCCGGGCGTGCCACCGAGTAAGCCCCCCCACGCCCAGTGGCCAAACACTGGGTAGATCAATAGTGCTATCCAGAAGGCTGTCCATAGGTAGCCCAGGAAAGGCATGCGTTCAGCCACTGCGCCCGCCACGATAGTGGCTGCGGTGGCGCAGAACATGGCTTGAAAGATGAACACGGTCATCAGCCAGGAGTTGCTGGTCTCCATCTCCCAGCCGAATAACGACAGCCCTAACCAACCCCCTTGGGAAACACCGAACATCATGCCAAAGCCAATCAGCCAGAAAACCGTCACCGAAACCGCAAAGTCGGCCAGGTTTTTCATGGCGACGTTAATGGCATTCTTGGTGCGGGTAGTGCCTGCCTCCAGGCACAGGAATCCCGCTTGCATGACGAACACCATGGCGGCGGCCCACAGCACCCATAAGGTATCGAGAAGCCTCATCTCCAGAATCATTGCCATGTGCGGGTCCTTGTTGATGCTTTTGTCGCTGCCTGGTGCAGGGTTTGCACTGCATTGGTGCTTCGGGGGTGGGTAAATGCGTCACTGTCGGGTGACGAGAGCAGGAATCCCTGTCGCCGTGACGAACGCTTTCAGCACTGCTAATGTGAATCAAGCAAATGTCATGCCGTGGCTAGTGAACTCCTCCTTATTTTGGTTTTTTACGTGATTAAAAACTGAAATATAGGTAAAAAACGGTATTTATGACTGTGCAATTGCTCTTTGAATGGTGATATTTTTCAATTCACTGAAGTGCTGCCGGGGAGAGTGCTGGTAGCACCATCATCTTTCGGAAAGGAGTGCATCAAAATGGCGCGTCAAACAGTGGTTTTAGGGGCAGGGATGGTCGGCGTCAGTATCGCCTGGCAACTGCAAAAGCGCGGTTTTCAGGTCACCTTGATCGATCGCCGCCAGCCTGGTCGTGAAACCTCGTTCGGTAACGCGGGCATTATCCAGCGTGAGGCGGTACGGCCGTATCCGTTTCCTCGCGATATGAAAACCATTTTGAGCGTGCTGCCTAACCGTCGTGTCGATATTCGCTACCGGCCCACCGGCATGATCAAGGCGGCCTCTCCGCTGCTCAGTTATTGGCACCACTCGTCGTCGCGGCTCTACAAGAAGATCGTCCCGGAGTACGCCTCGCTGATCCAGCTGTGTCTCGACGCCCACGCGCCGATGATCGAAGCGGCAGGTGCCGATGCGTTGGTACGTCGCGAGGGCTGGCTGGAGATCTATCGAACCCCCGAGAAGCTGGCCAAGCGTGTCAAGGAAGCAGAGGAAGCCCGCGATCTCTATGGTGTGCAGTTTGCGGTGCTCGACCGCCAGGGGGTTGCCGAAAAAGAGCCCCAGCTGGGAGAGCAGATCATCGGGGCCATTCATTGGCTAGACCCCTGGACCGTTGCTGATCCCGGTGGTCTGGTAGCGGCCTACGCCGAGTCGTTCGTTGCTTTGGGTGGCCAGCTGGTACAAGCGGAGATCACCGGCGTCAGTCAGCAGGGGGCGCAGTGGCAGGTGAGCACCGCCACCGATACCTTCACGGCAGATGATGTGGTGATGGCACTGGGCCCTTGGGCGGGAGAGTGGATGAAGTCGCTGGGCTACCACTTCCCGACGTTCGTCAAGCGTGGCTACCATATGCACTACGCCACGCAACCGGACACCAGGCTGCATTATTGGCTGATGGATGCAGAAGTCGGCTACCTGCTGGCGCCCATGAACGCTGGCGTGCGGCTGACCACGGGGGCGGAGCTGGATCGCCTGGAATCGCCGGCCGATGAAGAGCAGCTAGGGGCGGCAGAGAGCGTGGCGCGGACCATTTTTCCGCTGGCCGATCGCAAGGACGAGCGTGCCTGGAAGGGCGCGCGTCCTTGTCTGCCGGACATGAAACCGGTGATTGGCCCGGCGCCACGCCATCCAGGCTTGTGGCTGGCGTTCGGGCATGGTCACCAGGGCTTTACGCTGGGGCCTGCTACCGGCCAACTGCTGGCTGACATGATGGAGAATAAACCCCCGGCCATCGATATGGCGCCGTTCCGCGCGGACCGCTTCTAGATGCCAAGTGGCGTTCCGGTTTGTTTGGCACCCGGAAGGGATGTTTGCTAGGCTGTAGATGAAATTCCGCTAGATGGAGGTTCCACAATGGATGTCGCAGTCAGTAATACGGTCAGCACTGCGCTTTACATGAACCAGGCGCAAACTGTGGAACAGGCGCAGATGCAAATGTTCAGAGATGCGCTGGAGCAGCAAGCCGATCAGGTCACGGAAGTATTGGCTTCGGCCGATGCGGCAGCGCAGCCTGAGCTTGCTCAGGAAGGTAGCGTCGGTACGCAGATCAACACCTTTGCCTGAAGCTCTCGCTTTTTGATCCCCAAACGCCGACCTTGTCGGCGTTTTTGCTTTGGTATGCCGCAGGCAGGGAGTTGCGTTACCATAGGCGCACCCCGCCACTGGTCTGGCGCTTTTTTTGGTTATTACGCAGTCCCCCTATTTAGAGAACTCCATGTCTGACGCTCAATTAGCGCGCGAAGCAGAGCTACGCCGCACCTTTGCCATTATTTCCCACCCTGACGCCGGTAAAACGACTATCACCGAAAAAATGCTGCTGTTCGGAAACGCCATTCAGATGGCCGGTTCGGTGAAAAGCAAGCGCAATGATCGCCATGCGACGTCCGACTGGATGAAGATGGAGCAGGAGCGGGGCATCTCGGTGACCACGTCGGTCATGCAGTTCCCCTACGGCGGACGAATCGTCAACCTGCTGGACACTCCAGGACACGAGGACTTCTCGGAAGACACGTACCGCACCCTGACCGCCGTCGACTCTGCACTGATGGTCATCGATGGGGCCAAGGGTGTCGAAGATCGCACCATCAAATTGATGGAGGTGTGTCGACTGCGTACCACGCCCATCCTCACCTTCGTGAACAAGATGGACCGCGATATTCGTGACCCCATTGAAGTCATGGACGAAGTGGAGACGGTGCTCAACATCCAGTGCGCCCCGATGACCTGGCCCATTGGCATGGGGCGGCACTTCAAGGGGGTCTATCATCTCTACAACGACGTGATTCACCTCTATACCCAGGGGCAGGGCAGCCGTATCCCTGACGACAAGCGTATCGAAGGGTTGGACAACCCGGAGGTGGATGCCATTCTGGGCGAAGAGCAGGCCGAAGAGCTGCGCATGGAAGTCGATCTGGTGCGCGGCGCCTCCCATGAGTTCGACCTGGAAGCCTATCGTCGTGGCGAGCTGACTCCTGTCTATTTTGGTACCGCCATGGGTAACTTCGGTGTGCGTGAAATGCTCGACGGCTTCGTCGAGTACGCGCCATCGCCGCAGCCCCGCGAGACCGATACTCGAGAAGTCACGGCCCAGGACGATCGCTTTACCGGTTTCGTTTTCAAGATCCAGGCCAACATGGACCCGAACCACCGTGACCGCATTGCCTTTCTGCGGGTGTGTTCCGGCAAGTACGAAAAGAACATGAAGATGCGCCATGTGCGCATTGGCAAGGACGTCAAGATTGCCGATGCGCTGACCTTCATGGCCTCGGACCGCTCCCACGTGGAGGAGGCCTGGCCCGGCGATATCATCGGCTTGCACAACCACGGCACCATTCAGATTGGTGACACCTTTACCGTGGGTGAAGACATGCGCTTCATGGGCATCCCGCACTTCGCGCCGGAGCTGTTCAAGCGCGTGCGCCTGAAAGACCCGCTGAAGATGAAAGCACTTCAGAAAGGCCTGCAGCAGCTATCGGAGGAAGGGGCTACTCAGGTCTTCATGCCGCTGGATAACAATGACCTGATTCTTGGCGCAGTAGGTACGCTGCAGTTCGACGTCGTCGCACACCGCTTGAAGGAAGAGTACAAGGTCGATTGTCTCTACGAAGGTGTCAACGTGCAGACGGCTCGCTGGGTCTATTGTGACGATGCGAAAATGCTGGAAGAGTTCAAGCGCAAGGCAAGTGCTAACCTGGCGATCGATGGCGGTGGCTACCTGACCTATATTGCCCCGACCCGGGTCAATCTGCAAATGACCCAGGAGCGCTGGCCGGATATCCGTTTCCAGCCGACCCGAGAGCACTAATCTCAAGACTCGCCTCAAGAGGCCTACCCAAACGAGAGCGCTTGCCATGCTCATTGACGCCCACTGCCACCTGGATGCCACGGAGTTCGATGAAGACCGAAAGGCCGTCATCGCCGCGGCCAGGGCCGTGGGCGTCACCGGTTTCATCGTGGCTGCCACGGTGCGCCAGCGCTGGCAGAATGTGCTGGCGCTGGGCGAGAGTGACGGGGTCAGCATCTGCCTCGGGCTTCACCCCTATTTCATTGCTCGGCATCACGCCGATGACCTGGCGGCGTTGGAGGCGCTGGTCAAGCAGCAGTTGACCCGCCCGGAAACCGCTCTGGTGGCGATTGGCGAGTGTGGTATCGATGGTCGCTTCAGCGAGAGTCTCTCGCAGCAGTGGGAGTATTTCGATGCCCAGCTCGGTATCGCGAGCCGTTGCCAGCTTCCCCCTGTCGTGCACTGTGTGAAGGCCAACGATGACGTGGCCAAGCGGCTTCATCAATGGGCACTGGCGAGGCCCGGCATGATCCATGCCTTTGCCGGTTCCTACCAGCAGGCCGCAAGGTTTCTGGATGCGGGGTTTGTACTGGGGCTGGGAGGCGCCGTCACCTACGCTCGTGCTCAGCGCCTGCATCGCGTGGTGGCCAAATTGCCGGATGATGGCTTCGTGCTGGAAACCGATAGCCCCGATATGCCGCTGAGTGGCTTCCAGGGGCAGCGCAATGAACCTTCGCGCGTGAAGCACGTCGCTGAGCAGGTGGCTAAGCTGCGTCAGCAATCGCTGGAACACGTCGCAGCGCTGAGCAGTGCCAACGCTGCACGTATTTTTGGCCTGTGAGTGCCGTCTCGCTGGCGCTAGCTCAATTGAGCCGCTAGCGCCTCAGGGTCCAGGCGCTCAATGGGGTAAGGTAGCGCGTGCAAGGTCACTGGCTGCGCTTGCCAGTAGACGGAGATCTGCTCCTCCGCCACTTTGGTATTCATGACCGCCAGCAGTTCTACCTGCTGTTCGTCACTGAACGCGCTGTTGACGACTTCACCCAGGGCTTTCCCTTCCTTATCTACCAGGCTGTCACCTATCTGGGGTAATGCGCTGGCGCTCACGTGCGCAGGCACCAGGCGTTTTTGACCTGGCCGCGAAAGTGCGCCCGAGCGACGACTTCTTGCCCGGTATAGCAGCCCTTTTTGAAGCTGATGCCGCCCAGCGCTTCCCAGTTGAGCATTTGTGGCAGGAAGTGATCCTGCTGTGCCGCCGTCAACCAGGCGAGGCCGCTACGGATGTCTGCCAACTGCCAGGCTTGCTGTAGCGTCTCTTGCGAAGCCTTCTCTGGGGGTGTCTCTTCCAGCATCAGCAGCCAGCGAGGAGTGCCCGGCATACGCAGGGCGGTGCCCAAGGGGCTGGTATGATGCGTATAGGCCTGATCGGGCAACGTCACGCCTGCCTGCTCGAGTAGCGAGGTGTCCGGGGCGCTGCTGCCCACGAACGTTACGGATGTGGCAATCGTCAGCTCGGCCTTGTAGAAAGCGGCAAACTTTTTCAAATGGTTGGCCAGAGGCTCGGCCAGCGAGGCGTCGAGAACCAGCCGATAGTGCTGTGGCGCCAGGCGCAGCAGCTGGGCATTGGCCAACATGCGCCCTTTGGGGGTGCAAAAGCACGTCAGAGGGGCGAAGTGTCCATTGGCGAGGCCAACCTGGGCGCTGGTTTGACCCTGGAGAAATTTTTCGGCATCAGGGCCCGTGACGTCCAGCGCTGCCAGGTGCGTCAAATAAACGGTACCGGTGAAGGGGTGAGTCTCGGCGGTGGCCATGGTCTCTCCTGAAGATGAAAGCTGCGCGACATGAAGTGAAAGGCGCGGCAATAGGTTACGCTAGGTGCGGGCAGTGGGCTGCAATTGCAAGCGCACTTGCGCGTGCTAAACTTCAACTCCACGTATCGGTCTTGCACAAGAATTTTTGCGTCGTATCGCCGATTGATCCCGCTAGCATATACTTAACAAGACTCATTAACACATAAAAGGGCAGCGCATGGCAGTGCAATCACTCAGTTTTCAAGGGGTTTCCAACGCTGATCAGGTGAACAAGATCACCACGGCATTGATGATGCTGGATGGGGTGGACAGCGCCGAAGTAGGGCGTCATGGCGCCGAAGTGGAAGGACGCGCCAAGCGCGACGCGCTGATCAAGGCGGTCGAACAGCTCAAACTACCCATCAAGGTGTCGTGAATGCATCCGCCTATCGTGGTGATCAGTGAGCGCAACCGAGCGTTTCGCCAGCGTATCGAGGTCAATGGCCTGGAAGACCTCTACGCAGACGTGCCCGCAGTGGTGGGTGGCGATGAAAGTGCGCCGGACCCTCACGACTATTTCGACATTGCTTTGGGAACCTGCAAGGCCATTACCGTACAAATGTATGCCAAGCGCAAGCAGTGGCCGTTGGAAGGCATTACGGTCACGGTGCAGCGAGACGACCAGGATGAAAAGAAGGGCGTTTACCGGCTGGCCGTTCAGCTCGAACTGCACGGTATCAGCGACCCTGAGCAGAAAGCCAAGCTGGAAGAGATCAGCCACAAATGCCCCATTCAGCGGTTGATGACCCAGGCCACCATCGAGATCACCACTTGCACCGAGTGACCACCCCAGGAGCCATGATGAGCAAGGAATTTCGTCTGCAGTCAAAATTCAAGCCTGCGGGCGACCAGCCCACCGCGATCCGCAGCCTGGTAAGCGGCCTGGAGTCGGGCCTGGCCCACCAGACGTTGCTGGGCGTGACCGGCTCCGGCAAGACCTTCACCATGGCCAACGTGGTGCAGCAACTACAGCGGCCGACCATCGTCATGGCGCCCAACAAGACGCTGGCGGCCCAACTGTACGGCGAATTCAAGGCGTTCTTTCCCGACAACGCCGTCGAATATTTCGTCTCCTACTACGACTACTATCAGCCGGAAGCGTACGTACCTTCCTCGGACACGTTCATTGAAAAAGATGCCTCGATCAATGATCACATCGAGCAGATGCGGCTGTCCGCTACCAAGGCGCTGCTGGAAAGGCGTGATGCCTTGATCGTTGTGTCGGTATCGGCGATCTATGGTCTGGGTGACCCGGACCAGTATCTGAAAATGCGCCTACACTTTACCCGCGGCGAGCTGATCGATCAGCGTGCCTTCCTGCGCCGATTGGCGGAGCTGCAGTACACGCGCAACGACATGGACTTTCGTCGCGGCACCTACCGTGTGCGTGGTGATGTAATCGATATCTTTCCGGCCGACGCCGATGAAGAGGCTGTGCGTGTCGAGCTCTTCGACGATGAGATCGACTCCATTCGCCTGTTTGACCCGCTGACGGGGGATATACGTGGCCAGGTACCGCGCATGACGATCTACCCGAAGTCGCACTATGTCACCCCTAGGGAAACCATCCTGGAGGCCATCGATGCCATCAAGGGGGAGCTGAAAGAGCGGCTCGAATGGCTGAGAAAGCATGAGCGGCTGGTGGAAGCCCAGCGCCTGGAACAGCGCACTCTCTATGACATCGAAATGATGCTGGAGCTGGGTTACTGCAACGGCATCGAAAACTACTCGCGCTACTTGTCTGGCCGTGCTCCTGGCGAGCCGCCGCCGACATTTTTCGATTACCTGCCCGACGATGCGCTGCTCTTCATCGATGAGTCCCACGTCAGCGTGCCCCAGGTGGGTGGCATGTACAAAGGTGACCGCTCCCGCAAGGAAACGCTGGTGGAGTACGGCTTCCGCCTGCCTTCCGCGCTGGACAACCGGCCGATGAAGTTCGAAGAGTGGGAGTCGATTTCGCCACAGACCATCTTCGTATCGGCCACCCCGGGGCCTTATGAAGCAGAGCATGCCGGTCAGGTGGTCGAACAGGTGGTGCGCCCCACGGGGCTGCTTGATCCGCAAATCGAAGTGCGCCCTGCCAGCACCCAGGTCGACGATCTGCTGTCCGAAATCGGCTTGCGCACCGCAGTGGGCGAGCGCGTGCTGGTGACCACGCTGACCAAGCGTATGGCCGAGGATTTGACCGACTATCTCGACGAACACGATATTCGGGTGCGCTACCTGCACTCCGATATCGACACTGTCGAGCGGGTGGAAATCATCCGCGATCTACGGCTGGGCAAGTTCGATGTGCTGGTGGGGATCAACCTGTTGCGCGAAGGGCTGGATATTCCAGAAGTGTCGCTGGTCGCCATTCTGGACGCGGACAAGGAGGGCTTCCTGCGTGCCGAGCGTTCGTTGATTCAGACCATTGGCCGCGCGGCGCGTAACGCCAATGGTAAAGCGATTCTCTACGGTGACCGGATTACCGACTCGATGCGCAAGGCCATCGACGAAACCGAGCGCCGCCGCGCCAAGCAGATGGCCCATAACGAAGAGCATGGCATCACGCCGACCACCGTGACGCGTTCGGTGGCCGACATTCTCGAAGCCGCCCAAACGCCCGGCAAGAAGAGCTCCCGCCGACGTGGCAACGAGCGCAAGGTGGCCGAGCCTGAGGGTAGCTATGACGTGGCGTCCATGAGTCGGCAAGACCTGCTGGCGGCCATCAGCAAGCTGGAAGACGCCATGTTCGAGGCCGCCCAGAACCTGGAGTTCGAAGAGGCGGCGAGATTGCGTGATCAGGTGCACCGCATGAAAGAACAGCAGCTGGCGCTGGGATAGGCGATGCCTGAAGGCCCTGAAATCCGGCGTGCCGCGGATCGTATCGAGAAGCAGCTTAGTTATACCGTTATCTTGTCTGTTGATGATTCGTCAGACCAAAGCCTTACGCTCAGATCAGTAGCGTGGGCCTGTATTGGCTGCCGTGGCTGTTTCAATACGGTATACTTCCCGCACACTTAGACGACCGAGAAGGTCGCGCTCAGCACGATAACCGAGGAGCTGTTCATCCATGACCGTGATTCGCCAGGACGACGTGATTCAAAGCGTTGCCGATGCTCTGCAGTACATCTCTTACTATCATCCCAAGGATTTCATCGATGCCATGGCAGCCGCTTATGAGCGCGAAGAGAATCCGGCGGCCAAGGATGCCATTGCTCAGATCCTGATCAACTCACGGATGTGCGCCACGGGCCATCGTCCCATCTGCCAGGATACCGGCATCGTGACGGTATTCGTGCATGTCGGCATGAACGTGACCTGGGACGCGGATCTCAGCCTGGATGACATGATCAACGAAGGCGTACGCCGGGCCTACCAGTTGCCCGATAACGTTCTGCGTGCATCGGTCCTGGCGGACCCGGATGGCAAGCGCCAAAACACCAAGGACAATACGCCCGCCATCATCCATCACAAGATCGTGCCTGGCGACAAGGTCGAGATTCACGTGGCAGCGAAGGGCGGCGGTAGCGAGGCAAAATCGAAGTTTGCCATGCTCAACCCTTCCGACAGCGTGGTGGATTGGGTCATGGAACAGTTGCCCAAGATGGGTGCTGGCTGGTGCCCGCCCGGCATGCTCGGTATCGGGATTGGTGGAACCGCCGAAAAGGCCATGGAAATCGCCAAGGAAGCGCTCCTCGATCCGATCGACATCCAGGACCTTCAGGCACGTGGCCCCAGCAACCGGGCAGAAGAGCTGCGTCTGGAGCTGTTCGACAAGATCAACAAGAGTGGTATCGGTGCCCAGGGCCTGGGCGGCTTGACCACGGTGCTGGATATCAAGGTCAAGGATTATCCCACCCATGCGGCCAACAAGCCGGTGGCCATCATTCCCAACTGTGCGGCGACGCGTCATGCGCACTTCACTCTGGATGGTTCCGGTGCCGTCTCGTTGCCAGCTCCCAAGCTGGAAGATTGGCCGGAAATCACTCGTGAAGCGGGTGATAACGTCAAGCGCGTGAATCTCGATACGGTCACTCCTGAAGAGGTCAGCACCTGGCAGCCAGGCGACACGCTGCTGCTCAACGGAAAACTGCTGACCGGCCGTGATGCGGCGCACAAGCGTATGGTCGACATGATCTCCAAAGGTGAGCCGCTGCCGGTAGACATGAAAGGTCGCTTCATCTACTACGTTGGGCCAGTAGATCCGGTAGGTGATGAAGTCGTTGGGCCAGCTGGGCCAACGACCGCCACTCGTATGGACAAGTTCACCCGTACCATGCTGGAAGAGACCGGGCTGCTGGGGATGGTGGGCAAGGCCGAGCGTGGCCAGGCGGCCATCGACACGATTCGCGACAACCAGGCCGTCTATCTGATGGCGGTCGGGGGCTCTGCCTATCTGGTGGCCCAGGCCATCAAGAAGTCTCGTGTAGTAGGCTTCGAGGACCTTGGAATGGAAGCCATCTATGAGTTCGAGGTGGAAGACATGCCGGTCACGGTCGCCGTCGATAGCCAGGGCACGTCGGTGCATCAGACGGGGCCTGCCAAGTGGAAAGAAATCATTGCCCAAAAGGCCTGATGGACGATTGGCAACCTGTGTGACCAGATGAGTGATCGGAAGCCCCGTCCCAGGCGGGGCTTCTCCGCATGGTCGCTATAGAAAAACAGCAAGATGTCCTGATGATGACGAGGAAGCGTTAATGGCCTCATGGCTGCTAGGCACGGCGTTCATGATGATCCACGTTCTGGGGATGGTCTCGGCAGTAATGGCGTTGATGTCCAGTCGGACACCCCAGGGTGCCGTCGCGTGGATCATTTCACTGCTGACCTTTCCCTATATCGCTTTACCCGCCTACTGGTTTTTTGGACGCCCCCGCTTCTATGGCTATGTGACCGCACGCGGTGCAAGAGATACGGTGCTGCGCAGAGTCTTGGTGCGCTATCGCCACAACATCAAGCCTCACGTGGTCGAGTCCACCAATACCGATATCAAGGCCGTGGAGCAGCTGGCGATGATGCCGCTGACCCGAGGTAATCACCCACAGCTGCTGATCGATGGGCAAGCAACGTTCGACAGCTTGTTCGAAGGCATCGCCCAGGCTCGGCACTATCTGTTGCTGCAATTCTTCATCGTGAGGGATGACGCACTGGGACGTGAGCTGCAGCAGCATCTCGTGAGCGCGGCAAAACGTGGTGTGCGTGTCTATTTTCTCTACGATGAAATTGGCAGCCGCAAACTGCGAGACGGTTATTTCAAAGAGCTGAAGCAGGCAGGTGTCGAAGTGACCCCGTTTCGATCGTCGCGTGGCATCAAACACCGCTTCCAGCTCAACTTCCGCAACCACCGCAAGATTGCCGTGGTGGATGGGGAGCAGGGGTGGGTAGGCGGCTTCAATGTCGGCACAGAGTATCTGGGGCAGAGCAAGAAGCATGGCCCTTGGCGTGATACTCATCTGTTACTGCACGGTCCTAGCGTACTCGGCCTCCAGGAGGCGTTCTGGGAAGATTGGCACTGGGCCACAGGGGAAGTGATTACGCTGAACTGGCACGCGGCACCCGCCGCGGGGCATGACCAACAAGTGGTTATCGTGCCGTCGGGGCCTGCGGACAAGCAGGACACGGCAGGACTGCTGGTGCAGCAGCTGATTCACAGTGCCAACGAACGTTTCTGGGTCACCAGCCCGTATTTCGTGCCGGACCAGAGCGTTCAGGATTCATTGAGACTGGCGGCCATGCGCGGTGTAGATGTGCGTGTGATGATCCCGGAGCGGCCGGATCACTTGCTGGTCTTCCTGTCGGCATTCTCGTTCTTGCCAGAGATGCTCAAGGCAGGTGTTAAAATATACCGTTATCAGCCTGGCTTTCTACACCAAAAAGTCATGCTTATCGACAACAGCTCATCTGCCGTCGGTACGGTCAATCTTGACAATCGCTCGTTCAGGTTGAACTTCGAGATTACCGCCTTCATACCCAGTGCAGATTTTACTCAGCAAGTGGCCGAGATGCTGGAAGCCGATTTTGCTCAGTGTCGGCGCGTCACCCTCGATGAAGTCAGCCAGCGCCCGATGTGGAAAAAAGTCGTATCCCGCGCTGCGTACCTGATGTCACCCGTTCAGTAGCGACTGGGCCAGCCGCAATCACAAAGCCAATAAACAAAGGGAGTGTTGGGTGAATCTTGAAACAAAATGGTTAGAGGATTTTGTGGCACTGGCCAATACGCGCAGTTTCTCTGCATCTGCCAGACAGCGTCATGTGACCCAGCCTGCCTTTAGTCGTCGTATCAGGGCGCTGGAACAAGCGGTGGGAGTCACCCTGGTGGACCGTTCGACGACACCTGTCGGGCTCACCTCGGAAGGGCAGCTTTTTTTGGTCACTGCGCGCAACCTGGTGGAGCAACTCAATGAATCACTCAGCCATTTGCGTGGCCTCTCCATTGCCAATGAAGCGCTGGATATCGTGGCTGCCCACTCCCTGGCACTGAGCTTTTATCCGCCCTGGATATCTCGGCTGCAGAAGGGGCTGGGCGAACTGCCGACGCGCTTGGTGGCCATGAACGTGGGAGAGGCGATTCACGTTCTGCGGGAGGGCAACTGTGACCTCATGTTGGCTTACTATGACCCGTTTGCCACCATGCAGCTGGACGCCGAAGTGTTCCCCTCGTTTTCGATTGGCAAGGTCAAGATGTTGCCGGTGTCACTCCCGGATGAGCAGGGCAAGCCGCTGTTCTCGCTGCAGCGTGATCAGTCGATTCCCTACCTGGCCTATACGCAGGGTGCTTTCCTCGGTCGCAGTGTGCGCATGCTGCTGAAGAACGATCCGCTACGCATGAAGCTACGCACCGTGTACGAAACCGCCATGGCCGAGGGCCTGAAGGGCATGGTGTTGCAAGGGGTCGGCGTGGCCTGGATTCCCGACTTCTGCATTCGTGAAGAGTTGAAGAGCGGTCGGCTGGTTCGGGCAGGAGATGAGGGGTGGGATATTCCTCTGGAAATCCGTTTGTATCGTTGCTCGCTGGTGCACAAGCCCGGTGTAGAGCGCCTCTGGCGGCAGATGATGAAGCTGCCGCGCGATTTTCTGCAGGGCTAAGCGCCACCCAGATTGGCTGGCAGCCCCAGGAAATTTTGAATGATAAAGAAGTGATCTTCAAATAGGCTCTCTGGCTCCAGGTCGGCCAGCGCCACCCATCGGGCATGCTCGCCGCCTTTGACCGGCTTCAAGCGAGGTAGCTGTTGGTCGGGAGTCAGCGCAAAGTAGAAGGCTTCGGCCAGCGTGCGCCCGCGCCAGCTGCGATGGGGCTCATCGAACAGACGCTGGCCGCGTAGCGATCCTTTCAGCACCGGCTCCGGCACCTTGAGCCGCAGGCGTTCGCGCAGCTCGCGCAGGCAGGCATCCAGCAGGCGTTCGTGGGGATTGATGAAGCCGCCGGGCAGGGCAAACAGCCCCTTGCCCGGGGCGGCGGTACGCTTGACCAACAACACATGGCCGGATTGCACCACCACGGCATTCACCGTGACGAAAATGGGCGGGTAGGGAGCCTTGGCCCATGCCTGGCGATACTGGTCCAACAAGTGCTGCTCCTCCAGCAGTTGATGATAGGCGTCGCCCTTGCAGAACTGCCCCACGCTTTTGACCACTCCGGGGGGGAGGTCGTGAAACGCTCCGGTGCTTAGATAGTCGCCGGTGGCGTCCGGTGAGCGAAATAGACGCTCACGAATCTGACTTGCTGAAATTCCCTCCACCAGCGGAACGCTGACCGACTCCCACTGAGGAAACAGCGAAAGATAGTAGCTGGATTGGCCTCGACTGGCTCCGATCAGGCCGATACGTGGCAGGCGCGCGTTGGCTGGAGTGGCCAGGTCACGCACCTTGCGCTGTACATCCCGTACCCAGACATCGTCATTATAAAGAGCGTCCAGCAGTGGGGTGATTTCCAGGCGGCGGTTCTCGGCCTCGTCGAACGCCGAGCGGATCATGGCCTGACGCTCATTGAAGTGCCAAGGGTTACGCAAGGAGCGCGCTTGCCACGAAGAGCCGACCATGACGATGACCTGACGTGCCTGCTTGAGGGCTTCGCGGATGATGGCCAAATGGCCCAGGTGCGGCGGCTGAAAACGACCGATGAATACCAGGCAGTCGAATTCGTGGGTCGATGTCGTGGGGGCCGCATCCAATGTCATGGGGTGTCCTTGTTCGCTGATCAGTTGGTCGTCAGGCGAGGCCATTATGGTCAGAGCGCTAACGCTGTGCAATGCACCAAACCCTGCGCTCAACGGTTTCATTCGGTATGCTTACCTACTGATAGCAATAGTGGCGTTATAAAAAAGGACGCTGGGAATGGTTTTAAAGGGAATAACTATGCTGAAGCGCACGCTCGTTTTCTGGTGGAACGTGGTACAAGATGCAGTCTCGCTATGGTTGGAGCGTAATGCCTTCAGCTACGCTGGTTCGCTGGCGTTCTATACGCTTTTTTCGCTGGCTCCGACGATCATTATTGCGGTCACCGTGATCGGGGTGGTGCTGGGGGATGATGCCGCTCAAGGGCAAATCGTGGCGCAGCTTCAAGGCACGTTAGGGGCCGAGGCTGCCCAGGCGGTGGAACAGGCGGTTGCCCAGTCGCGTATCGAAGAGTCCGGGCTGCTGCCTACTGTTTTAGGGGTGGTTGCACTGCTGGTGGGTGCCACCACGGTCTTTGCTCAGATGCAGTTTTCGCTCAACACCATCTGGGGCGTCACGGCCAAGCCTACCAGCAACAGCGCCTTCATTTTCATCAAGACGCGCCTGCTGTCGCTGACCGTCGTATTGTCGATTGGCTTCATTCTGCTCGTTTCTCTGGTGCTGGGCGTCTTCCTGCGCAGCATGCTGCACGCCACCAGTGACCTGCTGCCCATCGCGACCATCGTCACTACCACTGCCGAGTCGCTCATCTCGCTGGCCATGGTGACCTTGCTGTTTGCCACTATCTTCAAAGTGCTGCCCGATGTGGTGTTACGCTGGCAGGACGTGCTGATCGGCGCGCTGGTAACGGCGATTCTGTTTACGATAGGCCGTAGCCTGATCGCCATCTATCTGGCCTATACGGCCACCGCATCTACCTATGGTGCCGCGGGATCGGTGGTGATGATCCTGCTGTGGGTGTACTACAGTTCATTGATACTGTTGTTCGGTGCGTCGTTTACCCGTTCGCTGCTGCTGCGCCGGGGGCGCCCACTGGTGCCCCGCAACAGCGCCGTATTGGTACGCCAGGAACTGCTTTGATGAACAGGAGGCTGTCATGTCACAGTGCTGTTTGCGTGCAATAGTGTCAGGGAAGGTTCAAGGAGTCGGGTACCGCCGTGCTACCCAGGAGCAGGCGCTACAGCGCGGGGTCACCGGGTATGCGAAAAATCTGCCCGACGGCCGCGTGGAAGTCATCCTGTGTGGCTCGGCGGACGCCGTCGCCGAGCTGAGTGAGTGGCTGTGGCAGGGGCCTTCTGGGGCCAGGGTGTCGCATGTATCGTTGGCAACCCTGGCCCAATATCACGCTCCCGGCCATTTTGCGACGTTTTAGCGTGTCACCGCGTCATGCGGTCTGCTCTGCCTGCCAGTCAGTGATGTTTTTTGCGGTCAGCAAGACGATGTTCTGGCGCGCTTCGGGGGTGATCCAGGCGTTGTGCGGCGTAACGATCAAGTTGAGCGGCTCTCCTGCTGCCAGGGCATCCAGCAACGCATGCCCCTGGCGGGGGGGCTCGGCGGGCAGCACGTCAACGGCCAGCCCGCCCAGCGCTCCTTTGCGCAGCGCCTCCAGAGCGGCCTCTTCGTCGATGATGCCGCCGCGCGCGCAGTTGACCAGTAGCAGTGAAGGCTTGGCCTTGGCCAAACGCGCTTGATTGATCAAGTGTCGTGTATCGTCGTTCAGAGGGCAGTGCAGGCTAATGACATCGGCGTGGGGCAGCAGGTCGTCCAGGGCCGGGCGCTTATCGGCGGCTTCGTTGCCAGGCCGCGCGGCGAAGGTCACCTGCATGCCGAAAGCCTCGGCCAGACGAGCGACTTCCGAGCCCAGCTCGCCACTGCCTACCATGACCAGTTGCTTGCCAGCCAGCTGCAGCGTCGGGTGGTTCTGAAGGCAGAAGAAATCACTTTTCTGCCAAGCTCCTGCGGCGATATCTGCCTGATAGCGCGACAGGCGATTGGCCAGCGACAGCATCAGCATCAGCGTGTGCTGAGAGACACTGGCCGTGCCGTAGGCGGAGACGTTCTTGACGACGATGCCATGCGCCTTGGCTGCGTCAAGATCGATATTGTTCAATCCCGTGGCCAGGACACAGATCAGCCGTAGCGAAGGCAACTGCGACAACGTGTCGGCGTCCAGTGTGACCTTGTTGACGATGGCGATATCCGCGTTCTTCAGGCGCTCGCGGGCCTGTTCTGGGGTGCTTTGTTGATAGGTTTCCAGGTGATCGACGGCCTCATGAATCGGCGTCAGGTCGATATGGGGGCCCAGGCTTTCTGCATCCAGCATTACCGCATGAGGCATGTTGTTTTCTCCATTGGCTGCCAAGTGGCGCTTGGTCTTGCCCGGCAGGGGGCACAAAAGGGTATAATGTTCGCGCTATCAACCGCAGTCTTGGAATTTATCCCAGCAGGCCACATATTGTCAGCTCGGCGGCCTAGTCGTTCGCCACTTTTCTGTAAATATCAGTCTGTTGACGTTGTGCTTTTCAGGAGCCCTCAACATGCCTATCTATGAGTACGAGTGCAAGGCCTGCGGCCATCGCATGGAAAAACTACAGAAGGTCAGCGCTGATCCGCTGACTCAATGCCCCGCTTGCCAGCAGGATGACCTCGAACGGCTGGTGTCTGCGGCAGGCTTTCGTCTGGCCGGTGGCGGCTGGTACGAAACCGATTTCAAAACCGGTAGCAAAAAGAACCTTGCTGCTGGCGGTGGCTCGGCTGGCTCCTCGTCCAGCGACACCAGCACGCCATCCCCCAGCAAAGGCGCCGCGGCTTAGCCGCGGCGGTCAGCCGAGGTAGTTGGCGACCCCTTACATAGTCACGCAACAGAACAGGAAGAGACATGCGCAGCCATTATTGCGGCCAGCTGAACGAAACATTGGTGGATCAAACGGTCACCGTCTGCGGTTGGGTACATCGCCGTCGTGATCACGGTGGGGTTATCTTTCTCGACATGCGCGACCGCGATGGGATTGCGCAATTCGTCGTCGACCCCGATACCGCCGAGGCGTTTGCTAATGCCGACCGTGCGCGCAGTGAATATGTTCTGCGTATTACCGGGCGTGTTCGCCTGCGTCCCGAAGGCACCCAGAATCCCAACATGCCGACGGGCATGATCGAAGTGCTGGCCAAGGAAGTCGAGGTGCTCAACACCGCCCTCACACCGCCTTTCCAGCTGGACGAGCACGGCAAGGTGGGTGAAGAGGTGCGTTTGAAGCATCGTTACATCGACCTGCGCCGCCCGGACATGATCGAGAAGCTGCGTCTACGCTCGCGTATTTCACACAGCGTTCGTGCATTCCTCGAAGGCCAAGGGTTTCTGGACATCGAAACGCCCATCCTGACCCGGGCAACGCCGGAGGGTGCACGTGATTACCTGGTGCCGAGCCGTACCCATGCGGGTAGCTTTTTTGCACTGCCGCAGTCGCCGCAGCTGTTCAAGCAACTGCTGATGGTGGCGGGCTTTGACCGCTACTACCAGATTGCCAAGTGCTTCCGTGACGAAGACCTGCGTGCCGACCGTCAGCCAGAGTTTACCCAGATCGATATCGAGGCCTCGTTCGTCGAGGAAAACGATATCATGGGCATCACCGAAGCCATGATCCGCCAGCTGTTCCAGGAAGTGCTGGATGTCGAGCTGCCGGAGTTCCCGCGCATGACCTGGCAGGAAGCCATGGATCGCTTCGGCTCCGACAAACCGGACCTGCGCATTCCGTTGGAGCTGACGGATGTCGATGACCTGATGCAGCAGGTGGATTTCAAGGTGTTCTCTGGTCCTGCCAGTGCGGAAGATGGCCGTGTAGCTGCCTTGCGTGTGCCGGGTGGCGCCAAGCTGTCGCGCAAAGAGATCGATGAATACACCAAATTCGTCGGTATCTACGGCGCCAAGGGCCTGGCCTGGATCAAGGTCAACGAGCGCGCCAAGGGGCTGGAAGGCCTGCAGTCGCCCATCGTCAAGTTCATGGAGAACGTCGTCGAGGAACTGCTCGATCGCGTGGGTGCAGAAGATGGTGACATCATCTTCTTCGGTGCCGACAAAACGCGCATCGTCAACGAAGCCATCGGCGCACTGCGTGTCAAGCTGGGCGCTGATCTGGCCATGTATACCCAGCCCTGGGCGCCGCTGTGGGTGGTCGATTTCCCGATGTTCGAAGCCGATGATCAAGGCCGCCTGAGCCCGCTGCACCATCCCTTCACGGCGCCTTCCTGCACGCCGGAAGAGCTCAAGGCCAACCCGGCCGCCGCGCTATCGCGTGCTTACGACATGGTGCTGAACGGTACCGAGCTGGGCGGTGGCTCCATTCGTATCCACGATCAGTCCATGCAGAGCACCGTGTTCGACATTCTGGGGATTGGCCAGGAGGAAGCGCAGGAGAAGTTTGGCTTCCTGCTGGATGCCTTGCAGTACGGCGCGCCGCCCCATGGTGGTTTGGCCTTCGGTCTGGACCGCCTGGTCATGCTGATGGTCGGTGCCAAAACCATCCGTGAAGTCATCGCCTTCCCGAAAACGCAAAGCGCGGGCTGCTTGATGACCGATGCCCCCGGCGAAGTCAGCCCCGAGCAGCTCAAGGAGCTGAGCATTCGCCTGCGCCAAAAGGCCAAGGCGGAGACAGCGGGCGAATAGTCTCTTTATTGTTTGCCAGTGGTAGTCAACACCGACGCTCTGCGTCGGTGTTTTGTTATGTGTCACGCTAGGGTCATGCGTTACCAGGAGTCAGTGCATGGAAGGAAATCAGTCCGCAGCAGCCGTGCGGATCATGGGTATCGACCCTGGGTCACGGATTACCGGCTACGGCATCATTGATCTGGAAGGCATGAAGCCTCGCTATGTGGCCAGCGGCTGTATCCGTACCTCTGATGGGGCGCTGGAGCAGCGCTTGGCGCAAATCTATGCGGGTCTGAGTGAAGTGATCGGCCTGTATCGACCTGAAGCGGTGGCGGTAGAGCGTGTGTTCATGGCCAAGAATGCCGACTCGGCGCTAAAGCTGGGGCAAGCCCGCGGCGCCGCGCTGGTATGCCTGGCCAACCATGGGCTGAGTGTTTCCGAGTATGCGGCTCGGCATATCAAGCAGGCCGTCACGGGGCATGGTGGTGCCGAGAAAACACAGGTACAGCACATGGTGACGACGCTGTTGCAGTTGACTGCCACGCCTCAAGCCGATGCGGCCGATGCGTTGGCCATTGCCTTGACCCACGCGTTCACCGGAAGCAGGCGAGTGCCCTCCGAGGCCAAGCAGGGCACACGACGCTCTTCAGGGCGCTGGCGGTTATAGCCGTTACTGGTCATCTGTACAGAGTCGCTTTATAGTGGCTTACCGTTTTCACTATCCGCGAGCACTCCTATGATTGGTCGGTTAACTGGTTTATTGGTCGAAAAGCATCCGCCCTGGATCGTGGTGGATGTCCATGGCGTAGGCTACGAACTGGAAGCCTCCATGAACACGCTGGTGGCGCTGCCTGCGCCAGGTGAAAACGTCTCGTTATATACGCACTTGACCATTCGCGACGATGCCCATTTGCTGTATGGCTTCGGCCGTGAGCATGAGCGTGCGCTGTTTCGCGCCTTGATCAAGGTCAGCGGGGTAGGCCCCAAACTGGCGCTGGCGATTCTATCGGGCATGGATGAAGACGCCTTCATGCGCTGCGTGCGCGACGATGACAGTAAAGCACTGACCCGTTTGCCGGGCGTGGGCAAGAAGACGGCCGAACGACTGATCATCGAAATGCGCGATCGCTTTCCCGATTGGGAACAGCGCCATGCCCCGTTGGCCCTGGAGGCCACCAGCGGTCGCCCAGCCCCGCGCGACAGCCTGGCCGATGCCGAAGCAGCGCTGGTCAGCCTTGGCTACAAGCTGACGGAAGCCGCTAAAATGCTGGCCGATGTAGATCCCAATCAATCCACCGAAGCGTTGATCAAGGCGGCGTTGACTCAGCGCATGAGCGGCTAAACAGGCTCCATGTGGTAATCAGTAGCGTGCCGGATGTCGTTGAGCGCCGGCGTTGATCAGACCCAGTAGAAGAGTTGCCATGCTAGAACATGACCGATTGATTGCCGCTGAACCGGAGCATGGGGAAGTGCGCATCGATCACGCCATTCGGCCCAAGCGCCTGCAGGACTACATTGGTCAGCCCCGAGTCCGTGAGCAGTTGGAAATCTTTATTGGCGCGGCCAGATTGCGGGAAGAGAGCCTCGACCACACTTTGGTGTTTGGCCCACCAGGCTTGGGTAAAACGACGCTGGCCAATATCATTGCTACTGAAATGGGCGTTGGGCTGAAGTCGACCTCTGGCCCGGTGCTCGAGCGGGCCGGTGACCTGGCTGCGATGCTGACCAACCTGGAGCCAGGTGACGTTCTGTTCATCGATGAGATACATCGCCTTTCGCCCGTGGTGGAAGAGGTCCTCTATCCCGCCATGGAAGACTTTCAGCTCGACATCATGATTGGTGAAGGACCTGCGGCGCGCTCCATCAAGCTCGACCTTCCCCGCTTTACGCTGGTGGGAGCGACCACGCGAGCAGGGCTGCTGACCTCGCCGCTGCGCGATCGCTTCGGTATCGTCCAGCGTCTGGAGTTCTACAATCTCGAAGAGCTGACGGAAATCGTGGCTCGTTCGGCACGCCTGCTAGGGGTGGAAACCAGCCGAGAAGGCGCGGTGGAAATTGCACGGCGCTCGCGGGGGACGCCTCGCATCGCCAATCGCCTGCTGCGCCGCGTACGTGACTATGCCGAGATCAAGGGCAACGGGGTGGTCGATGTGACCCTTGCCGATGCCGCCTTGAACATGCTCAACGTCGACCATCATGGCCTGGACCATATGGATCGCCGCCTGCTGCTGGCCATGATCGACAAGTTCGACGGTGGGCCTGTCGGGGTCGATTCGCTCTCCGCCGCGATTGGCGAGGAGCGGGATACCATCGAGGACGTTATCGAGCCTTATCTGATTCAGCAGGGCCTGATGATGCGTACACCACGGGGGCGGGTCGTGACGCGCCAGGCGTGGCAACACTTCGAGCGGGTGGTGCCCGACAGCGCCATGAGTGCAGAAGGGGAGCGGCGACCATGAGCGATGGTTTTGCCATGCCGGTGCGCGTTTATATCGAAGATACTGACGCGGGCGGTATTGTCTACTACGTTAACTATCTGAAGTTTATGGAACGCGCCCGCAGTGAATGGTTGAGAGAATTGGGCTTGAATCAGCAAACGCTGCTAGACGAAGGGACGCAGCTAGTGGTATACCGCATTGCCTGCCGCTATGCCAAGCCAGCACGTCTCGATGATGCGCTGACCGTAACGGCCACCATGGCCAATCAAGGCCGCTGTCGAATGACATTCGAGCAGCAGGTGTGGCGAGACAAGGAACTCTTGTGCTCCGCCACAGTCGAGATAGCCTGCTTGAGTGCTGATACCTTACGGCCCAAAGCGTGGCCAGTATCGCTCGATCTTTCTGTGTCGGCTCACTAGCCGACCTTCAGTGTGATCTCGTGCTAGCTAAACCCGGTGAAATGACCACCGCTACCCTGTCGCCATGGCGACACTAATAGATTGAAGAGGGCAACTGTGAACGATAACACCATGTCCATACCCCACTTGATAATGAGTGCCAGCACCGTCGTGCAGCTCGTCATGTTACTGCTGGTGGTGGGGTCGATCCTCTCTTGGGTGGTGATTTTCCAGCGCAGCATGGCATTGCGTCGTGCCAAGCAGGAGTACAATCAATTCGAAGAGTCATTCTGGTCGGGTGTCGACCTCAATGAACTGTACCGTGAGATCCCCGCCGATGATCCACGTCACGGCGCAGAGCACATCTTTCAATCCGGCTTTCGTGAATTCAACCGCCTGATGTCCAGGACGCGTAACGCGGACACGATCCTCGAAGGCGTCCAGCGCAGCATGCGCGTTGCCTGGTCGCGGGAAGAAGACCGCCTTACCCAGCACCTGGTTTTTCTGGCCACTGTGGCATCGGTCAGCCCTTACGTCGGCCTGTTCGGTACGGTTTGGGGCATCATGGGTTCGTTCCAGTCGCTCTCCATGACCCAGCAAGCCACCCTGGCCACCGTGGCGCCCTGGATTGCCGAAGCCCTGATCGCTACTGCCATGGGCCTTCTGGCAGCGATTCCTGCCGTTATCTTCTATAACCGTCTTTCCAACGAAGCCGCTCGCCTACTGGGCAGGTACGAAAATTTTGCTGAAGAATTCCACGCGATCCTGCATCGCAATTTGCAAGGCCGCGATGGCAAGCCGCAAGCCTGATGCCCGCTAAAGGAGTTCGTTATGCAAGGTTCGTTTAATCGCGGCGGCAAGAAAAAGCCCATGGGGGAGATCAACGTCGTCCCCTTCATCGACGTCATGCTGGTGCTGCTGGTCATTTTCATGATCACGGCCCCCATGTTGACACAAGGGGTGCAGGTGGATTTGCCGCAGGTCTCCTCGGAGCCTATCGAAACTCAGGAAGATAGTGATCCGATCATTATTTCGGTGGATCGTGACGGCGGCTATTTCATTACCCTGGGTGAAGACACCAGCAATGTCTCTCTGGAGCAGATTTCCGAACGCGTCATTGCCATTCTCCAGCGTAGGCCCGGCACACCTGTCATGGTTCGCGGCGACCGCAGCGTGCCTTATGGCCAGGTCGTCATGTTGATGAGCACCCTGCAACGCTCTGGTGTAGCGAACGTTGGGCTGCTCTCAGAGCCGCCGCAAGATGGCTAAGGGCGAGTCACCGATGGCAGTGAAACCACCACGCGACCCCCAGGATGTCGGCTATACATTGCCGACGCTCCTGGCGATTGGCGTGCATCTCATCGTGATTGCGTTCACGCTGATTCGGCTACCCAGCACGCCTGCAGAGCCCGACTCCTCATCGATCGTGCAGGCCACTTTTGTCAGTACGGAAACCTTCACCGATCAGGCGCAGCAAATCACCGAGCAGCAGGCCGCGCTGAACAGTGCGGCCGAGCCTGCCGAGAGCGAACCCGCGCCTGAGTCGCCAAGCCAGGCAGAACAGGCGGCGGAAGCAGAGGCTGCGGCGGCGGCACAACGAGAAGCGGAAGCGGCGGCCCGTGCGGAGCAGCAGGCCCGTGAGCTGGCCGAAGCCCAGGCGGAGGCGGAGGCAGAGGCCCAACGACGCGAACAGGAAGCTCAGCGGGCAGCAGAAGAGCAGGCCGCTGAGCAGCGCGCCCGAGAAGAAGCAGAAGCTCAACGCCAAGCCGAGGCGGAAGCGCAGCGAGAAGCAGAAGCCCAGCGCCAGCGCCAGCGGGAGGCTGAAGCAGAAGCCCAACGCCAGCGGGAGGCCGAAGCAGAAGCCCAACGCCAGCGGGAGGCTGAAGCAGAGGCTCAACGTCAGCGGGAAGCCGAAGCAGAGGCCCAACGTCAGCGGGAAGCCGAAGCAGAGGCTCAACGCCAACGGGAAGCCGAGGCAGAAGCCCAGCGCCAGCGAGAAGCCGAAGCAGAGGCCCGGCGCCAACGGGAAGCCGAGGAGCGTCGTGCTGCCGAAGCGGCAGAAGCGGCCATGCAGCGCCAGTTGGCGGGTGAAGCCGAAGCGGCCGCCAATGCTCAGCAGGCCCAGCAGGCGGCAAACAGCTTTATTAATATCGTGCGGCGAGCCGTTGAGCAGGCCTGGGTCATTCCGCCGGGAGCAAGTAATTCGATGAGTGCTACCATACAGGTAAGGCTTGGACCATCGGGCGAACTGCTAGCCACATCGGTGGTCACTTCAAGTGGTGACAGTGCCTTTGACCGGTCGGCGATGCAGGCGGTCGAACATGCAGCACCGTTTGGCGAGTTACGCGACTTGCCAGCGGATCAGCAGCGCAATTTACGTCAATTTAATCTGCGATTTACCCCGGGGGATGTTCGCTGATGCAAACGTTGAGCAAAGTGTGGCTTTTTTGCGTACTGCTATTGATCAGCAGTGCGGCAAGCGCAAACCTGACCATTGAAATAACCCGTGGCAGTGACCGTGCGCTGCCCATTGGTGTGGTTCCGTTCGAGGGTGGCGAAGGCTTGCCCGAGGACGTGGCTCAGATCATTCAGGACAACCTTGAGCGCAGCGGCTTCTTTTCACCGCTGGACCGTGGTGCCATGTTCGAGCGCCCCAGCCAGGCCAGCGACGTTCAGTTCGGTACCTGGCGTTCACTGGATGTTCGCTATCTGGTGGTAGGCCGGGCGCGCCAATCGGGCAGCGGCTATGAGCTGCAGTTCGACCTGATGGATATCAGCGGTCAGCGGTCAATTCTTCGCGAAACCGTCACCGCCAACAGTAATGATCTGCGTGGGGCGGCGCACTATATCAGCGATGAGATCTTCGAAGCGATCACCGATATTCGTGGTGCATTCTCCACGCGTATTGCCTACGTAACGGCGCAGGGCGTGGGCGATAACATGCAGTTCGGCCTGTACGTGGCCGATGCCGATGGCCGCAGAAGCCAGCAAGTGTTGACCTCTGACCAGCCCATCATGTCGCCAGCATGGTCACCGGATGGACGTAAACTGGCGTATGTGTCTTTCGAGTCTGGCCAGGCCGCCATCTACATTCAGGACGTGGCCACTGGCCAGCGTGTGCAGGCGACGTCGTTCGACGGGATCAATGGCGCGCCAACCTGGTCGCCCGATGGCCGTCGCATTGCCATGTCGCTATCCAAGGATGGTCAACCGGAAATCTACATTCTGGATGTGGCCAACCGCTCCGTTGAGCGTGTCACTCAAAGCAACAGTATCGATACCGAGCCCGCATGGTCACCCGATGGCCGCAGCCTGATTTTCACTTCTGACCGCAGCGGTGGGCCGCAGATTTATCAATATTCGCTGGGTAGTGGCGAAACTAATCGCATTACGTTCACAGGTAACTATAATGCCCGTGCCCGCTTCTCTCCCGACGGTGAAGAGATCTTCTTCATCCATCGTTCGAGCCGGGGATATCAGGTTGCCAAGCAGGATCTTGGGGGTGGTCGCTTAGTGGTGTTGAGCGAATCAACAAGAGATGAATCTCCTAGTGTTGCACCGAACGGTACCATGGTAATCTTCGCTACCCAGCAGGGTGGTGCGGGTGTGCTCAGTGCCGTGTCAGCCGATGGCCGTTCATCGTTCCGTCTGCCAGCAGCACAAGGCGAAGTACGTGACCCTGCATGGTCACCTTTCTTAAATTAATGAATGAACAGCACTAATCTCTGTTTTCAGGCAAGGAGTCTGATTATGCAACTTAAGCCGTTGGCTCGCTCATTGGCAGTAGCGTTATCTATCGTGGTTATCGCTGGCTGTTCCAGCACCGGCGGATCCCAGGACGGAGACGCTTACGGCAGCCAGACTGGCAGCAGCGTGGGCACGGGCACCTCGGGTGCAGGTGCGGGTGGTCAGTATGGCTCTACTACTGGCTCGGGCGCGGGTGCTGGCCAGCAAGCTGACTCGCGTATTCCTGAAGTGCGTACCATCTATTTCGACTTCGACCGCGATACCATCAAGAGCGAGTACGAGTCGGTCGTCATGGCCCACGCTCGCTACCTGCGTGCCAACCCGAACGCGCGCGTCGTTCTGCATGGTCATACCGACGAGCGAGGTACACGTGAATACAACATGGCCCTCGGCGAGCGTCGTGCCGGAGCCGTGCAGCGCTTCTTGAACATTCAGGGCGTTTCTCCTTCACAGATGAGCGTTGTCAGCTACGGTGAAGAGCGTCCGGCGGTAAGCGGTCAGAGCGAAAGCGCTTACTCTCAGAACCGTCGCGTAGTCTTCAACTACTGATAGCGTTGGCGTGCCTGTTATCAGGCACGCCAATGGCCCTTCGGAGCTATCAATGAATCACAGTCTCAAACGCTATTTTGAGAGGCTGTGCGGTGCGGGAGCCCTGGTGCTCCCGCTGTCCGTATTGCCCTTATCCCTGCTCTCTGCTTCAGCCGTTGCCCAACAGCCGCTGGTGCAAGACCTCTCTTCCGGTTCCTCGGGTTTCTACCAGCAGACGCAGCGTCAGGAAGCGTCGGGTGGCAATCTGGTGCTGTTCAATCAGGTGCAAGAGCACCAGCAGGAAATCCAGCAGTTGCGAGGCCAGATCGAAGAGCTGCGCCACCAGTTGGAACAGCTGCGTAGGCAGTCTCAGCAGCAGTATCTGGATATCGAAGACCGCCTGATGAGTAGCGGCCCCAGCCAGATCGAGCAGTCTACGCCTCAGGTCGAGCCCGAGGCCGCCGAGCAGGTCGCCCAGGCCCCATCGACCCGCAATGTCAGTGACGACGCTCAGGCCGATTACCAGGCCGCCTTTGCTCACGTGCAGGCGCGCCAGTTCGGCGATGCCATTGCGGCTTTCGAAGCGTTCGTGGCCGACCACCCGGACAGCAGTCTGACCGCCAATGGCCACTACTGGTTGGGCGAGTTGTACGCGGCGGAAGGTGAGTTGGACGCGGCAG
This sequence comes from Halomonas sp. BC1, assembly GCF_002078135.1. Lineage (NCBI taxonomy): Bacteria > Pseudomonadati > Pseudomonadota > Gammaproteobacteria > Oceanospirillales > Halomonadaceae > Halomonas > Halomonas sp. BC1. Next base: position 76,417 of record NZ_LFGS01000006.1, on the reverse strand, counting down.
ATCAAGCCTTTACACGTGTCATCGAGCAATACAGTGGCAGCTCCAAAGTGCCTGATGCGCTTTACAAGCTGGGACTGGTCAAGGCGCGTAAAGGGGAAGCGGCACGCAGTCGTGAGCTGTTGGAGCAAGTGCGTGACGACTACCCGCAAAGCAGTGCTGCTGGCCTTGCCAATGATTTTCTCCGTCAATCAGCCGGTTAATCGGCTTTCTTGGATCAAGGAATCCTCATGAACTGCAAAAATCGACTATCAACCAGCGCCTGGCTTGCTTGAAAACCGCGTCGTGTTGGTAACCGGTGCGGGCGATGGCATAGGGCGCGTTGCAGCGCTTGAGTATGCCAAACATGGGGCAACCGTGATTTTGCTTGGTCGTACCATTGCCAAGCTGGAACGCGTTTACGATGAAATCGAAGCGCAAGGTGGCCCGCAGCCGGCCATTTTTCCGCTGAACTTCGAAGGCGCTACGTTAAAAGACTTCCACGACATGGCCGAGACGTTGAACAACGAGTTCGGTCGGCTGGATGGTTTGTTGCACAATGCAGGGCTGTTGGGCCGTATCACCCCCTTCGACCAGTACAATCCCGAGTTGTGGGAACAGGTCATGCAGGTGAACATCAACGGCCCCATCTGGATGACGCAGGCGCTATTGCCGCTGCTGCAGGCGTCTGATGACGCGTCGGTGATCTTTACCTCCTCTAGCGTCGGTCGTAAAGGTCGTGCTTATTGGGGCGCCTACTCGGTCTCCAAGTTTGCCACCGAAGGGTTTATGGAAGTGCTGGCAGACGAGCTCGAGAATCAGCCGCATGTGCGGGTGAACACGCTCAATCCTGGTGCCACGCGAACCCAGATGCGGCGTTCGGCCTATCCTGGCGAAGACCCGCTGACGCTGCGCACGCCGGAAGAGATCATGCCAACTTACCTATGGCTCATGGGCCCAGACAGCAAAGGGGTCAGCGGCCAGAAGTGGGATGCCCAGCCGCCGCGCAGCTGAGTCGTCGGCAGGAGATAGGAAACACGCCAACGGCCCCATGGGCCGTTGGGTAGATTACGGGGAGCGGTGGTCGTTTAGTGCGGCCACCAGCTCCTCGCACGTCGCAAACCAGACATCGGCAGGCCACTGCTGGTAGTCGTCCTCTTCGCTGATGTAGCCATAGCCCACCGCAACGGCCAGCATGCCAGCAGCACGTGCGGCCTGCATGTCCCTGACGTGATCGCCAATGTACCAGCACCGCTCAGGTGCGACTCCCAGCTGTCTGGCTGCCTCCCACAAGGGTTCCGGCGCAGGCTTCTTGACGCTCAAGTCATCGGCACACAGCAGTGTGCCGGGGGTAAGTGCCAAGGCATCCAACAGCGGAACGGTATAACGCCGTGGCTTGTTGGTAACGATCCCCCAAGGGCGAGCGCTTTCCTGCCAGGCATGCAGCCACACGTCCAGTGGAGAAAACAGGCGGCTGTGTACGGCGACTTTCTGCTCGTAGGCATCGAGTAGAAAGTCACGTGCCTGCTCATGCTCGTCACTGCCGCTGTCAAGACCCAGAGCCAGCGTGACCAGAGCACTGCCACCATTGGAGACCTGCCCGCGAATCTGTTCGAAGGGCAGGGCCGCGAGGCCATGATGGGCTCTCAAGGCATTGGTGGCGGCGGCCAGATCCGGCGCTGTGTCCACCAGCGTGCCATCCAGGTCGAAGATCACGGCGTGGGGGGCAGAAGGGCGCATCTATTCGCTCACCTTGCGACAGTGCATCATGTAGTTGACCGATACGTCATGGGCCACCAGGCGGTAATGTCGTGTCAGCGGGTTATAGGTCAAACCGCTCTGCTCACGCACTTCCAGCGAGGCGCTACGCGCCCAGTGGGCCATTTCGGAGGGGCGAATGAATTTTGCATAGTCGTGGGTGCCACGGGGAAGTAGCTTGAGCAGGTATTCGGCACCGACGATAGCGAAGGCGTAGGACTTGGGCGTACGGTTCAGCGTAGAAAAGAAAACGTGGCCGCCTGGCCGTACCAGTTGACTGCAGGCACGGATGATAGAAGCCGGGTCTGGCACGTGCTCCAGCATCTCCATGCAGGTGACCACATCGAACGTGCCAGGCTGCTGGGCAGCCAGTGCTTCGACACTGATGTGCTGGTAGTCGATAGCCACACCACTCTCTTCAGCGTGCAGTCTGGCCACTCCCAGCGGTGCTTCGCCCATGTCGATACCGGTCACGCGTGCGCCACGGTGCGCCATGGCTTCGCTCAAGATGCCGCCCCCACAACCTACATCCAGCACTTGTTTGCCTGCCAGGCCAGCGCGAGCATCAATGAAGTCCAGCCGTAAAGGGTTGATGTCGTGCAGTGGCTTGAACTCACTGTGAGGGTCCCACCAGCGGCTGGCAAGTGCTTCAAATTTGGCAACTTCTGCCGCATCAACGTTGCCCTGTAGGCGGTCAGTGGTGCTATCCTGAAGAGTCGATGACATGGTATGGCTCCCTGAGCAAGTCGGCAATAAAGCGGAGAGGGCAATGCCTTGCCCATCACCCTTCTATCGTTGAGTATGGGAGTATTCTAACCACTCCCGGAGCGGAACGCATGAAAAGGAGCGAGGCATGATGCCCAACCCCCTATTTTATCGACGGTTGTTTGCCATGGAGAGCCTTTGAATGCGGGTATTACTGCACGGTAGCGAGCTGAGTGCCGCCACGGCGGCTGCCGCACTCGCCTGGGTAGGACACCAGGTGGACTGGCTGTTGCATGAAAACATGCCATGGTCATCGTTGGCCCAGGTCGACTGGCTGCGCCGCGAGCCTTCGCTCATGGTGCAGTTGGAACAGGCCCTGGCGTCGGGCCAACTACGTGTCATCGAAACACTTGACGCCTCTCACACCCCCGATGTGGTCTGGTTGGCACTGTCTCCCAGCCAGCGTGATTCTGCGCGCCAACTGCTCAGTAGCCCGCTGTTTGCCGGTTATCATGGGGGAGTGCTGATCAATAACTCGACCTTCCCTGTGGGTGAAACGGAGCGTCTGCATGCGCTAATGGGCCGTCAACATAGCCGTGTGGCGCTGCCTGATACCCTGGAGGAGGGGCGGGCGTGGGCCGCTTTTACACGGCCGATGCGTTGGTTGCTGGGCTGTGACGATGCCCACGGTGAGCAGGTCACCCGTGAGCTATTGCGCGCCTTCAACCGCCGTAGTGAAGTGTTCCAGCGCATGCCCTGTCGAGCGGCTGAACTGACCAAACTGGCGATCAATGGTATGTTGGCGACACGTATCAGCTACATGAACGAAATTGCTGGCCTGGCGGATACGCTAGGCGTGGATGTGGAGCATGTGCGACAGGGGATGGGGGCGGATAGCCGGATCGGTTTCGAGTATCTTTATCCTGGCTGTGGCTTTGGTGGGCCCAATTTTTCCCGTGACCTGATGGGGCTGGCCGATGTTCAATCGGCGCATGGCCGTTACTCCGCTTTGCTGGAGCAGGTCATGGATATCAACGAGCAGAAAAAAGAGACCCTGTTCAGAAAGCTATGGACGTTTTTCGACGGCAACCTGGCGGGTAAAACGATTGCCGTGTGGGGGGCCGCCTTCAAGCCGGGAACGGCACGCATCGACCACGCCCCGGTACTCACGCTGTTAGAGGCCCTGTGGGCGCAGGGCGTGACGGTCAAGCTGCATGACCCTGCCGCGTTGCCAGCTTTGCATGAAGTAGTGGGCCAGCGGGATGATCTGATCCCTGTTCAGGGAGACCCTTACCTTGCGTGCCAAGGGGCAGATGCCTTGATGCTGGTGACTGAATGGAAGACTTACTGGAACCCGGATTGGCATCGCCTGGCGACGCTACTGGGAGAAAAGCTGGTACTGGATGGCCGCAATATCTACGACCCTGCTTTTGTCGCCAGCTGTGGCCTACACTACCGGGGAATTGGACGACGCGCCGACCCGATATTGCCCTAAGGAAAAACCATGTCTGACGCCATCTCATCACCTCGTATCGTGCCGGATGTCGACCAGAGCTTTACTGCTCAGCACTTGCGGCATCGCAAGGGGCCCAGGCTCTGGCCATTATGGTTTTTCTTGATGTTGCTCTTCCTGGCCCTGGCCGGGGCGTCGGTGTTGCTGTGGTACGAGCGCGAAGAGCTACTCCGCCAGGTTAGTCGTGTCAGTGGCGAAGTCTCTAATCTGCATGCACGATTGGACTCGGGTGACACTGATGCTCAGGATGAGATAACCTTTGTACAAGCTCAGATGGCCACGCTTTTCCAGGAGCAAGAGCAGCTTGCCATCGCGCTCACCACCACACGTGAAGAGCTGTATGGGCTACTTACGGACCATGAGGCCAGCGCTTCCAGCGATGCGCTGGATTCTGTGTCGCAGCAGTTCGAACGCCTGCAGGAGCAAGCTGCCATGCGAGACAGTCAGCTTGCTGCGATTCGTGCGTCGCTGAATGCGCTGGAACAGGTAGGAACTTCCGGTAGACAAAATTTGCTGGAAGAGGTCTCTTACCTGGAACAGACCTTTGGCCAACGACTCGAGGAACTGGAACGGCAATTGGCCAGTGAGCAAGCCGCACTGGCAGAGCAGCAGCAGTGGCGTGTTACCATGGAGCAGCAGTTGGGCCAGCTGTCTGAAGCGCTGGAGGATGATACCTCTGCCACGTTTGCCAGCCAGTCCGAGCTGGCGTCACTGGAGGCCGAGTGGTCGCAGCGGTTGGCCACCCTCGAAAGCGATGTGCGGCAAGTGCGTCAAGCCCAGCTGGCCTTCAGCGCACAAATGGAGATGCTGCGTAACTAGCATGCCGCAAGCCGATAATTTGGGGTTAGGGATAAAAGCGTATGGGAAGACAACGGCGATGGTCCGGCATGGCGCGCGTGGTTTGCGCACTACCGCTATGGGCGGCTTCGGTATCGGTATGGGGGCTCGAGGCCAATATTAGCGGCGTCAACCAGCAGGTGCGCAACAATATCAGTGCTTACCTCGAAAATATCGACGCAGAGCAGTACACCGATGTACGCCTGGAGGGGGAAATTCGTCAGCGCACCCAGGAAGCCATGCGGGTGTATGGCTATTACCAGCCCGAGGTGCGTGTCTCTCTCGAAGAGACGCCGGTCGCCGTGCGTATCGAGCCGGGGCCACGCGTTACCATTGAAGTCCTGGAGATCAACGTCACTGGCGATGCGGCAGACGATCCGCCTTTTCAGGAAGCCCTGGACGATTTTCCCCTCAACGTCGGCGACCCTTTGCGCCACGCACCCTGGGATCGGCTGCGCAATCAGTTTTCCGGGCTGGCCATCGAGCGCGGCTATTTCGACTGGGGGTTTTCGGACCGGCGTATGGAAGTGCGCCCCTACCTGGAAAGCGCGAGGCTCTACATGGGCTTCGATAGTGGGCCTCGCTACCAGTTCGGTAACACGCTCATCACCGGAAGTCATATCGAGCCTGACCGTCTTCGGCAGATGCAGACGTTCGAAGCAGGCGACCCCTACCTTGCCGAGTCCCTGGCACTCTACAATCAGCGGCTGGCTGAAACCGGTTGGTTCAGCTCGGTCTCCGTGCGTCCCCGCCTGGAAACCGCCCGTGAATTGATCATAGCGCCCCCCAGCGGGGGAGATCCCTGGTGGAGCGAAGTCGCTGCCACTCAGCCAGAGCGGCCACGGATTAGCAGTGCGGCGCTGACCAGTGCATTGAGCCTTCATCGTCGCGACGACACGCGTCTTCCCATTGATGTCAATGTTGAACCCGCCGACCGCCATCAGTACGAGGTGGGGATAGGCTTTGCCACCGATGTGGGCCCCAGGCTGCGCTTTGGCTGGCGTCAGCCGTGGATCAATCAGCTGGGGCATAGCCTGGATCATAATCTTTACCTGTCGGCGCCCGAGCAGCGCTTCACCGGGGTGTATAACATCCCCCTTGAAGACCCGATCCGGGACAACTATCGCCTTCAGTACGGCGTGCGCAATATCGATGACAGCGATACCCGCTCACTGCAAGGCACGGTCGAGATAGCGCGGCGCTGGGAGTTCGAGAACCGCTGGGTGCAAACGCTGTACTTCAGAACTACCTATGAGGACTTTACCCAAGGGGGCCAGGCCGACCAGGTGTGGATCTTCTATCCCGGTATCCAGTGGTCGCGTACGCGCACTCGCCCACAGCGATTCCCCGTCTGGGGAGATCGTCAGCAGCTGTCGTTGGAATACTCCGATAGTACCTGGGGCTCGGATGCCGACTTTGCCCGACTCACCGGCGACACCGAATGGATACGCATGCTGGGCAGCGACAACCGCTTCGTGGCGCGCCTGAGCGTTGGCGCCATCGAAACCGACGATTTCGATAAACTACCGCCATCACTGCGCTTTTTTGCCGGCGGGGATCGCAGTGTACGCGGGTACTCCTACGAAAGCCTCTCTCCGCGTAACGAGCAGGGTCGTTTGCGCGGTGGCCAGCAAATGCTGACCTCCACGCTGGAGTATCAGCGCCGCGTGACGGGCGACTGGTGGGGCGCTGCCTTCGTCGACAGCGGTGATGCATTCGATAACTGGGGCCCCGAAGATCTGAAGACCGGGGCGGGGGTAGGTGTGCGTTGGGTATCGCCGGTGGGCCCAATACGCTTCGACGTGGCGCACCCGTTCGACAACGACGATGACTACCGCGTGCACTTTTCGATCGGACCAGAATTCTAGGAGAGCTCTTTGGCCAAGGTTGATGTAACGACACCCCCAAACCGCGAGATGCTCTCTAGTCGGCGTCGCCTATGGCTGACGCTGTGGAGTCTGCTGCGTTTGATGATTCTGTTGCCCCTTTGGGTGCTGGGCCTGGCCGCCCTGTTGCTGGGCGTGGCGCTGTCCCCCTGGGGCACGGCACAGCTGTTCTCACAAGGTGAACAGCGCGGCTGGTTCAGCTATGAACAGCAGGAAGGGGCGCTGCTGGAGAGCTTTCGGCTTCAGGGCTTTCACTTGGCCATGGGCGGCACGCAGGTGACCCTGGATGAGGTGGAGCTTGCCTGGGCCGACGATTGTCTGCTGTCAGGTAGGCTGTGCCTGGAAAGATTGCACCTCTCGGGCGCCGATATCCGCTTGGCTGCCAGCGATGCACCTGAAGAGCCCGACAGCGAATCCACGCCCCTTTCGCGCATTCACCTGCCATTCCCTATCGAGCTGCGTGATATCGATATCAGCGACGTTCAGCTGCACCTGGCCGATGGCACCCATGTGGCCTGGGAGCGCTTTTCTACCTCCCTCTCTGGCGCACAGCAGCAGCTCATCATCGAGCCGACGCGCCTTGAACGCCTTGCCGTTCATCTGCCGCTTTCACCGGGTGGGCAGCTCACAGAGGATATCGACACGCCGCTCACCGCCGTCGGTATCGATAGTGCCATCCAAGTGAATCAGTCCCACGATGAGGAGCCAATAGCGGGTTCCCCGGCACCGCGTGAACGACTGTCGCTGCCAGCCATCGAGCTACCCATCGATGTGGCGATCACGTCGCTGTTGGTCACCGATGTCAGCGTGGCCGGTGCGTTCACCTATGACGTGGAGCGAGTACTGCTGGCCGGACATGCTGAGCGTGACAACGTGGTGCTTTCTACGCTTGAGGTGGATACCCGGGATGCCACGGCGCGGTTGATGGCGGATGTGACGCTGGCAGACGATTACCCGTTGGAAGCCGAGCTGCACAGCGTGCTTCTGCTGCCGGAACTTTTCCCGGCCTTGAGCGGAGAAACGCTGACGCTTCGGCTTTCTGGCTCGCTGGCGGATCTGTCGGCGGAGCTGGATGTGTCGGGGCAGATCAACGCGACCCTGGCTGCCGACGTCGATGTCCTGGCGCCTGATGTGCCCTTTACCGCGAGGCTGCAGAGCGAACGCGTCGAGTGGCCGCTGGAAAGCATGGAGCGTGATCCCGACGCCACCTACGTGGCACAAGATGTGGATTTGACCGTCAACGGTAGCCTGGACGCCTACGCCGTGCGGCTGCTGGTCGACGCGCAGGCGCCTCAGGTGCCGGATACGTCGATAGACCTGACCGGCGATGGTGACATGACCTCCTTCCGCTGGGCGCCCCTCAACCTGCGTATCGAAGAGAGCCGCTTGACCAGCGAAGGACAAGTGAACTGGGCCGAGGCGCTGCGCATCGATGCCAGTGTGCAATTGAGCAGTGTCGACCCCTCGCTATTCGTCGACCAGTTGGAAGGCAACCTGAATGGGCGCCTGACTGCCAACGTTCAGCAGCAGGGAGAGCGCTGGGACATTGCGCTCCCTGAGCTGGCCATCGACGGTGAGTTGCAAGAGTATCCGCTGACGCTGGAGGCCGCGCTGGAGGCCAACAGCGACCTGGAAGTCGCTATCGAACGACTGCTGTTCACGCAGGGGAACAACCGCCTGACGGCTTCCGGCCAGGTGAGTGAACAAGCCATGTCGCTGCAGGCGGATATCGCGCTCACCGAACTGCAAACGCTGCACCCGGAGCTGGCCGGTCGCCTCAGCGGCGACCTCCGCGCTACCGGGAGCTTCAGTGCCCCCGAGTTGGTCGCACGCTTGACCGGCAATCAACTGAGGTTTGCCGAAAACCGTATTGAAACCCTTGGCCTGGCGGCCAATGTTCAGGGGGTCGATGATCCGGTGCTGCGTATCGAACTCGATGCCCAAAGTGTCAATGCCGGTGGGCAGGCGCTATCCAGCCTGGCCGTCAATCTGAGCGGGCGCTTGTCTCAACACACTCTGAGCGTCAATGTCGACGGTGCGCCAGGCAATGTGCTCAGCGCTGCCTCGTTGGCTTTGGATGGCCGCTTCAATCAGGATACGGAGCAGTATCAAGCCCGGCTGATGCCGCTGGAGCTGGACAGCGAGGCGGGCAGTATTCGCCTCGAAGCGCCGCTGGATATCGGCTACAACCTGGCCAATGGCCAGGCGAGACTGTCGCCATTCTGCTTGCGGCGACTGGAAGGCGGCCTGGTCTGTTCGGATGAGCCCATGACGGCATCGGCAGAGCAGGGGCAAGCCAGCCTGCGAGTCAGCGAAGTCCCCATGGAGGTGCTCGAACCGTTCTTGCCCGAAGAGTGGCGTTTCGAGGGTGCCACGACCGCTGAGCTGGCGGCCAACTGGCGTCAGGGAGGCGCGCGCTGGCAAGCCAATGTGCAAGTACTCAGTGAGCTGGCGATCACCGCCATCAACGATTACGGCCAGCCGGTGGCCCTGCCGGTGTTGAACCTGGATACCCAAATCGAGGCCAATCAATCACAGGCCGATGCCAACCTGCTGCTCTCGCTGTCCGAAGCCGGAGAAATAACCCTCGATCTCTCCGTCAACGACCCCTTGGGTCAAGGAGCCTTGGCAGGCGAACTGCGTGCCAACAATGTCTCCCTGGAACCCTATCGTCCGATGATGCTGGGTATGGACCGCCTCGAGGGGGCGTTGAACGGCAGCGTCCAAATTGGCGGTAGCACACAGCAGCCCGACCTGCAGGGGCAGCTCGCCTTGCGTGGCCTGCGAGTACATGGCCCGGACATCCCGGTGGATGTTCAGGACGGTGAATTCGGCATCATCTTCGATGGTGAGCGGGGGGATATCGACGGCTTCGTCGCTGCCGAAAGAGGCCGATTGAACATCAGCGGCGAAGCTTATTGGCCAGCCAGCGATGCCTGGCGGATCGGGATAGATCTCAATGCCACTCAGGAGCCCCTGCTGGTGGTACTGCCCCAGTTCGGCCGCATGGAAGCCGCACCAGACATTCGTGTACGCATTACTCCAGAGCGTTTGCAGGTCAGGGGCAATGTCGACTTGCCCTGGGCGCGGCTGGAAATAGGCGATCTGCCCTCGTCGGCCACCTCGCCCAGCCCCGATGAGATCATCATTACCGAGCGTGATGATCGAGAAGCCGAACAGGCGCGCCAGCGCGCCATCGCAGCGGGCGAAGACCCCAGCGCTGCCGAGGAACTGACGGCCACGGGAATGGCCATCGATGTCCTGATTACCTTGACCCTGGGTCGCGACATGCAGATTTCCGCCTACGGCCTCGAGTCTGGTTTAGGGGGTAGCCTGGAAATACGCCAGGAGAGCGGGGTGCTGCAGCTGTTTGGTGACGTAAACCTGGTGGATGGCCGCTTCCAGGCCTTTGGGCAGGACTTGCTGATTCGGCGTGGCCAACTGCTGTTCAGTGGTCCGCCCGGCTTGCCAGTGCTGGATTTCGAAGCGATTCGTAATCCGGACATTACCGAAGACGAAGTCATTGCCGGGCTGCGGGTCTCGGGCAACGCCGAAGAGCCGAACGTCATGATCTTTTCCGAACCCTCCATGGACGAGACCCGCGCGCTTTCGTATCTGTTACGTGGTCGTGCCCCTGACGCTTCGGGTGGCGGCATCGATAGTGCCCTGACCACGGCACTGATCGGCATGTCATTGGGTCGTACCGGAGGGGCCGTCGGCTCGCTGGGACAAGCCTTCGGGATCGATGACCTGACGCTGGATACCACCGGTGCGGGCGATGAAAGTCAGGTGGCGGTGAGTGGCCAGCTGACCGATGACTTGCGCATCAGCTACGGGGTGGGCATTTTCTCGCCCATCGCTGAGCTGACGCTGCGCTACACCCTGTGGCGGAACTTGTACCTCCAGGCGGTGTCTGGTGCGAATCAAGCGGTTGACCTGATTTACACCTTTACCCGCTCGGGAGATCCTTACGTCTATCCGCAGCAATAGGAGAACATCGATGTCGTTTTTTACATCTCGCCAGACGGCACCCGAAGGCCGCAGCACGCCTATTGAGACCAGTGAGGTGCATACCGTGACGGGGGCGTCGCTGCATCCGCCATTTCCGGCTGGCTGCGAGGAAATCGTGCTGGGGATGGGCTGCTTCTGGGGCGTGGAGCGCCTTTTCTGGCGTCAGCCCGGTGTGGTCGTCACAGCTGCCGGTTATGCGGGCGGTACCACTCCCAACCCTACTTATCAGGAGACCTGTACCGGGCTTACCGGCCACACGGAAGTCGTGCGGGTCGTTTATGATCCGAGTGTGATTGGTCTGGAAAAGCTGCTGCAGATTTTCTGGGAAGAGCACGACCCTACTCAGGGAGACCGTCAGGGCAACGATATCGGCAGCCAGTACCGTTCAGCGATCTTCACCACCACGGCGCAGCAGTTGGCGCGTGCCCAGCAGAGTGCCGCTGAGTTTCAACAAGCGCTGGAAGCGGCGGGCAAAGGGCGTATCACCACGGAAATCAAACCGCTGGACACGTTCTACTATGCCGAGGCGTACCACCAGCAGTACCTCGATAAAAATCCCGGTGGCTATTGCGGGTTGAAGGGCACGGGCGTGACCTGTGCGATTGGCTAACAACGATGACCGTTTGAACAGGATAACAACGATGTGGCGACGTGGACGTGACTATCCATGGCTGATTAACATGGCGGGGTGTGCGCTGTTGACGCTGGGGTCGACGACTCAGGCCAGCACGCCGGACATGCCGACAACGGTAAAAGATACGCCGTTTGCCAGTGAACGAGAAGCCGTGATATGGCGCCAGGATGAGTTGAAAGACCTGGAGCGGTTGCTGCGCCAGCTGCGTTTTGACCTGGTCAATAATCGTGATGCTCGTGGGGCCGAACCTCGCCTGGAGGAGCTGCAGCAGAAAGCCACGCAAGCGCACTTCCTGCCTGCCTTCATCGAAGGCACCCATGGGCGTGGTTCCGATGCTCGGCCGGAAATATGGCAGGAGTGGGAAGACTTCTCGGCGGGTTTCGTTGACCTGGAAGAAAAAGTAGCCGACCTGGTGGAGGCCGCACAGCAGGAGGATTACCGTGCCGCTACGCGGGCCTTTTCGGACGTGAGTCTCAGCTGCCGGAGCTGCCACCGCGCTTATCGCTACAACTAGCGCGATGGCCTATGCTCAATCGCCCGACTGAACGCGGTCGATACGGTAGAGGGTCTCGACCTGTTCGAGCCCACTGATGGTGCAATCGAGGTCTTTAACCCGGCCATCGTCCAGGCCATATACCCAACCATGCACCGAGATCTTCTGGCCACGCTGCCAGGCGCGCTGGAGGATCTTGGTGCGACACAGGCTGTTCACTTGCGCCTGTACGTTGAGTTCACACATTCGATCGATTTGCGCGTCGAGAGGCAGGGCTTCCAGCGTTTGGCGGTGCTGGTTGTACTGCTCACGCACCGAGTGCAGCCAGTAGTCCACGACGCCGCACTCGCCTCCGGTGACGGCGGCCTTGATGCCCCCGCAGCCGTAGTGGCCAACGATCATGATATGACTGACCTTGAGGACATCGACCGCATACTGCACCACCGACAGGGCGTTCATGTCGGTATGGTGCAAAAGATTCGCGACGTTGCGGTGAACGAACACTTCGCCAGGCGGCAGGGCGATGATCTGATTGGCCGGTACGCGGCTATCGGAGCAGCCAATCCACAAGTAGTCTGGCTTTTGTTGGCTCGAGAGGCGCTTGAAATAATCAGGGTCTTCCTGACACATCCGCTCGGCCCAGGCGCGGTTGTTTTCCAGCAGCGTGGCAATTTTATCGGACAATTGAGTCTCCCAGGAGCACGAGTTCCATCGTAGAAGCAGCATGCCAATGCTGCCGAGGGCGTACAGAGTAACGAGTTTTATGCGTCTCGTCAGTTCCAGATCAATCGGGGGCTGCCTATCAAGTGCGGCAGCTTCAAGCAAGGAGTAGAAGCAACCATGTCAGAAACGATGTCAGACATTAGGCCAGCCAACACGGCGCATGATTACGATTTACTGGTGATTGGGGCGGGGTCGGGAGGCGTGCGTGCCGCGCGTATGGCCGCCGCGACGGGCGCTCGGGTAGCGGTGGCTGAGGATCGTTACCTGGGCGGCACCTGCGTCAATGTAGGCTGTGTGCCCAAGAAGCTATACTCCTATGCCGCGCATTTTCATGACAGCTTCGACGATGCGGCCGGTTTTGGCTGGCAAATGAGTGTGCCGCCAACCTTTGACTGGACTACCTTGCGCGACAACAAGACCAGCGAAATCAAGCGCCTCAATGGCATTTACCAGCGTATGCTGGAAGGTGCGGGCGTCACGCTGCTCAATGGCCGTGCACGGTTGGAAGGGCCGCACCAGGTTGTGTTGACCCAAGAGGGTCAGGAAACCACTTACAGTGCCGAGAAGATCCTGCTGGCGACGGGTGGCTGGCCATGGGTGCCCGAGTTCCCGGGCAGCGAACTGGCGCTCACCTCCAATCAGGTATTTGATCTTGAGCGCTTCCCTGAGCGTTTCCTGGTGCTGGGGGGCGGCTATATCGCGGTGGAGTTTGCCAGCATCTTCAATGGACTGGGGAGCGACACCCACCTCATTTATCGCGGTGAGATGTTCCTGAAAGGGTTCGATCAGGAAGTTCGGGAGTTCACCCGCGCGGAAATGGCCAAGAAAGGCGTCAATCTTCATTTTGGTGTCAATATCGCTCGTATCGATACGTTGGAGAGCGGTGCACTCAAGGTCGAGCTGACCAACGGAGACGTATTGGAAGTCGATGCCGTGTTGGCAGCCACGGGTCGGAAAGCCAATACGGCAGGACTAGGGCTCGATACGCTGCAGATCGAGCTGGATGCGGACGGCAAGGTGCCGGTAGATGCTCAATTCCAGACCCGTGTGCCCTCCGTTCTGGCGCTGGGGGATTTGACCGCGGGCCCAGAACTGACGCCTGTCGCGCTGGCAGAAGCCATGCAGCTGGTCGACATCCACTTTCATCAGCGGGCTCCACGACCACTGGATTACCACACGATCCCGACCGCCGTGTTCTGTCATCCCAATATCGGCACGGTAGGGCTCTCCGAAGAAGCCGCCAGAGAGCAATTCGACGGCATTCGGGTCTATCGCACCGACTTCAAGCCCATGAAGCACACGCTCTCGGGGAGCGATGAGCGTGTATTGATGAAGCTGATCGTCGACGATGCCACTGATGTCGTGGTGGGGGCCCATATGGTAGGTGAAGAGGCGGGAGAACTGATCCAGGGCATTGCCATTGCCGTGCGTGCAGGGCTGACCAAGGAAGACTTCGATCGTACCGTGGGCATTCACCCCACGGCGGCAGAAGAGTTCGTCACGCTAAGGACTCCCTCACGCTACTGAGCGTCGGCTCGGCCAGAGGCATTAGTGTCAAACAGAGAGGCGAGCGGAAGCTTGCCTCTTTTTTTGTCTCGCGCATACGCGTGGGTGTTCTAGACTCAGTGAATCATGGTCATGCAGTGGATCCCAGCGCGCCGGGCAGGTGTTTTGATAACCCTGAATTATGGAAAAGCCACGGATAAATAATATGATTTTTGAATTGCTCATAATCAGCTGTTATAATGAAGCTCAAATTCGCTACAGCGAAGCATAACCATGAGTACGCCTATCAAGCCTTTTACGCCCTCTGCTGAACTCGCCAGACCCACCGTGGCCGATGCCGTCGTGGGCCATGCCGAAGCGCCGCTGTTCATTCGCAAGCCCAACGCCGACGACGGTTGGGGCATTTACGAGCTGGTCAAGGCGTGTCCACCGCTAGACGTCAACTCCGCGTATGCCTACCTGCTGTTGGCAACCCAGTTTCGCGATACCTGCGCAGTGGCCACTAACGAAGAGGGCGAAATCGTTGGCTTCGTCTCAGGTTATGTGAAAGACAATGCCCCTGATACCTACTTCCTATGGCAAGTCGCCGTAGGTGAGAAAGCCCGTGGTACAGGGCTTGCACGGCGGCTGGTAGAGGCGATCATGTCGCGTCCTGAACTGGATGACGTGCATCACCTCGAAACCACCATTACGCCAGACAACCAGGCATCCTGGGGGCTGTTTCGCCGCCTGGCTGCCCGCTGGCAGGCCCCGCTGAATAGCCGAGAATACTTTTCGACCGAACAGCTCGGTGGAGAGCACGATCCGGAAAACCTGGTAAGAATCGGCCCGTTTCAAACTGGCAGTCTCTGACAGCTTTCAAGGTTAACGGTTTTCCCGCTTGTGTTGCCCCGGCTGCCACTTTTTGCCGATCAGGCCAACCAGACCCGACTGATAAGGAGGTCGCTTATGCAGACCCAGACGCTCGAACGCATGGAATCCAATGTTCGTACCTATTCACGTTCTTTTCCTGTCGTCTTCAAAAAGGCCCAGAACGCACGCCTGACCGATGAGAATGGGCGTGAGTACATCGATTTTCTTGCCGGTGCCGGCACGCTTAACTACGGCCACAACAACCCCGATCTGAAGCAGGCGATGATCGACTATCTGGCCACGGATGGTGTCGTACATGGCCTGGACATGTGGACCAGCGCCAAGCGTGACTATCTTGAAACGCTGGAAAACGTAATCCTCAAACCACGGGGTCTGGATTACAAGGTGCATCTGCCTGGGCCTACCGGCACCAACGCAGTGGAAGCGGCCATTCGCCTGGCCCGTGTTGCTAAAGGTCGCCATAACATTGTGACCTTCACCAACGGCTTCCACGGTGTCACCATGGGCGCACTGGCCACCACCGGTAATCGCAAGTTCCGCGAAGCCACCGGCGGTATTCCCACTCAGGGTGCCAGCTTCCTGCCGTTCGATGGCTACATGGGCGAGCACGCCGATACGCTGGATTACTTCGAGAAGCTGCTCAACGACAAGTCGGGTGGTCTCGATGTTCCGGCCGGCGTCATCGTCGAGACCGTGCAGGGGGAGGGCGGTATCAACGTGGCGGGCCTGGAGTGGCTCAAGCGCCTGGAACAGATTTGCCGTGCCCATGACATTCTGCTCATCGTGGACGACATTCAGGCAGGCTGTGGCCGTACCGGCAAATTCTTCAGCTTCGAGCATGCAGGCATCACGCCAGACATCGTGACCAACTCCAAGTCGCTGTCAGGTTTTGGCTTGCCGTTCGCCCACGTATTGATGCGCCCAGAGCTGGACAAGTGGAAGCCAGGCCAATACAACGGTACGTTCCGCGGTTTCAATCTCGCCATGGTGACTGCCACAGCGGCGCTGAAGAAATACTGGTCCAACGATACCTTCGAACGCGACGTTCAGCGTAAAGCACGTATCGTCGAAGAACGTTTCAAGGCCCTGGCAGCGCTGCTCAGCGAGAACGGCATGCCTGCTACAGAGCGCGGTCGTGGCCTGATGCGTGGTATCGATGTGGTCTCGGGTGAGATTGCCGACAAGATCACCAGCACGGCTTTCGAGGAGGGTCTGATCATCGAAACCAGTGGCCAGGATGGCGAAGTGGTCAAATGTCTGTGCCCGCTGACCATTCCGGATGCCGACCTGCTCGAAGCGCTGGATATTCTGGAAGCGTCGGTCAAGAAAGTCATCAACGCTTAATGGAACGGCAGCCGTCTTGGCTGCCACGTTATGGAGTACGCCCATGATCGTTCGTAATATCGAAGAAGCTCGCAAGACCGACCGTCTCGTCACGGCCGAAAACGGCAACTGGGATAGCACGCGCCTGGTATTGGCCAATGACGGCGGTAATTTCTCGTTCCATATCACGCGCATCTTTGAAGGGACCGAGACTCATATTCACTACAAGCACCACTACGAATCCGTCTACTGCATCGAAGGCGAAGGTGAAGTGGAAACCCTGGCGGATGGCAAGATCTGGCCCATCAAGCCGGGCGACATCTACATTCTCGACCAGCACGATGAGCACCTGCTGCGTGCCCACAAGACCATGCACTTGGCCTGTGTGTTCACGCCGCCGATTACCGGTAACGAAGTGCACCGTGAAGATGGATCCTACGCACCCGCTGACGACTGATCGTTGAACGCAGGTGTTTGCGGCCTGGCCTGGTGCCAGGCCGCTTTGCGTCAGTCGTCGGCTGGTGCCAGATCAGTTCGCATAATATATATTATGTTAAATCGGATGGCGCAATCGCTTCATGCACTCGTGAAAAGCCGCCGTGGCGTTGGACAAGCAGATACCCTCTCCTTATCATTCGTGCTCTTATTGTTTAAGGATATCCCTCGTTATGCGCTCAGGTGTTCTATGGCTAATGGCCGGTTTGTCGATGTCACTTGCAGGCTGTGCAGTGACGCAGCCCGAATCGAATGAGCCCCCGCCACTAAGCGAGGCGTCGTTCAACACGCGTATCCTTGAACTCGAGTCCAGCTTGCAGCAACAGTGTCAGGATTCTTCGGCGCTCAATGAACAGCAGCTTGCCCAGCAGCGCGCGCTGACCGCCGACGTGCGCGAAGTGGGAAGCCTCCTGCGCCTGCTGCGTGACGATGTCGCCAATCTCGAAGCACGTGGTGAGGAGCCCGTGATCATTCGTGAAGAGTGTCCGACAGAAGCCATCGAAGACGGCAAGACGCTGCTTGGGCGCAGCGAATGGGTCGGCTTTCCCGGCATCGGTACGTACCTCAAGGCCCGAGTGGATTCTGGCGCCAATACTTCCTCGCTGTCTGCTTCGGATATCACGCGTTTCGAGCGTGACGGTGAAAACTGGGTGCGCTTCAAGCTGGCACTGAATGAAGACGACGTGGTCGTAGATCGCGTTCGGGACGAATGGATCGAGGCGCCCATTCAGCGTCGTGTCAGAATCGTGCAAGCTTCTGGCGAAGAGTCGCGCCCGGTAATCTCGCTGCTGATGACCCTGGGGCCGATACGCGAAAACGTCGAGTTCACCCTGAACGATCGTACTCATCTGGATTTTCCGGTGCTGCTGGGCCGTCGCTTCATGATGGATATCGCCACCATCGACGTGGCAGAAACCTATCTTCATGAGCGTCCCGAATTTCCAGGCGGTGAGCCTTCTGAGCAGGCGGCTGACGATGAAGCGGCCGATCAAGACGATACCGAAGAGTAATATCACTCCCCTGCCGCTTTACGCTGAAAGGAATCATCATGTCCCGGTTGCCATTTTATTTTATCGTTGGGTTGCTGCTGCTGGCGGGTATTGCCACCAGCGTGCACAGGCATTTGCAGTTCGAAATACCCTGGTTCCCGGGTGAACAGCGGCAAGTGTGGGAAATCGAAGCTGTCATCAATTTCAATGCCCAGAACGGGCCGGTGCAGGTGGACTTCGCGCTGCCTTCGCATCAGGCGGGTTATCGCGTATTGACTGAAAATACGGCCTCTTCCGGCTATGGTCTGGCGTACCAGGCCGATGAGCTGGGTCGTCAGGCGCAGTGGACCATTCGCAACGCAGCCGGTAGTCAGCAGCTCTACTACTCAGTGCAGATGCTGGTATCGCCGGACGCCCGCTCGCCCATTCAAACGCCGCCAGGAATCCCCAGCATTACCCCTTGGGAAAGCCCCTATGACACAGCGGCCAACCAGCTCATCGAGCGCGCCTGGGCACGCAGTGCCAATAACGCGACCTTTGCCCGCGAGCTGATCCTCGATATCACTGGAGATCGTCAGGGGGAAAATGCTCGCTTACTGCTGACCCAGATGCAGCCTTCGGCGCTGATCGTGCGTCTACTCAACCAGGCGGGTGTTCAGGCCCGTGAAGTGAGCGGCCTGCTGCTCGAAGATGGGCGGCGTCGCCAAAACCTGAGTAGCTGGATCCAGGTCTTTGACCAGGCTGCCGAAGAGTGGGCGTTGTTCAACCCCGCCACCGGCGAGCGTGGTCGTCCTGAGAATCTGCTGCTCTGGGAAACCGGCGGACGTGCCGTACTCGAAGTACAGGGCGGTACCAACTCGCGGGTATCATTCTCCATGCTGACCCACAATCAGCCCGCGTCAGCAGCGGTTCGCAACCACTACTCTGATGATACGCTGCTCAACTTCTCGATTCACAGCCTGCCGCTGGAAGAGCAGGCGCTGTTCCAGACGATTCTGCTGATCCCGATTGGCGCGCTGGTGGTGGTCTTCTTGCGCGTGTTGGTGGGCGTGAAAACGTCGGGCACCTTCATGCCCGTCCTGATTGCTCTGGCCTTTATCCAGACCACCCTGCTCACCGGTCTGATCGGTTTCCTGCTGATCATCAGCGTGGGTCTGATCATCCGCAACTATCTTTCCTATCTCAATCTGCTACTGGTGGCGAGGGTGTCGGCGGTGATTATCACGGTCATCGCGATCATCTCCATCTTTACGGTACTCGCCTACCGGATGGGCCTGAGTGCGGGCCTGACGGTGACCTTCTTCCCGATGATCATTCTGGCCTGGACCATCGAACGCATGTCGATCCTCTGGGAGGAAGAAGGCCCCAAGCAAGTGCTGATTCAGGGCGGCGGCAGCCTGCTCACGGCGGTGCTGGCTTACCTGGCCATGAACAACCCCTGGGTGCGTCACATCACTTTCAACTTCCTTGGCGTACAGCTGATCCTGATGGCCTTCATTCTGCTGCTGGGCAACTACACCGGTTATCGCCTGCTGGAACTGCGTCGCTTCAAACCCATCACCGATGACGAGAAGCCCTCATGAGTTGGTTCGATAACTGGACCTGGCCGACCAGGCTGAGGGATAAAGGCATCATTGGCATGAACCGGCGCAATATTCGCTATATTGGCCGGTACAATGCGCGCCATCTTTATCCGCTGGTGGATGACAAGCTCAAGACCAAGCTGCTGGCCGAGCAGTACGGCATTACCACGCCCAAACTGATCGGTACCGTGGCCACGCAATTCGGCGTCAAGCACATGAGTGAGATGCTGGCAGGCCACCACGGCTTCGTCATCAAGCCCGCCAAGGGCAGCGGCGGCAAGGGAATCCTGGTGATCGAACGGGTCGAGGATGGCCTGTTCTTCAAGCCCAGTGGGGCTTCCTTGACCATGGAAGATATCGAGCGGCATGTCTCGAACCTGCTCTCTGGGCTCTATTCGCTGGGGGGGTCCCCTGATGTCGCGGTCATCGAAACGCTGATCAACTTCGACGAGAGCCTGCTGGAGTATACCTACGAAGGCGTGCCGGACATTCGCGTCATCGTGTTCAAGGGGTATCCGGTCATGGCCATGATGCGCCTGTCCACGGCGGCATCGGATGGCAAGGCCAACCTCCACCAGGGCGCGGTGGGGGTAGGGCTGAACATCGCCACGGGAGCCGCGCTGCGCGGTGTCCAGTTCGACCGCCCCTGCTTCAGCCACCCGGACACCGGGCATGATCTGGCCAGCCTGGTGGTGCCCCAGTGGGAAACGCTGCTGCACCTGGCGGCGGGCTGCTATGAAATGACTGGGCTGGGGTACCTGGGCACCGACATGGTACTGGATCGGGAGCATGGCCCGATGCTTCTGGAGCTGAACGCGCGTCCCGGTCTGGCCATCCAGATGACCAATGGTGAAGGCCTGCGCCGCCGCCTGGACCTGATCGAACGGCAGCCAGAGAACGTTCCCGTAGCCAAGCGCGTTGCGTTTGCCCAGCATCACTTTGCGCGCCGAAGCGAGCTGGTGGAAACTCCTGACACCTCTTCGGCAACCGCGTAGACTAGGCCCATGATGTTCAACGAGCTGTCCAATGACTGAAGCCAACACGTTACTGCAACAAGCCGAGTCTCAATGCCACACCCGCGGCGTGCGCTTTACCCCTATCCGCCGCCGGGTGCTGGAGCTGATCGCCGAAAATGGTGGCGGTCTGAAAGCCTATGATCTGCTGGATCAGCTTTCTACGGAGCATGCCGCTGCTCGGCCGCCGACGGTGTATCGGGCGCTGGAGTTCCTGATCGACCAAGGCCTGGTGCATCGCATCGAGTCGCAGAACGCATACGTTGCCTGCGCCTGCCCGGAGCATGTCCACGGCTTTCAGCTGTTGATTTGCCGCCAGTGTGGCTATGTGGAAGAGCTTCATCTGGACGAAATCAGCGACCAGCTGGCTGCGCTGGCCAAGCGTCAGGGCTTTCATGTAGAGCGCCAAACCATCGAGCTTCAGGGCTTGTGTCAGGCGTGCCGACCTGCGAGTGATACGTGATGTCCACAGTCAACCAATACGACGGCGACCTGTTCAAGTCGCTGGAGTCCGCCTCCCCTTCAGACACGCTGCCCGATGTGGCGACCATCCTGGCCTCGGTGCGCTTCAATTCGGATGGCCTGCTGCCTGCCATAGCACAGCAGCACGACAGCGGCGAAGTGCTTATGATGGCCTGGATGAACCGTGAAGCGCTGGAAGAAACGCTCACTACCCAGCGAGTATGCTACTACTCTCGCTCTCGTCAGGCGCTCTGGCGCAAGGGCGAGACGTCCGGCCAGCAGCAGCATCTGAAAAGCGCTGCGCTGGATTGCGATGGCGATACGCTGCTGCTGCAGGTAGACCAGACGGGGCCCGCGTGTCACACCGGCAGGCGCAGCTGCTTTTACGTGGCGGTGGATGCCCACAAGGCCGCCATCACCAGCGAACCACTGATCGACCCCGCCACCCTGTATGGCAAAAAAAGTCCTTGAAGGCACCCTCTTGAAAGCGTTGAAGGCGGTAAAAAACGCGCTGATCAAGGGAGTGTCACTATTGATGGTCGGCCTGGTTCGGCTTTATCAATATACGATCAGTCCGCTCCTGGGCCCCCGCTGTCGCTACTGGCCCAGCTGCTCTTCCTATGCCATCGAGGCCATCCAGGTGCACGGGCCTTTCAAAGGGGGCTGGATGGCACTCAAGCGCATCCTGCGCTGCCACCCCGGCAGCGCGGGGGGTATGGATCCGGTACCTGGCGGCCGCAGCGAGCAGCTCTGCAAGGAAGATGATGGCTGCTGCTCAGGCCCCTCCTCCAAACCTTCAGAGCATTAGCAAATTGCTTATCTAATGCTGCTTAGCCACCTGATAGATGCGCTCCAGCATGGCATGCAGGCCGTTGCTCCGGGTGGGTGACAGGTGCTTGTCCAATCCCAGATCCGCCAGAAAATGCGGTTCCGTCTGCTGGATTTCCTCTGCCGTGCGCTCGCTGTAAATGCGCAGCAGCACTGCGATAAGCCCCGAGACGATGGCAGCGTCGGACTTGGCCTTGAAGATCAAGCGGCCGCCCTGCTCTTCATGGCACATCCACACGTTTGACTGGCAGCCTTGAATCTTGAATTCGTCGGTGATTTTGTCAGCGGGAAACGCCGGGAGCTGCTTCCCCATATCGATGATGTACTGGTAGCGATCCATCCAGTTATCGAACATTTCAAACTCTTCGACCAGCTCTTGTTGGGCGAGCTCGGCACCGGAAGTGGTCATGGTGGTTCCTTTTCAGGGTAAGTGCGTTGAGGGCCAACATTATAACGGCTCAAGGCTGCTCTGGGGGTGCTGTTTTCAAGCGATGCCGCTGCTGCTGCTCATGCCACTCATGGGCTTCGGTGTGCAGGTAGCGGCTGGTGGTGTCCAGTCTTGAGTGGCGGGCATTTTCTGCCAGGTAGCGCAGGCTGACACCCGCCTGGGCTTGATGGGTAATCGAAGTGTGGCGTAGCCAGTGGGGGGTGGCCTTGCGTAGCGCATCGATATACTCCCTCTTGCCCCCTTCTGCTTCAAGGGCCAGGGCCGCATGGCCGAAGGTCTCCTTGATCAAACGATAGAGCTGGTTGTCGCTGATCCCGCGCTGCTTGTCCAGCGCGCGGATCAGCGGACCATGTTCGCTAACACCGGGCAGGCCCCCTAAACCCAGCACCTGGCGCCACTGCTGAAGGCATGCCTGCATGTCCTCAGGCAGCGGTATGCGCGCTTGCTTGCCGCCCTTGCCAATCACATGCCACCACCAGCGCCCTTCACTGACCCGAAAATCGTCCATGGTGGCGTTGGCCATCTCATGGATACGCGGCGCCAATAGGTAGGCAAAGCCGAAAATGAAGCGATGCCGCGCATGTTCATAGCGGCCGCGTGCATCCTCGGGCACGGGGCGTGTATTCAGCCACGTCCATAGCCAGTCCCATAGCGGTCGCTCCAGATAGCGTTCGATACGTTGGGTCTGATTATTGAGGCGGCGCGATTTGTCACGCATCAGCACGAATGGGTTGTGGCCTACCCACCCTGCTTCCACTAGCCAGCCAAACAGCCCTTGCAGGATGACGAGGGTCTGGCGTCGGCTGGCCGGTGACAGCCCGCCGCGAAACGGTCGCCACGCCGGGTGGTGGCGCGGTCTGGAAGGTCCTACCCACATCTCCCTGGGCTGCGGGTTTTCCAGAAATGCCTCGAAGTCCCGCAGCGTTTCACGGTTCACCTCCCTTAGCCCGCGCCCCTGACTGCCCAACCAGAGCAACAGCCGCTCCGCTTCACGGCGATAGCTCTTCAGGGTTTGCGGGCTGTCCTGGTACTCCGCCAGCCATTGCGCAACGGCCTGATAGTCGGTGTCGGCCGCCACATGGGGCGTTGCTGAATCGGTGGTTGTTAGTCTGCTCCCAATATCGGGAAACACGTCGCCACTGCCCTTCCGCTCGGCCATCTCCAGCCCGTTGGCGAAGGTCGCAAGGTGCGTTGAGTCGTAAAGCGGCGCAGGTGGCTGGGTCATGAGGGTGTCTCGCGCTATCAGAGGGCTCAGCATCGCCTTTTTGGCGTATAAATTCAAGATAATATGGGTAATCTTGAATTTATGTTCTTTTAAATAAATAATATTACGTTTTATGTAATACGTAATAATTGAGTTGAATCCGTTTTTACATGACAATGGCGCACAGCAACTATCCATCCTGATCATTTCAGGCGCGGCTTACTTCAAGGATCAAACAGGCATGGCTCGGAACGGCATTCAGTACGGTGATGTGCAGCAGGCAATCGATACCTTGCTGTCACGTGGCGACACGCCAAGCGTGCAGCGCATACGCGATGTGCTGGGGACCGGCAGCTTCACCACCATCAGCGAACACTTCCGCACCTGGCGGGCGGCACGTGAGCAGAATCGTGACGTTCCCCCACCCAAGGGCGTCCCGGAAGTGGTGGTCAATGTGGCCAGTGAGCTATGGCGCGAAGCGCAGGAGCTGGCCAACGAGGCGCTGTCGCACTATCGCGAAGAGGCCAACAGGCAAGTAGAAAGTGCTAAGCAGGACGCCGCCGAAGCACGCCAGCAGGCCGCCAATGCCGAACAGCGAGAAAGCGCCCTGGCGGAGCACCTGCGCCACACCGAGCAGCGCCTGGAGCAGCTGCATCGTGAACTGGCAGAGTGTCAGGCCCGCGAGCGGCACTGGCAGCAGCAGACTCAGCAGGCCACAGAGCATGCCGAGCAGCATCTGGCAGACCTGCAAGAAGCCCAGCGGGCGCTGACGGCCGCTCAGCAAGAGTGCGCTGCGCAGCTGGAGGCTCGTCAGCAGGCATGGGAGGAGCGCCTCGCACAGGAAGAGCAGCGTAACGAAGCCGCCGAGGCGCGTTTGATGGCGTTGCTGGATACCCTGCGTCAGGAGCGTGCCAACGAAGAGAAAGCGCTGCAGAAACGCCTGCAGCAGTGGGAAAAGCGTGGCGAAACGCTGGAGCAGGAGCTGCGCAATAAAAACGATACGGTAAGCCGTTTGCAGATAGACAACGGCAAGCTCGAGCAGCAGCTGCAAACGAATCAGGGGCACCAGGAAACACTGGAGGTGGCACTGGAAACCGCTCAGCGTAATCTCGATCAGGCAAGGCAGGCGTTAACGGTCGAGCAGCAGCAATCGGCAAGGCGTGAAGAGTGGCAACAACAATTGTGGCAGCGAATGGAGGCTATGCAGGCACAGCTGGCAGCGCTACCGGAAGCCATGACCTCTAGGTCACAGGAATAGGCCACAGAAATAAGCCTTGCGGCTGTCCCGATAAGAGAGACGCAACAAGATAAACCTTACAAGATGAATCCAATGTAAAACGCCACCTCCAAGGAGGTGGCGCTCGCCAGCGGTTGGGTCATCCCTTGTCGGGAGCACCGCTCTCTTCAGGCACCTCCCAGCTACCCTCTTCTGTCCAAGGGTCGTTTTCCGGGAATTCCTCGATATTGATTTCCGGCTCATCGTAATCTGGCTGGTAGCGCAGGTCATAATGCGCTGCCCTGACCATCGATACCATGAGCAGTACGGCAATGACCAGCAGCGGCAGACCGCTGACGATACTGGCAGTTTGCAGCGTTTGCAGACCGCCCAGAAACAGCAAGGACATGGGTAACAACGACAGCGTAAAGGCCCAGAACAGTCGGTGCCAGCGGGCGGGCTCCTTGTCCAGCTTCTTTTCAGCGGCAGACGACAGAATATAGGCAATCGAATCGAAGGTCGTGGCAGTGAATATGGACAGCAGCACCACGACCAGCAGCTTGACCAGCCAGGCAAACGGAAGCTCTCCCAATACAGCAAAGAAGGCAGCGTTGGCGGATTGTTCATTCATGACCTGGATGACATCCAAAGTGCCTGAAAGCTGCAGATAGAGGCCGTAGTTGCCCAGAATCATGAAAAATAGTGCACAGCCCATGGAGCCGAAAAAGATCGACCCGGCCACCATGGTCTTGATGCGCCGGCCTTTCGAAATCCGCGCGATGAACAAGCCCACCGTAGGAGCGAATACCAGCCACCAGGCCCAATAGAAAATGGTCCACGATTGATGAAAGCCGGTTTCTTCGAAGCCGCTCAAACTGCCGAAAGGTTCGGTCCAGGTAGCCATGCGAACGATATTGCTGAGCATCAGGCCGATCGAGTTCAGGCCGGTATCGAGGATGAACACCGTTGGCCCCATGATCAGGATGAAGAGCAGCAGCCCCAACCCCAGCCACATATTGATGTCCGACAGAACCTCGATGCCACCCTTCAAGCCGCGCCAGGCGCTGACGGCAAACAGGGCTGTCGTGCCCAGCAGCACCAGTACCTGGCTCAGCGCGTTGGGCGTGAAGCCCAGTAGCTCGCCCACCCCTTCATTGACCAGCGGCACCAGAATGCCCAGCGACGTGGCACCGCCACCCAGCATGCCGAAGATGAACAGCACGTCGATGATGTTGCCCAGCCAGCTTCTGGCCAGCTTTTCACCCAGTACTGGGCGAATTGCTTCGCTGATTCTCAAGACCTTATGCTTGCGTACGTGCAGGAAATACGCCATGGGTAGCGCAGGCACCAGGTAGATCGACCAGGCGATAGGCCCCCAGTGAAACATGCCGTAGGTGGCTGCCCAGGCCGTCGCCTCTTCCGAGAAAGGCTCGAGATGAAATGGCGGTGCTTGCAGGTAGTACATCCACTCCACCATGCTCCAGAACACTACCGAGCCACCGATACCTGCGGCAAAGAGCATTGCGCCCCAGGAAAACAGCGAGAATTCGGGTTCGGTATCCACATCCCCCAGCTTGATCTGGCCAATGTCGCTGAACACGATGTAAAACATGAAGCCCAGAGAAGCTAGCCCCATGGCCAGGTAGAGCATACCGAAGTTGGTGGTGACGAAGCCTTGCGCCGCCATGACCCATACGCGACCCATGTCTGGAAACAGCACCAGGGGGATCGTGACGGCCAGCAGCAGGCCCAGTGAACCAAAGAAGATGGGTTTATGAATGTTGGAAAAAGCGGATGACGTTTTGATGATCGATGCTCCCTGCTGTCGTTTCTCCTCTACAACAGTTATACACCTTGAGTCTGTTTCTCGCTATTTGCTGGCTAACATTTTTTAAACCGTGCCGCTATCTTGCCGTTGCAAGGTCTTGAACAAGAGAGCCCGACAGTGGCCTGCCGGGCTCTAACACGCTTGCTACATACATCCAGACAAACAAATCAGCCTGGATTCAGCCCCTTTTCATGGGGCGACGCTATTTGTCAGCGGTAGTAGGCGTTGCTGGTATCGGTGTGGTCGGTGACGTCACGAATACCCGCCAGCTCGGGGATGCGCTCCAGCAGCGTTTTTTCGACGCCATCCTTGAGGGTCAGGTCGACCGCGGCAC
Source organism: Halomonas sp. BC1 (assembly GCF_002078135.1). Classification (NCBI taxonomy): domain Bacteria; kingdom Pseudomonadati; phylum Pseudomonadota; class Gammaproteobacteria; order Oceanospirillales; family Halomonadaceae; genus Halomonas; species Halomonas sp. BC1. Next base: position 49,779 of record NZ_LFGS01000006.1, on the reverse strand, counting down.
AGCCTTGGCAACCGCCACCAAAGGCCAGGATGGCCATTTTATCTTCGGTCAGCTCGACCAGCTTGATCTCACCGCCATGGGCCGCCAGCCCGGGGTTGATCTCGCTGTACAGGATATAGTTGATGCGGTCTTCCAGCGGACTGTCCGCATTGACCTTGGGCATCTTGGCGTTGGGTGCCTTGATGGTCAGCTGCCCACCCATACGGTCGGCATTGAAGTCCACCACGGCCTCTTCAAGAAACGCCAGGCTGTTCTTGTCGAGAAACACGTTGATCTTGTCAAGCTCGAGCTTGACGTCGGTGGGCTCTTCTTCACCCGGGCGACAGTAGGCCAGGCAGGTTTCTGCATAAGGCGTGCCCGGCTGGGTAATGAAAATACGCACGGCAATGCCTTCGACGTTCTGCTTTTCCAGCAGCTCGGCGAGGTAGCCCTGTGCGCTATCCGTGATATCAATGCCCGGCGCTTCGATAGTCGTGGTCATAAGGGATGTTATCCTCCCGTGGTAGTGGCGTTGCCACTTCACATGTCATTTGCGCCTATGGTAAGCAAAACCGCGCTGCGACACAATCCCGACTGTTTTAGTCGGCTATTGGGCGAGCGGCATGGCTTACTTGCTGCCCTTGCGATCACCTTTTGGTATGATAAGCGCCGCTCACCCATGATGACGACGACAACAAGAATATCCTTTTCGACCGAGACGCTGGAGAACTTCCCCTGCCATGGCCGCTAGTGATTTGACTGAATCCCTTACCCAACGCCTGACCCAACGCATCCTGATTCTGGATGGCGGTATGGGTACCATGCTGCAGAATGCCCAGCTCAGTGAAGAGGATTTTCGTGGCGAGCGTTTTCGCGACTGGCCTTCCGATCTCAAGGGCAACAACGACCTGCTAGCCCTGACCTGCCCCGACGTGGTGGCCCGTATCCACCGCGACTACCTGCTGGCAGGCGCCGATATTATCGAAACCAATACCTTCAACAGCACACGACTTTCCCAGGCCGACTATGGCATGGAAGAGCTGGTGCCCGAGCTGAACAGGGAGTCTGCCCGGCTGGCCAGAGAAGTGTGTGATGCCGTGGCCGCGGAAACCGACATCCCCCGCTATGTGGCAGGCGTGCTGGGGCCTACCTCGCGTACCGCATCGCTGTCGCCGGACGTCAACGATCCCGCCAAGCGCAACGTGACCTTCGACGAGCTGCGCGAGAATTATTACGAAGCCGCCAACGCGCTGATCGAGGGTGGTGCCGATCTGATCATGATCGAGACCATTTTCGACACGCTCAATGCCAAGGCCGCCATTTACGCCCTTGAAGAGCTTTACGAAGATCTGGGCCGTCGTTTGCCGATCATGATTTCGGGGACCATCACCGATGCCTCCGGGCGCACCCTGTCAGGGCAGACCACCGAAGCCTTCTGGAACTCCATTCGCCATGCCCAGCCCCTCTCGGTGGGTCTCAACTGTGCGCTGGGCGCCGAAGAGCTGCGCCCTTACCTGGAAGAGCTGGCCACCAAGGCCGATACCTTCGTGTCGGCACACCCCAATGCGGGCTTGCCGAACGAGTTCGGCGAGTACGACCAGACGCCAGAAGAGATGGCGGCCATCGTGGGCGAGTTTGCCCAGAGCGGTCTGGTCAACATCATTGGCGGCTGCTGTGGCTCGACGCCGGAACATATCCGCGCCATTGCCGAGGCCGTTCACAGCATGGCGCCCCGTCAGGTGCCCGAGCGCCGTCGCGCCTGCCGCCTGGCGGGCCTGGAGCCTTACAACATCGAGGCCGACTCGCTGTTCGTCAACGTGGGTGAGCGTACCAACGTGACCGGCTCGGCCCGCTTCAAACGCCTGATCGTCGAAGAGGACTTCACCACGGCGCTGGAAGTGGCACTGGAGCAGGTCGAGAGCGGCGCGCAAATCATCGACATCAACATGGACGAAGGCATGTTGGAGTCGCAGGAAGCCATGGTGCGCTTCCTCAACCTGATTGCCGGGGAGCCTGACATCGCCCGGGTGCCCATCATGATCGACTCCTCCAAGTGGGACATCATCGAGGCGGGCTTGAAGTGCGTGCAAGGCAAGGCGGTGGTCAACTCCATCTCGCTCAAAGAGGGTGAAGCGGCGTTCCGCGAACAGGCCACCAAATGTCGCCGTTTTGGTGCGGCGATCGTCGTGATGGCCTTCGACGAAGAGGGCCAGGCCGATACCTTTGCCCGCAAGGTGGAAATCTGTGAACGCGCCTATCGCCTGCTGGTGGACGAGATAGGCTTCCCGGCGGAAGACATCATCTTCGACCCGAACATCTTTGCCATCGCCACCGGCATCGAGGAGCACAACAACTACGCCGTCGATTTCATCGAGGCCACCCAGTGGATCCGTGAGCACCTGCCCCATGCGATGATTTCCGGCGGCGTCTCCAACGTGTCGTTCTCGTTCCGTGGCAACAACCCGGTGCGGGAAGCCATCCACTCGGTGTTCCTCTACCACGCGATTCGCGCCGGGCTCACCATGGGCATCGTCAACGCCGGCCAGCTGGCGGTTTATGATGACCTGCCCGCCGAACTGCGTGACGCCGTCGAAGACGTGGTGCTCAACCGCCGCGATGATGGCACCGAGCGGTTGCTGGACATTGCCGACAAGTACAAGGGAGATGGCAGCGGCGCAGCCAAGAAGGAAGATCTGGAGTGGCGCAGCTGGCCGGTCAACAAGCGCATCGAGCATGCGCTGGTCAAGGGCGTGACGGCGTTCATCGAGGAAGATACCGAAGAGGCCCGCGCCCAGGCTGAACGCCCCATCGAGGTCATCGAAGGCCCGTTGATGGACGGCATGAACGTGGTCGGCGACCTGTTTGGCGCGGGCAAGATGTTCCTGCCCCAGGTGGTCAAGTCGGCCCGCGTCATGAAGCAGGCGGTGGCCTATCTGATCCCGTTCATCGAAGCGGAGAAAAGCGCCGAGACCCAGGCCAAGGGCAAGATCGTGATGGCCACGGTCAAGGGCGATGTCCACGATATTGGCAAGAACATCGTCGGCGTGGTGCTGCAGTGTAACAACTACGAAGTGATCGATCTAGGCGTCATGGTGCCCACCGAGAAAATTCTCCAGGCCGCCATTGACCACAATGCCGATATCATCGGTCTGTCGGGCCTGATCACGCCTTCGCTGGATGAAATGGTCCATGTGGCCAAGGAGATGCAGCGACGCGGCATGAACCTGCCGCTGTTGATCGGCGGTGCGACGACTTCCAAGGCGCATACCGCCGTCAAGATAGAGCCCCAGTACGACCACCCGGTCATCTACGTCACCGACGCCTCCCGTGCCGTGGGCGTAGCCGGCAAGCTGCTGGCGCCCAACCTCAAGGCGGCCTACGTCGCCGAGATTCGTGAAGAGTACAAAAAGGTCCGCGAGCGCAACGCCAAGCGCCGCCCCAAAGCCGCTGACCTGGACTACACCCAGGCCCGTAAGCGGCGCTTCCGCACCGACTGGGCCACGCATACCCCTGTGGCTCCCCGGCAGCTGGGGTTGATGACCTTCGACGATTACGACCTGAACGAGCTGGTGGAGCGCATCGACTGGACGCCCTTCTTCATGAGCTGGCAACTGGCCGGCAAATATCCGAAGATTCTCGACGACGAGATCGTGGGTGAAGCGGCGCGCAGCCTGTTTGCCGATGCGCAGGTGATGCTGCGCAAGCTGATCGATGAAAAACGCGTGCAGGCGCGGGGGGTAATCGGCCTGTGGCCTGCCAACAGCGTGGACGACGATGTCATCGAAGTCTATGCCGACGAATCCCGCACCCAGGTCATCGAGCGTCTGTATCATATACGTCAACAGACCACCAAAGGCCGTGACGGCATCTGTTACAGCCTGGCAGATTTCATCGCCCCCAAGGAGAGCGGCAAGGCCGACTGGATCGGGGGCTTTGCGGTCACCACGGGCCATGGTGTGGATGAGCTTTCCAAAGCCTATGAAGCGGCGGGAGATGACTACAATGCCATCCTGGTACAGGCACTGACCGACCGTTTGGCAGAGGCCTTTGCCGAGCGTATCCACGAGCGGGTGCGCAAGGAGTTCTGGGGCTACGTGCCGGAAGAGGCGCTGGACAACGAGGCCTTGATCGCCGAGAAGTACCAGGGCATCCGCCCTGCCCCCGGCTATCCTGCCTGCCCTGATCACACCGAAAAAGCCACGCTGTTCCGGCTGTTGGAAGCCGAAAAGAATACCGGACTCGTGCTGACCGAGAATTTTGCCATGTGGCCAGCGGCGGCGGTGTCCGGCTGGTACTTTGCCCATCCGCAGTCGAAGTACTTCTCCACCGGCAAGATTACCCGTGACCAGGTCGATGCGCTGGCGCAGCGCAAACAGATGTCGCTGGAAGAAATGGAGCGCTGGTTGGCGCCCGTGCTCTCCTACGATCCGAGCTGATGTCGCCGGTTCGTCGTCAGAGCAAGGTCGTGCGCCTTGCTCTCCCGATCATGCTGGGTATGTTGTCTCAGAGCATGCTCAACCTGGTGGATGCCGCGCTGGTGGGCCACTTGGGAGAGGAGGCTCTGGCAGGCGTGGGGCTGGGTGGCTACGCCATGTTCATGATGACAGCACTGGTGTTCGGCCTCTCGTCAAGCGTGCAATCCCAGACCGCTCACGCTTTCGGAGAAGGCCGCACCGCGCCCACTGCCTTGCAGGCCGGGCTGCTCATCAGTCTGGGGGTAGGGGTTCCCTTGACCGCCTGGGCATGGTGGCAAGCCCCCTGGTGGATACAGCTGATCGCTCCCGCCGATGATGTCTCGCAGGTGGCCGTCGACTACTTTCGCTGGCGGGTACTGTCGCTTGTGGTGATCGCCATAACCCTCTGCCTGAGGGGCTACTGGAACGGGCTTCAACACACCCACCTGTATTTGCGTATTGTCGTGGCGGTGCATCTGGTCAACGTGCTGCTCAGCGCAGGGCTGATTTACGGGTTGGCAGGTTTGCCTGCGCTGGGTACCAACGGCGCGGCCATGGGCACCAGCCTTTCATTGCTGCTAGGCCTGCTGGCCTGGGCCTGGGTAACGCTGCGGGCGCGCATTAGATGGCAGCCCTTGCCGTTGGCGGCCCTTTGGCAAACCGCACGACTGGCCTTCCCCCACTCCCTTCAACAGCTCTGGTTTGCCGCGGGCTATGTGGTGCTGTTCTGGCTGCTGGGGCGGTTGGGTACCTCCAGCGTAGCGGTGGGCCATGTGCTGGTGAACCTCTCTCTGCTGCTGATTCTGCCCGGTGTGGGCATTGGCGTGGCCGCCATGAGCCTGGTGGGCGAAGCCCTGGGGCGTGACGACCAGCGCGAGGCACATCGCTGGGGGCTGGACGCCCTGCGTGTCGCGGCCATGATGTTGAGTATACTGGCGCTGCCCATGCTGCTGTTTCCCGCGCAGATTCTGGGGATTTTTTTTACGGATCCGGCGCTGCTGGAGCTGGGGACCTTGCCGCTACGCATTACCGCCGTGATGATCGTGCTGGATGCGGCTGCCCTGGTGCTGGCCCAGGCGTTGATGGGGGCGGGCGCGCAACGTACCGTGATGCTGTTGACGCTGGGCATGCAGTGGCTGGTTTTTCTGCCCTTGGCCTGGTGGGTCGGCATCGTCATGGGCTACGGGCTGGTCGGCGTATGGCTGAGCCAGCTATGCTACCGGCTGCTCAATTCCGGCAGTTTTTTATGGGTATGGCAGCGACGACGCTGGCTGGCCCATAGCCTCAAGGCCAATGCCTGAGCGCAAACCCATTAATAGCATTTAACGATAAAAAGATAATTATATATTCTTTTGTAGAATATGACGTCCGCGTTAAGGTGGCGGCACAATACCGTCCGTCCCGACGTGACCATTTCGCTTTTAGCAGGATCGTGCCACATGTACCGTTATGATATTCACGACCAGACGCTGGTCGATGAGCGCGTCGCTCAGTTCCGCGACCAGATGGAACGCTACCGCGCAGGGCGTTTGGGAGAAGAAGAGTTCCGCCCCCTGCGGTTGCAGAACGGGCTCTACATTCAAAAGCATGCCCCAATGCTGCGCATTGCCATTCCCTACGGCATGCTGGCGGGCTATCAGCTGCGCGCGCTGGCGGAGATCACCCGTCGCTACGACCGTGGCTATGGCCACTTCACCACGCGCCAGAATCTCCAGCTGAACTGGCCCGCCCTGGAAGACGTGCCGGACATCCTGGCAGAACTGGCCAAGGTGCAGATGCACGCCATCCAGACCAGCGGCAACTGTATCCGTAATACCACCAGTGACCAGTTTGCGGGTATCGCCAGCGATGAAGTGGAAGACCCGCGCCCCTGGTGCGAGCTGATTCGCCAATGGTCGACGCTGCACCCCGAATTCGCTTACCTGCCGCGTAAGTTCAAGATCGCCGTCACCGGCGCCGCTCAGGACCGTGCAGCCATTCAGGTGCATGATATTGGCCTGCGCCTGTGGCGTAACGACGAAGGTGAGCTGCGCATTTCGGTACTGGCAGGCGGTGGCCTGGGACGCACGCCGATGATTGGTGACGTGGTCCGCCATGACCTGCCCTGGCAGCACCTGCTGACCTACCTGGAAGCCTGTGTACGGGTGTACAACCAGTTTGGCCGCCGCGACAACAAGTTCAAGGCGCGCATCAAGATCCTGGTCAAGGCGCTGGGTATCGAAGAGTTCCGTCGCCGCGTCGATGAAGAGTGGGCCCACCTGAAGGATGGCCCGCAAACGCTGAACCAGGCCGCCGTGGATGCCGCCAAGGTGCACTTCCCGGAGCCCGAGCGCCGCCCTGTCAGCGAGAGCGCCATCGACGCCTACGAACAGCTGCGCAGTGAAAACCGCAGTTTTGCGCGTTTCGTCACCAACAACGTGACCGACCACAAGGTGCCGGGCTACAAGGCCGTGACGCTGTCGCTCAAGCGCCGTGAGCACGCGCCTGGCGACGTGACCGCCGACCAGATGGACGCCGTTGCCGACCTGGCAGACCGTTACAGCTTCGGTGAAGTACGTGTTACCCATGAGCAGAACCTGGTGCTCTCGGACGTGCCCGTCGACGAGATCGAAGCACTCTGGAACGAGCTGGACGCGCTGGGCATGGCCAACCCCACGGTAGGCACGCTCAACGATATCATCTGCTGCCCCGGCGGTGATTACTGTGGCCTTGCCAATGCGGTGTCGATCCCCATCGCCCAAGCGCTCCAGGAACGTTTCGAGGACCTCGACTTCCTTTACGACCTGGGGCCGCTGGACCTGAACATCTCCGGCTGCATGAACGCCTGTGGTCACCACCACGTGGGCCATATCGGCATTCTGGGCGTCGACAAGAAAGGCGAAGAGTACTATCAGATCTCGATTGGCGGTAACGCCACCGATGATGCTTCGTTAGGCAAGATTCTCGGCCCCTCCTTCTTCCGTGAAGACGTGCCGGGTGTGGTCGAGAAAGTGCTGGAAGTGTACGTGGCCGAGCGCCACGAAGATGAGCGCTTCCTGGATACCTACCGTCGCATTGGCCTGAAACCCTTCAAGGAGCGTGTTTATGCCCAGCAATGACACTCAAGCCGAAGCGCTGCCACAGACGCCGGTGCACGTGGATCACCTGATCGAAGAGGGTGAGTTGGCCGCTGAGAATGCCTGGTGCGTTTCCTACGATGCCGACGCGCTGCCCGAGCAGCGCCCTGCGTTCGTGCCGCTGGCGCTCTGGCAGGCAAACAAGGAAGATGCGGAACTGGCCCCCCTGCTGGCCAGCGATACCGAGCTGAACGCCGAGTTGGCCAAGGCGCTCGTGACAGCGCCTGCCATTGCCGTCGACTTTCCTGCCTTTACCGATGGCCGTGGTTACACCATTGCCCGCCTGCTGCGGGAACGTTACGGCTTCACGGGGGAAATTCGTGCGGTCGGTGACGTGCTGGTCGACCAGCTCGATTACATGCGCCGCTGCGGATTTTCGGCCATGGCCCTGCGGGATGATCAGCATCCCGAAGACGCTCTGCGTGCCCTCAACGCCTTCAGCGTTCGCTACCAGACGGACGTCGAAGAGCGTCAGGCGCTGTTCGAGAAGCGTTTGACCGCCAGCCACTAGGCGCGGCCATCCGCTAAAACAAACGCCGACCGGGGCAGCCCCTGTCGGCGTTTTTGCGTTCAGCCGCGCCGTTTCTGCTGGCGCTCTCGATTGTGGGCCTTGGCGCGATCGCTCTTGCGCAGCATCACCCAGGTGGCGCCTAACCCACCCTCCGACGGTTGGGCGGAGACATATGCCTGCACTTCGTCGAACTGAGTCAGCCACTTGGCGATATAAGAGCGTAATACGTTGGCTGGGCTATCCAGCTCGCGGCCACGCCCATGCACGATCAGCACCGAGCGCAAGTCGTGGGCATAGGCCTCCTGAATGAACGGAAACAGCATGCGCCGACACTCCGCCAAAGGCCTGCGCAGCAGGTGAAGCTGAGCTTGAACGCTGTAACCGCCGTGCTTCAACTTATCGACCACGCCCTGCTGGGTTCCCTCACGGCGAAACTCGATGGGGTCGAAAGGAGGCAGCAGATCGACAAAATCGTCGGACAGAAAATTGCGCTCATCGAAGCGCTGAGCGGCGCTCTCGCGTCTGGCCAGCTGCGCCTCGGAGGGCGTTTGCCGCCGAGGGCCTGTATCGGCACGGTTTCGCTTGGCCAGCGGCGTTACCTCGCCGACCAGCGAACGGAAATCCAACTCATCCCGAAGTGACTGACTCATATCAGGCTCCTTTCGTCAGCTATAGAGTGCCACGCTACTCTCTACCATCGTAGCAAACCCCGCGATATTGCTTAAGACTTGTCTTGTGTCGTCACGCCGTTCAAGCTGAGAGATTTGCAACCTGAGGAGTGATGCCCATGGTTTGGGTCAAACGCGGGCTGTGGGCCATGGGGCTATTGTTGATCGGCATGGCCGGGTGGCTGTGGCTGACCATGCTGAGCCCCTGGTTTTATGAACGCCCCGATAGCGTGGCCGAGGTCGAACCGCGCACGCACCAGGTGTTCGTCTATGGCACGCTGCGCTACTGGCCGGTGCGCTGGGCGGTCATGGGCGCGTCCGGCGATCCAAGCGAAGCACGGCTACCGGGCTTCGAACGCCGGGGCCTCGACCTGGCGCCTAACCCAGCGGCCCACGTGGAGGGGCTGCTGTTGACCGTGACGGCAGATCAGTTGGAAAGGCTGGACCGCTACGAACGGCTGGGGGTGCGCTATAACCGCATCAAACAGCCGCTGGCCAACGGGCAGCAGGCTTGGGTATACGTGCGCTTGCCAACCCTCGGGCAACGTTGGCTTGCCCCTCCTGTCGACCTGGCCGCTCTGGTAACATACCCCACATCTTTGACGACGCCGCCAACCCCAGGCAGCGTCCTTGCCTATTTCAGGCCCCTTCAGGAGCGACCATGAGCAGCGATGCTACCCCTTATGTATTGATTCTCTACTACTCTCGTTCAGGCGCGACGGCAGAGATGGCACGACAGCTGGCCGCCGGCGTGGAAAGCGTGGCAGGCATCGAAGCGCGCCTGCGCACGGTGCCGCCAGTATCGACCACCTGCGAGGCCGTCGATCCCGAGATTCCGCAAGAAGGCGCGGTTTACGCCACGCTGGACGATGTACGCCACTGCAGCGCGCTGGCATTGGGCAGCCCGACCCGCTTTGGCAACATGGCCGCCCCTTTGAAGTACTTCCTGGACAGCACCAGCAACCTCTGGATGAATGGTGCACTGATCGATAAACCCGCCTGTGCCTTCACCTCGACCTCCAGCCTTCACGGTGGCCAGGAGAGCACGCTGCTGAGCATGCTGGTGCCCCTGCTGCACCATGGCATGGTGTACGCAGGCGTGCCTTACAGCGAGACCGAGCTACTGAGCACCCAAACCGGCGGAACTCCCTACGGGGCGAGCCACGTGGCGGGCGCCCGCAGTGACCGCCCGGTGGATGCCGACGAACGCGCGCTGTGCCGAGCACAAGGCAAACGTATTGCCCGGCTGGCCATGGCACTCGAAGCAATGCGCCGCAAGGAGGCTTCATGAGACAGTGGCTGGATGGTCTGGAACAGCGCCACGGGCTGGATACGTTGACCCGCTACTCCCGCCAGCTGGTGCTGGGGAGTTTCGCGTTGCTGATGCTATTGGTCATCTATCGTGGGTTCTTCATTCAAGGGGATGAATTCAACTGGCGGCCGGTGGTGGCGTTCATTCTGCCGCTGCTACTGTTCTTGCCCTCGATCATTGGCCAGCGTGCGCGCGGCCATGCCTGGCTGGCCTTCGTCAGCCTGCTCTACTTCACCCAAGGGGTCATGCTGGCCACGCTGCCAGGGCAAGGCCTGCGCGGCGTGCTGGAAGCCATCGTGGCACTGGCGCTATTCACCGGCTGCATGGGCTACGCGCGTTTCCGTAGCCGTCAGCAGCACCTGAAAGGCTGATCTTACGCAAACCACAGCCAACCACTGATACCCGCCGCCACCAGCAGCGCGCCGACGGCACACAGCCGCTGGGTAGCCGCCGAGTGAACGGCGGGTGCTTCATCCACAGGCGGCCGGACAAAGCGTTTCACGCCGGTGACCATGGCCGCCATCAGCCCTTCCCCCTTGGCACCATGCAGCGCCACCCCCGCCACATGCACGCCGATCAATATCAACAGCAGATCACTGTTCAAGGCGTGTAGCCTGGCGAGATCGCGGCTCAGGTCACGTTCGACCCAGCCGTTCAGCGGCCCCTGAAAAAAGATGTCGTCACTCAGGAACAGGCCACTGAGGGCTTGAAAGCCAAGACTCAACAGCAGCAGCACGACCATCCAGCCGCCCAACGGGTTGTGGCTGGCATAGCGTAGCTCCTGGCGCTTCATCAGCGCACGCACATAATCGGTAGTACGCGCCGGAGAGTAGAGAAAGGTAGAGAAACGAGCGTAGCGGCTGCCCACCAGGCCCCACAGTACGCGGAAGACGACCAGTCCCAGAATCACGTAGCCCGCCTGCGCATGCACCTCGATGGGAAACAGAAACGGCGCTCCGTCGGTTTTGGTCGTGTAAAAGGCCAGGGCGACGGCGACCAGCAAGGCCAAGTGGCACAGCCGTATCAGCACATCCCACACTGCAATGTGTCTTGTCTGCTTCTGCATTCCCCGTTCCTCTGTCATGGTGCTGGCAAGGTGTCTCATTATCCACGTTGGTATCACAGTCACAAGCGTCGGCATCGGAGCGAGCCATGATCAATGCTTGAGCTTTACGCACAGACCAGCGAACATAACCTGCATACAACTGATGAAAGCAAGGGAGATCCGCTCATGACACGTAACATTGCCGATGTCAGGCGCGACTATGAAGGTGGACGTCTGGAAGAGGCTGCCGCCCCCAGCGACCCGTTTGTACTGTTCGATGAGTGGTTCAGCCTTGCCCTGGAACAGGAAGGCCAGGATGGCAACGCCATGACCCTGGCCACGGTAGACAGCCAGGGGCGCCCCCATGCCCGCGTGGTACTGCTCAAGGGCTTCGATGCCCAGGGCATGGTGTTTTTTACCAACTACCACAGCCACAAAGGCAGCGAGCTCAACAACGTGCCTTACGCGGCACTCACCTTCTGGTGGCCGTCGCTGTCACGGCAGGTGCGTATCGAAGGGCCTGTCCAGCAGGTTCCGGCGGCAGAGTCAGACGAGTATTTTGCCAGCCGTCCTCGCGGCAGCCAGCTGGGCGCCTGGATCGCCACCCAGAGCGTGGTGATTCCTGACCGCAACTGGATCGAGGAGCGTCAGAAGCGCTTCGAGCAGGCGTATGAGGGCCAGACGATTCCGCGCCCGATTCACTGGGGAGGTTACCGGGTCAATCCTGAAATGATCGAGTTCTGGCAAGGGCAGCCAAGCCGCCTGCACGACCGCCTGCGCTACGAGCGCCGCGACGCTGGCGAGTGGAGCCGCTTCCGCCTGGCGCCCTGACATGGCATTCCATGTCACCTTGCCTGAGGAAGCCGCTCCTCAGGCAGTACCCGCCTTTAATCCGGTAAACTCTCCAGGCGATGGCGCTGCCATTCGCTATCCGGCTCGTTGAGCCTCAGCACCGCATCGATCACCTGCTCCTCCATGTTATAGCGGCAGCGGAACCCCAAATGCTTCATCAGCGCCCGCATGGGGTGGTTGTCCACCATGATCTTGCCGATCATTTCCAGGGTGCCGATGCTGGTGCAGTAATCGATCATTTTCTTCATCAGCAGGCTACCGATCCCCAAGCCCTGCAAATCATCGCGAATGATGATCGAAAACTCGGTGCGAATATTGTCGGGGTCGTTCCACACCCGCACCACTCCCAGCATCTCCTTGCTGCCATCGTCGTGCTGATGTTCGGCAATGAAGGCCATCTGCCGATCATAGTTGATGTGCGAGAGAATCGAGAGGTCACGCTGTGTCAGGCTGGACTTGTTGTGGAAATAGCGAAAACGGATGCTCTCTTCCGACAGCTGCCGGTGAAAGGCGGTGATCAGCGGCGCATCTTCTGCCCGAATTGGCCGTATTTCCACCTGCCAACCGTTTTTCAGGGAGACCCATTCCCGCAGCTCTTCCGGGTACGGCATGATGGCGAACCGCGCGGGAGTGCCCAAATCCATGGCAAAATCCACCGCCAGCATGCCGTCACGGTTGAGCAACAGCGGGTTGAGCTCCAGGCCGCGCAGATCGGTCAGGTCGGAGGCCATCTGTGACAGCTTGACCAGCAGTTGGCAGAGCCGCTGGATGTCCCGCTCGGGGTCGGCAGAGTGTTCACGGATCAGCGAGGCAGCATGGGTGCGGCCAACCACATCCGAGGCCAGGCTCATGTTCAGCGGTGGCAGCGCCACCTGCCGGTCCGCCAGCACGTTGACCTTGTAGCCCCCAATGCCAAACACGATCAGCGGGCCGAACACCGGGTCTCGGGTGATGCCGGCACATATCTGCATGGAGTGCTTGCCCCGCTGCATGGGCTGAAGGCAGTACTCACGCACGCTGTGCTCGGGAAATTTCTCGCGGACCTTGTCTCCCAATTGGCGCACGCCATCGGCCACCTGCTGAGCGCTTTCGAGGTCCTGCAGCAGGCCTGCCGAAATCTTGTGGGGATGCTTTCGATAACGATAAGGCCGACAGTTGCCGTCGTGAATCACTTTCAACGCCTTGGGGCCCGGGAAGCGCTCTGCTACCTGCAAGGCTTCTTCCGGCGACTGAAGGTAGGCACTTTCTGCCGTGGGGATGCCGTAGGCTTCCAGTACCTGGGCGGTTTCCGAGTGGGTCAGCGTTTGCCGCCCCTGCTCCTTGGCGTGTTTGATCAGGGCGCGGCACTCGGCGCGAATCGCCGGGCTGGTGGAAAACGGTAGACTGGGTGGAATTTCATGCAGCAGCGCCTGCACCCGCTGATAGTCGACCATGTGCATGAAAGCCTTGACCGCTTTTTCCGGTGACGTATAGGTAGGAATCCCCGCCAGATTACAGACATGGCGGGCGTTGAGAGCCTCCTTGAGCCCCATCCAACTGGTCAGCAGGTTGCGCTTGAAGGATTTGCGGTGATCGATCAGCGCCTGGGCAGTGGTCACCGAAGGTGCAAGCCGAGTGGGGGCGTGAACCACCAGTACCGCATCGACATTGGGGTCTGCAGTGACGATTTGCAGCGCCTCGACGAAGCGCTCCGGTGTGGCGTTGCCCCCCAGGTCTACCGGGTTTTCCCCCGGCTTGCTCATGTCGACCTGGCTCTTGTGCAGAGCCGCCTGGGTGTCGGCGTCGAACTCGGCCAGCGTTCCTCCGGCACTGATCAGCTTGTCGATGGCCAGCATGGCAGGGCCCAGGCCGTTGGACACGATGGCCAGGCGGTCTCCGCGCAGTGGCTTCATGCGCGACAGCGTTTCCAACGCATCCAGCATCTCATCCGAATCATTCACTCGCACTACCCCTGCCCTGGCAAAGGCAGCATCGAACACCACGTCACGATTGGCGATACCTGGCGTAGGTGGCATGCCGGAAATATCCGATTGCGGGGTTCGGCCACTCTTGATCGCCACCACCAGCCGGTTGCGCGAGGCATCCCGCACGGAGGTCATGAAGTGCTGGGCGTCGGTGACCCGTTCGAGGTGCAGCAGGATGGCCTGGGCCGGTGAATACTGATTCACGTAGTCGATCAAATCCGGCAGCAGCACATCGACGCTGTCACCCACGGTAATCAGATGGGAAAAGCCCACGTCCCGCCCCGCCGCCCAGTCGATCATCGCATTGGCCAGCATGCCGGACTGGCCCAGATACGCGACTCGCCCGGCCTTGATGGGTTGGCTGGCATAAGAGGCATTGAGTTTTTTACCTGGCACGATCAGGCCCATGCACTCCGGGCCCAGCACTCGGATGCCAGATTCCCGAGCGGCCTGCAGCATGCGTTGACGAATCGACCCCTTTTCGCCCTCCTCGCGGTCCAGATAGGCACCGCCTGACAGCACCAGCGCGGCCTTGGCGCCGAACTTGCCCAGCTTGCGGATCAAGCGAGGCACGCCCTCGATAGGCGAGCAGATGACACACAGATCAGGGACTTCCGGCAGCTCGTCGACATTTCTGACGCATTTGACCCCAAACACGCTGTCGTAGCCCCTCAGGTTCACCGCCCATAGCGCACCTTTGAAGCCCGCCTCCTGCACGTTGCCCAACACGAGCCCACCCAGCGATTCAGGCTTTTCAGACGCCCCAAACACGGCAATGGAGCGAGGCTCGAAAAAATGGTGCAGAAAGCGTGTGCTCACGAAGGCATCTCCTCTGACATGGGTCCCTACTGTGTACGACTTATTGACACTGTCGCGCAAGCCCCCGGGGCGATTAAGGTGGCTTTACCGTCACCGGAGCACTTGCATGATTACCGCCTACCTTACCCACCCCCATTGCGTATTGCACCACATGGGGCCGGAACATCCCGAAAGCCCTGAGCGATTGGAAGCCATTCGGGCACGCCTGTCACTGAGCGGGCTGCTGCAACAAACCATGCAGGGGGATGCCAAGGAAGCGGATGATGAAGCGCTTGCGCGGGTGCACCCCCTGCGTCACCTGAAAGCGCTGGAAAAGTGCGTGCCCGATGAAGGTATCGTAACGCTGGACAGCGATACCATGATGAACCCGGAGAGCTTGAAAGCGGCCAGAGTGGCGGCCGGAGCGGTGATTCGTGGTGTCGATCAGGTTTACAAACGGCAGGCAGACAATGTGTTTTGTGCGGTCCGTCCCCCTGGGCACCATGCGGAAGCTGCCGACGCCATGGGCTTCTGTTTCTACAACAACGTGGCGGTGGGCGCTGCCCATGCCCGCGCAAAATATGGCGCTCGGCGTATCGCCATACTCGATTTCGATGTCCATCAGTGCAACGGCACCATCGATATTTTCAAGAATGACCCCGATGTGCTGGTCTGTACCAGCTTCCAGTACCCCTTCTATCCATGGCGCTACCTGCGCAGCGAGTGGCAGAACGTGGTCAACACCCCGCTGGAGGCCGGTACCGACAGCGCGGCGTTTCGCACTGCCATCGAACGCCAGTGGCTACCAGCGCTGCATGCGTTCAAACCGGACCTGGTGATGCTATCGGCGGGGTTCGATGCCCACCGCGAGGACCCCATGGGCGACCTATGCCTGGAAGACGAGGACTTTTACTGGGTGACGCACCTGGCCATGGAGATAGCCGCCCTGTATGCCGACAACCGAGTGGTGTCCGTGCTGGAAGGCGGCTATCACCTGACCTCGCTGGCCAGCAGCAGCGAAGCGCATCTCAAGGCCTTGTTGGGGTTGCCTTTCACCGATACGCCCTAGGGCTCCACCGCGCCCCTTTCGCCTGTGGTACCATGCGGCTCTCGTTGACGTTCTCACTCATTGACGCTCTCACTACGTGACCTTTATGACCGCGACCTCCGAAGAGCATGCCGCGCTGCGCATTGCCTCAGGGCGAAAACCTTTTGTCGAGCCGCTGCGCCTGGGTGAGCGGCTGAAGCAGATCCGTCTGGCCAACCAATGGACGCTGGAAGACGTGAGCCAACGTACCGGCATTGCTCGTTCGACGCTGTCCAAGATCGAAAATGATCAGGTCTCGCCAACTTTTAGCGTGGTCCAGAAGCTGATCAGCGGTTTGAATATCGATCTGCCGCAGCTGTTTACGCCGCCCAAGCGTGAGCGCTACACCATGGGCCGTCGCGATCTTACCCGCAAAGGCAAAGGGCAGCTGCACCCCACCCCCACCTACGAACACGAGCTACTGGGGCATCAGTTGGCGCAAAAGCGCATGATCCCGTTCAAGACCATCGTGCGCGCCCGTAGCTTTGAGGAATATCATCAGTGGGTGCGTCACGACGGCGAAGAGTTTTTGATGGTATTGCACGGCGATATCATGCTGTACACCGAGTTTTATGCCCCGTTGGTACTGGCAGAGGGTGACAGCATCTATTTCGATAGCGACATGGGCCACGCGCTGGTGTCGACCAGCCAGGACGATGCCGTGGTGCTCTCGGTTTGTACGCGTGGAGACCTGGTATAGCGCCTGCCACGATCAGCAGGCGCTCGTTCAAAGACAGTTGGTCGGCTTGGGCAAGCCGGCAATCCGCGCAATACGTTTCGGCGGGCTGCCAGGAAAAAGCGTCATCAGATAGATCGAGCGCCCTTTTTCTGCTCCCAGTGCCTGTGCGGTGGCCTTGACCAACGGGCGCATGGCAGGTGCCATCTCGTAACGGGCGTAGAAGTCTCGTACCACATGGATGATTTCCCAGTGTTCCGCCGTCAACGACATGCCTTCGTCGTTCGCCAACCACTCTGCTACTTCTTCTGACCACTGGCTTTGTTCTACCAGGTAGCCTTCAGGGTCGAGTTGGATTGTTTTAGCTGAATCAAGATAACGGTATAAATCTTCATTACTCATATCAATACCACGTCAAGATCTGCGGGTGCTGTTCGGTCAAGCTGACAAACATTGGCATATCCACCAACGGCTTGTCAGATGCAGATGCATATCCACTCAACCCACGGGCTACCACATCGTCATGCAGCGCCAGCACCTCCACGCCTTCCATGCGCCAGCCCTGCCAGGCATCGTGCAGCACGGCCTGAACGGCGTCTTCGATGAGCAGTACCGTGTCACCCGGGGAAACGACTGCCAGCATCTGGTGTGCGGCGCTGTGCTCAGGTGGTTTGTTGACTATATGCAGCATCGTATGTCGCCCATTAAAAGGTGAGTACTTGTTCATGACGTGCCAACAGCGCAGGCAGCTCCGCTTCTGGCAAGCACTTGACCCCCTCCAGCAGCTTATCGGGCGTCAGGCTCAGCTCTTCCAGCGCTTCTTGGGTCACCCACAGGTCGTTGATGTCGTACATTTCCAGCATGTTCATCGTCGGCAGCGTCGCTTTCTGGCCCGGCGCACCAGCCCCCTGCTCCTTGAGCAGCGCAAACACCCCCTGCCCCATGAACAGCAGACCCACCTCTTCACCAAATGCCGCCGCCACCAGGGCCACGTCCAGCCCTTCACGCAAGGCGTTGGACGCATGGGGCCCATGACGAATGATCACCAGACGTTGAGAAGTGCTCATCAATGGCTCCTAGGCAAAGGTGATCAGGCGATCACACTGCTGCTGTAACGTTAAAAGCTGGCCAAGCCCGGTCAGCGAGAACGGAGCCTCCAGGTTGGCCACGCTCTTGCCATGGCGTTTCGCCTCGGACTCATCGAGCAACCCCCGACGCAAGGCCGCTGCCACGCATACATCGAGCATCACGCCGTGGGTCTGGTGAAGGTCTATCCACGCCTCGCGCAGGTTGAGCTCATCCTGAGGCGGCGTCATCAACGACGACGCATTATGAACGCCATCGCGGTAGAAGAACACACCGGCAACCCGATGCCCACTCGCGATGACCTGATGGGCAAAGCGCAGCGCTGAATGAGGAGCGGCACTTGAATACGGAGCGCCCATCACTAACAGGCCATACTGCATGGCTCACCTCTCGTTTTAGCGAAGCCAAAAAACAGACCCTACTGGGTAGGGTCTGTTGGTACTTGCATGATGCTCTCATTCAGTGAGCATCCCTGCTACATCAATCGTTGCTCATGATGCCCAGAATGGACAGCAGGCTGATGAACAGGTTGTAGATCGATACGTAGAGAGTGACGGTCGCCAGAATGTAGTTGGTTTCACCCGCCCGGTGAACGATCTCACTGGTTTGGTAGAGGATTGCCGCCGAAGCGAACAGCACAAAGCCCGCGGACACCATCAAGGAAAGCGCCGGAATGTTGAAGATCAGCCCGGCGACCATGGCCAGCACCAGCACGATCGCGCCAGCCAGCAGGAAGTTGCCCAGGAAGCTGAAGTCTTTCTTGGTCGTCAGCGCAACGGCCGACAGACCAATGAACGTCAGCCCCGTCATGGCCAGCGCGTTCATGATCAGCGCGCCACCGTTGGGCAGTGTCAGGTAGGCCGAGATGATGGGGCCCAGCGTAAAGCCCATGAAACCGGTGAACGCGAAGGTTGCCAGCAGGCCCGCGGCTGAATTGGCAGTCTTGTGCACCAGGAACATCAGGCCGTAGGCGCCGATGAAGAACACGAAAATGTTCAGCTGCTGAATACCCATGGCCACAGACACCCCTGCCATGACGGCAGAGAACAGTAGCGTCATCGCCAGCAGAGCGTAGGTGTTGCGCAGAACCTTGTTGGCACTGGCACCACTCACCGTGGTGGTCTGTGCTCTCGCCAGGTTGGAATCGTTAAAAGCCATTATCAGTGCTCCCTATATGGTCATACTCACAACGGACAAGAATGCCGTCCTCAGGTTCCAGACGCAAGTTTTTGTCTTTAAACGCAACGAGTGTCTTGCGCTGTCGCCTCGAGTGGCGATTCGACTATGCTGATATTTTCCAACGTACATTGGACACGACTCGGCAGCGACCGCTATCACGAACGCGCCGACCAGCAGTCCTGGGCCACGTTTCAACAGTGGCTGGCAGAGATGCTTTAATCAGCACCCAAAAAACGACGGCCAACGAACAACCCTGCCCCTTACACGGACGATTCGCTATCGCCCTCTTCGTCCCGATGCGGTGTCACCACGGTAGAAGCAGACTGGCGGGCATCCTGAGCGCTGTAGAGACGCGCATCGATCACGTTCAGTACCGCCAACTGGGCAAACAGTACAGCGAAACAGACAATCAGACCTTTCAACATGGCGGTATTCCTTAGGGGGCTAACAGCCTACTAGCATAATTTGGATGTTAGTCAAATGCTGAAATAATGCAACGGCACCGAAAAAATAAAATGCCCCAGGCGCGTCAGAACTCTTCGGTATCGATATCCGCCTGCTGTGCATCGCTGTAACGGCTGCCTGCTACCGTCTCTGGGCCCATCATCTGGCGGAGGCTGGCCAATACATCCGCATCGAGTCGAAGGTTCTCTGCCGCCAGGTTCTCACGCATGTGCTGGGTAGAACAGCTGCCCGGTATCGGTACGACGTTCTCCCCCTGTGCACAGACCCAGGCCAGCGCCAACTGGGCAGGCGTCCACCCTTGGCGTGTGGCCAGCGCCTTGACATCAGCCAGAGCTTGTACGTTCTGCACCAGGTTATCGCCCGTGAAGCGTGGCATGTTGGCCCGCATGTCGCCCTGAGGGAACGTCGTATGCGTGTCCATCGTGCCCGTCAGGAAGCCTCTGCCCAGGGGGCTGAAGGCTACCAATGCTACCCCAAGCGCTTCACAGGCCTGCTTGAGAGCAATTTCGGGGTTGCGGGTCCACAGCGAATACTCGGACTGAACGGCCGCAATGGGGTGCTCGGCATGAGCCCTGCGTAACGTCGCTGCTGAAATCTCCGATAGCCCCACCGCGCCCAGCTTGCCCTCCTCTACCAGGCGCCCCAGCGCGCCCACGCTCTCTTCGATCGGCACCTGACGGTCAAGGCGATGCAAATAGTAGATATCGAGATGATCGGTTTTCAGGCGCGCCAAGCTCTCTTCACACTGTCTGCGCAAGGTAGCGGGACGACCGTCGATCACCCGCTGGCCGCGCTCCATGTCCATGGCCATTCCGCCTTTACTGGCCAGCAGCAGCGCGTGACGTTTGTTGGCCAGGGCGCTCCCCAGCAGCCGCTCGTTGGCCGTGCCGCCATACAGCGTGGCGGTATCGAAATGGCGATACCCCATCTCGAAGGCTTCTTCCAGGGCACGGATGGCCTCGGCGTCCGATACGCGTTGGCCATACCCATGGGACAGGTTCATGCAGCCCAGGCCAATGCGGGGTGACCCGACCTCGTTCAAACGCTTCAGAAATCCAGACATGAATAACCTCGACTTGCCTATTCAAGTGATCAGGACACGGCGGCGTGTACGGCTATTTGTTCGGCGAGCCAGTGTGGCACGCGGTGTTCGAGATAATAGCGTGGCCGCCATGGCGTGCCTTCGATAAATCCCACATGGCCCCCCTGTGCATGCAGCTCCAGCGTGACGCAAGACGCCCACTCACCGCTCGGCGGCACGCTATGAGGATAAACGAAAGGGTCATCCGACGAATGAATCACCAGCGTGGGTCTTGCGATGCGGCCAATGAAGTAAGCACTGCTGCAACGGCGATAATACTCGGCCGCACTGGCAAACCCATGCAAAGGCGCCGTCACGCGACCATCGAAGTCCCAGAAGGTGCGCATCCCCTCCAGACTTTGCAAAGCGCTCAAACGTGCCAACTCTTCCTCGCGGCCCTGGGCTTCGAACGCGTGACGCTTGTTCTCCACGTAGCGGCGCAGGTCACGCAGAAAGCGCGCCTGATACACCCTGGACGCCCCCTGGCTGATACGGTCGGCACAGTGGTCGAGCCGAAAGGGAACCGACACCGCCACGGCGGCCTGTAAAGGGCACTGCTCGCCGGTTTCTCCCAGGTACTTCAGCAACACATTGCCACCCAAAGAGTAACCGACGGCGGCCAGCGGTTTCTGCGGCGCCCGTGCCACCAGTTGGGCTACGATATCGGCCAGATCCTCGCTGGCCCCGGAGTGATACCCTCGGGCTCGATGATTCGGCTCACCTGAGCAGCCACGCCAGTTCACCGCAACGCTTTGCCAGCCCATGGCCGCCAAGGCCTGCTGCTGGCCAACGATATAGTGAGAAGAAGCACTGCCCGTCAGACCATGCAGCAACACAGCACAAGGCACCTGCGGCCCTTCAGGCCCATACCAATCCAGATCGATGAAATCCCCATCCTGCAGGGTCAGGCGTTCACGGTGGCGCGACAGGGCCGCACGGCGACGTAACAGCGGGCTATACACAGTTTGAAGATGGCCATTGACCAGCCAGCGGGACGGCTGAAACACAGGCAGGGCTCCTGTTACACGCTCAAGTGGCCGATAAGCTTAACAAACTTTCGGCAACCACTGCCGATATGCGCTAGGGTTAACGTACCCATCATGACCAAGGAGAGGATTATGGAACGTTTTGCCGTCTACCGTGCAGTAAAGGAAGGTGCCGAAATCGACGACCAGCCAGAGTGGTGGGTGGTCGACACGAGGGATGAAAACGAACGCGATGGCGAGCTGGTTCGCCACCGGGGCGCCACCAAGCCCGAGGCCGACGATGTGGCCAATACTCTCAACGAGCAAACACACGACGAGCAGCCATAAGGCTACTCATCCACGTCGACCTTGCGCAAGTCTTTCACGGCCACGCCTTCCGGCAAATCGTCGGGCTGAGCAGCCAGCCACACGGGCGACAGGTCGCTATCCTCTCGCCCATCGTCATGACGATGCCCCGGTATTCGATAAACCACCCGCTCTCGGCGATGGTCCCAGGCAAACACTTTATCAATCAGCGCGAAAAACCGCTTACTTTTAGTGAGCGGATGGATAGCGCGGCATCCGCAGGATGCCCTTGCTGATGATTTGCACAGTGCTATAC
>NZ_LFGS01000006.1:0-27376 GCF_002078135.1 Halomonas sp. BC1 | reverse complement strand
TCAGGCGCTTTATCAAGGCCTTTCCCACAGCATGTCACCGGTGGGGCCATCCAGGCGCAGAACCTCGATACTCAGCTGCGCATCGTCGCTGATCGACGGATTCCCCCATGCTCCGGTGCTATCCGGGGCCAGGCTCCACTCCAGCGTTTCACCGGGCTCGATGCCCCCGGAAATGGTATAGAAGAAGGTTTCATCCACCCAAGGCGTCGACCGCCCCGGGCTTTGCAGTACGCCTCGAAAATGGGCCTGTGCCACCGGTTCGCCCGTATTGTTGGTAACTCGAAGTTCGATCACCGGCGTGCTGCCAGAGCCAGCACTTGCGGCCCACTCAACCCGTGCAAACTGCGCCGGGCCTCGGTCGCGAGGGCTGGTTGAGAGGAGCGCGTCGTTGGGTGGTTTTGGGCTTGGTCTTGTTAGAACCATTAGCCTATAATCGTACGGAGAACCCGTACATCAAGAGGTGGCTATGGATACCATCAGTGTCAACAAATTCAGAGATAATCTGAAAAGCGTCGTAGAGCAAGTGGTGAGCAGGCATGAGCCTCTCAAGGTAACGCGACGAGCCGGAGAAGCCTTTATTGTGATGAGCGCCGACGACTGGGAACAGGAACAGGAAACGCTTCACGTTCTCCAAAGCAAACATCTCATGCAGCAGATAGCCGACTCCCTTGAGACCCACACACGTGGCAAAGGCTATCAACCGACTGTCGAGCAGATGAATGAGATCACTGGTCTTTGAGGGCAACACCTGGGAAGCGTATGAGGCCATGCGCGAAAATAACAAACGATTACACAAGGCCTTGTGCAAATTACTCAAGGAGATGCCGCGGTCTGAGGATCCATCTTCCGGCTTTGGCAAGCCTGAACCACTGAAACACAACCTCGCTGGGCTATGGTCTAAGCGCATATCGCAAAAGGATCGTTTGATCTATCGGTTCGACGAACGGTCCATTTATATTTTTGCTATTGGTGGTCACTACGATCAGTTTTGATGCTTGGCTTATGGGCCCCACGTCTTCGTCCAGCCCAGAAAGTGCAACCCAAAGGCAAGAGCGGCAAGGCAGACTGAAAGCTGAACCAGATCCGCAAGCTGTATGGTGTGGAAAAGCAGGCGAAGGCCCTGCACTATAGCGGTCGCTTTGTGGTCGGGCATCCTGGATGCCGAGGACAACATGCGGCCAGACTCTATGGGCTACGTGTTCTATCGGAAGGTATGGTAGGCTTTCCAGAGTTCACCCTTCTGTTGAAGGTTGAGCCAGAAATCAGGCGTGTTACCAAACACAGTGGCCAGCATAATGGCGGTTTCAGCAGACAATGCGCGTTTGTTGTTACAGATTTCATTAACAACACGCGGCGCAACGCCCATTTGGCAGGCAAGCGCCGATTGAGTCATCTCAAGCGGCTCCAAAAATTCATAAATGAGCATTTCACCGACGGTTGTGGGCTTTCGCTCTGTCATCATCATGACGTCACCTATAGGTGTGCGGATCCAAATAAATATCTCAAGCATGGCCATCTGACCATTCAAAAATCAGACGATATTGCCTGTTTACACGGATTGCGCATAAGTGGGACATATTTCCATCCAGATGCTTGAATCGGTTGCCGGGAGGAACTCTGAGGTCAGCTTCCGAGGTAGATGCATCTATCAAATCCAGCTTTCTGTTGAGAGCGCTTTCAATAGACGCGGGTATCGGGCCCGGATTTTAGTTTCTTGGTTTGTCTGAGACTCAGAATGTTTCTTCATGCAAAAATCTCCTTGGGAGGAGCTGGTCGTCGTCGAGGATGGCCAGCGTGAGTCCGAAACCAGCTGGAAAGAGCTGCTCACTGGGCTGCGTGAGCGCGAGCTGACCACCGCCCCAAGCTCGCCGGTCGGCGACGGCGCCATGGGCTTCTGGGTAGCCTTGATATAGAATCCCCTACTCCACAATCGCTTTCAACAAAGCATCGCGCGCATCCTGATAAAACTGGATATCGATTTTGGTGGCCATGTCATCGGACAGGTCATATAGCTGCCGGCGGGCCGCTACTGGTATTAGCAGTGCGGTTGCACCCTTCTCCACGGCTAACTCAGCGATATTGACGGCATTGCTGATCGGCTCGATCGAACCGCCCAGGTTGATTTCACCGACCACGATCAGGCCGCCTTTAACTGATTTTTTTAGCAGACTGCTGCACATGGCGATCAGTGCAGCCATGCCCAGCTTGGAGCCGCGTTTGGCCGCATCGAATGCACGCAGCTGGATGGAGAACTCATGGGAGCGCGGATCTCGGTCACCAATCAGTTGGCCTGAGCGTGAATAAAGGTTCTGCTCAGCATAGCGTACCGACTCCTTGAACGCCGCCGGTGCAGGGTTGTTCAGAATCTTCACCCCGGAGCCTGGGCCTTCGTTGACTTCGATACGGTACAAGCCGGCATTGTCTTCAATATCAGCGCCGCCTTCACTAATGGTCCAGATCTGACCTGGCTCCAGCGGATCATCCCCGATCTCGTTGTCAGCTCTGAGCTCAGGCGTGGCAACGAACTTCTCAAGGCCATCATCGCCAATCAGGTAACTGAAATGGGTGTTACGGAACTCAGCAGCGCCTACCCGCTTCTGCTGTTCTTTCACCCGGCGGCGCACTTCAAGGCCCAGGCGAGTGGCCCATTCCAGGTCTTCGTCGGAGACCGGCATGTCCTGGTTGGGATACATCAGCTTGAGCAGACCAGACACCGTCTTGTTGACGGCATTGGTATCACGACCACTGAGCGCACCGCCCAGGTGAACGCGGTTTTGCATCGCCGACACGCGGCTCTCGAACCGCAGGCGACTCATGCATTCGGAGAAGAAGTCGCTGACCAGGCCAAAGTGGTCTGTGGTCAGATCCTTGTTCATCTTCGGCACATCCCAGCCCGGCAGATAGCAGTGAATACGATCCATCCAGGCGGTGTCGTCGCGCATTTCAGCCGGCAGTGGGCCAAACAGATGACCAACTCGCTGTTGGTGTTCAACGTCAACATCGAAGTTACCGACAAACACCATGGAGCCATCGGCACGGATACTTTCCTTGCCACGGCTGAACTCGCCGGACTCCATGTAGCCCTTCATGATGTTGATCCCTTCCTTGGTATCGAAGGAGATCCCGCTGACCTCATCAAAGCAAACTACATCATACTGGCAGACCAGGCCGCGCTGACCATTGGCATTGTTGACGAACATCTTGGCGATGGTCGCCTTGCCGCCGGAAATCAGGTGCGCGTAGGGCGATACCTGCTGGAACAAGTGGCTCTTGCCGGTACCTCGCGGCCCCAGCTCCACCATGTTGTAGTTGCGCTCAACGAAGGGCACCATCCGCAGCAGGATGGCATCCTTGGCACGCTGGCTCAGGGCGTTGGATTCCAGGCCAATCGAGCGCACCAGAAAATCTCGCCACTCCTCGCTACTGAAGTTACTGCGAGCCTCAGCCAAAATATCCAGCACATTGCGTTTGGACATCTGGATTGGCCGTAGCTCTGAGATACCAAAGGCGTTGCCCTTCTCTTCGGCGATCACGCTGTCGTACTCCAGCGTAACCTCAGCATAAAAGCCGCCCGTCAAAAGGCGCTCGTTATCATCGACAATTTTGTCGGGGATGCGTACTCGATTCAGGTTTAGGCTCGGCAGGCTCGCCAGGTAACCGCCTTCCTTTTCAACAAAGCGAACGCTGACAATATCAATCAGCTTCGCTGAGCCTTCCTTGTAGGCCCGCGCCTTGAACAGCTCTTCCTCACCAGCACGAACGGTGCGTGACGACAGTTGGCGCTGAACAATTTCCAGCCCCTCTTCAATCTCTTCAGGGTCGGTGGAAGCGCAATAGCGGCCCAGCATAAATTCGACCACATAGGTCGGCACCGGAAACTGGCGGGCAAAGGTTCGCACCAGATCCTTGCGGACCAGGTAACCCTCAAAGGCATCGGCGGCCTTGTGGTCCAGCGTATCCATTTCCACTTATTCGTCTCCTACCAATGTCGGCTTTTTCGCCAGCACATTACCTTGATCATCCAGCAGCACCAGCACCGCCGAGCTGCCCTCAAACTGGTCATCGACCATCAAACTGCATTTTCCGTCTTTGAGCGGCTTGCGCTTGGTGATTTCAGAATCAGGGTCACCGGGGTGGGTTCGCAATACCGCCAACACACCTTCTGCCTGGGTCTCTGCCTGTATCTTGCAGGTCAGGCCAAGCCAGCGAATATCTGACAGGCTCGCAGTGACCGCAGCGGCAGCCGCGACAGGCTGTGAGTTCCGTATTTCAATCACCGGCGTCAGGCATTCCTGCAAACTCAAGCCGCCGTGGTCATAATACTGACCAGCCTTGAAGCTACATGCCCCTGGTGCCATGGCGATACTCACTGCACTGTTCCAGTACCAGCCCACTTGCTGGTAACCCGAATCCACCGAATCCTTGATCACTGCGCAGCGGCTCCACCGGGTTTCGGTCAGGTGCTTGGGCAAATCAACCTTCACCATGGGGCGTGGCGTCAGTATCCAGCCATGATCCGTCACAATACGGATTTTGCGCCAACCTGCGGCAATCAATTCCTCAGCCCGTTCCACCACCTCATCCAGCAACGTATCGATGCGCGCAGCCAGCTTTAGCCCCTTTACGTGGCCTTCTTTGTCGATGTCACCACTTTGCAGCCAGGCATTCGAGCCAGGATCGCCCGACTCACCCTCTTCCAGGTATTGCCAGCCTTTCTCACCCAAGAACTTGCGCAGGTAGTGAGCCGAAAAGTCCTTGTCATCATCGGCTAGGCTAGGCTCAAAATCCCGATCCGTTACCCGACCCGTCAAACGATCATGCACCGGGGTTACCGCCGCCTTGGCCGTTGCCGTCACCGAGGGCAAGGCAGCCCAATTTGATCCAAGCTGAACATCGCCCAGGTTCTGAAACTTGGCGAGCAGACGTTGGGCCGTATCAAAGCGCAGGCCATCCACAAAAAATATCGCCTCACCAGCCACTGCATACTCAGCCGTGGCCTCACTCACACCGTTAACGCCCGGGTAACCCTTGCTACGCACCAGGTTCTGGAAGTTACGGGTAACGCCGTCTAGCCAGGGGGTATAAATCAAATCCAGCAGGCCGTGGACTAAGCCCTGTTGCCCGGTAGACAGCGGGTAGGCCAACGCACGCAGGGCATGGTCATCTGCACGCCAGTAAGCATCCCGATACTGGACTGCCATTTCCTCGGGATCAGCCCCAGAGAAGGTGTTGGCTGTGGCTTTTGCGATCTCGGCCAAATGCGCCAACACGCCAGCCAAGGACGACATCCCCAGGGCATGCCACACCCACTCCCTGCGCTCGGCATGGCGGCTCTCCAGTTGCACAACTCCCTGCCGAGCTTTGGCCGGATCAAGCTGCAACAACTTGTTCAGCTCGCGCTCCAGTTGTTGCTCTTCTGCAGCGTTAATCGAAGGGTAACTGGCACCATTAGCCGCCAGATCGGCCTGCACCTTCAACAGCAGTTGAGGCAATTGGGGGTAATGCGTGCAGGACTCCAGAAAACGCTGCCAAACACCTTCCCAGGCGCCCTGACGTTGGCATAACAGTTCCGCCGCCGTCAGTTCACCATCCTGTTCTGGATGAAAGTGGTATTCGGTTTCACAAATGCCGACCAAGGCGTGCCAGCGGGCCGACTCCCAACGCTCCCGGCAGGCCTGGCTGTCATTCATCCAACTGAGTAAATCGCGCACCGGGTCACTGCTGACCAGTTTGTTGAAGTCAGCCGCTTCAAGACGGCGATTACTCAATTCATCGCGTGCGCTTTCCAGCACCTCAGGCAGCACCCGCAGCATCACCTGCTGGGTTTTATCATCTCTGGCCACATCCAGCCCGGCACCACCGTTGTTGGAGACCAAAAAAGCGTTCACCGTCCAGTCTCGACCGGCATTACTGTAGATCCACCAGCAGCCACGGTACTGCAGTTCAGCTAACGGCTTGAGTGACTCAGGGCACGCTGAAATCGCGCGCAAATCACGGCGCTCATAGCCTGGTAGATAAACAATGGGCGTTCGGTCGACGGGCAATTCAACCCCAGGCAAGACACCTTCAACCACACACTTGATCCAAATGGCCGGCCCGGTATTACGCTCAGGGGCATAGTCACCGAGCACAATCAGCTCTGGCATCGCGGCCTGCAGCAAAGGCAACGCCGACTCCCACTGACGCGACTTGTCCGTCCAAAGGATCGCGCTGGGTGCAGCCTGCACATTGGAGTTATAGGTGGCACTGGCACGTACTTCGTTAGCCAACAGATCAATCAGTTTCATAGCAGCCCCTGGCGGTTGGCTTCGTACCATACAAAAGGCGATTTTTTCTTGAGGTAGTCGGAGGGCAGTCCGTGCTCTAGATAATCTTGATACCAACTCGTACGCAGGTCGCGACACTGCTGGTCATCAAGACCAAGCCGCTCGATTGTTTCTTCAACAATTCGCATTGGCACAGCTTTTAGTCTCGGGTTTGGGTAAATATGCCCAGTAGAAAGCTGCAGCTGGAACAGATCTGGCGAGAGACAAAATGGATCCAGCACATCGCTGTACTCACGTTTGCGACTGTTCATGGTCGCGCACGCCAGTCGATAGTTTCTCCACTCATACGCCAGACCAGCACTGGTTGATTTGGCTATAAAGTGATCGACACTACCGCCCCCCATCACACGTTCAAAATAAACACCTAAATAGGCGCAGATGCCGCCGTACGCCTGATGTAGATCAGTCAAACAAGCACGCCAGTAGGGTTCGATATCTGCTTTAGGGGGCAGAGGCTGGTTTAAAGAAAATCCTTTCTTTCCAAGATGCACCAAGCCCTTTTTGCGTACATTAGCATCGAAATCTGCAGGCTCAGGCTGCTCAGTAACTGGGATCATTGCAACCAACCTTGTTTCTCACCCACATAGCGCCAGCGAATCCAGAATGGATCTGTATCGCCCAGCAAAGTGCGCAACTTGGCGTCAAGTGCCTTGGCCAGCTCTGCATCAATAACTTCTTCCGACAGGATCTTCGCCGCATGCTCCAAGGTGTGCTCGGCTTCCAATGACCTTGCGCTGCCCAGATCAAAGGCTTCGCTGATTAACCAGCGCGACGCATCACCCTGGCGGACAAACGGGCGCCTGCGAAGCACCACTTCCCCCTGTTCAAGATCGAGATCAAACCAGGCGTCTTTGCGTTCATCAAACAGCGGTTCGACCGATGTCATAATCAGTGGTGAATGGGTTGCGGTGATTAACTGTACATCTGGCCGTTTGGTCAGTTCTTTCATTACGTCCAACAGCGCTGGAACAATGGTTCTCTGCCAACTTGGGTGCAGGTGCGACTCGACCTCGTCAATCAGGAACACCACCTGATGGGTGGGCTCTTCGCCCAAGTGCTCGGCCGCTTTGCGGTGCTCCAGCCAGGCCCAAACCATAAAATAAGCTAATGCCATCACCCGCTTCATACCAGACGATGCATGGAGCACCAGTACATCCTGGCCATAGGGCATGGTAAGTGTCGGGATATCCCTTACATCATCCAGGCTCAATTTGCCCAACTTACCAGGCACCATTGCCTCCTTATCATTCGGTGATAGTACCTTGAGCACTTTCTTCAGCAGTTTGAAGGCTTCCCCTCCTTCCTTCTGCCAGGTAGCCCAGTCCTGCACTAACCCATTGCAGAGCACGCTCCCCTCGTCCTCCAGTCCATCCCATACATCTGCAGGGCTAAATACAAAAGCGGGTCTGCGCTCCTGCACATCTACGTTATTTTTGGTCTGCCAGTAATTGCGCGCCGGATCCCATACGGCAAAGCTGCCATCACTCATGGCATAGAGCACTAGACCAGGGTTAGCGGGTCGGCCTGCTCGGCCTGTCCAAGCCTCTTCGCGGGGCTGGTAGTTACTGGTGTAGCTTTCATCTTTGCTTTTACCGGTAAAGGTGAAGCTGATCTCACCGCCTTTTCTCGGCAGAGGCCTAACTTTTTTGCCAACCGTCAGACTGTTATTCAGCTCGGCAGGCCACTTGCGAGTCATCGACCACCAAGCTATGTCCAGCAAAAAGCTCTTGCCTAAGCCATTATCGCCTGTCACCAGGTTTAAGCGCTCACCGAACTTCAGCTCCATCAAAGATGCGGGACCAACATTGGTCAAGTTAAGTTCTTTAAGCATCTTTATTCTCCAGCACAGGACGCCTCAAATTAAAAATCAGTCTCAGAAAGCGATTCCGTTAATTTTCCAGATAGCCGCAGCCAATTCAGCCAGGCTTTTTTGCCGTGCTTCTATCTTGGCTTCGTTCCATTCATCATACCGCTCGGCGACACCCCGAGTAATCTGGAACTGACTGTTACGATAGACATCCCGCTTCTGGTCGTACCCTGAGTTACCCAAATCACGGTTATCACCCGCTTCCATCAGGGTCATATTACCCAGTCGGTAGATACAACGCTCCTGCTGGTTTTCGTCCATGTAATTCCAGAACCCAGACGGGTTTTCCGGCAGAATGTGCTCCAGGTTGTAGGCATTGCTTTCAAAATCAAAATTCTGGCCCGAGCGTTGTTTTTCCAAGGCAAACAGAATATATCGCACTACTTTTTTATTGCGACTATTGGTGGTCTTCAGGGTCTTGACGGTGAAAGCAGTTTTGAACGATCGATCGTCAGGATACACCTCGCCTAATGCAGCCAGCACATCGTTTAAAGTACCGTACTCACCATTGCTGAGTTTACGAGCAATGTCGTTGTACACTCGCTCCTGATCGTGGGTCTGAAGGCCACAGATGACGTTATAGCGCAGCGATACCACGGCAATAGCGCGCAAGATGCGGCTAAAGCTGGCCCGATCAGCCTCATAAAAACATCGGTAGCAAGCCATCAGCATCGCCAGGGGCTGGCGCACATTGAACATCATCAGTTGCTGTAGTGCCTCCCGCTCGTCCTGGCCCCAACCTTGATGCATCGGATCTCGCAGTGCGGCGTAAGTCTCGGCGGAGTAGTCGAGTTCCCTTACCAGCGCAAAGGCGGCCTCCTTGGTAGCAACCCGCCGGCGAATGGTCTTGAACAGATCGGATTTGCGCACCAGGCGGTTGCGACTGTTCCAGTACACCCGCAAAAATTCTGGAAAGCTCTCGCTGCCCAGCAGGCCAACAATGCGTTCCCAGCGCTCTTCCAGTGACTTGATTTCAGCCTCATGCAGCTCGCCACTGCTGATGACCGAAAACAGGTAGTTTTTCAGCAAGTCCGTGGCAGAAAGCCGTACCCCACGGGCATTCAGAGTTTCAAACACCTTGAAGGCATTGAGCTCATCCGTCACCGTGATCACGGTAAAGAAAAGCTTGTCTACCAATGCATCCAACATAGCGGCAAAGCGCTGACCGCTATCAACGGCGCGACCAAAGCGTAGACTGAAGCGATCCTTGAACCAGTTAAATGCCTTACGCAACTGATGTTCGGAAGAGTGAAGCCCTCGCTGGGGCATAGCCTCCAGAGGCACCAGATATGTCTGGTAGAAACGGTTGTTGTGCCGGTTTAGCTCCAGCTTTGACCGCGGAACAAGCGTAACCGGATCCACGTAGCCGATGTAGCTGTTCTGCAGCTGCTCTTTGCGTCGGATGTTTTTCTCCGCGTCATGGCCTGCAGCAACCAGATCCTGCAGATATGACAAACCCGCAAGGATCATCACACTGACCGTCGTTAGCCGCTGCTGACCGTCGATGATGTCGAAGCGTTTACTGTCGGAGGATTGCAGCACCAGATAACCCATGTAGTGAGCTGGCTCGCCATCCTCCTCGAACAGAGCGGTGATATCCTGCCAAAGGTCGTCCCACTCGTCTTCTGTCCAGGAATAGTCACGCTGAAACGGTGGTACCCGATAGGTCAGACCATTGCCCAAAAGCTGCCGAAAGGTGCTGTTGGTCGTGTTGAAATTCATAGCCGTCCCTCTTTGATCCACATGTAACCTGGATTATGACCCATTTCGCGCATCCCGCTTCTCAGCCAAGCTCAAGTGATGGTCATTGATCCGTGCGCCCACGCCTTCTCCATATTCCAAGCCCAACTCATACCAGGGCGCGGACTCTACATCCTTGCCGCGATCTTTTTTCCAGTGGATGTTGGGCTTCCAGCGCAGGATGCCTGCATCTTTCTTGGCGACGTCGCGGGCTTTGAGGAAGGGGCGGATGTTGAGGCGGACGCCGTCGTTGAGGTCGGGGGTCCAGCCGATGGGTTGTTCGGCGAGGGGTTTCCAGCGGACGAAGATATCGTAAGGCTTTTCGCCTTCGAGGATGGCTTCGAGTTGTTTTTTCAGGGCCTCGGCGGCGGCGAGGCGTTCCTGGGCGCCGTCTTCGCCGTTGGCGAGGCCGGCTTGCTGGGTGCGAATCCAGTCACCCAGGTAGGTGTAGATCAGGCGCTCAAGGCCAGCCTTGTCGAGCTTGTGGTAGTTGACCAGTACACTGAAGCCGTCCTTCAGGCCGTCCCAGATATGCCAGATAAAGGGCCGATGCTGGAACAGTTTGCAGTGCTGCTCGAAGAACTTGTCGCGCAGCCATAGGCTGAGAGATTTGCTGCCGACGGTTTCCAGCAGACGGTTTTTCAAAGGGGTGGTCCAGGCGTCGCCATAGGCAGTTTGCAGCAGGGCTTCCAGGCGCTGATCGGCGGCCTTTTCGCCGCGCACCGGCGGCAGGCAGACGATGCCGTCGTCATCGACAAAACCGGCCAAGGCCTGGCAGCGCTCGACCCATTCGCGCTGTTCGGCGGCCAGTTCCATTTTGGGGTCCAGCTCTGCCGGCCAGCGGTAGCCCAGCAAACGGGCGACGGCGACTTGCAGCACGCTGTCATCGACGCGCAGATCGCCGTGAGCGGTCCATTTGGTCTCTTCATCCCAGATTGCCGAGCCGCAGGGATGGCCGTGGAAGATCCATTGGGTGGGGTCGTTGGTGTAGGGCTGGGGTAGGCCGTTGGGGTATCGCTCTTCGGCGACTTTGATCCAGTGGTCATAATCAAATGGAACCTTCACCAAGGTCTTATTGGTAACCTTCAATGCAGAATCAATTGAACGCACAAGATCGCTATAACTACTACTTTCAATAAATGCCCAGATAGCGACCCTATTTCCCGACTCAAACGGAACGACAGCTGCTGCATTTTCATCAAACATATGACCTTCATAGAGCGTAACTGGAAGATCACCCATCTGACTAATTGAAAAACCTTTTTGGCCCCAAGCTTGGCGTCCTTTTATGTAGCAGGACGGTTCAGCAACCATTGCCCCCGCCCCAGACTCCCACAATAACACTTGGCTTCGGCCATCAAAAAAAGATGAGGCCCTAACAGATCCCTGATACGGCACCCAACCATCACTTATATTAATAGACTCCCAAAACTGGTGAATAAATCTATTCAAGTCACCAGTCGAAAGCCCTTTATATCCGTCTGAATATTTTTCCAGCAGCTCAAGTTCGCTATCAGACTCAAAAATTACACGAGCATCCGGATTCCCCAACTGCCTCCCCTGCTCCACACTCTTGACGTCATCCGTCAACAACCCCGCCGCCTTCTCCGCCGCCGTACGCGGTTCGGATACATCTACCCCACGAATCCAGTTGCCCGGCTCGTCACTGTGCAGCAGATCCGCCGACTGGCCTGCGGCATTGCCACGGCTCAGGTTGATCAGAATGGCTTTGACCACCTCGCCGCTGATGGTCTCGAAGGCACCCGGCCCCAGACGAGCAATCAAATGCCAGCTATCGTTCTGCAACAGCTTTTCGCGGAACTTGCGGTAGCTGGTCAGGAACAGCCAGTTCTGCGGCAGCACAATACTGGCGGTGCCGCCCTGCACACAGAACTCTAGGCAGCGATCAAGAAACACCGTAGCCAGATCATTCTTACCTGCGGGATAATGGGTTTCGCAGTAGTTCTTAAGGGTGTCATGCTGCTTGCCACGCGCCAGATAAGGCACGTTGGTGATCACCCAGGTGTATTGGCCAGCCAGCAGCTCGGCGGCTTTGGCCAGGCCCTGGGCGACAATGCCGGCTTCCAGACGATTGGTCAGGGCGGCGATTTCGCCGTCGGCCTGGTTTTGCTGGTTGGCCTGATCCTGAGTGAGCGCTTCACCCAGCAGTTGCTGCAGTTCGCTCCACTGGGCAATTTGCGCAGCCTTGCTGCGGCGCGGGTTGATCAGGCTGCCGAGTACCGGCGCATCCTTGAAGGTCTGGTACATCCAGTCCAAGGCAATGGTCAGGTTCTGCTTGCCAGCCTTGCGGCTGAGTTCTTTCCATTCGTCGCGGGCGGCGGCGATGGATAGGCCGCTGCAGGCCAGGTGCAATTCGGGCAGTGTGCGGTAGCCGCCGGCATCCGGGTAGCGCCAGGCTTCCAGGGCCACGGCAAAGGCCGCCAGCTCGACGCAGCGTTGATCCAGCTCCAGACCGTGGAGGTTTTCGCTGAGTACCTTGTCGATGGCTTGCCGTGCATTGAGCTGCTCGGCCTGCATGCGCATAGGCACCAGCATCAGGAAGGCAGCAACCAGGAAGTGGCCAGAACCACAGCAGGGGTCGAGGGCTTTAAGTTCGCTTAAGCTTTTCGGCCAGGCATCGAAGATGCCGGAGGCGGGTTGCCATATATCATCCCCCTCTCCCCGGCCCTCTCCCGCGAGGGGAGAGGGGGTTTTGACAAAGCGCAGATAGCTGAGCGGCACACCGGGAATAGCCGCTTTTTCGCGCAGCTCTTGCTCGCTTTGTGCCACTTGCCAGTCGTGCTCGGTGAGTCGTTGGCCTGCCCACCAGGCGCCCAGGCTGTTATCCAGCAGGAAACTGACCATGTAGGGTTCGGTAAACAGCTGGGTGACGGGCGAGAGTTCGTCGGCACCGATCTTCACCTCAGACTTGTTGACCTCTTCCTTGCGCTTGCTTTGCCAGAACTGATAGACCCAACCCAGACTGTCCTGGGCCCAGAAGGTGTCCGTTGCCAGGCCGATAACCAGTTTTTCCAGCTCCCGCTGGTGCTCGGGGGCGAACTCCAGGACAAAGACCGGCGAGTCGATACGGAAGATCTGCGGCAGCATTTTCGAGGCCAACACACCGGCCAGCTCCCAACCACTCTTACAGCCGCGCTCCAGGTCATCGCGCAGAGTGTCTGGGTCTTGCACTAATTCACTGCATTCGGCCAAGGTGAGCGGCGTGTGCTCGTCGTACATCAGCAGGTGGTTCTGCTCCAGAAAACGGGCGAACAACATGCGGTGCCAATGCTCGTAGGCGACCTCGGTGATCAGCTTGTTCAGGCTTTGCTGGCCGTTGGCCTGTTTGCTGTCACCTAACTGGCGGCCGTGGGCGCGCAGGCGGGTACGTAATTGGCGTTGCTGGTCATTGAGGTAGTCCGCCGCTTTAGCCTCGCCCACGCTCAGGCGGGTCAGCGCCTGGCTGGCGGCCAGTTCGGCAATGTCGCGGGCTTTGACCACGGTGGCTTCCAGCGCACGGCGCAGGGCTTTGTCGAGGGGCTGGCGGTGTGTGGTTCGGGTCATCAGAAGGTCACCGGTCCGTCGTTGAGTTTGCTGAGAATCTGTTGTTTCACTTCCGCCAGCCAGGCATCGATATCGGCTTCGCTTTCAAAGGTTTTGCGCGGCAGGCTGATGCGTTGCAGCTTGGGTTGCAGCAGCTCGGCGGCCTCCAGGCGGGCGCTGTCGAACTTGCTGGCCAGGGACTCGGTGCGGTCGGCCCACTGCTCCAGGCTGACCTCACTGAGGCTGTCGATAATCGCCTCGGCATCGTTCAGCGTGGGTTGCTCCAGGGTCAGCAGCTTGCGTTTGTCCAGAATGGCGCGCTGTTGCTCGTCGCTGAGCTGATGCCAGTGGCTGTCGGCTTGCAGTTGGGCCAGGCACTTGGCGTGCTGATCCAGATAGGCCTGCACATGAAACTGGATGGCGTCGCGCAGCTTGTTGACCAGTTGGTTGATCAAACCCGTGGCCGGGTTGGGATCATCCAGCAGGGAGCGGTGCTGACTGATGGCATCCGCTTCGGCCTGAATGGGCGCGTGGAAGGCCAGGCCGCGACTGACGTCGAGCAGGCTGGTCAGCAGGGTCCAGTCACCCCGGCGGGCGTCAATGCGTTGGGCGGTATCGTTCCAGTCCTTGATCGCCTGTTTGATGGCGTCCTGTTCATCCAGTACCTGCTTGAGCTGGGCATTACCCGATTGGCGGGCCAGTTCATCAAAGACCTTGGTATCCGGCACTGCCGGGAATGGTGCGGCTCCACCGGCACGCTTGGCCAGTTCGCGGCCCTTTTCTGCCAGTAAGGGCAGCTTGCTGGCCTCCTCGCCCGGCTGGCAATCGATACCGCTGGCACTGAGTACGCCACGGATCTTGATCAGGTCCACCGGGCGGATGGTGATGCTTTCTGGGCGGAAGCTGGCCTGGGTGATCTGCTTGCGCTCCAGGGCGCTGGCGGTGACCGGGTTGTTGCGGCTGTCAGTCGCAATCAGGATACCGCTGGCGAGCAGTACATAGAGCGCGCCGTCGATGGCATCCTGCGGCCAGCCATAGGGCGCGGCGAGGAAGTGCTCACGGATTTCACTGCCCTTTTTCGAGACGCCAATAAAGCGCTTGATGGCGGCACAGACCGGATGCTGTTCGGCATCGCCACTGTAACCAAGCACGTCGAGAGCGTTCTGTCCGCCGTCTTTACTGGCGCGCTCGTAGACCTTGCCCCAGGCCGGGTGATCGGCCTGGTCGAACTCACGGTAGAGCCTGACCAGTGAGGCCTTGGCGGCGATTTCGACGCGGTCGCTGATGCTGTTGCCGTCTACCTCGTTACCGCCGGCCTGCAACACCTGTACACCCTCGAAGATTTCACGCAGCAGGGCTTGCACCTGCTTCTGGGCATCGCGGTGGCGGGTTTCCATGGCGCTGCGAGCATCTTTACCGGCGTCGGTGTTAGGGATACCACGCTTGTCCAGGGTGGCCTGGGCGGCGTGTTCGGCAGTAATGGCGTTGGTCAGCTCGGAACGGTTACGTGCCGGCACATAGATAAAGATAGTAGGCTCGCTGGGGTTGCGGCTGCGGGCCTCGGTCATAAAGCTTTTTTCATCCAGCGCCCAGCCATCCTGCACCCAGGCGTAAATCTTGTCGCTGGCGTCTTTTGGCAGCTCGGGGTCAAAGCAGGGAATGACCTGGCGGGGTTCGTTGCATTTGCCCTGGGTCAGGCGCACCTGGGCGATCTGTCGGCGCAGTTCCTTGTGCAGCAGATCAACCCGGATGTTTTCTACCCGTTGCAGGTTGCCGCGCAAGTCGGCCTCCTCCTGGCGCAGGGTGTCGTACCACTGGGCGCTTTCCTGGGTTTGCAGGCGGTATTCGGTGCCGGTGCTGGTTTGCATGGGCATGACCAGCCCCTCCTCGGCCAGCTCCTGCAGTAGCTTGGGTACCTGGGTGCGGATGACGTCTTTGCCCTGGTTAAGGTCATCAATCAGCAGGTCACCGAGCATGTCGGCGGTGGCGCGCACGCCGCAGTCTGCGGTCGGGTCGGTAGGCAGTTTGCCGATCAGTAGCACCAGGGAGAGGATGCGGGACTTGAGTTTATCGTCGGCATCACCGGCTGACAGTCGGCCAATGATTTCGGCGATTTCTTTGGAGATGACCCCGGTCTGTAGCAGGTTGACCGAGATCTGGTTGTAGATAAAGTCCGCAGCGACTACGTGGCCCAGGGGCTGATCGGCCGTGGCCTGGGCCGCCTCATGGATAACCTTGAGCTGGTTACGCAGCTGCGAGGCGGTGCCGGTGGTATCGACAATACGCAGGACCTTTTCCCAGAAGCGCCGGCGGACCGGCAGCAGCGGGTAGTCGGCCAGCATGACCTTTTCATCGTCGCGGTGGTGCTCGATCCTGGTGCCGC
Organism: Halomonas sp. BC1; assembly: GCF_002078135.1. Lineage (NCBI taxonomy): Bacteria > Pseudomonadati > Pseudomonadota > Gammaproteobacteria > Oceanospirillales > Halomonadaceae > Halomonas > Halomonas sp. BC1. The sequence continues at coordinate 11,517 of NZ_LFGS01000006.1, read as the reverse complement.
GAAGCTGCCGGGAGATTTCGCCCAGGTGAGCGTTCATGACTTGCTCCAGCTGCGGGCGGGCAGAGGCTTTCTTGCGCAGGATGACCTTGCGGATCACCGATTCAACGTCGGTATCCGACAGTTGCACGGGAATCTGGAAGCGCCCGAGCAGGCGCTGCAGGTTAGCCATGCCTGAGAGGGCGCTCTGCCCGGTGGCAACAAAGAGCATCTTGCTTTTGAATTTGGAGCTCTTGCAGCAGGTTTCCACCACTTCTTGAACCTGGTGGGCCTTTTCCGAATCGGAGCCGACGTATTGCTGCACCTCGTCGAGCACGATCAGGGTCAGCGGAAACTGGCCGTCGTTGGCCAAGGCATCAAAGATGGCGTCGACCATCTGCTGATTGGTGACGTCCTGCACATTGGGGTATTGCTCGCGCAGCAACTGGCGCACCGCTTTGACGTCATCAGCCAGGGTGTTGTCGATGGCCAGCAAGGCGCGGGCGATGCTGCTGGACACATAGAGGTCTTCCAGCTCGTCGTCCCAGTTATCGCCTGATTCCTCAACGTGGGCTTTGACCTGATCAAAAATGCCCTGCTTGTGCAGCCAGAGTACAAAGCGCGCCTGGTGGTATTGCTCCGGCAGGCCGGCGGACTTGAACACGATGTTCAGCAGCGCCAGGCGCACATTGTTGTTGGCGCCTGCGCCCAGGGTACCGGAGGCGGCGTGCAGGCCACCGTGGCGACGGGCCTGGATGCTCAGCTCCTTGAAGTGATCCTTGACCTCTTGGGGTAGCTCGGCAATATCGCGGGCGCTGACACCATCCGCAAACGGCTGATTGGTCCAGAGCGCACGCAGCATTTTGGCCAGATGGGATTTACCGGAACCGAAGAAGCCCGAGATCCATACGCCCGGCTGCTCATGGCCATCGTTCAGATTACGCAGGTAAGCGGAGAGGATTTTGTCGAGACCGGCTTCATATTCACCGTCACAGACGAAGGTTTGCAGCTCATAGCGCAGGGTTTTCAGCGCCTGTGCTGATTGATCGTCCTTTACTTCGGCGACACCGTTGTTTTCCAGCCGGTTCTGTTGCGGGTCTAGGTCGTAAATCTCGCGGTTCAACATCCTGGGCGTACTCCCTGTGCGCATGGGCGCTATTTAATTCAAAACGGCTGCAAAGACTGATAATCAGTTGTCTGCCGTAATGGCGGTGGCCTGATAGCCCCAGCCATCGCGGGCATCCAGCAGGCGATAGGTGTTGTTGATGTACTCGCCGGGGAAGAGCACCAGCAAACGCCCCGGCACATGCTCGGCCAGCTGTTTGACGAAATCGGAGACCGAGGCAAACCCGAACAGGGTGCCACAGCCAACCAGGGCCACCAGGGTGTTGCTGTCGGCCTGATCCTTGATGCGTTCAGCCAATTCGGTGACCGACTGGCGCACGAAGGTTTTGTATTTCGGGGTGAGGCTTTCCGGGTCTTCGAAGTAGTCTTCGCGGTACTTTTGCTGCGCCATCCAATCGGGGAACAACCGGGTAATATCCAGCTCCAGCCAGGGGTGGCCGGCGTTTTGCGTGGCCAGGCGAAACTCTTCGATACGGGCACGCAGCTTGAGCTCGTCTTCCTTGTGGTAGACGGCAAAGAGCACCCGCTGCTCGTTGGCCAAGCCACTGATCCACGGCAGGCTGATGTGGTTGCTGTAGCTTGTCAGCAGACGGTTTAGCCGGTTACTCATGCAGCCAGCCCTCCTCTTCCTTGGTCAGGTAGTCGGGAAAGGTCACTTCCACGACCTCACTGGAGTGTTTGAAATTCAGCAGGCCGCTGTGACTGGCTTGGCGCGCCAGCTCCAGCAAGCGCTCAGGGCGGCAGCCCAGCAGCTTGGTCCATTCGGTGTTGAACAGGCGGGTGCCCGTGGCGCCTTGCAGGTAGCCGAGAAATAGTGCGAAGACGACATTGACCGGGCGAATATCGGGCTCGGTGCGGTGTTTCTTTTGGCGGCCCTCGAGGTAGCCAGCGTGGGTCCAGGTACCGTTGAGATTCTGAGCGATCGACTTCAGGCTCGCTGGACTAAAGCGGCCCGGGCACCTTTCTTCAATAAATTGCTCCATCTCTTCGCGCGTAAATCGCTGCATTGGGGTCAGAGCCAAAATTTTGATTTGCGACAAGCGCAACATTGGATCCCTTGCCAAGACTATTTGGCATCCCAGCAAAGATCGTGCGTGCTCATCGATTTCCCACAACCATCGAAAGATGCGAAAGATCACTACATCTGTATCCAGAGCATACAAACTGACTAGATGGCGCCATGTAAGATTACGAGACTTCTGGGTGCCTTTGCGTAGAACGTTGAAGCATTCGACGTCTTCCTTATACTGATGAAAGGTCGCATCGATACCACGCTTCTGAAAAAGCTGGACAACCTCTGCTAGCATCATGGTACGTGCAGCATGAGCGCCATTTTTTGCCGAACTTGAAACCGTATTTTTCTTGCGGGTCGAATGCCACTCACCGAACCTCTAATCATAAAAATTTGATGCTTATGCATGGCATTAGTGCAACCCCGCCCACACTAATTTTGGTGGCAATTCAACATGTAATGCTTCGCTGCTGATGGAAGTTACGCAGCCACACATAAGCCGATATCCGAGCTTCAGACTGAAGACAGGCCATAATAAAAATCAAGAACAAGGCGCGCTAACTACTTAAATTTAATGCGAATTTAGCGCTTTGCTCTTTGCATATTGCTACTCTGATGTCGTACGGATTAGACCGCAAGCGCCTGATGGATCAAGCTCCTGCCCGCAGATGTACTATATCTTCCCATAAGAACTAAAACCAATGTATGAGCTGAAATATGGGCCAGCCAAATTACAAACACAAAAAAGCCGCTGTAAACAGCGGCTTATTCGTAATACTTGGCGGAGGGACAGGGATTCGAACCCTGGATAGGCTATTAACCTATGCCGGTTTTCAAGACCGGTGCATTCAACCGCTCTGCCATCCCTCCGGCTTATGGGTGCGTATAATAACAGCTTTCCCTTGGAAGTCAACGCCTTTTGAATCAATTAGTAGAGTCTTAAGCCTACCCGGGTAATGTCGCCGCCTTCCATCTCGCTGACCACCCAGTGAATGCCGTGCCAGTCCACGTCGTCCCCTACCACTGGGTGGCCGCCTACCCGCAGGGAGACGAACTCGGCCAGGGTCATCTCCTGCTCGCCGGGGCTCAGGGTCAGGCCGTAGGCCTGGGCAATGTCTTGCATCTGAGCGGTGCCGTCCAGGGTAAAGGTACCGAAGAACGCCCGCTCCTGCTTGAGCTTGGCATCGCCATTGAACAAGCGATTCAGGGCCACCAGGTCTTCACTGCGACCAATCACGCAGATCACATCGCCCAGCTTCAGTCGGGTGCTGCCTTTGGGGTGGAGCATGACGTGGTTGCGGAACAGCGACGAGATCAAGGCGCCCGATGGAAACCGCAGCAGCCGGATAGGCACATCGTCCAGGTCCTGGTTTTCCACCGTGTAGACGAACATTTCAAAATCGTTTTCCGGCAGGATGCCCAGCGGGCCGCGCCGATTGGGCGTGGTGCCCACGGGCACCTGCACCTTCAACCAGCGGGCCACCAGGTTGAGCGAACCGCCTTGAATCAGTAGCGACATCAGCACCACGGCGAAGGCCACGTTAAAGTAAAGCGAGGCATTTTCGACGCCGCCAATGACCGGGAAAATGGCCAGCACGATAGGCACGGCACCCCGCAAGCCTACCCAGGCAATAAAGAAGGTCTCGCGCCAGCGGAACTTGAAGAACGGCTTGATGGTGATCAGCACCGCCAGCGGCCGCGCGACAAAGATCAATGCCAACGCCACTAAACTGGCTGGCAGCGCGACTTCCCAGAGCTGGCTGGGTGCTACCAGCAGGCCGAGCACCAGGAACAGGCCAATCTGGCTTAACCAGGCCAGCCCGTCATGCACCGGTAGAATGAAGTTGAGGTGCCTGCCTGGCTGATTGCCGATCATCAACCCGGCCAGGTAAATGGCCAGGAAGCCACTGCCGCCCAGCACGCTGGTAAGACCAAAGACACTGAACCCCAGGGCAAGCGCCAGCATGGAGTAGAGGCCTGGCGCCAGGTCCAGCCAGCGCAACAACTTGGCGCTACCCCAGCCGCCTGCCACGCCCACCAGCAGGCCGATGCCGAACTGAGAAACGAAGAACATCAACGTCTCGCTAATGCCGCCAATATCCCCCACCAGCATCTCGACCAGCATCAGCGTCAGGAAAATCGCCATCGGGTCGTTGGTGCCTGATTCGATCTCCAGCGTTGCCCCAACCCGCTCGTTCAGGTTCACCCCACGGCCACTGAGCATCGAGAACACGGCCGCCGCGTCGGTGGAGCCGACGATGGCCCCCACCAGCAGCCCCTGAATCAAGGTGAGGTCGAAGACCCACATGGCGATAACGCCCACGATGGCGCTGGTGATGAACACCCCCAGCGTTGCCAGCGAAAGGGCTGGACGAAACCCCACGCGAAACGTCTTGAGTCGTGTACGTAACCCACCATCCAGCAGAATCATGGCCAGCGCCAGATGGCCGATGGTAAAGGCCATGGAGTAGTCATCGAACTCGAGACCCAATAAGCCCTCCTCTCCGGCCAGCATTCCCAGCCCCAGGAAGATCAGCAGTAGCGGCACGCCCATCATGGAGGACAAGCGGCTCGCCAGAATGCTGAGCGCCATGAGGGAACCGCCTACCAGAAAGAAGGTATAAATTGCGTCCATGAGTCTCCGTCTCTACATCAATGCCGTTCTATTATTGCATGCCCAAGCGGATTTTACTGGGCGAGTTGGCCAGATGGCCCCAGGGCTAGCCAGAGACTTCCCCAGACAGCTAAACTCCGCCGTCGTACCCTCTGGAGTTCAGGTTATGTTGAACGCATTATTGCGTGCCCGTTCCATACTTACCCTAGTCTTAGCGTTTTTTTATTATTTTCAATTTCAGCCACTTACGCAAATGATACAGAAACACCCGACACTCGCCCGCCCCCTTGCAGCTTGAAAGCGATCTGGTGCTGCCTGAAGGGCTGTGGCCAAGCACTCACCCCCCCGAGGTAGAAGCGGCGCCCGTCGAAAGCGACGAGCCTGACACAGCTGCCCCGGAACAAGCGTCCAGTGAAGACGATGCGCCCAGCATGGCACTGGTGCCTCCGCCGCCTCTGGACCCACCGCCCATGAAGCACCTGAGCCTGATGCTCGATTGGTACTTGAGCCCCCAGCATGCCCCCCTGATCGTTGCCAGGGAGCGCGGGCTGTTTGCGCTGCAAGGGCTGGAGGTGGAGCTGCAGACGCCCGCCGACCCGGCCATCGCCATCAAGCTGCTGGCGGCCGGCGAGGTAGACCTGGCGCTCTCACGCCAGCCGCTGCTGCACCTTCATGTGCATGATGGCGCCCCCATCGTGCGGGTGGCGACGCTGGTCGAAACCCCGTTGAATGCCGTGATCGTGGCAGGCACCGCCACTTCGCCCGACCCCCTCCAGGGATTGGGCAGAGTTCACTATGGCTTCTCGACCCGCGAAGGGCGCGACCTGCTGGCGGAACCGCTGGTGCCCCTGTCCCTGCGGCAAATCGATGAGTTCTCGCCCGCCGAAAACGTCCACTTCGATGCGGCTGGCGCTCTGCGCGAAGGGCGCGTCGACGCCATTGCCGACGGCTTTTATCTGACCCTGCCGGAAGAGCTGGCCTCAGACGGTATCGTAACCCACACGGTGCGTTATCAAGCGCTCGACATTCCCCGCCATGATGGCCTGATCCTGCTGGCCAACAGCGATTCTGTCGCGCGGCGGGCAGCCACCTGGTCGCGTTTGGTGACCGCACTGGAAGAGGCCAGCAACTGGATCGTCGACCACCCCGACGAGGCCTGGCAACTAGTGATCAACACTCAGCCAGTGCTCGACAACCCGGTCAACCAGGGCGCCTGGGCAAATATCGTGCGCCGCCTGGCGCTGAGCCCGGCCGCCCTGGATGAGCGTCGTTACAGCGCCTTCGAACGTTACCTGCTGGCCTCCGGCACGATAGAGGCCACGCTGCCTGCCTCGCGGCTGGCCATTAATCCGCATACCCTGGCCGAGCCATAAGCGCGCCCAGGCGGGAGCCGCAGGCAGCACTGGCGTTGAACACACTTGCCGGGCAGTTCGACATGGATACCTACCGCATTCTCAACCGCTTCATCCGCGACGCCGATCAGCACGGGCTGTCGATCGAGCCGCTGGGTTGAGTGGCTGGATTGGAGGCTGAATTAAGAGGGCTAGCGTCAGGAGTGCGCCGCAATAAAAGCGTCGATCCCCTGTTGAAACGCTTCTGGCTGGTCAACATGCAGCCAATGCCCAGCATTCTTCAGCGTCACCAGGCGGGCCCGTGGCAGCACTTCGCGTAGTTTGGGCAGCATCTCATCCGTCACGTAGTGAGAGTTGGCCCCACGCAGCACCAGCGCTGGCCCCTCATAGGCGGCCTCTCCTTCCGGCTCACCGATGATGTGCTCATAGCCCCGCTGAATCTCGTCCAGCCCCACGCGAATGCTCATCCTCCCCTGCTCGTCTCGTACCAGGTTGGTGGCCAGGAACAGGCGCGTGGGCCGCTCGCTGACATGCTCGGCCAATAGCGCATCGGCTTCACGGCGATTGGCAGGCTTGGCGTCTCTGACGCGATTCAGCGCCGCGAACACATCGTCATGACCATGCTGGTAGGCCACCGGGGCGATATCGGCCACCATCAGCGACAGGCAGCGTTCGGGGGCTTGCCGAGCCAGCGTCATGGCCACTTTTCCGCCCATGGAGTGGCCAAGAATATGCGCGTCCTCGATGGAGAGCTTGTCCATCACGGCCAGCACGTCATCGCTCATGGCGGTGTAGCGCATGCCTTCGGCATGGGGCGAGCGGCCATGATTGCGCAGATCCACCGCCACCACCCGGCGCTTGCGCTGCCACACCTTGAGATGCGAGCGCCAGTTGTCGGCACTTCCCAACAATCCATGAATGACGATCAGCGGCGCTTGCTCAGGTGCTTCCACCTCGGCGGGCAGATCGATCACGTGCAGGTCGACAGTGGCCTGTTCGGTCATGGGGGCTCCTTGATGATTAAGCGGTGCGTGGTTCGGCGTCTGTCTGGCCGGTCCATACCACCAGCCTGCGCGTCAGCCACGCCAGCAATAAGCCGTACAGCGGCAGGAAGAACAACAGGCTGATCGCCAGTTTGATGACGTAGTCCACCGTGGCAATTTCCACCCAATGGGCGGCCATGAACGGATCGGGGCTGTTGTAAAAGGCGGTCGCAAAAAAGGCAAAGGTATCCGCCAGGTTACCCAGGATGGTGGAGCAGACCGGCGCTACCCACCAGGCCCATTGGCGCAACCGGTCAAAGACCTGCACATCCAGCAATTGGCCCAGCACGTAGGCCAGGAAGCTGGCCAGGGCAATCCGCGCCACGAACAGGTTCCACTCGCCCAGCGCTTCAAGGCCCGCGAAACTGCCACGGGGAAACACCACCGACACCACATAGGATACCAACAGCGCGGGAAACATGACCCGTAATACGATGGTGCGTGCAGGCCCTTTACCAAACAGGCGGACGGTCAGGTCGGTGGCCAGAAAGATGAACGGAAAGCTGAAGGCTCCCCAGGTGGTGTGAAAGCCGAACAGCGTAAAGGGAAGCTGCACCAGATAGTTGCTGGCGGCAATGATGGCAATATGAAAGAGAACCATTACCGTCAGGCAACGGCGATGCTGAAGATCGGTGAGCGCAAACATGGAGCGAGACCTTTTTTTGGTGGCAAGAGGGGTTAGGGAACCCTCGTGAACAGCGTGATGACGCTACTGGGGCGCGCATTATACGCCTTCTCGCTGGTAATGAAAGCCGCCCAGGCTCTCCGGGCGGCCAACCTGGTTTCAGTCCTGCTGAGGTTTCGCTTGCTCTGCGGCACCTACCTGACGCTGACACATGGCTTCATGCACGTCATCGAGGCTAGTGGGGTCATCGATGGTCGATGGAATACCGTAGGACTTGCCATCGGCGATATTGCGCAGCAGCTTGCGCAATATTTTGCCCGAACGGGTTTTCGGTAGCCGATTGACCACCAGCACCTGCTTGAAGCAGGCAATCGGGCCGATATGTTCACGCACCCGCTCGATGAGTTCGGCTTCCAGCGTCGCTTCGTCGCCCTGGAAGCCATCCTTGGGAATGACCAGTCCTATCGGGAGCTGCCCTTTCAACTCGTCATGAATGCCAATCACCGCGCATTCGGCCACTGCGGGGTGTGCCCCCACCACTTCCTCCATTTCACCGGTGGAGAGGCGATGCCCCGCCACATTGATCACGTCATCGGTGCGCCCCATGATGAACAGGTAGCCCTCCTCATCGAAATAGCCGCCATCCCCGGTCAGGTAAAAACCCGGGAAAGCCGCCATGTAAGCACTGTGGAAACGCTGCGGGTCACGCCATACGCCGATCAAACAGCCTGGCGGCAGCGGCTGCTTGATCACCACGCTGCCCTGCTGCATGGCCTCGGCCTGCTCGCCGTCGCGATCCAGAATGCGTACGTCGAAGCCGGGCACGGGATACGTGGCCGAACCGGCCTTGGTGGGCACGGCTTCGATGCCGGGCAAGTTGGCGGCAATCGGCCAGCCGGTTTCGGTTTGCCACCAGTGATCGATCACCGGTACGTCCAGCAGGTCATCCAGCCAATGGAACGTGGGGGGATCGAGCCGCTCCCCCGCCACATACAGATGTTTCAGGCTGCTGATATCGTATTGCGAGAGTAGCTTTGCGTCCGGGTCCTCTTTCTTGATGGCCCGGAACGCCGTAGGCGCCGTAAAGAAGCTCTTGACGCGGTACTCCTCGATCAGCCGCCAGAACGCCCCGGCATCCGGCGTGCGCACGGGCTTGCCTTCGTATACCACCGTGGTGCAGCCACGTAGCAGCGGCGCGTAAACGATATAGGAGTGCCCGACGACCCACCCCACATCCGAAGCCGTGAACATCACATCGCCCGGCGCCAGGTCGTAAATGGCCTCCATGGAGTAGTGCAGCGCCACGGCGTAACCACCCGTATCGCGTACCACGCCCTTGGGCTTGCCCGTGGTGCCGGAGGTGTAGAGGATATACAGCGGATCGGTCGCCTTGACGGGCACACAGTCAGCGGCCTGGGCACTGGCTTCGAGCGTTGCCCAATCGTGATCCTCCGGCTGCAGCTCGGCCTGGTGGGCGTCGCGCTGGAACACCACGCACGCTTGGGGTTTGAAGCTACTCAGCTCGATGGCGCGCTCCACGATGGGCTTGTAAGGCAGCACCTTGTCGACCTCCACCCCGCAAGAAGCCGCAATGACTACCCTTGGCTCGGCATCTTCGATGCGTACCGCCAGCTCGTGGGGGGCAAAGCCGCCAAAGACCACGGAGTGCACCGCGCCCAGGCGGGCACAGGCGTACATGGCAATCAGCGCCTCCGGCACCATGGGCATGTAAATGACCACCCGGTCACCCTTGGTGACGCCCAATTGCGCCAGGCCTCCGGCTACCTTGGCGACCCGGTCGCGCAACTGGCGGTAAGTGAGCGTCTGTTTGCCGCGGGTAACCGGCGAGTCCCAGAAAATGGCCGCCTGTTCGCCGCGGCCCTGCTCTACGTGTACATCGATGGCAGCGTGGCAGATATTGAGCACGCCATCACCAAACCAGCGGGCATGCCGCTGTTCGTCATAGCTGAGGATAGTACTGGGGGGCGTATACCAGGGCAGTTTGCGAGCCTGTGCGGCCCAGAACGCTTCTGGCTGTTCAACCGACTGCTGGTAGATGGAGTGGTAACGGTTCATGGCGGCCTTGTCATTGTTGTGAACTTGATTGTTGACACTCTACAAAGCAAAGCGCGCTTTCACCCTCATACTATGGGCTTAAATTCGACCAAAGCGAATATGGAGAAGAGAGATTGTCGACAAAAAATCGACGCTTACCATTGATAGAACGTTAATCGCGCATTTGGACAAAAAGCGCTAAATTAATGATCATTCAACAACCCAATCCTCGCGACGCGACGATGGCTACATAATCAATAACAACGCTGTCACCACAGTGTAGGCAAGGAGAGTTTCATGTCTGCTTCTACTAGCGCCGCTGCACGCCTTCTGGAACACAATGGGCTCGCCATCGAGGCTGGCACCCAGCTGCTCAAGGCTCTGGCCAATGAAAAACGGCTGCAAATTCTTTGCTTGCTGGCAGAGACGGAGCTCTCTGTCACGCAGATCAATCAACAGCTGTCGCTGAGCCAGTCTGCGCTTTCCCAGCACCTGGCCATTTTGCGCCGAGACAAGCTGGTCGATACGCGCCGTGAATCGCAAACCATCTATTACTCGCTCAACAGTGACAGCGCCAGGGCGATCATCAGTACCCTGGCACAGCACTATGCGGCCTGACGCTGTCAGGTCAACGACGCAACCAACCGGCTGACTCGACCACCCCCAGCGCTTTCACCAGCGCATTCTCGATGCCCGCCGACACCGCAAGGCCAAACCGGCGCCCCATGGTCTTCGGCGGTTCCAGCTTCACCCAGTATACCTGCGCATCGGCCATGCGCTCGACCAGGTAGGCTTCGCTGGTGCCCACGCTGTCTATCAGCTTGTGTTCCAGCGCTTCGCTGCCGTACCAGACCTCTCCCGTCGCCAACTGCTCGATATCCATGTCGGGTCGGTGGCTAGCCACAAAAGACTTGAACAAACGATGGGTATTCTCGAGGTCGTCGATGAACTTCTCGCGCCCTTCCTCGGTGTTTTCTCCCAGTATGGACAAGGTACGCTTGTACTTGCCAGCGGTGAGCAGCTCCACGTCGATATCGTTGCGTTTGAGCAAACGGTGGATATTGGGCACCTGAGCCACTACCCCGATGGAGCCAATGACCGCAAATGGGGCCGCTTTGATGTGGTGAGCGGTACACGCCATCATATAGCCACCGCTGGCCGCGACTTTATCGATACACACCGTGGTGGTCAGCCCCGCTTCCCGCAGCCGGTCCAACTGAGCCGACACCAGCCCATAGGCGTGCACCAATCCGCCCGCCGACTCCAGACGCACCACCACTTCGTCACTGGCGCTGGCCACATCGATCACCGCCGACACTTCCTGGGCAAAGGTTTCAGCCTGGGAGGCCTTGATATCGCCATGGAAATCCAGCACCCATAGTTTTTGAACAGCGTCAGAAGGACTCTTACCCTGCTTGGCCGCCTTTTGCCGCGCCTTCTCTTCCTGGCGGAAGGCCTTGATCAGCTTCTTGCGGGCGCCCTGCTCGGTCGTGTTGACCCGCAGCCGCCGGCCACGGGCTCGACGCTGGTCGTTCAGGGATTCTACCTGTAGCCTCAATCCCGATGACGGGGACTCCTTGCTTCGCATCACCAGCATCAGCAACGCTGCCGCTGCTGCCAGCACCAGCGTGGTTTGCAGCAGGAAAGTGCCCATTTCCACCAACCATTCCGCCATGACTCATCTCCTCAGGTATTTTTAAACGCTGGAAAGTATT
>NZ_LFGS01000005.1:197470-213801 GCF_002078135.1 Halomonas sp. BC1 | reverse complement strand
CATCCTGGTGTTCGCTTGCCTTGATATTAGGTGATGATTCACCCTCATCGGCAAGCGCCCACATGAATTACCTGATCAAATTGTTAAAGAGCTTTCGTTCGGCGTTGCCGTTCGATGTGGGGCGTATTCTACCCAATTCTTTTTGATCGTCAAGCTTTTTTCTCATTCACCGTTCAAGCACCTGCGGGTCACCAATGGCCGGAAAGTTGACCTGAGGCAAGCCCTGCCCTTCCCCGCTTTTTTAGACTTGTTGGAGCACCGCTGAAAAGAACGGTGCGCACCAGACCGGTCAAATAGGAGGGGGAAACCATGACGACATCACGTATTGCCATCGGGCTTGCGAGCGTCGCGCTATTAGGCACGACGTCACTGTGGGCAGACGACGAACTCGGTAGCTACCGCGACAGGTTCGAACCGCTGCCCCACTTACCACCGTTACCTGCCCACAATTCACAGACCGATGAAAAGGTAATGCTGGGCAACATGCTGTTTTTCGAGCCGAGGATCTCCGCCAGCGGTGTCATCAGCTGTGCCACTTGCCATAACCCGGCGCTCGGCTGGTCGGATCGCATCCCCAGAGCTGTGGGCCATAATGGCCAGGTTGGCGAACGCAACACACCCACCGTTCTCAACAGTGGTTTCCTGGGATCGCAGTTCTGGGATGGACGGGAGCCGGATTTGGAGGGTCAAGCACTGGGCCCCATCGAAGCCGATGTCGAGATGGCCATGCAGCTGGAACACGCCCTGGACAGGTTGGCAGAGTTCGAGCTCTACCAGGAGCGCTTCACGGAAGCGTACCCCGACCAGGATGACCCCATCAATGCCGAGAACCTGGCCAAGGCACTGGCCGCCTTCCAGAGAACGCTCAACACACCCAACTCACCTTTTGATCGGTATTTACGCGGTGATATGGACGCCATCAGCGATCAGGCAAAAGAGGGCATGGTGGCTTTCGTGGATAATGGCTGCATCGCCTGCCATCGCGGCGCCAACTTTACCGATAGCCAGTTCCACGCCATTCAGGTGCCGGGGTCGAAAGATTTGGGTCGCTACGTGGTGACCGGCGAAGAAAGAGACAAGTACCGCTTCCGCACCCCCACCTTGCGCAATGTCGGCGTCACTTACCCGTACATGAACAATGGTGCCACCGAAACGCTCGAAGAAGCCGTGGCCATCATGGGCCAGGAAATGCTGGGACGTGAGTTTGACGAACCCACCATTGATAACATCACGGCATTTCTGCACTCCCTGACAGGTGAAATGCCCAATTTCGAGGTGCCCGCTCTACCCTGATGCCCTATGCCGTCGCCCATAGGGGCGGCGGCAGGCTGTATCAGGCTGCCGCCAGGCGCTTCAGCAGTTCGGCGCGCCGCGCGTCGCTGACGAAGGCTTCTTCCATGGCATTGCGGTTCAGCCATTTGAAGGTATCCTCTCCCCAGCCAAAGGCATCGGCACAGGCGATATGATTTTCGAGCAGCCCACCACCAAAATAGGCAGGATCGTCAGAGCTTATAGTGACCTTCAGCCCCGCTTCCAACAACGCCGGTAGCGGATGCTGATCCAATTGATCAACCACTTTCAAGCTGACATTGGAGAGCGGGCACACGGTCAGTACCGTTTGAGACTCCTTGAGGCGCTGCACGACGTCTTCGCTTTCGAGACAGCGCACGCCGTGGTCGATGCGCTGAACGTCCAACAGGTCCAGGGCTTGCGTAATGTAAGCGGCAGGCCCCTCCTCGCCCGCATGGGCCACACGCACCAGCCCAAGCTCCTTGGCGCGCGCAAACAGGGCCTGAAACTTCTCGGGCGGGTTGTCACGCTCGGCGCTGTCCAGGCCAATGGCATCCAGCATTTTCCAGTAGGGTGCCGCCTGCTCGAGAACGTGCAGTGCCTCGTCGGCTGGACGATCTCTCAGGAAGGCCATGATCATGCCCACTGAAAGGTCCAGCTGGCTCTCGGCCTCCTGTTTGGCCCTGAGCAGTCCCGCCATGACCACCTCCAAAGGTACACCACGCTGCAGATGCGCCTGGGGGTCGAAGTGCATATCGATATGCAGCACGCCTTCCGAACGGGCACGCTTGAAATAATCCATGGCCAGGTCATAGAAGTCCTGTTCGCTGCGCAAGACGTTCATGCCCCGGTAATACAGATTCAGAAACCCTTGCAAATCCTTGAAATCATACGCTGCCTTGGCCTCTTCGACCGTGGCATAGGGGAGTTCGATGCCGTTACGTTCCGCCAGTTGGAACATCAGTTCCGGCTCGAGAGAACCTTCGATATGCAAGTGAAGCTCAGCCTTGGGAAGGTGTCGTAAAAAGTCGTTCATGGTCGTCGCCTACTTGCCGATTCGGTGAATATCATGATGAAGTATCGTGAATTAACTTGCCGCCATCAAGCCGCCATTGATGAGCCAACCCCGGCACCAGGGCCGCATCATCCACTTGATGAACAAAGAAAATCGCCGTACGGCCTACCAACCAGGCGTCCAGCGAGGCCGCTACGTGCCGGGCCGTTGCCGCATCCACTCCCGCGAAGGGCTCATCCAGCAATACCACCGAGGGTGAGCGTAAGAACAGCCTCGCCAACGCCACTCTGCGCGCCTGCCCGCCTGAAAGCTGCTGCCCTCTTTCTCCCACCTGAGTCGCCAGCTGACGAGGCTGGCGTGCCGTCCAATCTGAAAGCGCTACCTGGGCCAGCACCTGCCAAAGCTCTTCGTCTGTCGCGTCAGGCTTGGCGATCCGCAGGTTATCGGCCAGCGAGCCATCGAACAGGTCTATTTGCTGGGGCAAGTACCCCATATGTGCTGCGCTACTTTCGAGGGTAATGACAGAGGGTGCATGCTCGGCCACCCACACATCCCCTTCAGTGGGAGAGATACGGCCCATGATCAAATTGGCCAGCGTCGATTTGCCCGAACCCGAAATACCCATGATGGCACCACGTTGACCGGCGGGCAGGGTCAGGGAAACCTGGCATATCGCCCAGCTCGCCGCATCCGGATAACGGAACATGACCTCACGCAGCTGCAGGGCATGGCCACCCTCGTCATCCGGAAGAGAGCCCACACGCGTTTGCCCTTGTGTCGCCTGCAGGGCATTCAGCCGCTGGGCCGCCCCGTGGCTGGCGCCAAACCGCACAAAAGCGGCAGGCAGGCTGGCCAACACTTCGTTGATACCAAACACGGCTATGACGGCCATGACCATGATGGGGCCCACCACGTGCTGCTCGGCCAGTGCCAGACTCCCCAACCAGAGCACACCAATGATCAACAGCCCCGTTACCGCCATCAGTAGCGCATTTCCCAGCGCGGCCTTCACGGCCAGCTGACGCTGGTTATCCAGCGCTTGCTGTTCGTGAGCTCGTATTTTCCTGCGATACCAGTCACTGGTTCGGTAGCTCATCAGCTCAGCGGACGCCTGTACCTGATCCAACACCAGCCGCCGAAGCTCCTCCTGATCATCCACTTGCCGATGGCTGTTGGTGAAACCCAGCCTGGCAAAGCCCAGGGTGATGACCAGCCACAGCAGCGTCAATACACTGGCCACGACGGCTCCCACCAGCGGCAACCAGATAGCGATGAAACCTGCAATGATCCAGACACTCAACAAGGCCACTACAGGCGGCACCAGCAGGCGTAGATACAGGCTATCCAGGGCATCGATATCCGACGTCAGGCGACTCAACCACTCACCGACTCGCCGACGCCGCAACGATGCGTCATCCAGGCGCGTCAAGTCACCGAAGACGCGATAGCGTAAATCCGCCAGCAGCGTCAGCACGGTATTGTGGTTGTAGAGCCGTTCGGTGTATCGAGCGACGGTGCGCAGCAAGGCAAAAAAACGAATGCCGCCGCCGGGCACATAAATATCCAGTGATGACGGCAACCCAGCCGCCAGCGCAATGCCCGCCAGGGCACACGCCGCAATGAACCAGCCGGACAAACCCAGCAGCGCAAGGCCCGCCAGCAACGTTACCCATACCAGCAGCGCACCCACGAGGAAGCGCTGCCTGCGCCTTAACATGAGCGCCAGCCATGGGCTCAGGTCATTGTGCAGAAATTTCATGGCGCCACCTCGTGAAGCTGGCCGTCTCGACACACCCAGTGGCGAGTGGCAACGGCCATCACCGCAGGGTGATGTGTTGCCATGACCAACGTTCGCCCTTCCGCCGACCAGGCCAGCAGTGCGTCGATCACGCTCTTTTCCGTCGCCGAATCAAGGCTGGCCGTGGGCTCATCCAACAACACCAGCGGTGCCTGGCTGAGAAATACCCGAGCCAGGGTCAAGCGCTGCGCCTGACCTCCCGACAAGCCGACCCCACGCTCCCCCACCACCGTCTCCAGGCCATGGGGCAAGGCAACCAACAGTTCCCCCAGGCCAGCTTTTTCCAAGGCCTCCTGCATGGCAGCCGGTGTCGCCTCAGGCGCCGCCAGGCTCAGGTTATCGCCCAACGAGCCATGAATGATGCAGGGTGATTGATCCAGCCACGCCACTTGCTCGCCCTGGCGGACTCTGCAAGCGCCACGCAGAGGCGCCATGAAACCGGCCATCAGCGCCAGCAAGGAAGACTTGCCACTGCCTGACTCTCCGGTAATGACCACCACATCCGCCTGACGTATCGTGGCCGAGACACCCGTCAAGACCGCCGAGTGCCGGCCATAGCCCACCTCGACATCCACCAATTCAATCGATGCATCTGGTTCGACGGGGGCGTCGAACCGGGTCGGCACCACGTCAGGCTCATCGAGGATGGTCACGATACTCTCTGCCGCCCCCAGCGCCGCAGCACGGTCGTGATAATGCTGCGAGAGGGTGCGCAAGGGCTGGAAGAACTCCGGAGCCAGAAGCAACACCGCCAGACCACTGAACAGGGTCAGCGAGGGGGAAGGACCGTAATCGATATAGCCCAACAGACCAAACCCCACGTACATGGCGACGACGGCAATGGCCACCGAGGCAAAAAACTCCAATACCGCAGACGAGAGAAATGCCAACCTAAGCGTGCGCATGCTCAGGCGGCGATACTGATCGGTGGCATACCAGACGTCCTGCTGGGCAGCACGCGTATGACCAAACAGCTGCAGCGTCGTCATGCCGCGTACGCGGTCAACGAAATGCGCCGAGAGCCTGGCAACAGAAGCGAACTGCTCCTTGTTGAGACGCTCTGCCCCCATGCCGACCAGCGCCATGAACAGCGGAATCAATGGCGCAGAGAGCAACAAGAAGATGGCCACCAGATAATCGAGCCAGCCCACCACCGCGGCAATCAGCAGTGGCAGCAATAGCACGATGCGCATTTGGGGTAGAAAGCGCGCAAAATAGCCATCGAGGGCTTCGATGTGCTCAACCGACTGGGTCGCCAAGGCTCCGCTCTGCTGCCGAGTCATCCAGACCGGGCCTAGCGCGGCGACCTTGTTCAAGACCTGCTCCCGAGCGTACTGCCGGATGCGCAAGCTGGCAGTTGCACTGAACGACTCTTGCAGGGCAAGAAACAGTGAGCGCAACGCCACGGCGACCACCAGGCCGAGCAGCACGGGCACCAGCGTGACAGGTGAGCGGCCATGAACGACCAGTTGCTCAATCGACCACGCCAACCCGACCACCAGCAAGATCGTCTGAGCACCGGACAGCACGCCGAAGCACGCTGCCAGCGCTAGCCGAGCACGCTCACGACGAGCCAGCGTGCTCAGCCAACGGCGCGGCGTCAACGAATTCGACTGGGCCGCAGGAGAGGCCATGAATCAGTGGTACCCTTCGCCAACGCGCACCTTGCCGCGGAAGACCCAGTAGGTCCAGGCGGTGTAGGTCAGGATGATCGGAATGACGAACAGCACACCGATCAGCAGGAACAGCTGAGATTCAGGGGCGGAAGCGGCATCCCACAGCGTGTAGTTGGGGGGCACGATGATGGGCCACTTGCTGACGATCAGCCCCAGGTAGGTGAACACGTAGATGCCGATGGTGGCCACGAAGGGAATACCCTCGTCACGACGTTTCACGGAGCGATACACCATGAAGGCCGACAGCAGCGCCAATGCCGGGAACACCCAGATCAGCTGCAAATGACCGAACCAGCGCTCCCAGACCACCGGATTCACGAACGGAGTCCAGATGCTGATGATACCGAAGACGCCCAGTACCAGCGCCAACAGCAGCGGCGTCACCTTGTAAGCCCACTCCTGAATATGCCCCTCGGATTTGAGGATCAACCAAGTGGCTCCCAGCAACGCATAACCAGCCATCAGGCCGAAGCCGGTCAGTACCGAGAATGGCGTCAGCCAATCGAAAGCGCCACCTGCAAAGACAAAGTTTTCGACATGAAACCCCTGAATGTAAGCACCGACCACCGCCCCTTGAGCGAAAGCGGCCACGCCGGAGCCCCAGCAGAAGGCGCGGTTCCACCAGCGACGATTGCGCCGGGACTTGAAGCGGAACTCGAAGGCCACCCCCCGGAAAACAAGCCCCGCCAGCATCAAGAACACGCCAATATAGAGTGCCGGCAGGAAGACCGAATAGACCAGCGGGAAAGCCCCGAGCAAACCGGCCCCCGCCAGCACCAGCCACGTCTCGTTGCCGTCCCAGACCGGCGCCACGGAGTTCATCATCACATCCCGGGCGTCTTCGTCCGGGGCGAAGGGATACAGAATCCCAAGCCCCAGATCGAAACCGTCCATCAACACGTACATCATCAACCCGAACCCGATGATGCCTGCCCAGATTATCGTCAGATCAAACATTTCCATGTCTCAGTTCCTCACCGGGTCGACATCGTCATCAAAGGGAGTTTCCGTGGCCGATAGCGGGCGCATGGGGCGTCTGAAGTTATCACCTGTCGTTTCACGCTCTTCCTTGGGCAGCATGCCGTTACGCACCACGCGGGTCAGGTAGTAGATACCGGCATAGAACACCACCGCATACACCAGCACGTAGCCCGCCAGCGTAAACAGCGCCATGGGGCCGGTCAGCGAAGGCGTAACGCCTTCTGCGTGGGTCATCATGCCGTATACCAGCCATGGGGCACGCCCTGACTCGGTCACGATCCAACCAGCCAGCACGGCGACGAACGGCATGGGGATCATGTACACCAGCGTCTTGAGGAACCCGGTGTGCTGATGGAACTTGCCTTTACGACGCAGGAACAGTCCTGCCAAGGCGGTGGCAATCATCAATAGTCCAATCCCCACCATCACGCGGAACGCCCAGAAGACGATCCAGACCGGTGGCTGCTCTTCAGGAGCAAATTCGTTCAGCCCCTGAATAACCCCATCCGTAGAGTGGGTCAGGATGAGGCTGGCAAGATTGGGAATGCCGATTTCAAAGCGATTGGTTTGCGCTTCCTGGTGCGGGATGGCGAACAGCAGCAACGGAACGTTGCCAGAGGTTTCCCAATGCCCTTCCATGGCCGCCACTTTGGCCGGCTGGTGCTCCAGAGTATTCAAACCATGGAAGTCCCCCACGACCGCCTGGGCTGGCGCCAAAAACAGCAGCAACCAAAGGCACATGGAAAGCGCTCGACGGTTGGCTTCCGGGTCGCGACCACGCAGCAGGAACCAGGCACTCACACCGGCCACCACGAAGCCACCGGTCAGAAAGGATGCCATAGCCATATGCGCAAAGCGGTAAGGAAAGGAGGGATTGAATATCGCTTCGGTCCAGGAAACCACGTGGAACCGATAGTCGATGAGCTCTACCCCTGCCGGCGTATGCATCCAGCTGTTGGCAGAAAGAATCCAGAACGACGAAATGAACGTACCGGTCGCCACCATGATGGCAGCAAACAAGTGCACCCCTTGTGGCACCTTGCCTCGGCCAAAGAGCAGGACACCGAGGAATGCCGCTTCAAGGAAGAAAGCGGTAACGACCTCGTAGCTGAGCACCGGTCCGAGGAAGTTGGACGCTGCCTGGGAGAAGTTGCTCCAGTTGGTGCCAAACTGGAAGGACATGACGATCCCGGAGACTACGCCCATGCCGAAAACCACGGCAAACACCTTGGTCCAGAACAGTGCCAGGCGGTCCCAGGCGGGGTTGTTGGTCTTGAAAAACAGCCCATGAAGCAGCGCTATGTAAGACGCCAGCCCGATGGTAAAGACCGGAAAGATCGCATGAAACGATACAACGAAAGCGAACTGTATTCGCGATAGTACAAGGGGGTCGAGTTCCATCACACGCTCCTAAGACCTGGATCAATATCCCATCAATGGGTTACACAAGCTTAGTTGAGCCTTAATGGCACTGCATTTTAGTTATAAGCACTAAGCTTATTCTTTAGCTGTGTTGCATTTTAACGCTTCGACACCTGTTATACAGCGCAAGTTTGCCCAAAAAGCTGTGTCGCATTGACGCATGCCATTCAGGCAAACTGCTCATTTTCAATTAAAAAAAGTCATGTCATCACCACCAGACTGACCATGTAGCCGGTGTAGGCGACAAACAGGGAAAACAGCACGCCCCCCTCCAGACGGTTGATTCGCCGCGGACGCCCACGCCATGAGAATGCAAACAGCACCATCAGCAGCGTCATGAAAGTCATCACGCTCCAGTCACGCACCAGCACCTCACGGCCCGCCTCGATTGGCGCGATCACACCTGCCAACCCGACGACGGCCAGACTATTGAACAGATTGGAACCGACCACGTTGCCCAGCACCATATCGTGCTCTTTGCGCTTCAAGGCACTAATGGAAGAGGCCAGTTCAGGAAGCGACGTGCCCACGGCCACCACCGTCAAACCGATGATCAGGTCACTGACACCAAAGCCCACGGCAATTTCTACCGCGCCCCATACCAACAAACGCGAGCTGGCTACCAATAGCACCAGCCCCACCAGCGTCCACATCAGCGCCTTGCCACGAGAAAGCGGCTTGCTGTCCAGGCTCTCCGTCACTTCATCGGTCAGTGCATCCGCCTGATCACGCCGAGAACGAATGATACTGACCGTAATGAAGATCCCCAGCGCGGCCAGCAGCAACACTGCCTCACCGCGGGAAATCCAGCCATCCATCAGCATGTAGCCAGTCAGCAGCATGACCGCCACCAATAGCGGCATCTCCTTGCGAATAACGCTGGAGTGCACCGCCAGCGGCGCTATAAGCGCCACAAAACCCAGCACCAGCCCTATGTTGGCAATATTGGATCCGTAAGCATTGCCTAGCGCCAGCCCGGGATTACCCTGCATGGCCGCCAGTACGGAGACCATCACTTCAGGGGCCGACGTTCCGAATCCGATGACCAGCATACCGATCAGCAGTGGGGACAACCCCAGCCACCGCGAGGTAGCAGCAGCGCCATCGATAAATTTTTCAGCACTCCAGATCAGCAGGACGAGCCCTACCACCACTGCTACAAAGGCAAGCAACATTTCGGTTCCTTAATGTCATCGTAATGTCATCGTATTAGGCACTATCGCGGCTGCATCCTTGTCGAACCGGGAGGCGGGGTCAAGCACCGAGTTCAAGAGAAGCGTGGTGACCCTGATTTGACACTCACGTCTCGGCTCTATATTGATTTAAAATGCGCCAACTATCGAGAGTTTGCTATTGCCTGATGTCTCTTTCATGAAACGACCCACCTTACCCATGCATACCCCCGCCGTGGACTGCACGCCCCCCGAGGCACGCGTCCAGCGCAGGCGGCTGCGCGCCTGCCATGAGTGCGACTGGGTGTCGGCTCTACCGCCTTTGGGCTCGGGTGAAAAAGCCTCCTGCCCACGCTGTTCTCATGTGCTGGTCAAGCGTCACCGCTACCCCGCACAGCGCAGCATGGCCTTGGCCATTGCCTCGCTGGTGGCCCTTATCTTGGCCGTTTCGTTTCCCTTCGTCAGCTTCAGCGTAGGTGGCATTGGTAACCGCATCGAGCTGACGCAAACGGCCACGGCGCTGATCAATTTTCACCAGCCTATCGTAGCCATCGCGGTGATCATGACCATCGTGGTGCTGCCTTCGGTCTACCTGACGGGGGTCATCTGGCTACAGTTCGGGCTGCTGCGCGCCCGCCCGCTGCCATTGAGCAGAGATATCGCTCGCTCGCTGGCCCACCTGACCCCCTGGATGATGGCCGATGTGTTCATCATCGGCGCGCTGGTCAGTCTGATCAAAGTGGCCGGCATGGCACAGATCGAGCTGGGCATCTCCTTTTGGGCCTTCTGTGTGTTCGCCATCCTGCTGCTGATGACCACACAATCCATCGATGCAGATTGGATGTGGTTTTCACTGGAGGGCGAGCCACTGGCCCCGGAAGGCACCTTGACGGGCGCTACGGCGGCCAGCCAACAGGTGACCGGCTGCCCCACCTGCGGGCTAGTCAACCGTTTCGACAAGGATCACCGCCGCTGCATTCGCTGCCATGAGAAGCTGCACACTCGCCTCCCGCATAGCCTGCAGCGCACCTGGGCGCTGCTCTTTGCTGCGGCGATCATGTATATTCCTGCCAATGTTTATCCCATAATGACCACCACCAGCCTGGGCCATACGGCACCTTCGACCATCATTGGCGGTGTCGTGCAGCTCCTGCAAATGGGCTCATGGCCCGTGGCTGCGGTGATCTTCATTGCCAGTGTCATCGTGCCTGTCGGCAAACTGGTGGCGCTGGTATGGTTGTGCTTGATGATCAACCGCAGCAACGAGCTCAACGCCAACAGCCGCACGCGGCTTTACCGCATCACCGAGTTCATTGGCCGCTGGTCCATGGTGGATGTATTCGTGGTAGCGATTCTCGTTGCCCTGATCCGTGCCGGTTCGCTGATGTCGATCACCCCCGGCCCAGCAGCACTCGCCTTTGGCGCCGTGGTCGTGCTGACCATGCTGGCCGCCATGACGTTCGACTCTCGCTTGATTTGGGACTCCCCCACTCCACGCCCTGCCCGCCGCACGACGGCCACCAAGGACGCTATTGATGGCTAATGATGTCACCCCCAACACCCCCGATACTGACAACGAACTCCACCGGGCCAAAGCCTCTCGGCAGACACGCCTGTCGCCTATCTGGATCGTGCCCCTCGTGGCCGTCGTTATCGGCCTGTGGCTGGTGTATGACAACTACACCAGCCGTGGCACCTTGATCACGCTGACCATGAGCAACGCCGAAGGCATCGAGGCAGGCAGCACCTTGATACGCAGCCGCAACGTCGAGATTGGTCGCGTACAAAGCGTGCGGCTCTCTGACGACCTCTCACAAGCCGTGATGACCGCCCGAATCCAGCCTGAAGCAGAAGCCATGCTCAGAGAAGACAGCCGCTTCTGGGTCGTCAAGCCGCGCATTGGCCGCGAGGGCATCAGCGGCCTGGGCACCGTGCTATCCGGAGCCTACCTTCAATTGGAGCCCGGCCAATCGGACGAGCCAAGAAGAGAGTTCACCGTCAGCGACGTGCCGCCGGTGGCCACGGCAGGACAGGCCGGACTTCAGATCAGCCTGGTCAGCCAACTGGGCAACTCCCTGCGCGTCGGCGATCCGGTTTCCTATCAGGGCTATACCGTTGGTCGCGTCGAAGACACCCGCTTCGATGCCGATTCGCGCACCATGTATCACCAGGTTTTCATCGAAGAACCTTATTCCCAATTGGTGACCGACAGCACCCGATTCTGGACGGCCAGCGGCGTCGATTTTCGCCTGGATGCCAATGGCTTTCGGGTCAATGTCGAGTCGCTGGAAGCGTTACTGGGCGGCGGCGTGACCTTTGGCGTGCCCGAAGATCTGCCCATGGGACGACCCGTTGAGCATAACGCGCGCTTCAATCTTTACGCCGATGAAGACGACGCCCGCGAAGGTACCTTCAACCGCTACCTGGAGTACGTGCTGCTGGTCGACGACACGGTGCGGGGGCTTTCTCGCGGGGCACCGGTGGAGTTCCGCGGCGTACGCATCGGTACTGTGGCGGCGGTGCCCTGGAATTTTACCGCGCCTCAGCCTGATTCCAGAGCACGGTTTGCGATCCCCGTACTGATTCGCATCGAGCCCCAGCGGCTGGGCATCGAGAATTCAGATATCGATCTGGGAGATTGGGACAATCGCTTCACCAGGATGTTTAGTCTGGGCCTACGTGCGTCGCTGAAGAACGGCAGCCTGCTCACCGGAGCGTTGTTCGTCGATCTGAACTTCCAGCGCGACCTGGCCGATGAGTACGTAGCGGAAACTTTCTCAGAGCGGACGGTATTCCCCACCGTGGCAGGTGGCTTCGCCCAGATTCAGGCACAGATTACCGACCTGCTGGATAAGCTCAACGCACTGGAGGTCGAACCGCTTCTGGCGGGCATGGACCGCAACCTGCAAGCCTCCGAGCAGGTGCTCAACGAAGTGCGTGACATCAGCCGTTCGGTCAACGAACTGCTCAGCGACCCTGAAACTCGCGCGATTGGCGGCAACCTGAACAGCACGCTGGAAGAGCTGCGCAGTACGCTACAGGGTGTCTCGCCGTCGTCACCGGCCTATCAGGAGCTGACCACGGCCATCGAGCGGCTGGACCGCCTGATGCGAGACCTGCAGCCCCTTACGCGTACGCTGAATGAAAATCCTCGCGCCCTGCTGTTCGATAACCTCGACACCCAGGACCCGACGCCCCGCGCCCCGCGCTGACAGGAGAGATCATGATGCAACCTTTTACACGACTGCTGATCATTGCCGCTGCCTGCATGGCCCTGACCGCGTGCGCAAGCAGCGTCACTCCCCCAGCTCGCTACATGCTGCCCAGCCCCGCGGCCAGCAGCGCCCCTAGCCAACCCACGGGCACGCTGGCCATCCGCGCTCCACGCTTGGCGCACTATCTGGACGTGGATGGCATCGTCATGCAGTTGGACGACATCACGTTGAACCAGGCTCGTGAACACCAGTGGGCCGAGGGCATTGGCCGTCAGCTGGAACGTAGCCTGCGAGCGCAGTTGGCCCAGCAGCTTCCCCAGCTGCAGGTGGTGCGTTCAGAGGGCGCCCAGCCAGACGCCTTGACGCTATCCGTCGAGGTGGATCAGTTCCAGGGACGCCACGATGGCATGGCAGTGGCCAGCGGCCAGTGGCAGCTACGGCGCGAGGACAATAGCCTGGTCACACTGCAAAGCTTTACCACGGAAACGCCCCTGGAAGAGGACGGCTACCCGGCCCTGGTACGTGCACTGGGTGAAAGCTGGAACCTGCTAGGCGTGCAAATCGCCGAGCAGATTCAGCGCAATGACTATTTCACGGGCCGCTAATTCAAGACTGCATGAACGGCGCTGAGTGCGACTTTCGTGTTACACTAGGCGACAGCGCCTTTCGCAAGCGCCACCCCATCACTTCCACGCAGCCCTGCGGGCAATGGCTGCGTGGCTTTAAAACGCCCGTCGTGGCTGCCCGATCTGATTCTTAGATGCGCCTTCATGGCGCAATGACATCCTCGTATCTTGAACATGACGCCAACCCCTCACTCAGAGAGTGAGGGGTTGGCGACTGCGGAGAATGCATGAGCTTTTCTGACCTTGGTCTGCACCCTGATCTACTCAGCGCCGTTGGCGCACAGGGCTATCATCAGCCCACCCCGATTCAACGCCAGGCCATTCCCGTCGTTCTGGAAGGACGAGACCTGCTGGCCAGCGCACAGACGGGCACCGGCAAAACCGCTGGCTTTACCCTGCCCATGCTGCAACGCCTGGTGCAAGGCAAACGCCCGGGCAAACGCCAGGTACGTGCGCTGGTCCTGACCCCTACCCGCGAGCTGGCCGCCCAGGTGGGTGAAAGCGTCACCGCTTATGGGCAGCACTTGTCACTGCGCTCGCACATCATTTTTGGCGGCGTTGGCCAGCAACCCCAGGTAGACGCCCTGAAAGCCGGTCTAGACGTGCTGGTGGCCACGCCGGGACGCCTGCTGGACCTTCACCAGCAGGGTCACGTAGACCTGTCTGCCGTGGAAATACTGGTACTCGATGAAGCCGACCGCATGCTCGACATGGGCTTCATCCACGACATCAAACGTCTGCTGCGCCTGGTACCCAAACAGCGTCAGAACCTGCTGTTCTCGGCCACCTTCTCCAACGAGATCCAGGCCCTGGCCCAGCAGCTGCTGAACAATCCGGCGATGATCGAAGTGGCGCCGCGCAACACCACGGCCGAAAAAATCGAGCAGGCCATCTACCGCGTGGATCGCGACAAGAAACGCGACCTGCTGGCCCATTTGATTCAGCGCCATGGCTGGTTCCAGGTGCTGGTCTTCACGCGCACCAAGCACGGCGCCAATCGCCTGGCGGAGCAGCTGACCAAGCAGGACATTCCGGCCATGGCGATCCATGGCAACAAGAGCCAGGGAGCGCGCACTCGAGCACTTGGAGCCTTCAAGAGCGGTGACTTGCAGGTCCTGGTTGCCACCGACATTGCCGCACGTGGCCTGGATATCAGCGAACTTCCCCACGTGGTCAACTTCGACCTGCCCAACGTCGCCGAAGATTACGTCCACCGCATCGGGCGCACAGGCCGTGCGGGCAGCAATGGTGAAGCGGTGTCACTGGTGTGCGTCGATGAGCATGGCCTGCTCAAGAACATCGAGCGGCTGATCAATCAAACGTTGCCCAAGCACGTTGAGCCCGGCTTCGAACCTGACCCCAACGCCAAGCCCGAACCTATCGAAAACGGCCGCCGCGGCCAGCGTCAACCGCGTGCCCGCCGCTCCTCCGAGAGCACTCAAGCGAATAACGGTGGCGAACGTCGCCGCCGCGCTCGCCGCTAGCCCAAAGGACCGGAATGTGCGAAGGTATCGCCTCGCATATTCCGGCGTTTCGCTGAACCAATTCATGGAGTGACTATGGCGTCTTCACAACTGATGGCGGACTATCGCCAGTGGCTGACTTTTCAGCGTCAGGAGCAGCTGAGCCGCGAACATCAGGGTATTTCACAGCGACTGGAAGATGCCCGCGCCTCCTCTGGCCAGGTCGTGCAGGCTTACCGCAGCATGGCCGAAAAAGCATCCCAGGAAGGCGCCTGCTATCGGACGCTGTTCCTGCGCGAGTGCGATGACAACGCCTCCTTGCCTTGTGAAGGCTGGCTGTTCGTACGCCGCGTGCTGAGTGAAGGCAACAGTACGCGCATCAGGGCCACCCTGCTGGAAACCTTCAATTTGGCCGAGGGCGCCATTGCGTTAGGCGATAAACCGGCACGCAAGCTGACCCTGGAAATCTACGACAAGCTGGACATCAACAAGGGCATGCGAACCCAGGTACGTGTGGACGCCATCGACACCCCACAGGACTATCACTTCATCACCCTGCTGGATGCCGTACGCGGCGACCTGCGCCCTTACATGCAATAAGTTCGCGTCATGGTGACACGCCGTACCGTCAGCTTCATCCTGTTGATGTTCGTGGTTGGGCTCAATCTGCGCCCGGCCATGTCCTCGGTGGCCCCTCTACTGCACAGACTACAGGAAAGCGCGGGGCTGTCGGCCACTGCTGCCGGCCTTTTGACCACCTTACCCGTACTGTGCCTGGGCCTTGCCGCACCGCTGGCCCCCTGGCTCAGCAAACGCCTGGGCAGTGAGCGGGCGTTGAGTGCCGCACTGCTGCTGTTGGCGACCGGCCTGCTGGTACGGGGCACTCCCTGGCCAGGCTTGCTGTACCTGGGCTCGGCCATGGCAGGCGGTGCTATCGGGATAGCGGGCACACTGCTTCCCGCCCTGGTCAAACGCGAACTGCCGCACAGCGCCGACCTGCTGACCGGGCTGTACACCATGGCGCTCTGCTTTGGTGGCGCCCTGGGGGCAGGGCTGAGCGTCCCACTACTGGTTTGGCTGGGCAGTTGGCAGCTTAGCCTGATGAGCTGGTCACTGCTGGCCCTGGCAGCCTGGCTGCTATGGTCGGGCTTTGCACCGCGTCCAATCGCAGCACCATCGCTACAGCCCACCTTCCGAGTGCCGCTTGCCGCTTTGCTACGCCAACCCTTGACCTGGCATGTGATGCTCTTCATGGGCATTCAATCCTCCATGGCTTACATCGTGTTTGGCTGGCTGCCCACCCTGCTCATCGACCGGGGCTACAACGAAGCCGACGCCGGTTGGACCATGGCGGTCTCCATCATGAGCCAGCTGGCGTCGGCACTGGCCGCCCCATGGGTTGCCCGCTTGCATAAGGACCAGCGGCCAGCCCTCCTCATGGTACTGGCCGCCACGGCCATCGGCCTGGCGCTACTGTTGATTGCCCCATTGGCTTGGCGATGGCCTGGCGCCATCCTGCTGGGCCTCGGTCAGGGCGGTAGTTTCAGCCTGGCGTTGGCCCTGCTGGTGCTGCGCACGGCCAACGCCCCCTTGGCTGGACAGCTTTCCGGGCTGGTGCAGGGAGGCGGCTACACCCTGGCCGCGCTGGGCCCCTTCGGCGTGGGTGTGATGCT
>NZ_LFGS01000005.1:124542-197377 GCF_002078135.1 Halomonas sp. BC1 | reverse complement strand
GATGCTGCAAATGGGCGCCTCGACCGCACACATTGGCTGGCTACTGATCGGCTTGATTCTGGTTTGTTGCGGCTTTGCCTGCCTTGCGGGCCGCAATCGGCAGCTGGATGACCAAAGCGGCCAGCTACGCGTCACCCTTCCATAATCCTTCCTTGTCTTTACCAGGACATGACCATGCGTAACGCTCCTCGTCTGACAGAGACCACCTGCTCACATGAGCGGATACTGATCATCTACACCGGCGGTACGATCGGCATGCAGCCAACCGCCACCGGACTGATGCCAGCAGACAGCTTTGCCGACAGATTACACAATGCTCTGCAGCAGCTGCCTATCCCGCAACAGCAGGCACTACCCGCCTACGACATCATCAGCCATGACCCACTGATCGACTCCAGCGCCGCCACGCCTGCCACGTGGCAAACGCTGGCAGGCGATATCGCCGTCCGTTTTTCCGCCTATCGGGGCTTTGTCATCCTGCACGGCACCGATACGCTCAGCTGGAGCGCCTCGAGCCTGGCCTATCAGCTTCAGGGGCTGGACAAGGCGGTCGTATTAACAGGGGCCATGCAACCGCTGGAGGCAGCCAATAGCGATGCTCTGGACAACGTATGCGGCGCCCTGCAATTCGCCGCCATGAGCGCCCTTCAGGAAGTGGCGATCTACTTTGCGGGACGCCTGATGCGGGGCGTCAGGGCGGTGAAACAGCACTGTGAAGCGATGACCGCGTTTGCCTCCCCCAACTACCCCCTGCTGGGCGAACGGGTAGGCGATGACTGCGTACTTTACCCCAGCCGGGGGCTGGCGCTTCACCAGCGTGGCGCGCCCCGCTTCGAACTCCCGGATTATGGGTGTCTTGCTCAGGGGCAAGTGGTGCGCATCGCGCTGTGGCCAGGCATGGCCGCCTGGCAACTCTCCAGTTGGCTGGCTCATGACAGCGTCAAGGGGGCACTGCTGGAGCTCTGGGGAGCGGGCAACTTGCCTGACGACCCGGACCTGTTAGCCGTACTGGCGCGTGCCAGCGGAGAAGGAAAGCTGGTGGCCGCGGTCAGCCAGTGCCCGCAAGGCACCCTTCACTTGGGCACTTACTCCGCTGGCCACGGCCTGACGGATGCTGGCGTGCTGTCCGGGGGTTCCATGACCCCCGAGGCAGCTTACACCAAGCTGGTGCATTTGCTGGCGCAGCCGCTTACCCACGACGACCGGGCAACGCGCTTCGTCACTCCGTTAGTGGGCGAGCGGTAGCCAGACTGGCATCCCGGAGCAGACAGGCTATGGTTAAACAGGACACATGGAGTGCAACATAACCTTCTGAAAACAGGTGAAAACGTATGGATCAACCAGTGCATCATTTTAGTGAACTGTTTGAACAGCTGGGGCTGCGCTCGGACGCGGCTTCTATCGAACGCTTTATTGAGCGACATTCACCGTTACCCAAGGAGATGCCGCTGGCCGACGCCCCTTGCTGGAACGAGGGCCAGGCGGATTTTCTACGCGAAGCAGTGGAAGAAGATGCCGACTGGGCCGAGGTGGTCGATCATCTGGATGCCTCGATGCACAAGGCGGAATGATCGCCTGAATTCAAGTCTGATCCCGCGCCGCTTCCAGGCGGCGCCGGTACCAGGCCCCTGCCAGCAGCAGGGCCGTCAGGGCCAACAGGGGCAGCAGCACGTCCATCTGTAGCGGGTCCTCTTCCTCGATGGCTTCCAGCGCCCCGTAAATGGCGCTGCTGTAGACGGCCCATTTCACGGCCAGCCCCAGCGTGGCAGCCAATAGATAGCGCCCCAGCGCAATATGCCCCAGGCCTGCCGCAAAATTGATCACTGAGTGTGGAAACCCCGGCAGCACTCGCATGGCACATTGGGTCAGCAGGTCACTTCGCGCTTTCAGGGTATCCATGACCTTGAGCGTCAGCCCCTTGGGCTGCCACCGCTGCCCGACTCGCGCCGCCAGCAAATAAGCCCCCCAGGCGCCCGCCACACTGCTGACGGTCAACATGGGCGTTGCGATCAAAGGCGGATAAAAAGGCGCGATCAACCACAGCCCAATACTACCGGGCAGGCCAATCGCCAGGGTGACCGCCATGGTCAGCATGACGGTCACCACGACCACCGGATGATGAGACATGGTGGCGGCCCAGCGCTTCACCGCCATCAGGTCCGGGGAGTACCAAAGCCATACGTAGGCCAGCATGGCAGCCACCGCAAACGCAGCCGCCCATCGCCAGGAGTAGAGAGATAATTTACGCATGGAGGCGTGCTTCAACCCGCTCGAGAATTTGTCGACTGACCTTTCCGACCAATGGTCTGGCCGCCTTGTTCACCGCTTTTTCCATTAGACGATTGTGAATGTCATAACTCAGGGTCAGTGACACCTCCGTCCCTTCCGGTACGGCGCGCAGCTGGTAGCGCCCCTGATTCTTGACGCCATCCAGAGATTCCCAGGCCAATACCTCCGGAGGCTCGATCTCGGTCACCTCCACATCAAACGACCAGTCCATGCCCACTGCCCGCACGTGCCAGCGGTAGCGGTTTTCGCCAAGACGATCGATCGAGCGTATCAAGTCCGAATACTCCGCAAAATCTTCCACTCGGTGTAACAAGTCAAATACGCGCTCCGGGGAGGCTCGAACGATTTCACTATGTTCTATGGTGGCCATGCGTCCATCTCTAGCGGCTTTAGAGGGGTAGCTTATCACGCCAATTCCATTGACACACCGGATGCCGCCACCCGTGGCACTGGTCAGCAAGAGCGGCATTGCGTAAACTGCCCACCTTCCGGACCGGACCCCGGAACACCGCCCTGCGGTTCAGGCAGGCACGACATAAATTCTCCGACCATGAGTACCCAGCATGTCATCCACTGCATCACCCGGCGCCCAGGCGCCATCCACCGTCGTCATCTATTCCGGCGGCATGGACTCTTATACCGTCCTGCATCGTGCGCTGCGCGAAGGCCTCACTGTCCATGCGCTGTCCTTCGACTACGGCCAACGTCACCGTCGTGAACTGGACGTTGCGCGCCAGGTCTGTGAGTCCTTGGCCATCCCTCATCAGGTCGTCGATATTCGCGCCATTCACGGGCTGATCGACAACTCGGCATTGACCAACTCGGCCTTGGCCATGCCCCAGGGGGAGTACGATGCCGACTCGCTCCACAGTACCGTGGTGCCCAACCGCAATATGATCCTGCTGTCGCTGGCCATTGCCAAGGCGGTCAATATTGGCGCCAACCGTGTCGACTATGGCGCACACGGCGGCGATCACGTGCTTTACCCCGACTGCCGCCCGGCCTTCGTCGAGGCCATGAACGACGTGGCGCAGATTGCCAACTTCGAGCCCGTCACCGTCCACGCCCCTTATCTGGCCTCCAGTAAAGCCGACATCCTGCGCGATGGGCTCGCCATGGGCCTCGATTACCGGCATACCTGGACCTGCTACGAAGGCCAGCAACTCGCCTGTGGGCAGTGCGGCAGTTGCCGCGAACGGCTGGCGGCCTTTGCCGCCAACCAGGTCACCGACCCCCTTGCTTACGCCACCCCTGCCGAGCGAGGCCGCTGATGTACCACGTCAAAGAAGCGTTCTACACGCTGCAGGGCGAGGGTGCCCAGGCGGGGCGCGCCAGCGTTTTCTGTCGCTTTACAGGCTGTAATCTCTGGTCGGGGCGTGACGCCGACCGAGCCACGGCCAAGTGTACCTTCTGCGATACCGATTTCATTGGCACCGACGGGATCAACGGCGGCCGCTTCGAGAGTGCGCAACAGCTAGCACGGCATATCAAACAGCTGTGGCCAGCCAACGCAGGCAGCGCGGTGCCCTATGTGGTGTTTACCGGAGGAGAGCCGTTACTGCAGCTCGATACCCCGCTCATCGCCATGCTGCACAGCGAAGGGTTCGAGGTCGCCGTGGAAACCAACGGCACGCTGCCCGCGCCCGCCGGAATCGACTGGCTATGCGTCAGCCCCAAGGGCAGCAACCCGCTGGCCATTCACCAAGGGGATGAGCTGAAGCTGGTATACCCGCAGCACGACGCCCCGCCCGAGCAGTTTGCCGCGCTGCACTTTCGACACTTTTACCTGCAGCCTATGGATCACGTCGCCCAGCATGCCGACACGATCCATACCACTGTCGCTGAGCACAATGCCGCCACGGTGGCCGCCACGACGGCCTATTGCATGGCCCACCCCCAGTGGCGCTTGTCGCTGCAAACCCACAAGATCGCAGGATTCGATTGATGGCTTTATTCGTTCACCACCTGACCCATATCGATGTCTCCCTCTGGTGCCCTGAGCGCGGCTTGACCGGCTGCAGTTGGCAGGTCGACGCCCATCTGGATGGCGAACTGGGTGAAGACGGCATGCTGTTCGATTTTGGCGAAGTGAAACCCTGGATCAAGCGCACGCTGGACAACGGGCTGGATCATACGCTGCTGGTGCCCACCAAGGCGCCTGGCGTAGAGGTCAGCGAGTGCCCAGAAGGCCTGTGCATTCGCACCACCACACCCTATCCGATGGAAGTACGCGGGCCTGCGCAGGCGTTCACCCTGCTCCCCTGGGAACACATCTCGGTGGTCAAGGTGACCCAGCTCCTGAGCGAAGAGCTGACACGCGCTCGGCCTCGCAACGTCACCCGTGTCACCCTGAACCTGCAGGAAGAGCGTATCGAAGGCGCATCCTATGGCTACAGCCACGGCCTGAAACGCCATCTGGGCAACTGCCAGCGTATCGCCCATGGCCACCGCTCCCGGCTGCATGTCTACCAACAGCAACAGCGCCAACCTGCCCTTGAGGCACAATGGAGTGAATGGCTGGACAACCGTTACCTGCTGGAGCAGGCCGATGTGGCGGAACAGACAGCCACCACACTGACCTGCCGCTACACAGCCGAACAGGGAGCGTTCTCGATCACCCTGCCCGCTCACCGCTGCAGCGTATTGCCAGCGCCCACCACCGTGGAAAATATCGCCCGTTGGCTGGCCAACAGTATCGCCCAGCAAACTCAGCAGGAAACCTACGTGGAAGCCTTCGAAGGTATCAACAAGGGGGCTACCGCGCAGGCAGCGCCATGACGATTCTGATTACCAGCGATCAGCAGGCGTCTTGCCGCATGGGGTGTGGCGCCTGCTGCATAGCGCCGTCCATCAGCTCGCCCATTCCCGGCATGCCAAGCGGCAAGCCTTCGGGCATTCGCTGCGTGCAGTTGAATGAGCAAAACCTCTGCATGCTCTTTGGTGATGCCCGTCGCCCTGCCGTATGCAGCCAGTTCGACTTCGACAAGGAGGTGTGTGGCGAGGACCGAGAAGAGGCCCTCGCCACACTCTACGGGTGGGAAACCGCCACAGCCGGTTAGACCTCGCCGCCCAGGCTCACCGGGTGCGGCAAGCGACGGTCCAGCAGGCTGATCCAGCGCACCAGCACCGGCGCATCGCTATGGCTTACCTCGCCCAACAGTCGACGAAACACCTCTTTCGCCTGCTGGTCATTGGGCGCTATACGCGTAAGCCATAGCTCCAGCGCCGCCAACTCCTGATGGCGGTTGCCATGCTCGCGGGATTGCTGAATAGCCATTTCCGTCAACGCCTTGACCTCGTGGGCAGGGTGGCCCAGCAGGTCACGCACGCGGGCCAGTTGGGTAGCCAGCTCGGGCAGGAAAAGAGTCGTGCGCTCACGGGCAATCACCAGGCACTGGTCGAGATACTCTTCGGCTGCGTGCAGCTCACCCAGCTCGATACAGGCATCGGAGTACCACAACACGGGCCGCTGGAAGCGGTCTCGGCCGTTCAATTCGGCCATCTGATCCAGGCTGTCGTGCATTTGCACCAGCCCGCCCTGATCCCCCGCCAACGCCCGCTGCCAACCCAGCACCCCCTGCGCGGAAATCTGCCAAAGCTGCAGGTCTGGCGTACCGGTCATGGCCGCGGCTCGCTCGGCATGCCGGGCCGCCAAGTGCACATGGCCCAACTGACGATACAATGCCGCCGCAAACATCAGCGCCATGGCCAGGGTACCCGGGTGGCCGATCTGCTCCGCCAGCCGAATGGCCGCCGCGACATGCCACTCTGCGCGATGGTAATCACCTCGCAGACAAAGCGCCCAACCCTGAAAACAGGCCGCCGTCACCTGGGGATGATCCGAGAACGGCAGCCACTCGATCATCATGGGAGCATTCAGCGGATCGATTTCGTCCAGGTGGTCGTGGGCCTGTTGAATACGCCCCGCCCAGTATTCACAGTGTGCCCGCGCATAATCCGCCAATCGGCGGTAGCGCGGGTCTTCCAGGCGAGCGGCGATATCCGCCAGGGTCGATGCCAGCGCAAAGGCGTCGGCATGGGCATAGCGCTGGCTGCGCCCCACCCATAGCCCCCACTTCACCAGGAAAATCTGCTCGAGGTCTGCCGGGTCGTCAGGCGTGTCGCTCCCGGTTTGGCGCAGCAGCTCACGGGCCTTCACAAAACTTTCATGGGCCGTGGGCGAACCGTGGCCTTCCAGGGCGAACGCAGCCTGACCACGCACCGTCAGCAGGCTGACTTCACGCTCTACCTCATGGGCTACGTGGCGCAGGCTGGCCAAGCCGAAGTCGGCCATGCGCAGCGCCGTGCGGTTGGCACTCACCTTGAGCGCTTCCCGCGCGGAGAGCTCGAAGTAGCGCGCCCCACGTGCATAGTGGCCGCTGCGCCGCAGATGCGTGGCAAAGTCTCCCGGATGGCGACTGATCCATACCGGAAAACGCTCCTCAATCAAGGTCACGACCTGCTGATGCAGCTTGACCCTGACGTCACGGGGACAGGAGAGGTAGGCCGCCTCTTGAAGCAACTGGTGACTGAACTGGTACTCATGATCACCGCCCTCCTTGTCGATGGGCTCGATGATCTCCAGCGCCCGCATGTGCTCTAGCGCTTGGCACAACCTGGGCTTTTCCCAACCGCTGCATTCGGCCAGCAAGTCCAGTCGAAAACGCTTGCCCAGCACCGCTGCAATATGGGCAATATCCCGGTCGCTTTCCAACTGATCGATTCGACTGGCCAGTAGCCCCAGCAGCCCCTTGGGCAGCTCATCCAGCTGTACGCTGCGCCCCTCCCGTCGATCCATGTCGAGGCGACGACAGATCTCCTGCATATACAGCGGAACACCATCACAGCGCTCGATGATCTGGTTGCGCAGCCGTGGGCTCAGATGAATACGATAACGACGAGAAAGTTGCGACAGCAGCCGCGAAGACTGCAGTGCATCCAGCTTGCTCAGGGTGATCTGCTGATCCCAGTGCAGTTTGACCGGTAGCGGTTCGCGGCCGTGGTGGCTGGCCACCATCATGAAGGCCGTGTTGATCGACAGACGTGCCTGTAGCCCCGCCAACACTTTGAAAGAGGGTTCATCCAGCCACTGCAGGTCATCGATCATCAGCACCAGAGTTTGCGACACGGCACGATGGTCGATCAGCCGATGCAAGAGCTTCACCACCAGCTCCACGGCTTCGCCATTTTGAGTCAGCTGGCTGATTTCCTGAACTTCGCGAACCCCCAACGCCTCTTCCAGCAGCTGCTGACGCGCGCTATCCGAGGTATCGAGGCCCAGCGTTGCCTGCAGCGCATGCACGGCATCGAGCGTTGGCGGATGTTCGAAGTGCCAGGCCAGCAACGACCGGGCTACACCGTATGGGTCCAGTACCGAGAGCCGAGTAGTCGAAAGCCAGCAGATCGCCGCATCGCGGCTCAGCTCCAACTGCCGAAACCCCACCATCAACGCCGACTTGCCCATGCCCGAGGCACCCCGCACCAACACGCTTTGCCGCAAACCAATGCCAGCCCGTGCCAGCGCATCGCGCAAGGTGCGTAGCGAGGTTTCCCTTCCCACCAGGCTCGGTGGCAAGGCATCACGCCCGCCTTCGTTCTGGCCCAGCACCAGCGCACGTAAACGCACGCGGCCATCGCTGGCCACCAAACGCGATACCAGCCTGGGCTGCAAGTCCAGCGCCGGGGGCATGTGCTGGCTGGCTGCCTGAGAGATGACCAGCTCGCTTCCCTCAGCGGCACTCATCAACTCCAGAGACTCTTGCGTCACCTGGCCCAGCGGGTCGGCCAGCTGGCGCTCGGGCAAGTAGACCACGCGCCCGCTGTGCAATCCGGCCGCCAGTTCGAATACCGGCGGTTCGGCGTCCCCGGCCCAGTGGCGACGGCTCTCCTGAGGTAGCGCCTGACGGCAGTGTTCGTAAAGCGCCACCAGCTCCGCCAGCTGATGGGCGGGACCATGGGTACCGAAGCAGGCCAGACCCAAGCCCCCCGTTGCCCCCGGCAGCCAGAAACCGCCCAGATGGTGGCACTGCTGCTCCAACCATCTCAGCAGCTCCAGCTGCAAGGCCAGGCAGTTGCGGGTAGCTGCGCGATCTGGCCAGTCACCCTTCAAGCGCAAGCGGATGGCCATCACCGAAAGCTGACGCAGCTCGATCTCATCTTCGCGCAGCGGCTTGCTGTCCGCAGCTAACGCGCGCGAAAAGGCGCCCTGAGGCGACATCGCCCGGGGGTCGTGGTGGCCATCCGACCAGAAACTGGCCAATTGCACGAAACTGGGCTCAGGCTGTTGTCCGGAGAGCGCCAGCAGTTGCAGGTAGCTGTTGTACTGTTCGTGAGCCGCAGCCATCTGGTTCTGCTCGGCTAGCTGCCGCACCCAGCGCTCGTGGAACGGGCCGTAGCCTGAAAAGCGGCTGACCAGTCCTTCCAGCATGGCATCCGGCACTTCGGCGTGTGCTTCCAGCACCTGTTCGGCAAAACGGATGACTCGTTGGCGCCACTCATTGCGCACTTGCACCAGCCAGCGCTGGAACTCGCTGCAGTTGCTGAGCTGCAGCTCCTCGATCAGATCCCCTTGGTAGCACTCCATCAGCGCTTCCAGCATCTCCAGATCCTTGGGCCCTTCCAGCAGTTGCTGCAGCTCATGCAAATCCACCTGCCAGTGGGACGGCAAATGGAAGGCAATGGTCTGCCGCGACACATTGAGGACGTGATCGGCATGCTCGCCCATGGATTGGCGCAGGCAGTGCAGCGCATGGCGCAGGTTGGTTCTGCCCGAGGAGAGGCCCTGGTCTGGCCACAGCAGCTCCGCCAGGGCGGCACGATTGACGGGCTGACGATGGAGCAGCAGATATACCAGCAGCGCCTTGACCTTGTCGTAGCTGAAATGAGTGAGCACGTCCTCCCCTTGAGTCAAGGAGAAGTGACCAAACAGGGTCAACTGATCTGTCTGTTGAGCATCACGCATGTTACACATCCTGCCTTGGCTAGCGGCGCATCACGCAGGCACGCCACTATGAAAACGAAAAGCCGTATCTGGAGACATGATCAGTTCCGCCTCACGAGCAACGAAGAAGGCGATGCGTTCATCGATAGGCGCGTCGGCCTGCTGGCGAGCCAGCAACAGATAGTCTTCGAAATGACGCCCTTCGGACTTGACCAGGGTGCGATAGAACCTGGCCAGCTCTTCGTCCAGGTAAGGAATGAGTCGCGCGAAGCGCTCACAGCTGCGCGCCTCGATCAGAGCGCCGATGATCAACAGGTCGATCAAGCGCTCAGGATCCTGACTGCGTAAATGTTTTCTAAGGCCTTCGGCGTAGCGTGACGCCGTCAGATGGCGATAAGGAACGCCACGGCGTTCCATCAAGCCCACTACCTGCTCGAAATGAAGCAGCTCCTCGCGGGCCAATTGCGACATCTTGCTCAACAGCAGCGGCTGATCCACGTAACGATACAGCAGGCTCATGGCCGTGGAAGCCGCTTTTTTTTCACACTGTGCGTGATCGATCAGCAGTGTTTCTGGGTTGGCCAATGCCCATTGCAACCAGGCATCGGGGGTCGGGCAAGCTAAAAAGTCATGCAAACTTTCTGGCAACAGATCATCCGCTTGCAGCGCATGATCCGCTGTTTGCAACGCCATTAATTGTATCGACATAACACCAGCACCAAGCGTTTATCACACCACTGTACAATATATAAACGCCAATGGCGTCCGTTCCCTGATTGGTGCGAGGATGAACAAACGTGTCTTCCAGCCTCGCTTAAAATGCACTGACACTAATGTATAGCAAGCCTGAATCACGCTCCACACGGGAATCACGCTTGCCGAGGCTACCCAGCTCTACAGGCCAGCACTCGCTTGGCAGTCATGGTAACGCGGCATCACGATAATCACACCAGCCGTCACCTAAAAACACGCCTATCGGTAAAAATCTTTCATGTTGACGGCACATTAATCAAAAAAACCGTCCTCAGGAAAGCGGCTTTCAACATCTCAACACAAAGTACAAGTAGGCATCCCGCCTGACTTCTTAACATTGTCGACAGTTTCCCGTAGAATCCGAGCCATCCACCAGACGCTGATTCTCAAGCGTATGTCATGTGATCGAAGGATGTCCTTGTTACCGTGCAGGCGTCTTTTGCTACCACTGATGATCACTACCAAGAAGATGAGAGGGCCCCAACGTGCTTGAAGCTTACCGCCAACATGTCGAGGAACGCGCTGCAGAGGGCGTCCCAGCCAAGCCCCTGACCGCCGAACAAGTCGCCGACCTGATCGAGCTGCTGAAGAACCCGCCGGCCGGAGAAGAAGAGTTCATTCTGGACTTGATCACCAACCGGGTACCGCCGGGCGTCGACGAAGCCGCCTATGTCAAAGCGGGCTTCCTGACCGCGTTGGCCAAAGGCGAGGCGTC
Organism: Halomonas sp. BC1; assembly: GCF_002078135.1. Classification (NCBI taxonomy): domain Bacteria; kingdom Pseudomonadati; phylum Pseudomonadota; class Gammaproteobacteria; order Oceanospirillales; family Halomonadaceae; genus Halomonas; species Halomonas sp. BC1. The sequence continues at coordinate 186,680 of NZ_LFGS01000005.1, read as the reverse complement.
CTCGCCGCTGATCGACAAGGTCCATGCCGTCAAACTGCTGGGCACCATGCAGGGCGGCTATAACATCGCTTCCTTGGTCGAGCTGCTCGATAACGAAGAGCTGGCCCGTGAAGCAGGTGAACAGCTCAAGCACACCCTGCTGATGTTCGATGCGTTCCACGATGTGGAAGAGCGCGCCAAGAATGGCAACGCCGTCGCCAAGGACGTCATGCAGTCCTGGGCCGACGCCGAGTGGTTCCTTTCCAAGCCTGCGCTGGAAGAGAAAATCACCCTGACCGTCTTCAAGGTCCCGGGTGAAACCAATACCGACGACCTGTCGCCCGCGCCGGATGCCTGGTCGCGCCCGGACATCCCGCTGCACGCCAACGCCATGCTCAAGAACGAGCGCGACGGTATCGAGCCCGAAGTGCCCGGCACCACTGGCCCGCTCAAGCAAATCGAAGCCGTCAAAGCCAAAGGCCACCCAGTGGCTTACGTGGGCGACGTCGTCGGCACAGGCTCTTCGCGCAAATCCGCCACCAACTCGGTGCTGTGGTTCTTCGGTGACGACATCCCTTACGTGCCCAACAAGCGCGGCGGCGGTTTCTGCTTTGGCGGCAAGATTGCCCCGATCTTCTTCAACACCATGGAAGATTCAGGCGCCCTGCCGGTAGAGATGGATGTTTCCAAGCTGGAAATGGGCGATGTCATCGACATCTACCCCTATGAAGGCAAAGTGTGCAAGCACGGCACCGATGAAGTGCTCTCCACCTTCGAGCTGAAAACACAGCTGATTCTCGATGAAGTGCGTGCAGGCGGTCGTATTCCGCTGATCATCGGCCGTGGCCTGACCGGCAAGGCGCGCGAGTCCCTGGGCTTGGCGCCGTCAGACGTTTTCCGTCTGCCGGACCAGCCTGCGGATACCGGCAAAGGCTTCACGCTGGCACAGAAGATGGTCGGCAAGGCCTGCGGCCTGAACGGCGTGCGCCCCGGCATGTACTGCGAGCCGAAGATGTCTACCGTCGGCTCCCAGGACACCACTGGCCCGATGACCCGTGACGAGCTGAAAGACCTGGCCTGCCTGGGCTTCCAGGCCGACCTGGTCATGCAGTCCTTCTGCCACACGGCTGCCTATCCCAAGCCGGTGGACGTGGACACGCACCACACCCTGCCCGACTTCATCATGAACCGCGGCGGTGTTTCACTGCGCCCCGGCGACGGTATCATCCACAGCTGGCTGAACCGCATGCTGCTGCCGGACACGGTCGGCACCGGCGGTGACTCCCACACCCGCTTCCCGCTCGGTATCTCCTTCCCGGCAGGTTCTGGTCTGGTTGCCTTTGCTGCTGCCACTGGCGTCATGCCGCTGGATATGCCCGAGTCCGTTCTGGTGCGTTTCAAGGGTGAGCGTCAGCCCGGCGTCACGCTGCGCGACCTGGTTCACGCCATTCCTCTCTACGCCATCAAGCAGGGTCTGCTGACGGTCGAGAAATCCGGCAAGAAAAATGCCTTCTCCGGCCGCGTGCTGGAAATCGAAGGCCTCGAAGACCTCACCGTCGAGCAAGCCTTCGAACTCTCCGATGCCTCGGCCGAGCGTAGTGCGGCTGGCTGTACCATCACGCTGTCCGAAGAGAGCGTGACCGAGTACCTGAAGTCCAACATCACGCTGCTGAAGTGGATGATTGCCAACGGCTACGGCGACGAGCGTACCATCAGCCGTCGTATCGAAGGGATGGAAGCCTGGCTGGCCAACCCGTCACTGATGCGTGCGGATAAAGATGCCGAGTACGCCGAAGTCATCGAGATCGACCTCAGCGAGATCAAGGAGCCGGTGCTCTGCGCCCCCAACGATCCGGACGACGCTCGCCTGCTCTCCGACGTGGCTGGCGAGAAGATCGACGAAGTGTTTATCGGTTCGTGCATGACCAACATCGGTCACTTCCGTGCCGCCGGTAAACTGCTCGAGAAACAGCCTGCGGGTAGCCTGAAGACCCGCCTGTGGTTGGCGCCGCCAACCAAGATGGATCAGCACCAGCTGACCGAAGAGGGTTACTACGGCATCTACGGCCGTGCAGGCGCCCGCATGGAAATGCCGGGATGTTCACTGTGTATGGGTAACCAGGCGCGTGTGGCTGCCAAGAGCACCGTCGTGTCTACGTCTACACGTAACTTCCCGAACCGCCTGGGGGATGGCGCGAACGTCTACCTCGCTTCGGCGGAGCTGGCAGCGGTCGCAGCGGTGGAAGGCCGCCTGCCGACAGTCGCTGAGTACCAGCGCTACATGGGCGAATTTGACGCCCTGGCCGGCGAAATCTATCGTTACATGAACTTCCACGAAATCGAGGAGTATCAGAAAATCGCCTCGAACGTGATTCCAGTAGCGCAAGAGGCTTAAGTGCCAAGGCTACTGACCCATCGCCGATGCTCGCAACATCGCAGAGACGCCACGCGACTCTGAGCCGATGACCGAACGCCCCTTCCCTTGCAGGTTGGGGCGTTTTTATTACCCACAGTGTCATTCATGGACAGGAGACTCTCATGACGACCACACCTCACGTCGTGACCCCCGATTTGTGCGACCAGTACCCGGACGTCAAGGTGCTCGAGCCGATGTTTGCCAACTTTGGCGGCGTCGATAGCTTTTACGGGCCTATTCGTACCGTCAAATGCTTTGAAGACAACTCCATGGTCAAGCAGGCCGTCGCCGAACCCGGCGAAGGCGCCATTCTGGTGGTGGACGCAGGCGGCTCTCATCGCTGCGCCATGTTGGGCGACATGCTGGCTGAACAAGCCGCCAAAAACAGTTGGGCAGGCGTCATCATGTATGGCTGTGTGAGAGACGTAGACATTCTGGCCACCCTGCCACTGGGCGTGCAAGCGCTGGGCAGCCACCCTCGTCGCAGCGAAAAACATGGCGAAGGCCAGCGCGACGTGGCGGTGACCTTTGCAGGCGTCACGCTGCAGGTGGGTCAATGGCTTTACGCCGACAATAACGGCATCATCGTCGCCGAACAGCCGCTCAAGCTCTCTTGATCGCGCCGATCTCCTGCTAACCCGTCAGACTTGTCAGTGGTGGCAGATAGTGCCACCCTGATATTTCATTTCCATGCCACGGACACCATGCAGCCGCTCAAGCCACTGGGCTACGCCCTACTTCGCACCCTTCGTGACCACCTGCGCCCACTGATTGCCTACCACCTGCTATTCACGCTGTTGGCATCGGCCGTGGTGTTGCCGCTGGTGGCCTGGGGCTCCCAGCGATTCATGGCCCAGCTCAACCGTACCGTGGTCACCAACGACGCCCTGTTGGCGCTACTGTTCAGCCCCCTCGGGCTGTTCACCCTGCTGGCGGGCCTTGCGGTCACTTTCTTGCTGATCTACTGGCAGCAAGCGGGCATGCTTCAAGTGGCCAGCAGGCCCAAGGACAACCACTACCGCCTGGCCCTGGAGGCTCTGTGGCTCAGCACTCGGCGGCTACCGGCACTGCTGCTGCTGGTGATCCTGCAGGTGGGCGCCCACCTGCTGCTGCTGGCCCCGTTCATGGCAGCCATCGCCTGGCTATACGATCTCTGGCTCAGCGGCCTGGACCCCTACTATCTACAGCGTGTACGCCCACCGGTACTGTGGTACTTCATCGCCTGCGCCTTACCGGTCATGCTGCTGTGGATGAGCCTGGCGGCGTGGCTATATCTGCGCTGGCTACTGGCGCTGCCGCTGGTGGCGCTGGAGCACTGCCACCCCCTGCAGGCCTTGAAGCGCAGCGTGCGCCTCACCCGTGGCTGGCACCGCTCCATTGGCGCGGCGGTGCTCCTGTTACTGCTCGTCATCATCACCCTACCGATTGCCACCACCTGGCTCTACGACACCCTCGTCACGCCGCTGCTCTGGTGGCTTCCCGAGCACAGTGCCGTGCTGGTGCCCGCGATGCTGGCCTACCTGACCGGCTATGTCCTGATCACCCTGACCATCACGTTTCTGGGCATTACCACCCATGCGCTGCTGTCGGCCTGCCTTTACTTGCAGCTTGCCTATCGGGAGGCTCGGCCTGCCGCTCCCGAGAATTCACAGACAGGCCGATTGGCCTGGGCATTGGAAGTGTGTGTCTTGCTAATTGCCGCCCTGCAAGCCTGGTGGATACTCAACAGCTTCGAAATACGCGATGACGTCGCCATCATCGCCCACCGGGGCAGCTCCATGGTGGCGCCTGAAAACACTCTGGCTGCCGTGCGCCAGGCGCTGGAGGATGGTGCCGATGCCGTCGAGCTGGACGTGCGCCTCAGCGCCGACCAGCAGGTCATGCTCTACCACGACCGCACGCTGGCCAGGCTCACGGGGGACCCCAGGGAGTTTGGCGAGCTGACCCGAGCCGAGCTGAGCGAGTTCGATGTGGGTAGCTGGTTTGGCGATGCCTTCCAGAACGAACGAATCGCCGGGCTGGACGAGACCCTGGCACTGGTGAGAGGCCACGCCGCGCTGATGATCGACATGAAGCCGCTACCAGGCCAGGAGGAAGCGTTGGCACAGGCGGTACTGGATGAGCTGGAGGCAGAAAACGATCGCCGCTATCGCTGCTGGGCCACCCAGCACGATGCCTTGGATGGAATGGCTGCCTGCGGCTTCCCGAATACGCTGCTGGAAATGCGCATGGCCACCATGTCCCCCGCGCTGGTCAGCTTCATCAAGCAGCGGGCGCCCGAACTGAGGGTGACACTACTGGCGCAGCTGATACTTCCCGGCACGCTGGACCGCCGTCAATTCGATGCGCTGGGCTTACGGCATAACCGCATTACCCGTCAGGAGGTTCGCCTGGCGGCCCTCTACGGCTATGAAATCCACGCCTGGACGGTCAATGATCGGGCCAGAATGTCGGCGCTGATCGATCTTGGCGTAGACGCCATCATCACCGACTACCCTGACCGCTTGAGAGAACTGCTCGAAGACCGCCACGCCATGAGCGATGGCGGCCTGATGCTGGTGAAACTGCGCAACTGGCTACGTCAGTAGCGCATCGCTGCGGTCGCGGGCTTACTCGCCCATGACCACGCCCTCACGACGCGGGTCGGCGCCACCAAACAGGGTGCCGTCTTCCAGTTTCATGATGGCCTGCAGGCCACTGGTCAATTCCCGCTCACTCACCTGATGACCGCGCTCACGCAGTGCGTCGGCGGTTTCTTCCGAGAATCGCCCCTCTTCCAGATAGACATCGCCCCCCAGGGTGATGGCATGGGGCAGGTCCAGCGCTTGCTGGGCATCGAGGCCCCAGTCACGCATGGCCACCAGGCTTCTGGCCGTGTAATGAATGATCGCTGCGCCACCTGGCGAGCCCAGGCTGGCCACCAGCTCGCCGCTCTCCAGATCGAACACCAGCGTTGGGCTCATGCTCGAACGGGGACGCTTGCCAGGCTCTACCCGGTTGGCCACCGGGCGGCCGTCGCTTTCCGGCTCGAAGGCGAAATCGGTCAGCTCGTTATTGAGCAGATAGCCCCCTGCCAGCCCCGTGCCGCCGTCTGCCAGGATACGCGAGCCGAAGGCTTGTTCGATGGTCGTGGTCATGGCCAGCGCATTGCCATCGCCGTCCACGATGCTGATGTGGCTGGTGCCATACTCGGGCTGTTCGGGCTGGCTGGCAAAGCTCACTTCCAGCTCACCGGGATTGCCAGGCTCTACGCTATCGCCCAGCGACTCCTCGCCCATCAAACGGCTGCGCTGATTGAGATACTCCGGGGCCAGCATGGTACGCCAGTCGCCTCCCGGCGCCTCGACAAAATCAGGATCGCCGATGTAGCGGCCGCGGTCGGCAAAGGCCAGCCGAGACGCTTCGAGGAACTGATGCAGCCAGCCGCTGCTGGGAACACCGTTATCCAGCGGCGCTTCGATCAACGGCTGCTGATCGAGAATACCGAGGATATACATGACGGTGATATGGCCCGACGACGGCGGCGGGAAGCCACACACTTCCCACTCCTGCCAAGGCGTACAGATCGGCTCACGCTCCACCGGCTCATAGCCGCTGAGGTCGTCCAGGCTCATCTCGCCCGGACGCTGCGGATGGGACTGCACTCGGGCCACCAGGTCTTCGGCGATCTCACCTTCGTGGAAGGCACTGCTGCCCTCATCCGCCACTCGGCGCAAGATGGCGGCCAGCGCGGGGTTGGTCAAGGTGACGCCCACGGCCAGCGGCTCGCCTGCTTCATGGTAGTAGAACGCTCGGGCCAGCGGGTCCTCGCGCAGCGCCGTGTCGTTGGCCAGACTGGTATGCAGCCGGTGGCTGACGGCAAAGCCCTCTTCCGCCAGCGTAATGGCAGGGGTAAAAAGCTCTCGCCAGGCGAGTTGACCATGTTCGGCGTGGGCCTGCTCCAGCATGCGCAGCACCCCCGGCACCCCCACAGAGAGACCGCTGGCCACCGCGTCCATGAACGGCAGCGGCTCGCCATCTTCCATGAACAGCTCACCGGTGGCCGCCGACGGTGCGGTCTCGCGACCATCGAAGGCCTGCACATTGCTGCCGTCGTAATGCATCAAGAAGGCACCGCCGCCGATCCCACTGGACTGCGGCTCTACCAGGGTCAGCACCATTTGTACGGCCACGGCGGCGTCGATGGCGTTACCGCCGGCCTTGAGCACTTGATACCCCGCGTCAGTGGCCAGCGGGTTCGCCGCAGCAACGGCAAAGGATTCCACGGCCCAACCGGGCTTCTCCTCATACCCTGAGCCTACTTCCGGTGACATCTCGGGAGCCTGGTAGCTAAAGCCCCAGCTCACCATGGGAACGAGTAGTAAGCCCGTCAGGGGGATTGCCCGTTTAGGCAGCATAGTCTTTCTCCTTTTCAGCAGGGTGCAGGCAGATATCGCGTAGGGCCACGGGGGCGGCGTCATCCAGAGCGGTGTCATCCAGAGCGGTGTCATCCAAAACAAAGCGTAGCCTATAAAACCCGTGCGCCCGGCACAATGGCCGGGCGCAAATCGAACAGCAGGCTAACTAACCCATGGATGTCAGGCGATACTCTCTCCTGCCAGCATGAACCAGGTTTCGAGAACCGCGTCCGGGTTCAATGACACCGAGTCGATCCCTTGCTCCATGAGCCACTTGGCGAGGTCCGGGTGATCCGAAGGCCCCTGGCCGCAAATCCCCACGTACTTGCCTTGCGCCTTGCACGCCTGAATGGCCATGGCCAGCAGCTTTTTGACCGCTGGATTACGTTCATCGAACAGGTGGGCCACGATGCCCGAGTCGCGATCCAGCCCCAGGGTCAATTGCGTCAGATCGTTGGAGCCAATCGAGAAACCGTCGAAGTACTCGAGAAACTCATCGGCCAGCAGCGCATTGGCAGGCAGCTCGCACATCATGATGACCTTGAGGCCGTCAGGGTCGCTGCTGCCACCGCGCTTCAGGCCGTTGGCGGCCAGCAGCTCGACCACTTCCCGGGCTTCATCCGTAGTGCGTACGAAAGGCACCATGATCTCGACATTGGTGAAGCCCATCTCTTCACGCACGCGCTTCAGCGCCCGACACTCCAGCTCGAAACAGGGCCGGAAGGCATCGGAAATGTAGCGAGAAGCGCCACGGAAGCCCAGCATGGGGTTCTCTTCACCTGGCTCGTACAGCTTGCCGCCTATCAGGTTCTCGTATTCGTTGGATTTGAAATCCGAGAGGCGGACGATCACCCGCTGCGGATGAAACGCCGCCGCCAGGGTGGAAATCCCCTCCACCAACTTGTCCACGTAGAAACTGACCGGGTCGGCGTACCCTGCCGTACGCAGGTCGATCACCTGCTGAAGGTCAACCGGCAGCGTTTGATAATCCAGCAGCGCCTTGGGGTGCACGCCAATCATGCGGTTGATGATGAACTCCAGGCGCGCCAGCCCCACGCCCGCGTGGGGAAGGCTGGCAAAGCCAAAGGCACGGTCCGGGTTGCCCACGTTCATCATGATCTTGAAAGGAATCTCCGGCATGGCATCGACGCTGGAGACGTTGCAATCGAAGGCCAGCAGGCCTTCATACACATGGCCGGTATCACCCTCGGCACAGGAGACCGTCACGTCGCTGCCTTCCTGCAGCTGCGTGGTGGCATCTCCACAGCCCACCACCGCGGGAATGCCCAGCTCACGGGCAATGATCGCCGCATGACAGGTACGCCCGCCTCGGTTGGTGACGATGGCCGATGCCCGCTTCATGATCGGCTCCCAGTCGGGGTCGGTCATGTCGGTAACCAGGATGTCGCCCTCTTGAATCTTGTCCATCTCGTCAGGACTGAGCACGATCTTGACCGCACCACGGCCAATGCGTTGTCCGATGGCCCGGCCAGTGATCAGCGTGCGGCCCTTTTCACGCAGCTGGAAGCGCTCCAGCTTGCCGCCCTCCTGCTGGGAAACGACGGTCTCAGGACGCGCCTGCACGATGTACAGCTGACCGTCATCGCCATCCAGCGCCCACTCGATATCCATGGGCCGCTGGTAATGCTGCTCGATGGTGACCGCCTGACGAGCGAGGTCCATGATCTGCTCGTCGTTGATACAGAAACGCCCGCGATCCTTGTAAGGCACGTCAACGGTTTCCACGGAACGACCTGCGCTGGCATCCTTACCGTACACCATCTTGATCAGCTTCGACCCCAGGGTACGGCGCAGCACGGCGGGGCGCCCGGCGGCCAGCGTGGGCTTGTGCACATAGAACTCGTCAGGGTTGACCGCCCCTTGCACCACGGTCTCGCCTAACCCCCAGGAAGCGGTGACGAACACCGCGTCCCGGTAGCCGGACTCGGTGTCCAGGGTAAACATGACACCGGACGCACCGGTTTCGGAGCGCACCATTTTCTGCACCCCGGCGGACAGGGCGACGTTTTCGTGGGCATAGCCCCGATGGACGCGGTAGGAAATCGCACGATCATTGAACAGCGAAGCAAAGACCTCGTGGACCGCGTGCTTGATGTTGGCCAGGCCTTCGATATTGAGGAAGGTTTCCTGCTGACCGGCGAACGATGCATCCGGCAGGTCTTCCGCCGTGGCGGAGCTGCGTACCGCGACCTTCAGGCCGGGGTGTTTTGCCTGCAACTGCTGGTACGCCTGCTCGAGTGCCGCTTCGAAGCTGGGCGGCAACGGCGTCTCGATGATCCACCGGCGAATACGCTTGCCAGCCTCGGCCAGCGCCTTGACGTCGTCGACGTCGAGCCGTGCCAGGGTGTCGTTGATACGGTCGTTGAGGCCTTCGTGGGAGAGAAACTCGCGGTATGCATGGGCCGTAGTGGCGAAACCGCCAGGCACCGTGACACCCACACCGGCCAGATTGGAGATCATTTCGCCAAGCGAGGCGTTCTTACCACCCACGCGTTCGACGTCCGCCATACCCAGCTGATCGAACCACAGAATGTACTCTTCCACGCAACCCCCTCACTCAGACATTGATGCTACCGTTGGGACGACACCCATTCACGCTGTCACCCTAGCATCGCGGCCCCCTATTCGCCATTGGTCTAACAGCGCAGGGAGTGGAGGATTTTTACAACAACGGCCGGAAACACGGCGTTTATGTAGTCAGGGCAGGATGCCGACCTGTTTGCGCAAGCCCAATCGCCAGTACCCTGCACACGCAAACCCTGCACACGAAAACCCTGCACATGAAAACGTTGTGCTGCCATGGCGCACGGCACACAATGAGCGTTCGTAAATCAGCTAGATGAGGGTGGCGGGCAGACTATGAAACGAACAGCCTTTTTTATTTCCGATGGCACGGGGATCACGGCAGAAAGCCTGGGGCGCAGCCTGTTGGCGCAGTTCAGCGACGTGGACATCAACATGATCACCAAGCCCTATATCGATACGTTGGAAAAGGCTCAGGCCGTCGCCGAGATCATCGAGTCCACCGCGATGCGTGACGGTGTTCGCCCCATTATCATCGACACCATCGTCGACCAGCAGATCCGCAACGTCATCCGCCAGGCCTCCGGCTTCAAGGTCGATATCTTCTCGACGTTTCTGGAACCGCTGGAGCAGGAGCTAGGCACACACTCTTCCTACAGCGTCGGGCGCACCCACTCCATAGGCAGCGACGATGTGTACATGGATCGTATCCACTCGGTGCATTTCGCACTGGATAACGATGACGGTGCCCGCACCCATCAATACGACAAGGCCGACATCATTCTGGTAGGGGTATCCCGCTGCGGTAAAACGCCGACGTCCTTGTACCTGGCACTTCAATTCGGCATTCGCGCGGCCAACTATCCGCTGACCGAGGACGACCTGGATGAAGATGGTCACTTGAAGCTGCCGAAAGCGCTGGCACCGCACCGGCACAAGCTGTTCGGCCTGACCATCGATGCCCGCCGACTAGCGGCCATTCGCAACGAGCGTCGCCCCAACAGCCGCTACAGCTCCATGGACCAGTGTCTGCAGGAAGTCGAGCAGGCCGAATCGCTCTACCGCAGCATGAACATTCCTTTCATCGACACCACGCGCTTCTCCGTGGAAGAGATCTCCACCCGCATGATTGCCGAAACCGGCCTGGCAAGACGCTTCTCGCCTCGCTAGGCCAGTGCCTTACATGCCCTTGGGTGCAAAAATCCCCGGGGCATTTCGCCAGTAGCCCTTGTAGTCCATACCAAAACCAAAGACGTAGCGGTCGGCGACTTCCAGGCTGCAGTAGTCGGCCTTGAGACCGGGCACTGCCTTGCGGTCGTGCTGCTTGTCCACCAGTACGGCGGTGGTCACGCTGGCGGCCTGGGCCTCCTTGCAGTACGCCAGGATGGCCGCCAGGGTGGCGCCTTCATCGAGAATATCGTCGACGATCACCACATGCCGACCCGCCATGGGGATTTCCGGCGAGACCCGCCAGAACAGCTCGCCGCCGCGCAGTTCATTGCGGTAGCGGGTCGCGTGCAGGTAGTCCACTTCCAGGGGAAAACCCAGCCGCGTCAGCAGATGACCGGTGGTGATCAAACCACCGTTCATGACGCAGTAGAAGACCGGCAACTTATCGCCCAAATCGCGGGTGATCTCTTCTGCCATGCGGTCAAGGGCACGCTCGACCTGCTCCTGTGAAATCAAACAGTCGGCGTTGTCCATCAACTCGCGCATGGAGTCCAGCGACTCCAGCGCTTCTTTATCCAATTTGGACATCGAGCCTCTCCAAAACAGTCTATGGGTCAATTAGCTGGCGTCAGCCACCAGCGCTTCCAGCCTGGCGTGGGTCTTGCGCCAACGGCCCAGCGCGGCCAGTGCTTCCAGCTGCGGTCGCGCGCGACCATAACGCAGCTTGGCGGGCCGCTTGTTGAATACGTCATGACAGGCCTGCACTACTTCCAGCGCTGCCTCACGGTCGTTGCAGATCAGCAGCATGTCGCAGCCCGCCGTCAGGGCAGCCTTGGCGCGCTCGGCGGGGCCACCGGCCTCATGGGCGCCGGCCATGCTCAGGTCATCCGAGAAGATGCACCCTTTAAAGCCCAGCGACTCACGCAGCATGCCTAGCCAGCTCGGCGAAAAACCGGCCGGACGGGAATCGAAGGCAGAGTAGACGATATGGGCGGGCATGACGCCGTTGAGCAGCGTGGCAAGCTGGCTGAAGGGCACCAGGTCGTGCTCCATGATGGCCGAGAGCGGACGTTCATCCACCGGCAGGGCGGTGTGCGAATCGGCCCCCACACCGCCGTGGCCGGGAAAGTGCTTGCCCACAGCTGCCATTCCCGCCTCATGCAATCCGTGCACGAAGGCTTGCCCCAGCAAGGCAACGTGCTGTGGGTCTCGGCTGAAGCTGCGGTCACCAATCACGCTGGAAATACCGCTATCCACATCCAGTACGGGAGCAAAGCTGATGTCCAGGCCACAGGCGGCCATTTCCATGCCCAGCAGCCAGCCGGCATCCTTGGCCAGCATCAGCCCCACTGCTTGGTCATCGGCGAAGACATCGCCAATGCGGGCCATCGGCGGCATGCGCGTCACGCCTTGCCGGATACGCTGAACCCGCCCACCTTCCTGATCGATGGCCAACAGCAGGTCACCTCGCACCCCGCGGATGCTGTCGCACAGTTCGCGCACTTGGGTGGCGCTTTCCACATTACGGGCAAACAGAATGACACCGCCGACCGCAGGATTCTTCAGCAGGCGCTTGTCTTCCTTGCTCAGAGTCTGGCCTTCCAGGTCGAGCATGACCGGGCCTAAAGGTTGAGTCATCGTACTGGATCCAGAAAAAAGGGCGTCATTCTAGACCACCCGTGTGAGCTTTCAAAATGAGCAACACCATGTCACGTCAATGCAGCCATACCGGCGTGCCCGGCGGCGCCTGCTGAAACAGCCAGAGGAGGTCGGCATTGCACAGTCGCACGCAGCCATGGGAAACGGCAACGCCCATGGGCTGATCAGGGGGAGTACCGTGCAGGTAGATGTAGCGACGCTGGGAATCGACACGGCCACCGCGATTGATACCGCGCTCCAGGCCACACAGCCACAGTATGCGGGTCAAGATCCAGTCGCGCTCGGGGAAGACGGCTGCCAAACCGGCAGAGTAGACTTCTCCGGTCCAGCGACGACCACGAAAGACCGCATCCTCAGGCAGCCCATCGCCAATGGCTGCCCGCACGTAGTGCCAGCCCAGTGGCGTACGGCCACTGCCCTCCTCTTGCCCCACGCCGGCCTTGCCCGTTGAAACGGCGCATTCGTGCTTTAGCTCGCTCCCCTGCCACCAGCGCAGGCGTTGGGCCTGGGTGTCGATTTCCATCCAGCCACCTTCAGCGGGCGGCAGGTCAGCCAATCTGGGCGTTTGCATGAAGCTTCTCATTCACGGTTGCTGCAGGCAACGGCATTGGCGCGCTCATGGCGGCCACCACGACGGGACGCAGACGCCGGATCAAGTCGCGCACGGTTACCTGCTCCTGATAATCCTTGGCAGCAATATCACGTAGCGCATCCAGCCCCGACAGCGTAAAGATCACCGTGCCCAGCATGAAGTGTAGCCGCCAGAAGCGCTCTGCATCCGGCAGCTCGGGGGTCGCCCGGCGCACCAGCTCGGTGAAGCGTGTGAAAACATCGCCATACTGCTGCTGGATGTAGCGCCGCAAGTGCCCTTGCGCCTGGCTGTAGGCCAGCCCCAGCAGCCGCATGAACACTTTCAGACTGTGGCGCTCGGCAGGCACGGTCAGTACCGTGGTAGCCATGGTTTCCAGCAGCACCTCCAGAGGAATGGGCTGACCTTCATAGCGCGCTTCCAGCTCATCCAGGGCGGTGTGGAAGCGCTCGGAGAACGGGTCAAGGTAGCGGGCAAACACCGCCTGTATCAGCGCTTTCTTCGACCCGAAGTGATAATTGACGGCAGCAAGGTTGACCCGCGCTTTGCTGGTGATATTGCGCAGTGATGTTTCGGCAAACCCCCGCTCTGCAAAGAGCACCTCTGCCGTATCCAAAATACGTGTGACCGTATCCGACTGGGCCATAGCGCCCTCCCAAAACAGGTGTTTAAAACATGGCGATCGCGTTGGCGAATAGTATGCCATTCCCCCTGCTGGCTCAAACGATTATCCCGCTCAAGGTTCAGGCCACGCGCCCCAGTACGGATTGCAACTCATCATGTACTGGACAGAGCAACATACTGTACACTTAAACACATACTGATTTTACGGACATGTAGCGACTGTCTTTTCACTGTTTGGAGTCTGATATGTCACGCCCACTCACCGCACGCCAGCAGCATGTATATGATTTTATCGTGAAGACCATGGGCGAGCTTGGCTACCCCCCTACCCGCGCCGAAATCGCCAAGGCGCTGGGCTTTCGCTCACCCAACGCCGCTGAAGAGCATCTGCGCGCTCTGGAGCGCAAAGGTGCCATCCGCATCATCCGCAATACCTCCCGGGGCATACGCCTGCCCAACCAGGAGCCGCTCGACGCCACGCCCCCGGCAGCCGAGCCCGCCAACGATGCCACGTCCAACGGGCTGCCGGTGATTGGGGAAGTTGCTGCTGGCAGTCCCATTCTGGCAGCGGAGCATATCGACCGTTACTGCCCGCTCCCTGCAGAGTACTTCACCCCCAAGGCCGACTACCTGCTGCGGGTACGCGGCCTGTCGATGAAAGACGTGGGTATTCTGGAAGGCGACTTGCTGGCCGTGCATCGTACCGACCGCGTGCGTGACGGTCAGATCGTCGTCGCGCGCCTGGAAGACGAGGTCACGGTCAAGCGTTTTAAACGCCAGGGGCATCACGTCACGCTGCTCGCCGAGAACGAAGACTTCGCCCCCATCGAAATCGACCTGAGAACTCAACAGCTGGATATCGAAGGCGTCGGGGTAGGCGTCATCCGAGGCGGGAACGGCCAGGCCCTGGGCTAAAATACTGGGCCAGGGCACTGGACCAAGCCACCGCCTACTGCATATCGATGTAACGATGGTCGTTGAACGTGGCGACCCAGTGCGGGTGGTAGACCAACAGAATGCTCAGCAGCATGCCGGTGATGAAAGCTTCCGAGGGCATCAACAAGGGTAGAAAGCGGGCATACTCCTGAGCCAGGTAAATCGCTTCAGGATCGATGCCCGCCACCAGAATCAGCCCGACGGCCGCCAGCCCACCCCCTAGCGTCGCCAGCGCAGCACCGAAAAAACCGCAGGCAAACAGAAACACCATCAGGTTGTCCGGCAAGCGGCGATCCACGATACGCCATACCACCCCCGTGATCACGGCAGGCACCAGCCCCGTCACCAGCACGTTGGCCCCCAACAGTTCCCAGGCATTGCGCCCGATCAGCACCATCGCCACGTTGAGCAGCAGGTTGCTGATCAAGGCCAGGGGCACCTTGAACACCAGCGTCATCAGCACCGTAAACACCAGATGCAGAGTTAACCAATCGACCGCCTGAGCCCGCAGCTGCCACATCAGCATCACGGCCAGCGTCGCGGCCATCCAGCGATGCTGCAAACCGGTATCTTCCAGCAGCGGCTGCCAGGGGCGCTGCCACAGCACCCACCCCAGAGCACCTGCCGACACCAGCCAGGTAGCCAGCAGTGCCCAGGTGGCCAGCACGCTTTGTGCAAAGGACATGGCGCCCCTCCCCGGTGGGCGAGTTAGCTGAACACGACGGTCTTGTTACCGTGAATCAATACGCGGTCTTCCAGATGCCAGCGCAAGCCGCGGGCCAGCACGGCTTTTTCCACATCACGGCCAAAGCGAACCAAATCGGTGGGTGTATGGCAGTGGCTGACCCGGTGAATATCCTGCTCGATGATGGGGCCAGCATCCAGTTCTTCGGTCACGTAGTGGCAAGTGGCACCGATCAGCTTGACGCCCCGCTCATAGGCCTGGTGATAGGGCTTTGCCCCCGCAAAGGAAGGCAGGAAACTGTGATGAATATTGATGACGCGTCCGGCATAACGCTCGCACAGTGAAGGCGGCAGAATCTGCATGTACCGCGCCAGCACGACACAGTCAGCCCGGGCAGCATCGATCTGTGCCTGCACCTGCTCGAAAGCCGCCTGCTTGTTGGCCGGGTCCACCGGTACATGATGATAGGGAATGCCATACCACTCGGTGAGCGAGCGCATGTCGTCATGATTGGAGATGACGCCCACAATATCGCAATCCAGCTCGCCAGCCTGCCAGCGATACAGCAGGTCCACCAGGCAGTGGGATTCCCGGGAAACCATCAACACCACGCGGCGGCGCTTCTGGGTGTCTACCAGCGACCACTGCATGTCGAATTCGGCGGCGACGGGCTCGAATGCGGTGCGCAGCGCCTCGGCCGACATGCCCAGTGAATCGGCGAGAATTTCATAACGCATGAAAAAGCGCCCTGTTTCCAGATCGGAGTGCTGGCTGGCCTCGGTGATCGAGCCGCCCTGCTGGGCAATGAAGCTGGAAACACGCGCCACGATGCCCACCTGATCCGGGCACGACACAACTAAACGGTAATAATGAGACATCAATGAACACTCTTGCGTATGTAACGGCACGTTCGCTGGGTAGGCGCCTGCTCGCGGGCAAGCCTCACCAGGCGCATTAGTGTAACGCAAGCGCCACGGCTAAGCACCGTGGTGCAGTGCCACGATGATTGTTACGTGCCCCTCCCTTCCCGTATAGTTAAGGGACTATATTTCCAGGCTTTTCATGACTGATGCATCCACCACGCGTTCAACTTCGTCCCCGTCGCCGCCCGCCCCTGCACCTGCTTCCGCTAGGTGGATGCGGTGAAATTGGAATGAACCTTACGCTGTATGGATACGACGATCAGTGGATCGCCGTCGATTGCGGCATGATGATTCGTCAGGATCTGCCCAACTCGCCGCTGCAGGTACCCAACACCGACACCCTGCAAACCCTCGGTATCACCCCGGCGGCGCTGTTCATCACCCATGGTCATGAAGACCACATCGGCGCCGTGGCTTGGCTATGGCCGCGTTGGGGCTGCCCCATTTTTGCCACCCCGTTGGCCGCAGGCCTGCTGCGACATAAATTTGCCGAACACCAGCTGAGCAGCGCTGCCATCGAAATCATCGAACCCGGCGATGCGGTGGAGCGCGGTCCCTTCACCCTGCGCTACCTGAGTGTCACTCACTCCATTCCTGAAAGCTGCGCCATCATGATGCAGGCGGGCGACTATCGAGTACTGCATACGGGAGACTGGAAACTGGACCCGGAGCCGCTCATCGGCGCCCCGGTGAATGCCGCTCATTTTCGTGCGCTGGCCCCTTTGGACCTGGTGGTTGGCGACTCCACCAACGCCCCCATGCCTGGCCAGTCAGCCAGCGAAGGCGACGTCGCCAAAGCACTGACCACGACCCTCGAACAGTGCAAGGGCCGCGTGGTGGTATCGTGTTTCGCCAGCAACCTGGCGCGGGTACTGGCCATCGGGCGCGCCGCTCATGCTTGTGGGCGGCGGGTCAGCTTGATGGGCCGCTCCATGGAGCGCATGGTGAGCGTGGCCAGAGGGCTGGGCTATCTGGACGACTTCCCGCCGCTGGTCCCGTCCCACGACCTGGGATACCTGCCTCCCGAAGAAGTGGTGATCATCGCCACCGGCAGCCAGGGCGAGCCGCGCGCTGCCCTTCAGCGGCTGGCGCAGCGCCGTCACCCCTTCGTCGACCTGGAGCCAGGCGATAGCGTGATTTTTTCTGCCAAGGCCATCCCGGGCAATGAGCGCCCCATCGAACAGCTTAAAAAACGTTTGTTACAGCTAGGTGTCGCGCTATTCGATGAAAACAATCACCCCGAGCTCCATGCCACGGGGCACCCAGCCCAGCAGGAGCTGAAAAAGCTCTATCAATGGGTGCGCCCCAAGGCCCTGCTACCCGTGCATGGTGAAGCGCGTCATCAGCAGGCTCATCAGGCACTGGCCGAGCAGCTAGGCATCAGTGCCCCCCTTACGCCCGTCAATGGCGACCTGATCCTGCTGGACAATCAGGGCCTGCGCCTGGAAACGCGCCATCCACAGCCGCCCTGCATCGTCGATCAAAACAGCGTAAGGCCCCACCCTGGCCTCGAACATCAGTCGTCTGGTCCACGGCGCGGCAGCCTGTTTCTGGCGCTACCGGTGACCGCCACCGAGACTGGCTGGTGGCGCATTGGCCGGATGATGCTGGATACCACGGGGGCCAGCCCACTGGACGAAGAGAGCTTCAGCGACTGGCTGGACGAGCAGCTGGAAGAGATCGAAGCGGAAACGCTGGCAGACTTGCGTCACGCCCTGCAGCCGCGCCTGATGCACTGGCTGGCCAACCACCTTCAGCACATGCCTGAGGTGCACCTGCAGATCATGGCCGCCGACATGCCCACCGAAGAGGAACTGGACCAACAGTAGTCCCTTTCCAGGTCAGCAGGCTGAAGAGCAGCTCACGACCAGCGCTCGGCATCCTGCTGATCGGTTTTGCGCTCCTTGACCCAATACGCCCCCTGGCGTGCGCGCTCCTTTTTCCAGAACGGCGCCTGGGTCTTGAGATAGTCCATGATGAAGTCACAGGCCAGGAAGGCATCCCGCCGGTGGGCACTGGCCACCAGCACGCGAACGATAGGGTCACCCGGCGCCAAATCTCCCACCCGATGAATGACGTGTACCGCCTGCAGCGACCAGCGCTGCCAGGCCTGTTCGGCAATCTCCATCAGGCTGCGCTCGGTCATTCCGGGGTAATGCTCCAGCGTCAAGCCCAGTACATCGGGCGACTCGTTGAAGTCGCGCACCAGCCCGGTAAAGCTGACCACCGCGCCGATATCCGTGCGCCCCCGCAGCGCCCGCTCGTAGCCATGAGCCATGGAGAAGCTGTCCTCGGTGACCTCGACCACGAGCGCTTTATGCGGATGTTCAAGCAGTGCCATGGCTCAGCCTCCCGTGACCGGTGGGAAGAACGCCACTTCGTCATCGTCGGTAATCCGCGAACTATCGCTGGCCATGACCTGGTTGATGGCACATAACGTACGCTGATCGGACAGTAGCGCATAGCGCGCATCCCGGGCGCTGAGGGCCGCTTTCAGGCCTGCGACGTTACGGCTCGGCAAACAGTCCAGATCCACCGACACATCGCTTTCCCCCACCCGCTCGCGCAGCTCGGCCAGAAACTTGACCCGAACGCAGGGAGATGAACAACGCTCCCCAAGGCTTACTTCCCCGGATGCCCCTTCGCCGGTCACGATGGGCGCGGGCATCAGGCGCTGGTAATCGCCACGACTACCCCCCTGCTTGCTCTCCAACTGCACGGCTTCGATGCGCATCTCTTTATCGACGGCCTTGCACATATCATACAGCGTCAGGCAGGCCACGGACACGGCCGTCAGGGCCTCCATCTCTACTCCCGTCCGGCCATTCAGGCGGCACAGCGCCGTAACATTGACCCAACCGTTGTCATGGTCGATCTCAAAATCCACCGACACCTTGGAAAGCGCCAGCGCGTGACACAGCGGGATCAGCTCGTGGGTACGCTTGGCCGCTTGAATACCGGCGATGCGCGCCGTGGCCAGCACATCACCCTTGGGCAAGGCACCGTCCGTCAGCAGTTGCAGCGTCTGAGCGCTCATCACGATTCGTCCAGAGGCGACGGCCTCTCGGCGTGTCTCAGCCTTGTCGCCAACATCGACCATGTTGGCTTCGCCTTGGGCATTGAGGTGGGTTAACTGCATCGTGTCACCTTTTGCTATCAATCAGAGAGTGGCGCTGCTCGGCAGCCCAGTCGAACACCCAGCGGGCAATACCATCAATGTCGTCGAGGTTCAGCCGCATAACATCTTCACGCAGTGGCACAGGCGCCGCGCCGCTCAGCGCCACGCCCACTCCATGCGGGTCGCTGAGGATGTGCGCGTCGCCAATGCCCTCTCGGTAGAGTACCAGCTTGGCGATGGGCCAGGCCTTGAAACCTTCGACGATGACCAGGTCTGGCGCATGCGGTGCCATGAGCGAAAGCAGATACGCCAGATCCGGCTCTTCCTCTGCCGGCATATCCATCATCAACGCCAGACGGCGACTCGATGCTACCAGCATTGGGGCCGCCCCGGCCTTGCGTAGCTGGTAGCTATCCTTGCCGGGCTGGTCCACCTCGAACTGATGATGAGCATGCTTGATCACCGCCACCGACAGGCCAAGTGCCCGCAGCCGAGGCAGCAGCTGTTCGAGTAGCGTGGTCTTTCCCGTCCCGCTCCAGGCGGCAACACCCAGTACCGGAAATGCACAGCGCAGTGGTTCACTCATGGCATACCTCGTCAACTGAGCGACTATTCGCCCTCTTTCTCCACAGGCAACAGCCAGTTTAACGCAATGCCCACCAGGGCTGCCAAACTTACCCCCTGCAAGGTGAATTGACCACCCCCGAACTGCATGCCACCAATGCCGAAGACCAGAATCAGCGACACCACCACCAGATTACGCGCCGCCGTCAGCGACTGCCCTGCGCGCACCAGAGTGTTCATACCCACCACAGCAATCGAGCCAAACAGCAGAGTCATGATGCCCCCCATCACCGGACCGGGAATGGTTTGCAGCAAGGCGCCCAGCTTGCCGACGAATGCCAGCACAATGGCCAGCACGGCGGCAATCACCATGTATTTCGGGTTGAACGCCTTGGTCAACGTCACCGCGCCGGTCACTTCGGAATAAGTGGTATTGGGCGGACCACCAAACAGCGCCGCCGTGGTAGTAGCCAGGCCGTCACCCAGCAGCGTGCGATGCAGGCCGGGTTTTTCCAGGTAGTTCTTGCGAGTCACCGAACCAATCGCCACCATGTCGCCGATATGCTCCACAGCGGGTGCGATCGCCACCGGAATCATGAACAGAATTGCGGCCCAGTGAAAACTGGGGGCAGTGAAATTGGGTACCGACAGCCAGGCCGCTTCCCTGACCGGGGTAAAATCGACCACCCCCATCAGCAGGGCCAGTACGTAGCCCACCGCAATACCGCCCATGATGGGCACCAGCCGCAGCAGGCCACGCCCGAACACGGCCAGCACCAGCGTCACCATCAGGCTGGCCATGGAGAGAAAGATCGCCGCACCGTAGCCAATGTTGTCACTGGTCTCACCGGTGGCCATGCTAACCGCCACCGGCGCCAGGGCAAGACCAATCACCATGATGACCGGCCCCACCACCACCGGTGGCAACAGGCGGTGCAGCCAGGCCGTGCCTTTCAGCCGTACGGCCTGTGAAATGGCCACGTATACCAACCCGGCGGCCATCAGCCCGCCCATGGTGGCAGAGACTCCAAAGCTGGCAATCGACCCCTGAATAGGCGCAATGAAGGCAAAGGAGGAAGCCAAAAAGACTGGTACCGTCTGGCGCGTAATGCCATGAAAGACGAGGGTGCCCACCCCAGCGGTAAATAGGGCCACGCTGGGGTCCAGGCCCGTCAGCAGCGGCACCAGCACCAAGGCACCAAATGCGACGAACAGCATTTGTCCGCCGGTCAGCAGTAGTTTAGGCCACGACTCTTGTGCAGTATTGGTTGTCATTGCACGACTCCAGGAAGGTCTATCGATAATAACGGAGGCAAAAAAATGCCCCCAACGCGGCGCGTAAGGGGCTTTATGTCGCGGAGCGCTTAACGCGTTCCGAAAATCTTGTCGCCGGCATCTCCCAGGCCGGGGACGATGTAGCCATTCTCATCGAGTCGGTCATCTACCGACGCGGTGTAGATTTCTACATCAGGATACGCATCCTGCACCCGTTTGATCCCTTCAGGGGCAGCCACCAGCACGATCACTTTCATGTGTTCACAGCCGCGCTCACGCAGCATGTCCAGTGTCGCCACCATGGAACCACCGGTTGCCAGCATGGGGTCGATGACGATCGCCATGCGCTCTTCGATATCGTTGGCAAACTTGGCAAAGTACGGCACCGGCTGCAGCGTTTCCTCGTCACGGTAAAGGCCTACAACGCTCACCCGGGCACTGGGAATGAGGTCGGTCACGCCTTCCAGCATGCCCAGACCCGCTCGCAGAATGGGCACGATGGTGACTTTTTTACCCTTGAGACGCTGTGTGGCGATGGGCTCACCGTTCCATCCCTGGATCTCGTGATCTTCGAGCTCCAGGCCCTTGGTCGCTTCGTAGGTCAACAGCTTGGCCACTTCACCTGCCAGTTCACGAAAACTTTTCGTGCTCAGGTCAACTTCACGCATGAGTCCCAGTTTATGCTGAACAAGCGGATGATTAATGGCGTAAACACTCATGGGACTACCTCACTGCAGGGGATTCGGGATGGCGGCCTTGATCGCATTGAACACGCGCTCAAAATTGCGCGCCATTCTACCCGCAACTGACCATCAGGTTAAGGTTTTTCCGGCAATTGCCACGTAATCGGCGTACGGCCCTGCTGCTGGAGGAACTGATTTGCCTTGGAAAAATGGTGATTACCGAAGAAGCCACGGTGTGCCGACAGTGGCGAAGGATGGGGCGACTCCAGTACCAAATGGCGCTGGGTATCGATCAGCGCTTTCTTCTGGCGGGCATGGCTGCCCCAGAGCAGAAATACACAGGGCTCGCCGTGCTGGCTAACGGTTTCGATGGCCCGGTCGGTGAACGACTCCCAGCCCTTGCCACGATGCGATGCTGCATTGCCCTGCTCCACGGTCAGCGCAGTGTTCAGCAACAACACGCCCTGTTTGGCCCAGGGTTCCAGGAAGCCATGGCGCACCGGTGTAAAACCTACGTCCGCCGCCAACTCTTTATAGATGTTGACCAGCGACGGCGGCACCGGCACCCCTGGCTGTACCGAAAAACACAGGCCATGTGCCTGGTTGGAGCCGTGGTACGGGTCCTGGCCGAGAATGACCACCTTGACCGAGGCCAGCGGGGTCAGCTCGAACGCACGAAACCAGTGGGACGAATGAGGATAAATAACCTTCCTGGCCGCTTTTTCCTGAGCCAGAAAGGCTTTCAAGGCCGACATGTAGTCGGCCTTGAACTCTTGCCCCAGCCACTGTTGCCAGTCATTGGGTAGCGGGGTCGACATGTTACTTCTTCATCTGGTCGGCGAGGGGCTCGACATAGGCAATGCCCATGTCCCAAGGGAACTGAATCCAGCACTGCTGTGCCACTTCGGTCAGGTACTGATCCACCAACGGCCGACCTTCGGGCTTGGCGTAGATGGTCACGAAATGCGCCTTGGGCAGCATTTCACGCACCGCACGCGCCGTCTTGCCGGTGTCGACCAGATCATCCACTAGCAACCAGCCTTCGCCGTCGTGGTCGACGCCTTTCATGATGTCCAGGCCACCCTGGTTCATGTGGTCGTAGCTCTTGATGCAGATCGTGTCGATCAGGCGGATGTTGAGTTCACGGGCAATCAGCGCCGCAGGAATCAATCCGCCTCGGGTAATCGCCACGATCCCCTTGAAGTCACGCTCGATCAGCAAATGGCACAGCTGACGAACATCACGATGAATCTGATCCCAGGAGACGGTGAAGTGTTGGTGGTAGCGTTCGCTGCTCATGGGGCGTTACTCGTCTTCATTAAAGGAACAGACCGCGAATACGCTATAGCCCGCATCGCGAATTTTGGTAGAGCCACCCAGTTCAGGCAGGTCGATGATCGTTGCCGTCTCGACGACCTGGCCGCCGCAGCGCTGAATGAGGTTGGCCGCTGCCAGCATGGTACCGCCGGTGGCAATCAGATCATCCATCAACAAAATACGGTCATTCTGCTGAAAAGCGTCGGCGTGCAGCTCGACTTCCGAATGACCATATTCCAGCGTATAGGTCTCGCTGATCGTCTTGAACGGCAGCTTGCCCTTCTTGCGCACCGGCACGAAGCTGCAGCCCAGCTCATAGGCCAACGGGGCGCCAATAATGAAGCCACGAGCATCAATCGCCGCGATGGCATCCAGGTTCATCTCCTGGTAGCGGTGCACGAAGCTATCGATCAGCTTGCGAAAGGCAGCGCTGTTTTGCAGCAGCGGAGTGATGTCACGGAAGTTCACTCCTTGCTCTGGCCAGTCAGGAACCGTGCGAATAACGGACTTAATGTAATCGCCGTAGATGCTCATCGCGTCTCTCATTGATTAGTCAAAATGCGGGCAGTTAGCCCAGGAACAGGAATTTTGCTGCAAACAGCAGCGCCAGCACGACCACTGCTGGATTCAGGTCGCTGAATCGACCTGACAGGGTCTTGATGGCAACGTAGCTGATGAAGCCCAGGGCAATACCCTCGGCAATCGAGAAGGTCAGCGGCATGGCCAGCGCAGCGATCAGCACCGGCGCGGCGTCTGTGGGGTCTTCCCAGTTGGCATGCGCCAGGCTACCCGCCATCAGCACCGCCACGTACAGCAGCGCGCCCGCCGTAGCATAGGCCGGAATGGAACCCGCCAGCGGCGCAAAGAACAGGCTGATCAAGAACAGCACGCCCACGACTACCGCCGTCAGGCCGGTACGGCCACCCGAAGCAATACCCGCTGTCGACTCGATGTAACTGGTGGTGGTGGAAGTACCCAGCGCAGCACCAGCCATGGACGCCGTGCTATCGGCCATCATGGCACGGCCAATGCGCGGCAGCTTGCCGTCCTTGTCCAGCAGCTTGCCACGGTGCGCCACGCCCACCAGCGTACCCGAGGTGTCGAACAGGTCCACGAACAGGAACGCAAAAATCACGCTCAGCATGGCCACGTCCAGCGCGCCCATCAGATCCATGGCCATGAAGGTCGGGGCGATGGAAGGCGGCATGGACATGATGCCACCGTACTGATTGTGGCCCAGCACCATGGCGGTGACGGTCACACCCAGAATACCGATCATCACCGCACCGGTCACGCGCAGGTAGGCCAGCGCGGTAATCACGAAAAAGCCCAACAAGGCGTAGATGGCCGGCGGCTGAGACAGGTCGCCCAGCGCCACGTAGGTCGCCGGATTGGACACCACGATGCCGGCATTTTTCAGGGCAATCATCGCCAGGAACAGGCCGATACCCGCCGCAATCCCCAATCGCAGCGACAGCGGGATCGAGTTGATGATCCACTCGCGCACCTTGAAAATGCTCAGCAAAAAGAAGGTCAAGCCCGAGAAGAACACCGCCCCCAGCGCGGCTTCCCAGGTGTAGCCCATTCCCAGCACCACGCCGTAGGTAAAGAAGGCGTTCAGGCCCATTCCGGGTGCCTGGGCAATAGGGTAGTTGGCCCAGAAGCCCATCACGAAACAGCCAATGGCCGCCGCCAGACACGTCGCCACGAACACGGCACCGTAATCCATGCCGGCTTCCGAAAGGATGCTCGGGTTGACGAAGATGATGTAGGCCATCGTAAGGAACGTGGTGACCCCTGCAATCACCTCGGTTTTTACGTTGGTCTTCTGCTCGGCGAGCTTGAAGTAGTTGTCCAGAAATTTCATATCGTTTTTATCCTTCGCGCTTACGCTGGATGCGTCCCTTGGTGCGAGAAAAGCCGCACATACTACCGAAAGGCACTACGCGATGCGAGTACCCCCTGTGCAGCGAATGAAAGGGCGATAGCGCCCCTGTCTTATGATTAGCAAACTTCAGGCCATAAGCTAACCGATTGGTCAACACTGGCCGATAATTTTCTACAGCCGACTCGCCAGCACCCGCTCCACGGTCTCCACGATGACCTGAGTTTGCGGGTCGATCTCGATATTGACCCAGTCCCCAACCAGTCGCTCCTTGAGCATGGTGCGCGACAGCGTTTCGGGAATCAGGTTGACGCTGAACTCCACCCCTTCCCCAGCGTCAGCCGGTCGTACGTCCCCCACCGTCAAGCTGATACCATCCACGCCAATGTAGCCTTTCTCGAACACGAACCTGGCCATAGAGAGGGGCAGCAAGAACCACAGCCGACGATTGTTGGGGGCTTCCTCGATGGCCACGACCTTGGCCATACAGATGACGTGCCCGGACATGGAGTGCCCGCCAATTTCATCACCAAAACGGGCTGCACGCTCTATATTGACGCATTGCCCCACCTCGATTGCACCAAGATTAGTCAATCGCAGCGTTTCACGCATCAAATCAAAGCTGACCTTCTCACCTTCGATGCGCGTAACGGTCAAACAGACCCCGTTATGTGCCACCGACGCACCAATTTCCAACCCCTCACGCAGCTCTTCGGGCAGCGCCACCACGTGGGTACGAAACGCCTCCAGCTCCAGCACTTCGACGACTTCGGCGATACCTTGCACAATACCGGTGAACATGGACTTTCCCTCTGTTGATTCGCCAGCGAACTGGCTCAAGCTGTAAAAATTTCCGCAAGCTTACACCCTATGCCCCAACCTTGTGCAGTGCAGGCCCGGCAAGTGCTTGAACAGCGTGTTTTTTGCTGCCCAACGCAGCCTGAAAAGGCCAAATTCAGAATCAAAAACCAAAAACAAGCTATAAAAAAGTGGAAAACTCTGTACAAGCACGCTTAAACATGAAATAG
Organism: Halomonas sp. BC1; assembly: GCF_002078135.1. Taxonomy (NCBI): domain Bacteria; kingdom Pseudomonadati; phylum Pseudomonadota; class Gammaproteobacteria; order Oceanospirillales; family Halomonadaceae; genus Halomonas; species Halomonas sp. BC1. The sequence goes on along the minus strand of NZ_LFGS01000005.1, from coordinate 160,888 downwards.
ACCGTATTTAATTGACAATCCACCCACCTCTCTTTAGACTTTCGCCGCAAATGTAATGACGCCGATTTGTACCCAGATTGCGGGCGTCCACGCGGTCCCTGTAACCACGTGAAGTGCAGCTAAAAGGGTGTGTCCAGCGTTGATGGCCACCCGCAAGGGTGGTCTTTTTTTGTTACCCTCCCCTACGCTCGTCTCTCCCGCACTCCGTCTTCGGCCTAACATTAAGGCAGACGCTATGATTGAACTTAGCAACGTAAGTAAAACCTACGGCAGCGGCCCCAGCGCCGTTCACGCCCTTCAGGATGTCAATTTAACGATACCCAAGGGCAGCATTCACGGCGTCATCGGCCTATCCGGCGCAGGCAAATCGACCCTGATCCGCTGCGTCAACCTGCTGGAGCGCCCCACCAGCGGCAAGGTACAGGTCGACGGCCAGGAAATGACCCAGCTGAGCCGCCGCGACCTGAATCAGGCACGCCATCGTATCGGCATGATCTTTCAGCACTTCAACCTGCTCACCACGCGCACCGTCTTCGATAACGTGGCGCTGCCGCTGGAACTGATGGGCGAGAAGCGCAGCGCCATCAAGAACCGCGTCTTGCCACTGCTCGACATGGTCGGCCTGGCCGACAAGGCCAGGCAGTACCCCGCGCAACTCTCAGGTGGTCAGAAGCAGCGCGTGGCCATTGCCCGGGCGCTGGCCAGCAAGCCCAACGTACTGCTCTGCGACGAGGCCACGTCGGCTCTGGACCCGCAAACCACCAGCTCCATTCTGGAACTGCTGCGCGACATCAATCAGCAGTTGGGCATTACCATCCTGTTGATCACCCATGAAATGGAAGTGGTCAAATCGATCTGCCATCGCGTCAGTCTGATTTCCGGCGGGCGACTGGTAGAAAACGCCGAAGTCGGCGATTTCTTTACCGCACCAGCCACCCAGCTAGGTCGCGAGTTCCTCAACGATTTCCTGCAGCTGAGCCCGCCCAAGGAGCTGCTGGAGCGCTTGCAAGCGCAGCCCGGCGAGCAGACCCACCCGGTGGTGCGGCTGACCTTCTCGGGCGATGCGGTCTCCACGCCGCTGATTTCACGCCTGGCGCGGGAGTGCAGCGTGGATGTCAGCATTCTGCAGGCCAAGGTCGAGTCGATTCAGGAGCGCACGCTGGGCTTGATGATCGCCGAGCTGCTGGGCACTCCGGCACAGACCGAGCAAGCCATGTCTTATCTGGAATCGCATCAACTACAGGTGGAGGTACTGGGTCATGTCCAGCGCAATGTTTGATCTCGTGTTACAGGCGACGCTGGACACCCTTTACATGGTGGCCGTGTCCGGCGTCATCGCCACGCTGCTGGGCCTGCCGCTGGGGGTGCTGCTGTACGTCACGCGGCCTCGGCAGATTCTGGCCATGCCGGTACTCAACCAGGCACTGGGCATCATCACCAACGTAGGCCGTTCGATTCCGTTCATCATTCTGATGGTCGCCATCATTCCTTTCACGCGAATGCTGGTCGGCACCTCCATCGGCATCAACGCGGCATCGGTCCCTTTGACCATCGCGGCCATCCCCTTCGTCGCCCGCTTGATCGAAGGCGCGCTCAACGAAATTTCGCCCGGCCTGATCGAGTCCGCCCAGTCGATGGGCGCCACGCCCTGGCAAATCATCACCAAGGTACTGATCCCTGAAGCACGCGGCGGCATCATTACCGGTCTCACCATCACCGTGGTGACTCTGGTGAGCTACTCGGCCATGGCAGGCGCCGTTGGCGGCGGCGGCCTTGGCGATTTGGGCATTCGTTATGGCTACAACCGCTTCAACCCGACCATCATGCTGATCACCGTGGTGATTCTGGTGGTCATGGTGCAAGGTTTCCAAAGTCTGGGCGACTATCTGGTCCGCAAAAGCGATCGCAAGTAGGCCATCGACTGCCCTGCAAAACGATCTGGCGTTTTGCGTAGGTCAGCATAGCCCCATATGCCCAAAACGCATTAGACTTGTGTTTCTTATTACTGCATCATTACAACACGACTCATCACAACACTGGAGCAACGCCATGCAAAAACTCGTTATTGGCAGCCTGACCGCCCTGGCACTGGCCATCAACGTCGCCAACGCCGACACGCGCACCATCAAGGTAGGCACGGTCGCAGGCCCGGAAACCGAAGTCATGGAAGTCGCGGCGCGCATTGCCAAGGAAGAGTTCGACCTGAACGTCGAAATCATCGAGTTTACCGACTACGTGACGCCCAACGCGGCACTGGCCGATGGCAGCCTGGATGCCAACGCCTACCAGCACGAGCCCTACATGCAAGCCATGATCAATGACCGTGGCTACGACTTCGCCATCGCTGGCTACACCTTCGTGTACCCCATCGGTGCTTACTCGGAAAAGTACAGCAGCATCGACGAGCTGCCGGATGGCGCTCAGATCGCCCTGCCGAACGACCCTTCCAATGAAGGTCGCGCTCTGATCCTGATGCACAACGAAGGCCTGATCACGCTGAACGATCCAACCTTCCTGGAAGCCACCCCCATCGACATTGCTGAAAACCCGCGCGGCTTCCGCTTCCGTGAAATCGAAGCAGCGCAGTTGCCTCGCGTACTGCCCGACGTGGACATGGCCTTCATCAACAACACCTTTGCTCAGCCAGCAGGCCTCAGCCTGGATGACGCATTGATCAAGGAAGGTCCCGAGTCCCCCTACGTCAACCTGATTGCCGTGCGTGGCGGTGACGAAGAGCGCGAAGATATTCGCCAGCTGGTAGACGCTTACCAGCGCGACGAAGTCATCGAGAAAGCCACCGAGCTGTTCAAGGGTGCCGCCGTACCTGGCTGGATCGAAGAATAACGCTACTGGCAGTACACGCTTTACCATCAGGCCAGCCGCAAGGCTGGCCTGATGCGTTTTAATCTCATGTGCCGACACCCGAGAAACAACATGACCACGATCGATTATGACCTGCTCAATCGACAGCTCGCTGCTCTGCTGGACACACGCGACTGGTTGACCAACAGCGCCCAGACCAGCGCGTTCATCCAGCAATCGCTGGAACAGCTCAACTGGGTAGGCTTTTACCTGCAGCGCCAGCCGGAAATACTGACCCTGGGTCCCTTCCAGGGCAAGCCCGCCTGCAACCCCATTCCGTTCAGCAAGGGAGTATGCGGCGCAGCAGCGCGCAGTCGCACCACCCAGCGGGTCGACGACGTACACGCCGTAGCCGACCATATTGCCTGCGATGCGGCCTCCCAGTCCGAACTGGTCGTCCCCATCGTTCAGGATGGCTGGCTATGGGGCGTTCTGGATATCGACAGCCCTCAGCTGGCCCGCTTCAGCGCCCAGGACCAGGCCGGCATCGAGGCGCTGGTCGATACTTTCATTCTCCACACCGATCTGCCCCGCCCATAACGCAAAAAGCCCCGAGCAGTGCTCGGGGCTTTTTGCGGAATCTGGTAGGACCAGGCGGATTTGAACCGCCGACCTCCACGATGTCAACGTGGCGCTCTAACCAACTGAGCTATGGTCCTGCTGTGCAACGGATGCGTATTCTACGGCTTTATAGCTGAATTGCAAGTCATTTTTACGTCTTCTTCTCTGCAAGACTCTGGCAACCGCCTGAGCTGGAAGAATTATATCGACACTTGATAAACGTAACCACTAAGCTGCATCTACGTTAAATCGTTATATCATAAAGTCGCTGTGGCGCGACGCCGAACTGCTATGGGTAGGCAAGGAAGTCCACGAAGAGCCTTTCCCCACCATCGTGGCGGGCGATCTCAACGATGTGGCCTGGTCGCGCACCACGCGGCTGTTCTGCAGGGTCAGTGGCATGCTCGACCCCCGGCGCGGCCGCGGGCTCTTCAGCACCTTTCACGCCCACTACCCTCTACTGCGCTGGCCGCTGGATCATGTGTTCGTCAGTGAGGAGTTTACGCTCACCCACATGGAGCGTCTGGAAGCCTTCGGGTCGGATCACTTCCCCATCCTGGCGACACTCAGCTACCAGCCGGCGCGCCAAGAGGAGCACGACACTCCTTCCGCCAGTTCGGAAGAGCGCCAGGAAGCCAGTGCCACCATTGCGCAAGGCAAGAGCGAAGAGCAGCAGACCTGACGCCAAACTGGGCTGAACCACGTCAGAACGCGGCTGTTTACTGAGGGATCCCCCCACGCGTAAGCACCGCCGGGTCCAGCAAGCGCTCCAGGGTCGCGCGATCCAGGTCGGTTTCTTCCTCGGCCACGTCAATGATGGGCCGACCCGCCTGATACGCTTTCTTGGCAATGGCCGCAGCAGCGTTGTAACCAATGACGCTGTTCAGCGCCGTGACCAGAATCGGGTTGCGCGCCAGCGGCCCCTGCAAATTGTCCTCGCGCACCTTGAAGGTGGCGATGGCCCGCTCGGCCAGCAGCGTGGCGGTATTGCTCATCAGCGTAATGGAGGTCAGCAGATTGGCCGCCACCAGCGGTAGCATCACGTTCAGCTGGAAGTTACCGCTCTGCCCGGCCACGGTCACCGCCGTATCCAGACCGATCACCTGAGCCGCCGCCTGGGCCGCGGACTCGGGAATCACCGGATTGACCTTGCCGGGCATGATGGAGCTCCCCGGCTGCAGCGCCTCCAGCTCGATCTCACCCAGCCCTGCCAGTGGCCCAGAGTTCATCCAGCGCAGGTCATTGGCAATTTTCATCACCACACAGGCAAAGCCGCGCAGCTGCCCGGACAGCTCCACGGCGGCATCCTGAGAGCCCAGGCTAGCGAAGAAGCTGTCGTTGGGCACCAGCGAAAGCCCTGTCTGTTGGCTCAGGTCCTCGGCCACCCGCTCGGCAAACCCCTCAGGCGCATTGATGCCCGTGCCCACCGCCGTACCGCCCTGGGCTAATCGGCACAGCCGCTGCTGGGCGCTGTCAAAACGTTCGATGGCCTGCCCTACCTGGCTGGACCAGCCGCCCAGCTCCTGGTCCATGCGCAGCGGCATGGCGTCCATCAAATGCGTGCGCCCGGTCTTCACCACGTGGGAAAGCGCTTCGGCGCGACGGTCGATGGCCTCTTTCAGCTGCACCAGAGCAGGCCGGAGCTGGGTATGTACCGCAATCGCCGCAGACAGGTGAATGGCGGTCGGGATGACATCGTTACTGGACTGCCCCATGTTGACGTGATCATTGGGCGTGATCTCGACCCCTTCACGACTGGCCAGGGTCGCCAGCACCTCATTGACGTTCATGTTGGTCGAGGTGCCCGACCCCGTCTGGAAAACATCCACCGGGAAGTGCTCATCGTACTGCCCGTCGATCACCGCCATGGCCGCCTTTTCGATGGCTGCGGCGCGCTGTTCATCCAGCAGCCCCAGCGCCTGATTGCTGCGCGCGGCGGCCAGTTTGATGCGCGCCACGGCATGAATGAACGCCGCAGGCAACGGGGTGCCCGACACCGGGAAGTTGTTCACCGCCCGCTGTGTCTGGGCACCGTAAAGGGCTTCTGCGGGCACTTCCAGCTCACCCATGCTGTCTCGTTCAATCCGCGTGCTCATGGTGCTCTCCTTTTCCAATTGGCTCATCGAGTTCAGTTCGCTCGTCAATGGCTGGCATAGCCAGCACCGACGAACAAATGATAATGATTATCCATAACTTAAAGTGTAGCGATGTTCCGTGGATCGGTAAACAGCGTCCCCACAGCATGGAGGGCAAGAGGCGATTGCGCCATGTTGCACTGCACAAAAACAGCTGTTATGCTGCAAAGCAAGATGAGGTCAGCAGTTGCGGTAGCGATGTCAGGAACGCGGTTGCTGAGCCTTGAATATTGGATTGCCCTACTCGATCAGCAATCCGTTTGCCTAAGACTTTGCCCAAGACAAGGCCAGGAGACATCACCATGCGTACCTTCAACACCAACGAAATGACTCAGCAGTTCGACAACCTGTTCATGGCACCTGCCCGTGCTTACATGACCCTGAGCATCGACTACTCTGAAAAACTGCTGAATGCCCAGCTGGACGCGAACAAAGCGTACGTGGACACCGGCATCGCCCAAGTGCGTCAGCTGTTGAGCGTCAAGGATGCCGATGGCCTGCGCAGCTACATGGAAAGCCAGCAAAAAGTGGCCAAGGACTTGGCCGAGCGCGTCAAGGGCGACGCTGACAAGGTAGTATCGCTGCAGCAGGATTTCCTGCAGAAAAGCCAGAAGCTGACCGAAGACAACGTCAAGCAGGCTCAGGCAGCCGCCAGCAAAATGAGCAAGAGCGCCTGATCAAACGCCAGGCTGGTGGCACGTGAGTGAGGCCAGCCCAACGTAAAAAGCCCCGAGCACGCTGTGCTCGGGGCTTTTTCATGGCGCCTACCAATAGTGTCTACCAGTTGAGCGCGCCTTTCACGAAAGGAATGGTCAGCTTGCGCTTGGCCGACAGCGACGCCTGATCCAGAGTCTCCAGCGCCCGGCACAGCTCACCAAGCTCTCGGGGGCCGCGATGCAGGATATACCGCCCCACATCGTCGGGTAACTCCATCCCCCTGACCCGGGCCCGCAGCTTCAAGGCGGCCAGGCGCTCCTGGTCATCCAGCGGATGAAGATGAAACGTCACCCCCCAGGTCAACCGTGAGGCCAGATCCGGTAGCACGACCTCCAGCCGCCTGGGCGGCGCATTGGCGGCGATCAAGAGCGCTTTGCCAGCGTCTCGCAAACGATTGAACGCATGGAACAACGCCTCTTCCCAACGCTTGCGCCCGATGACGTATTCGAGGTCGTCGATGGCCACCAGGTCAAGACGCTCGATATCCTCCAGCATCAGCGGCGGGAAATGGCCCAGGTCGGCCAGCGGCAGGTAAAGGGCACGCTTGTCCTGATCCGAGGCCGCGTGGCAGGCCGCCTGCAACAGGTGGCTACGGCCGCTGCCTGGCGCACCCCAAAGATAGATAAACGGCTCGGCATCTGGCGACAGCTGCTGCGTCAGATGCTGCACCAGAGCTGCATTACCGCTCGAGGGATAGTAGTTGTTCAGCGTTGCGTCATCACGCAACCCCACCCCGAGCGGTAACTGTGCCGGCAATCGGCTCATGAAGACTCCCCTTTGTCCTGGAGACCCAGTTCGTGCGGCGGTGACGTCGGCTCCAGCGTCTCATCATACAAGGCACTGTTCTGGTAACGCTCCTTGACCTCCTTGAGCAGCACCATGATGACCGAGGCCGCCGGCAAGGCCAGAAGCACCCCGGTCAGGCCAAACAGATTGCCCCCCGCCAACACCGCAAAAATGACCGCCACCGGGTGCAAGCCTATCTTGTCACCCAGCAATTTGGGCTGCAGCACGACGCTTTCGATGACCTGCCCCAGGCTGAATACCCCCAGCACCCCCACCAGCGCCCACCAGCTATCGAACTGGAACAGCGCCACCACCAGGGCGCTGCTGAGCCCAACGATGAACCCCAGGAAGGGGACGATGCTGACCAGCCCGGAAATGACGCCGATCAACAGGCCAAAATTCAGCCCCATCAGGGTCAGCCCCACCGCATAGATGACGCCCAGACACAGCATGACCAGTAGCTGGCCTCGCAGGAACGCCGCCAACACCTCATCGCAGCGTTTGGCCAGCCGCGTGGCGTCATCGACCCAGTGGCGCGGTATCAAGTCGATCAGATTGTTCAGCAAACGGTTCCAGTCAAGGAGCAAGTAGAACGTCACCACCGGAATCAATGCGACGTAGGTCACCCACGTGGCGAAGGCCATGCCCGAACGGCCAATCTGGCCAAGCGCCTGGGCCAGGTAGCTACCGGCATCGCGCCAATTTTCAGCCAGGGTCTCCTGAACATTGTCCAGCTCGGAACGCAGATCATACCCCGTCCACGCCTGCACCTGCGGGGCCAGGTAGTTTTCCACCCAGTCGAACACGCCAGGCACCATCTCGCCAAGCTGCTTGATCTGCTGGATGACCAGCGGAATCAGGATCAGCAAACTGATGGCCAGCACCAGCAACAGAATGAGAAATACGCTGCTGACCGCCCACACCCGCTTCAGCCCCAGCCGCTGAAAATAGTTGGTCAGCGGGTCTGCCAGGTACGCCAGAATCAGTCCGGCAATGAAGGGCATGAGCACCGCATCCAGTAAATACACAACGCCAACCAGGGCCACCAAAAACAGGATGCCCCACCATGAATGTCGCATTTTATTCTCTCCTCCCTGGATACACGGTCAGCGTCAAGCAATGAATAGTAACAAAACCTGGCCTGCACGCACCTGATAACGTGTCCATCGGTGCGACTTACGTCGCGCAGTGATACAATCGCAGGCCGTTATCGCTCCGGCACTGGCAATTTGCCAGCACAATCGCTTTGCATAGGCTTCACAGGACCCGTCATGACCGAGACCTCCTCTTCCCAGTCGACTCCCTCTCTCAGCTACAAGGACGCAGGCGTCGATATTGATGCAGGCAATGCCCTGGTGGATCGCATCAAGCATGTGGCCAAGCGCACGTCACGCCCGGAGGTCATGGGTGGCCTCGGTGGTTTCGGCGCGTTGTGCGAGCTGCCTGCGGGTTACCGTCAACCCGTACTGGTCTCTGGGACCGACGGCGTAGGCACCAAGCTGCGTCTGGCCATGGACCTGGGCAAGCATGACACTATTGGGATCGACCTGGTAGCCATGTGCGTCAATGACTTGATCGTGGCCGGTGCCGAGCCGCTGCTGTTTCTCGACTACTATGCCACGGGCAAGCTGGACGTGGATATCGCCGCCGACGTCGTCACCGGCATTGGTGCAGGCTGTGAACTGGCTGGCTGTGCGCTGGTGGGTGGCGAAACCGCCGAGATGCCCGGCATGTACGAAGGCAACGACTACGACCTGGCTGGCTTCTGCGTTGGCGTGGTAGAGAAAGAAGAGATTCTGGACGGCAGCAAGGTCGCCGAAGGTGACGTACTGCTGGGCCTCGCCTCCTCCGGCCCCCACTCCAATGGCTACTCCCTGATTCGCAAGATCCTCGAAGTCAGCCAGGCGTCGCTGGAAGAGCAGGTAGACGGCAAGCCGCTGAGCGAAGCGCTGATGGCTCCCACGCGCATTTACGTCAAGTCACTGCTCTCGATGATGCGTGAAACGGAGCTGGCGGTGCATGCGCTGTCGCACATTACCGGTGGCGGCCTGTTGGAAAACATTCCCCGGGTGCTGCCCGACCACCTGGCGGCACACATCGACCTGGCCACCTGGCAGCGCCCGGAAGTATTCAACTGGCTGCAAGCCAAGGGCAACGTCAACGAAACCGAAATGCACCGCGTGCTGAACTGCGGCATCGGCATGGTGGTGGTAGTGCCTGCGAGCCAGGCGGAAGCCGCCAAGGCTCACTTGCAGGCTCAAGGTGAAACCGTCTACCAGATTGGCCACATCGAAGCACGCCAGGGCGAAGCCGTGGTACTGAAAAACGGCAAGGCAGGCCCGCAGGCATGAGCAGTACCGAGTACAGCACGGATACCATCAACGACCTGACCCCGGAACCCGTGGGCGCACGCCGCGTGGTGGTGTTGATCTCCGGCAGCGGCAGCAACCTGCAGGCCTTGATCGACGCCCAGCAGCACGACCGTCTGGGCGGCGAGATCGTCGCGGTCATCTCCAACGAGCCGGACGCTTACGGTCTGAAGCGCGCCCACGAAGCGGGTATCGAAGCGGTGGCTCTGCCCCACCGTGAATACGATAGCCGCGACGCCTACGACGGCGCACTGATCAAGGTGATCGAACGCCATGAGCCGGATCTCATCGTACTGGCGGGCTTCATGCGGATTCTGACGCCACGCTTCGTACAGCGCTTCCTGGGCAAAATGCTCAACATTCACCCGTCGCTGCTGCCTGCCTACCAGGGCCTCAACACCCACGCCAGAGCCCTGGCCGATGGTGTTGCCCAGCATGGTTGCAGCGTGCATTTCGTCACCGAAGAGCTGGACGGAGGGCCGGTGGTCTTGCAAGCCGAGCTCGCCGTCACCGCCGACGACAGCGTCGAGACCCTCAAGGAGAAGGTCCACGCCCGTGAACACCTGATCTTCCCGATTGCCGTTCACTGGTTCCTCGAGGGACGCTTGCAGTACACCGCCGAAGGCGCACGCATGGACGGCCACCTGTTACCGCCCCATGGCATGCGTCTTTCCCATGCGGATGCCGCCGAAGAACTGGACGAAGAAGCCAACGACGCCTGACCCATCGTGGCATCCAACTCAAAACGCCCTGATGCATCACTGCATCAGGGCGTTTTTCTCTTGCCATCTGACAATGGCTGATCGCTCAGGCCTTCCCTATCACGTTCTGGGCAAGGTTACCCCACGCTGACCCATGTACTTGCCGCCGCGATCCTTGTACGAGGTTTCGCAGACCTCGTCGGATTCGAGGAACAGCATCTGGGCAACGCCTTCATGGGCATAGATCTTGGCAGGCAGGTTGGTCGTGTTGGAAAACTCCAGCGTCACGTGGCCTTCCCACTCCGGCTCCAGCGGCGTCACGTTGACGATGATGCCGCAGCGCGCGTAGGTCGATTTACCCAGACAAATGGTCAGCACGTTACGCGGAATACGGAAGTACTCCACCGTGCGCGCCAGCGCGAACGAGTTGGGCGGGATGATGCACACGTCCCCTTTTACATCGACGAAGCTTTTGTCATCGAACGACTTGGGATCGACAATCGCCGAGTGGATATTGGTAAACACCTTGAACTCATCGGCACAGCGCACATCGTATCCGTAGCTGGACGTGCCGTAGGAGATCACCCGCTGATCGTTGACGTAGCGCACCTGCTCGGCTTCGAAGGGCTCGATCATGGCATCGCTCTGCGCCATACGGCGGATCCACTTGTCTGATTTAATGCTCATCGGTTACTTCATCACTCGCTAAAGGAAATCGTCGGGCCACCGGATTGATGGGCGTTGACGGACTGCGCCACCTGACGGGCAATCTCGGCAAACGTTTGGCTCACGGAACTCTCCGGCTCGGCAACCACGCTGGGGCGCCCGGAGTCGGCCAATTCACGGATCGACAGCGTCAGCGGCAGCCGACCCAGCACCGCCGTATCATACTCTTCGGCAATGCGCTCGCCACCACCGGTGCCAAAGATCGCCGCTTCATGGCCGCACTGTTCGCAGTGGTACAGGCTCATGTTCTCGACGACCCCCAGCACAGGCACATTGACCTTGCGGAACATTTCGATGCCCTTGCGAGCATCCAGCAGTGCGATGTCTTGAGGCGTCGTCACGATCACGGCACCCGATACGGCCACTTTCTGCGCCAGCGTCAACTGGATGTCGCCGGTACCGGGCGGCATGTCGATCAGCAGGAAGTCCAGGTTGTCCCACTGGGTCTGGTTGAGCATCTGCTGGAACGCCCCCACGACCATGGGGCCACGCCATACCATGGCATCCCGGGTATTGACCATGAACGCCATCGACATGGCCTGGATACCGTGCGCTTCCAGCGGCAGAAACGTGTTGTTCTCCCCGGCCTGAGGGCGCACCCCTTCCTTGACGCCCAGCATCTGCGCTTGACTGGGGCCATAGATATCAGCGTCCAGCACGCCTACGCGGTAGCCCTGAGCCGCCAATGCCAGCGCCAGATTCACGGTCACGGTCGATTTGCCGACACCGCCCTTGCCCGAGGCCACGGCCACGATATGTTTCACACCATCCATCAATGGCTCTCCCGTTGTTGAATACCTGCATGGTCTGGCGGGAATGATACTCCTCCACCGCCCATTTCTAAACCGACAAAAACAAAAGCGGGCATGGGAAGCCCCGTGCCCGCTCTTGGAAGAACACGATGGCCTCAGCCATCGGAACTCCGTTTACTGCGCTTGCGTATCGTCAGCGTCAGCGTCGTCGCCCTCGCTCTCTTGATCACCTGACAGGTCAGGCACCTCATCGTTGGCAGCATCATCCACGTGCAGGCGGTCGCCTAGCGCGGCCAGCTCTTCACGCCATTCACGTAGCTGGGTTTCCAGCCGCTCCAACTGCTCTTCGCGAGTCTCGATATCGCGCTCGACGTTGGCGACTTCTTCGCGTCCGATGTCCAGCGCCACCATCAGATCATCCATTTCACTGCGCACCTGGCTCAGGCTCTCTTCTTCCTCTTCGCGCAGCTGGGTCATGGACTCGATCTCGGACTGCATCGCATCGCGCTCGCTGGTCACGCTATCGCGCTCCTCCTGCAGCGACTCCAGCTCGCTCTGCTGGCTGGCAATCTGCTCTTCCAGCTCGGCCAGGCGCTCGCTGGCCTCGTTGACCTGGGACTCCAGCTCTTCCAGACGCGACTGCACGGTACTTACCTCGCCCTGGGCGGAAGCCAGCGTCTCGGCGGCTTCCTCCTGCTGCTGCGCCAACAGGGCTATTTCTTCGCGCATGGCCGTCAGGTCTGCTTCGGCTTCTTCGACCTCAGCCAGACGCTGGCTCAGCTGGGCATTTTCCTGCTCGACACTATTCAGCTGACCTTCCAGCCGCTCGACGCGATCACGATGGGTGCCTGCATTGGACTGCGCCATGATGGCCCATATCACCGCAATGGCCGCGATACCGGCAATCCCCTTGACGCGGTTATCCTGAAACAACGTCTTCATATCGGGCTTGCCAGTGGGTGTTTGCGGCTTTGGGTGGTTTGTTTCTGACATGCTGCATCTCTCTCTATCGCCTGGCTGCTGGTAATAGCAACGTGAGTGACAAAACGTTCGATAGCATCAACGATCGTTTCTAAAAGTAGTCCCTATCAGCATACACAGCCACCCACATATCGCCAGCCGTCCAACGGGATAGCACGCTTTCTCTTGTTATCTACACGCATGGCAATCGCGTTATGGCCGCTGCACTTTACAAAAATGGCTATCTTCGCCAAACCCCTGAGCGCTCCCCTGCTCCGCCTCGAACCACGACAGCTGCGCATGCAGTGTCACCACGCTTCCCACGATCAACAGCGTGGGCGGCTGGATAGCGCCTTGCAGAAAAGCCGTGGGCAGATGACCCAGCGTACCCGTGTGGGTCTGCTGTTGACGCGTGGTACCTTGCTCGATCAGCGCCAGCGGCGTTTCTGGCGCTAGACCATGGGCCATCAACCCCTCGCAAATCGACGTCAAATTACTCAACCCCATATAGAACACCAGGGTCTGGCCGGGCTGTGCCAGGGTAGGCCAATCGAGGTTAAACTCGCCCTGCTGCAAATGCCCGGTCACGAAACGCACGGATTGCGCATGATCACGATGGGTCAGCGGTATGCCGGCATAGGCAGCGCAGCCAGATGCCGCCGTGATACCGGGTACGACCTCTACTTCGATGCCCGCTGCCACCAGGGTTTCGAGCTCCTCGCCACCGCGACCAAAGATGAAAGGGTCGCCACCCTTCAGTCGAACCACCTGTTTGCCCTGTCGGGCCCAATCCACCAGCGCTTGATTGATCCCCTCTTGGGGTACACTGTGGGATGAACGCGCCTTGCCCACATAGTAGCGCGCCGCTTCCGAGGGTAGCAGCGCGATGATTTCGTCACTCACCAAACGATCATAAAGCACCACCTCGGCGCTCTTGAGCCGCCGGTAAGCTTTCAATGTCAGTAAGTCCGGGTCGCCCGGCCCTGCGCCTACCAGACTGACACGACCAGCACCTGGCTGGGAGCTCATGGCTACCATGGTCGTCATCCCCCTTCATGTATTGGCTGCGTGCCCAAAACCGCCACCAAAGTAATAAAAATAATGATTTATATACAAAAAAGTAATTTTAAACCGAATTGCTCATGCTGCACAGGCCAGACAACGCAAAATCACAAAACATAGAATTAAAAATATTTTTTAATTCCAAAAAATTATCAATAAAAGACAATTTGTCAGCAATGGCTTACATCCCATTTACCTTTTTAGGGCTAATCTTTACGGCTAACTTATAATAGGCCTATCGTCTGGAGATTCACGCATGTCCGTGAATGAGGCATCCGTTACTTCCAAGCCTGCCGCCCTGGGCACGGAAGAGTTGATCAGCAGCATCCCCGGGGTCATTTTTCAGTTTTACCGCACGCACGCTGGCCACATGCACTTTCCCTATCTGGAAGGGGGTGGCATGGCACTTGCCTATATCGACAAACACCAGCTCGCCGAAGATGCCCAGCCGCTGCTGGAGCAACTCACTGGCAGCGACTACCCAAAGATCATGTCAGCCATCGAGCGCTCGGCACGCTGGATGCTGCCGCTGACGACTCGCTTTCAGCTACCCTTTCCCGAGGACAATCCGCGCTGGATTGCGGTCAGCGCCACCCCGGAGCCCTTGACCAATGGAGTGCGCTGGAGTGGCATCATGATGGATATCACCGAGCAGGTGCTGGAAGAGCAGCGCTTGCGCCGACTGTGCGACACCGACCCGCTGACCGGCCTCGCCAACCGGCGCAAGCTGATGCTGCAACTGACCCATTTAAGCTCCCTGAGCACGCGCCATGGCTCACCGCTGTCGGTGATGATGATCGATATCGATCACTTCAAGCAGCTCAATGACGCCTGGGGGCACCTGCAGGGCGACAAGGTACTCAAGCAGCTGGCCACATTGACCACGTCGCTGCTGCGCTGTGAAGACATCGTGGCCCGCCTGGGAGGTGAAGAGTTCATGGTACTGTTGCCGCTTACCTCGCTGCAGCAATGCCATGCGCTTGCCGACCGCCTGCGCAAAACCATCGCCGAGCACGATTTCGGCATTGGCCAGAGCAGCGTCACGCTGAGCATCGGGGTGGCGGAGTACCGCTGTGGCGAACCCCTGACCAGCCTGATGGAGCGCGCCGACCAGGCGCTCTATCGTGCCAAGGAGCTTGGCCGGGACTGCGTGCGTCTTCTACCCTGACGCTATACTGATCGCGCCCGGAGACCCACCATGCAAAGCCTCGCTCGCACTGCCTTCCAGTCCGTGTCGTCAGATGCCATGCCGCTCGCTCATAAGGCATGCCAACCCCATCTGGCCGCACTTCCAGAGTGGCAGATTATCGAACACGATGGCATCATGAAGTTGACGAGACGCTTTACGTTTCGTGATTTCGCCGATGCGTTGGCATTTACCCAACGGGTCGGTGAGGTTGCCGAGCAGGCTGGGCATCATCCGGTCATCGTGACCGAGTGGGGGCGCACCACCGTGACTTGGTGGACACATACCCTGCGCGGCCTGCATCTCAATGATTTCATTCTTGCCGCCAGAACCGACGAGGTAGTCGAATAAATGTTTGAGCAAATTGAGCGAGTCCCTGGAGACGCCATTCTCGGGTTGATCGAAGCTTTCAAGAAAGACACCAATCCGCAGAAAGTGGACCTAGGTGTCGGTGTATATCGTGATGCAGCGGGCAATACCCCGATCATGCGCGCGGTCAAGGAAGCAGAAGCTCGCCTGCTCAAGAATGAAACCACCAAAACCTACATTGGCTCCCACGGTGCCCCCGCTTATGGCGATGCCGTGCTGCCCATGGTACTGGGTGCCGACTCACCGGTACTGAAAGCCAAGCGTGCCAGCGCCACGCAATCACCGGGCGGCACGGGCGCCCTGCGTCTGGCGGCCGATTTCATTGCCAGCCAGTTGCCCGGCAAAGGCATCTGGGTCAGCGACCCCACCTGGCCCAACCACCACGGCATCTTCACTGCGGCCGGCATTGCACTGCACAAATACCCCTACGTTGATGCCGAGAACCGTCTGGATTTCGCGGGCATGCTGGCAGCCCTCAAGCAGATCCCTGAAGGCGACGTGGTCGTGCTGCATGCCTGCTGCCACAACCCCACCGGCTTCGATCTTTCTCAAGCGCAGTGGCAGGAAGTCATGGCCGTTCTGCAAGAGCGCAAGCTGCTGCCGCTGATTGACTTCGCCTACCAGGGCTTCGGCGAAGGGCTGGACGAAGACGCCTACGGCGTTCGCCTGCTGGCTGAAAACCTGGATGAAGTGATCATCACCAGCTCCTGCTCCAAGAACTTCGGCATCTACTGCGAGCGCACTGGCTGCCTGATCCTGGTGGCCAAGGACGCCGAGCAGATGGAAAACGTACGCTCCCAGGCGGCCATCGTTGCCCGGGAAAACTACTCCAATCCGCCCGCCCACGGCGGCGCCATCGTCAGCGAAATCCTCCACGATGCCGAGCTGTCCGCCCTGTGGCGTGAAGAGCTGACGGAAATGCGCGACCGCATCAATACCCTGCGTCGCGATTTCGTCGAGGCACTCAAACCTTACGGCCTGGCGGAAAAATTCGCCTGCGTGGCCGAGCAGCGCGGCATGTTCTCCTACACGGGCCTGACCCCGGAACAGGTAGACCGCCTGCGTGACGAGTTCGGCATTTACATGGTGCGCTCAGGCCGTGCCAACGTGGCAGGTTTCTCCCACGAGAACCTCCCCTACCTGGCCAAGGCCATCGCGGCAGTCAACGACTGATCTCGCGCACTGACATATCACGCCCGGGCCTTGGCCTGGGCGTTTTTGTTTTCGAAAGATCAACCTCTTGAACAATGATGTGTACAATTGCGCCTTCGCCGCCAGAGCCTGGGGCGCCTGCGCGGCGTCCGTGACAACGCAACGCTTGACCGATTAGTCAAACATTCGGCACACTCAGCGTAGCCTTGTATACAACACACCATAACCGAGAGGCACAACATGGCGGCTGCCAGCACTCCCTACCCCTGGTACAAAAAAGAAGATACCGACGCTTTCTTTGCGCTGTTTCAGAACAACATCGCCAACTTCATCATTATCGCCATTACCATGCTGGGCATGGGTTTCCCTGCTTCCATCGTGTATGGGCAGGTGCTGCCAGGGGCGGCGGTCGCCGTCATGGTGGGCAACTTCTACTATGCCTGGAGCGCCGCTCGCTTGGCGCGCAAGGAGAACCGCAGCGATGTCACAGCGCTCTCCTACGGTATTTCCACGCCGGTGATGTTCGTCTTCCTGTTCGGGGTGCTGCTGCCCGCCAAACAGCTGACCGGCGATGCCGAACTCGCCTGGAAAGTCGCCGTGGCCGCCTGCTTCATCAGCGGTGCCATCGAAGCGCTGATCAGCGTCGTGGGCCGCTGGGTACAGTATCACCTGCCCAGAGCCGCCATGCTGGGTGCCGTGGCAGGCGTTGCGCTGACCTTTATTGCGGGTGAAATGCTGTTCAAGACGCTGGAAATGCCGGTGATTGGCCTGCTGGTGCTGGGGATCATCATCGTGGGCCTGGTCGCCAGGGTGAGCATGCCCTTCAAACTCCCCACCTCGCTGTTTGCCATCGTCATCGGGACGACCATGGCCTACCTGATTGGTGATGCAGGCACCGAGCGCTTCAGCGATGCCTTCACCCATCTTGGGTTCTACCCCTTGCTGCCCAATCTCGCCTGGTTCGAAGGGCTGGGCCTACTGTTCACCGGCATGCTGGCCGTCCTGACCGTGGTGCTGCCCATTACCCTGTACAACGCCATCGAAACCATGAACAACGTCGAGGCCATGGAAGCCGCAGGCGACAAGTACGATGTACGGGAGTGCCAGGCCGTGGATGGTGCAGGCACCATGATCGGGGCCTTGTTTGGGGGCGCGTTTCCTACCACGGTCTACATTGCCACGGTGGGTGCCAAGTGGATGGGCGCCGGGCGCGGCTACAGCCTGCTGAACGGCGCCGTCTATGCGCTGGCCACCATGTTCGGCCTGATTGCTGCACTGGCGGCCATCATTCCGGTCTCCGTCGTGGCGCCTATTCTGGTGTTCGTGGGGATGTCCATGATCGCCACTGCGTTCCAGGCCAACGATACCCGCTACTACCCGGCCATCGCCCTGGCGATGCTGCCCTACTTCGCCAATTACGTGATGACGCGCTTCAACCGGGGAGCCGGTGAGGTGGTCAGCGACATCTCCAGCGCCATCGTCGTGCTGGGGCAAGGCGCCATGTTCATGGCCATCCTACTGGGCGCCATGACCGTGTCGGTGATCGACCATCAGTTCCGCAGGGCAGCGGCCTTTGCCGCCATCGCGGCGGGCTTTTCATTCGTTGGCCTGATGCATGCCCCCCAGCTGGCCTTCAATGCGGCCCCCGACTTCGTCATGGGCTATCTCGCCATGGCGCTGCTGTTCCTGTATTTCTCATTTCAGGAATCACGTCGCCAGCACTGAACCCGTTGTCGGGTCATGACGCTCCCGCCCGCCGATGCGGGCGAGAGAGAATCCGCCGCAGCGCTCCCCAAGCCATCAGGCCTGCCAGCACATTCCCCAAAGCGGCGCCCGCAGCCAGCCCCGTCCAGCCAAACAGCTGCCCACCCACCCAAAGGCACGGCAGGTAGCACACGAACAGCCGCGCACTGGAGAGCAGCATGGCCCGCAGCGGCCAGCCCAGCGCATTGCCCGCCGAGACCACCAGCATGCATACACCCAGCGCCGCATAGCTGGGCAGTAGAAAACGTATCAGCAGCGCCAGCTCGCTCTGCACTTCTGGATTACCGGCCAGCGCCATGGCCACCCAGGGTGACGCCAGCGCCAACAACACGCCCAGCGCCAATTGCCAAGCCACGGCCACGGTCAGCGCCAGGCGCAACAAACGGTGGATCTGCTCCCACTCTCCAGCCCCATAGCAGCGCCCCAACCAGGGAGGCAGGGACATGGTCATGGCAAGAATCACCATCAGCGAAAGGGTTTCCAACCGGCTGGCCAACCCCCAGGCCGCGACCTGGGCATCCCCCAGCCCCGCCACCGCCGCAATCGCCAGCATGGCGGCCAGCGGCGGCATCAGCTGGCTGACCATGGCTGGCGCGGCAATGCCGGTGAAAGAGCGCCAGGAGCGTTTGGCCTCTGGCCACAGCGCGACCATCGTCGCCCACCCACGGCGATACAGCTTACGGCTGGTAAACCATAAGCCCACGGCAAAGGCGATGGCCGTGGCCCAGGCAGCCCCCGGCAACCCCCACCCCTCCCAGGGGCCTAGGCCAAAAATGAACAGCGGGTCCAGCACCAGGTTCACCAGGCTGCTGACCACCATCATCTTGCCAGGCAACCGAGTATCGCCGTGGGCGCGAAACACGCTGTAGATGAAGTAAAGCAAGGCGCCCAACCAGGCGGCGAACAGCTGCGGCGCCCAGTAGGCTCGAATGTGCCCTAGCGCACGCTGGTCGGCCCCCAGCAGGCTGAACAAGGGCTCCTGCAACGCCCAAAGCACCACGGCCAGCGCACCGATGACCGCGCCACCGGCTACCAGCACCAGGCTGCTCAAGCGCTTGGCTCTGGCCTGTTCACCGGCCCCCAGGGCGCGGGAGATGAGCGCCGCAATCGCAATGCCCATCCCCACCTGAATACCAATGATCAAAAACGACAGCGGAAAAGTGAACGACTGCGCGGCCAGCGGGGCCGTGCCCAGTCGCGCGATGAAAGCGCTGTCGACCAGCTGAAACCCCAGCAGCGCCAGAACGCCAATGGCCATGGGCCAGGTTTGGCGCCATAGGGTGATGGCCAACTCACGTTGTTGCATAGCGGCTGCCAACGGCGGCCTCCTTGGTGTATTGCTCGGTTGACGGGTGCCCTAAAACGCAAAAAACGCCACCACCCGTGAGGGTGGCAGCGCTTTCATCGGGCATCGCTTACTGGCGGATGCCTTCGAAGGTAACGTACAGCTCCAGCTCGTGCATGGCTTCCGGGAAGTCGCTCATGTCGATGCCGAAGTCACTCAGCGTCAGCATGGTGCTGCCTTCGAAACCGGCGCGGTAGTTACCCCAGGGGTCTTCGCCTTCGCCCATCAGGGTTACCGGCATTTCGATTTCCTGAGTTTCGCCATGCAGCATCAGCTCGCCGGTCACCACGCCTTCGTTGTCACCCGTGGCTTCGAAACCAGTGGACGTAAAGGTCGCCGTGGGGAATTCGCTGGCGTTGAGGAAGTCAGCGCTCAGAATATGACGATCACGCTCGGCATGGTTGGTGGTCAGGCTGTTGACCTGCACTTCCATGGAGACGGAAGACGCGTCCAGGTCGTCGGCATCGTAATGGAACTGGCCATCGAAGGTCTCGAAGCTGCCCAGAATGTAAGAGAAGCCCAGATGGTTGATCTTGAACTGCACGAACGCGTGCTGGCCTTCGATATCGATCTGATAGTCAGCCGCCTGCGCCTGGCTCAGGGGAACCAGAGCCGCTGCGGCCAGTGCCGTGGCAATCGCTGTCTTCTTCAACATTGCTATCTCCTCGCTTTCCTTGGTCAAGAGTGCGGATCCATCATGAGTCCGCGGTGAGTAGAACAGGGTTCAAATCTTTGGCTGGCCATGACGATTTGGCTGCCCATGGCGCGGGTTGATCATGCGGCGCAGCGTATCGTGCCCCAAGCGCCAGTGGTGAACCAGTGCCACCAGTGCATGCCCACCTGCCAATACCATGAGCACCAGCGCGCTGTACCAGTGGATGTCTCCCGCCACGCTGGCCTGATTGGGCAAGCCATGCACGATGGCGGGCGCATCGAACCAACCAAATACACTGATGGAACGGCCATTGGCGGTCGAAATCAGGTAGCCGCTGAACAGTACCATCAGCATCAAAACGTAAAGGGCTATGTGGCCAAGGTGAGCTGCCAGACGCTCGAACCGACCACCCTCTGCAGCCGGGCTGGGCTGTATCATGCGCCAGGCCAATCGACCGAAGGTGGCGATGAGCAGCAACACGCCCACCGAGCGGTGTATCCAGGGCGCCTGATTGTACCAGGGGTCGTAATAACCCAACCCGGTCATCCACCAGCCAAGCGCGAACAAGCCAATAATGGTCAGAGCGCTCAGCCAGTGAAACGCGATACTGACCAGCCCCCAGCCGCTGCGTGTATTACGCCACATCCTTGATTCCCCATTGACGGCTGCATACTGCCCCGCAGCATGCTTCGTTTGTTATAAAAATCATAACCTTTCGAATGGCAAAACACTGCTGAAAAAAGCAGAACGCATCGTTCGGAAAAACCGTTTCATCATGGCCACACCATGTCACTTTATGAAACGTTAGCGCGTTTCGCCAATAAAAAAGGGTATACGGATTTAATGGTTGATGGGGCACCTTCACCCCATCAATCTGATACCACCCTCAGATGGTTGATAGATCGACTCCGTAGTTGAGTTCCTCTGCGAAGTCCGGCAGTCCGTAACCGATGGTTTTCTTGTAGAAAGGAGAGACCTTCGCAGTCGGTGCCTTCTTCTTGTGCTTCGTGGTGTAGAGCATTCGTGCCCGCATCACCTCGAATGAGTAGCCACGGCCATCGCGGTTCTTATCCTTGGCCAGCCGGTTGATTGACTCCGTGAAGGCGTTGGTGATCGGGATGTCGGTCTCGAAGTAGGTCAGCATCTCCTCATGCCAGCCACTGATAGCACTGACGAGATCTTTCCAGACCTCCTTTTGCCCCTGTGGGATGTCGTCAATCCAGGCAGTCAGCGCCTTCTCGGCGTCACGCCGGGTTGTGGCGTCCCAGATGTGGAAGAACCGCTCCTTGTGCTCGTAGGCCGCCAAGAGCTGGGGGAATGCCCCTGTCCAGGTCTCCATGATGAGCCGTTCGCGATCTGAGACATCGTGAGCGCGCTTCAGCAGGATCTTCCGGTCACCCTTGAGGGTTCGGCGCTGGTTGGACGTCAGCTTTTTCCTGAGCCCCTTGCGGACCTTTTCCAAGGCCTCGTTGGCCATTCGCACGACGTGGAACTTATCGACCACAATGCGAGCCTGCGGCAGCACCGCCTGGACAGCACGGCGGTAGGGTTTCCACATATCCATGCTGACGATCTCGACCTGGTGGCGCTCGGTCATGCTCATGAGGCGCCTCGTCACCGCGTCCTGCTGGCGACCGGGCAGCAGGTCCAGTAGGGTACGCTCCTCCAGGTTGGTCAGGATGCAGCGGTAGCGGCGGTTCAGGTACAGCTCGTCGATCCCCAGGCAGCGGGGTGTCTCGAAGCGATGCCAGGCTGCCAGGAACTCAGCCTTCTTCTTGAATATCTCGCGGACAGTCTTCTCGTCGAGGCCCGTGGTATCAGCCACGTAGGCGTAGGGGTGATTGAAGGCTTCCTTCTCGACGTGGTTGTAAAGCCTCCGCGTCATGCGGTGATCGTCTACCATTTCCGGAAGAGCTGGCCGGAACGTCCTTCCACACGCCCGGCAGGTGTAGCGGCGACGGACCACCCAGAGGGTGACCCGCCTTCCGTGGATGGGTAGGTCGCGATAGGCCACATCGCGCTTGCCGAACCTGACAAACTCACTCTCAACGCCGCATTCCTCGCAAGCTAGAGGCTCAGGAGCTTCGACCTGGTAGTGGAGATCATGCTCTTCCATCTTGGTGGCTAGGACGTGGTACTCGGGAAGGTGCAGGATGTTGTCAGGCAAGCTGGTCATGCAAACTTTCCTTGTCGACATGGTCCATAGATGATTGCGACTCTTTGACCGCGTTGTTTTCTACGAACTGAAGGTGATTTACTCCCTTGGGTCTTCTGCTTCTCTGAGCCCTTCATGCAATGACGCAATTAGCGGGCAAGTGATATTGCCTTGTTGTGCATGGCATCGGTCGACCATTTCGCTCAGCACCTTCTCAATTCTTTCAAGCCTGTCGATCTTCTCGCGAACGTCCCCTAACTTGTGCTCTGCGAGAGCACTGGCTTCTTGACAGTGGGCGCCATCTTCCAGCCGAAGTAGGTCACTGATCTCATCCAGACTAAAGCCCAGCTGCTGCGCCGTTTTCACGAACGTCAACCTGTCGATATCGGCGGCACTATAGCGTCGAATACCTCCGGGAGGTCGTTCGGGCTCCGATAATAGCCCTCGTCGCTGGTAATAGCGGATTGTCTCGACATTGACGCCGGCCGCCTTGGCCAGGCCGCCAATGGTCATGGTGTCCGCCACTTTATCTGCATGTCTCTTCATGATGCTTGACTCCGTACCAAGCTACGGAAGTAACCTTATCGTAGCTCCCCCCATCCCGAAAGGAGAATCGTCAATGCGGACACCTAAAACGGGGCGAGGGCCCCTGGCCGCCGGAGGAGTCGCGGCCCTCCTGGCCTCGGCGTGTTGCCTCGGCCCGCTGGTTCTGATCACGCTGGGCGTTTCCGGCGCCTGGATCAGCAATCTGGCGTCGCTGGAGCCCTATCGCCCGCTCTTTATCGGCGTCGCGCTGGTGGCGATGTTCTTCGCCTGGCGTCGCGTCTTTCGGCCAGTGGAAAAGTGCCAGCCGGGAGAGGTGTGTGCCGTGCCACGGGTCAGGACGGGCTACAAGGCGATCTTCTGGCTCGTATCGCTGCTGGTGCTAATCGCCCTGGTATTCCCCTACGTCTTGCCCTTGTTCTATTAAAAGGAGATCTACCATGAAAGCTCGTTTCGCCTTCATCGCGCTACTCGCCCTGCTCAGCACGCCCGCCTTAGCGGCCTTGCAGACCGTGAAGCTGTCGGTGCCGGGCATGACCTGTGCCGCCTGCCCGATCACCGTCAAGGCCGCCCTCAACAAGGTGGACG
Organism: Halomonas sp. BC1; assembly: GCF_002078135.1. NCBI lineage: Bacteria > Pseudomonadati > Pseudomonadota > Gammaproteobacteria > Oceanospirillales > Halomonadaceae > Halomonas > Halomonas sp. BC1. Next base: position 137,500 of record NZ_LFGS01000005.1, on the reverse strand, counting down.
GCGTCTCGCAAGTCGACGTGAGCTACGCGGATCTCGAGGCCGTGGTCACCTTTGACGACGCCCGAACGTCGGTGGAGGCATTGACCGAGGCCACCACCAACGCTGGGTATCCATCAACCCCGACATCCTCGCAAGCGGATCGAGAGTGATCATGAAGAATCCCAAGACCCTGCTGCGCGTGAGCGTGATCGGCAGCGGCGGCGCCGCCATGGCGGCGGCCCTGAAGGCCGCCGAGCGCGGCGCCCGGATCACCCTGATCGAACGCGGCACCGTCGGCGGTACCTGTGTCAATACAGGCTGTGTGCCTTCGAAGATCATGATTCGCGCGGCCCATATTGCCCACTTGCGTACGGAAAGTCCCTTCGATGCAGGCCTGAGCGCCCAGGCGCCGGTGGTGGATCGGGCCAAGCTGCTCGAGCAGCAGCAGCGACGTGTCGAGGAACTGCGTGACGCCAAGTACGAGGGGATTCTGCGCGACCACCCGGCCATCACTGTCCTGCACGGCGAGGCCCGGTTTATCGATGCCCATAGCCTGATGGTCAAGCTGAACGAGGGCGGCGAGCAGGTCGTCCACTTCGACCGCGCCTTCATCGGTACTGGCGCCCGACCGGCAGTACCGCCGATCCCGGGTCTTGCCGACACCCCCTACCTGACCTCTACCAGTGCTCTGGCCCTGGACACTCTTCCCGAGCGGCTGATTGTGATCGGCGCCTCGGTGGTGGCCCTGGAACTGGCCCAGGCCTTCGCCAGGCTGGGCAGCCGGGTCACGGTGCTGGCCCGCAGCCGCCTGCTCTCCCAGGAAGACCCGGCGGTAGGGAATGCGGTGGAGGCGGCGTTTCGCCGCGAGGGCATCGAGGTCCTCAAGCAGACCCAGGCGAGCCGTGTGGACTACACCGACAATGAATTCATTGTCGACACCAACGCCGGCACCTTGCGGGCGGATCAACTGCTGGTGGCCACCGGACGGACACCCAATACCGAGGCCCTGAACCTGGCGAGCCTCGGCGTGGAAACCGCACATGGGGCTATTCTGGTCGATGAGCATCTGCACACCACGGTGCCGGGGCTCTATGCCGCCGGTGACTGCACCGATCAGCCGGAGTTCGTCTATGTCGCCGCCGCCGGGGGCAGCCGGGCTGCCGTCAACATGACCGGGGGCGAAGCCACCCTGGACCTGAGCGCCATGCCGGCGGTGATCTTCACCGACCCCCAGGTGGCCACCGTCGGCCTGACGGAAGCCGAGGCCATCGAGCAAGGCTTCAGCGTCGATACCCGTGAGCTGGACCTGGAAAACGTGCCGCGTGCGCTGGTGAATTTCGACACCGGTGGTTTCATCAAGCTGGTGGCCGAACGCGACTCGGGCCGGTTGCTGGGGGTGCAGGCGGTGGCGGGGGAAGCCGGTGAGCTGATCCAGACGGCGGTGATGGCGCTACGCGCACGCATGACCGTACACGACATCGCCAATGAGCTGTTTCCCTACCTGACCATGGTGGAAGGGCTCAAGCTCTGTGCCCAGACTTTCACCAAGGATGTGACGCAGTTGTCCTGCTGTGCCGGGTGAACGATATGAGCGCGACCGTGGTGCCACTGGGCGGCGGCACCACGGGTTTTGGGCATGGACACCACAGGGAGCCCTGTCACGATGAACACGACACTACCAGATTGCGGGATGATGGGGGCGATGGGCTGGATAATGCCAGTGATCGGAATTGCCCTACTATTGCTACTGGTCCTGGGCATCGCCTGTTTGGTGAAGTATCTGCTCTCTAGCAAGTGAGCGTACTCAGCGAGCCATCAACCAGCTAATCCGTTGTGGGTTGAGTTTGTCGGCCACCTTTCGCTCTCGCATACCAACCAGATAATCCGGATACCCATAAAAAACCGGCCTCATGGCCGGTCAGTCGTCATGGTACTTCAACGAGCAGCCAGCGCATCCAGGCCACGCGCCAGGTCACGCTGGATATCCGCCTGACTTTCGAGCCCGACAGCTACCCGAATCAAACCCGGCGCAATCCCTGCGGCGGCCTTTTGTTCCTCGGAAAGACGCCCGTGGGTCGTGGTGGCCGGGTGGGTGATGGTGGTTTTGACATCGCCCAGATTGCCGGTAATCGACAGCATGCGCGTAGCGTCGATCACCTGCCAGGCGCCCTCTTGTCCACCCAGCACCTCGAACCCCAGCACGGCCCCAAAGCCCTGCTGCTGGCGCTTGGCCAACGCGTGCTGAGGGTGTGCTTCCAGACCGCTGTAATACACCCGACTGACGGCGGGGTGCTGGTCGAGCCAGCGGGCCAGGCTCAAGGCGTTCTCGCAGTGGGCCCTCATGCGTAGCGACAGGGTCTCGAGCCCCTTGGTGAAGATCCACGCGTTGAACGGACTCAGGCAGGGGCCGCAGGTCCGCACGACGCCAAACACCTCTTCCAGCAGGTCATGACGCCCTACCACCGCTCCGCCCACGGCGCGCCCTTGGCCATCCAGATACTTGGTGGCCGAGTGGATCACCAGATCGGCCCCCAGTGCCAGCGGCTGTTGCAGGGCAGGCGTAAGGAAACAGTTATCGATGGCCAGCAAGGCCCCGCTGCGCTTCGCCAACGCTGCCAGGGCCGGAATATCGGCCACTTCGGAGAGCGGATTGGACGGCGTTTCGGCAAACATCAGCCGAGTTGCGGGCGTCACCGCGGCTTCCCAGGCTGCCAGATTGGAAAGCTCCACATAGCGCGTGGTAATACCAAACTTGCCCAGATACTTGTCGAACAGGCTGACCGTAGAGCCAAACAGCGAACGCGAGGCGACGATCTCATCCCCTGCCGACAGCAGTGCCAGGGCAGTCGAAAGAATGGCGGCCATGCCAGAGCTGGTGGCGACGCAGCGCTCACCACCTTCCAGGGCCGCCAGTCGGCGCTCGAAGGTGTGTACCGTCGGATTGGTGAAACGCGAGTAGACGTTACCCGGCTCTTGACCACCGAACTTACGGGCAGCTTCGGCAGCACTCTCGTAAACAAAGCTCGAGGTGGGAAAAATCGGCTCGGCATGCTCCTGCTCAAACGTGCGGTGATGCCCCGCGCGAATGGCGAGCGTTTCGAGCGACCACTCCTCCTGGTGATGATCATCGTGCATGGCAGCGCCCTCTTTTCCAAAACGTCCAGCTTCCATAACGCTCAATCCACTGGCAACTCCCCCGAGGAAAGTTGCCAGCGTATTCGCGCTCAGTCGTCCAGGTCATCGTCCTGATTGTGCATGTCAACCAGCGCATGGTCACCCGCGCTATTGTCCTTGGCCGCATCGTTACGGCTAGCCTCCAGTACCGCCAGGTAAGCCTCGTCGATATCGCCGGTAACATAGTTGCCATCGAACACCGAGCAGTCGAAGGATTCCATCTCGGGGTTGACCTCGCGGCAGGCGCTCTTCAGGTCTTCCAGATCCTGATAGAAGATGCGGTCGGCGCCAATCAGCTGGCCGACTTCCTCTTCCGTGCGGCCATGAGCAATCAACTCGGTGGCCGCGGGCATGTCGATGCCGTAGACGTTGGGGTAGCGAACCGGGGGCGCCGCCGAGGCGAAATAGACCTTCCGGGCACCGGCATCCCGGGCCATCTGGATGATCTGCTTGCAGGTGGTGCCGCGCACGATGGAGTCATCCACCAGCAGTACGTTCTTGCCCTTGAACTCGACATCGATGGCATTCAGCTTCTGGCGCACCGATTTCTTGCGCTGGGTCTGCCCTGGCATGATGAAGGTACGGCCAATGTAGCGGTTCTTCATGAAGCCTTCGCGGTAGGTGACGCCAAGGTGCTGGGCCATCTCCAGTGCCGAGGTACGCGAAGTGTCCGGAATCGGAATCACCACATCGATATCGTGGTCGGGCCACTCGCTCATGATACGGTCGCCCAGCTTACGGCCCATCTGCATGCGCGTGCCGTAGACATAAGCACCATCCAGAATGGAGTCGGGGCGCGCCAGATAGACGTGCTCGAAGATACACGGATACAGCTCGGGGCGGTCAGCACATACCTGGGTATGAATCTGGCCCTGCATGTCGACGAAGATGGCCTCACCCGGCGCCAGGTCACGCTCCAGTTCGAAACCACCCACGTCCAGCGCCACCGACTCGGAAGCGATCATCACTTCCTGGCCGTTGGGGTCCTGGCGCGTGCCGAACACCACCGGGCGAATGCCGTGGGGATCACGGAAGGCCACCATGCCGAACCCGTTGATGATCGCCACGGCCGCGTAGCCACCCTTGCAGCGACGATGCACGCGACGCACCGCATCGAAGATGTCCTCGGCTTCCAGGTGAAGGCCTTGTTTGCCCAGCTCGTGGGCGAAGACGTTGAGCAGCACTTCGGAGTCTGAGCTGGTATTGATATGGCGCAGGTCCGTGGAGAACAGCTCCTGCTTCAACTGCTCTGAGTTGGTCAGGTTGCCGTTGTGGGCCAGCGCAATGCCGTAGGGAGAGTTGACGTAGAACGGCTGAGACTCGGCCTCACTGGAGGAGCCCGCCGTGGGGTAGCGCACGTGGCCAATGCCCAGGTTGCCTTTCAGGCGCGCCATGTGGCGAGTATGGAAAACGTCACGGACCAGGCCGTTACTCTTGCGCAGTAGGAAGCGTCCCTCGCTCCAGGTCATCATGCCGGCAGCGTCCTGGCCGCGATGCTGAAGTACGGTCAGGGCATCGTAGATTCCCTGATTTACCGCCTGCTTGGCCAGAAGGCCCACTATACCGCACATTCCAGTTACCTCGCTTTAGTACCACGGCTTGCTGGTGCAAACCCGTATGATCATCCAACTTACTCGTGCCGCTGCCAGACAGCGGCACGACATCCACCGCTCGGCTATTGCTGAACGGGTACGCGTAATTCGGGGAGCGAGACATCGCGCAGCGACGCCGGTGGCGTCGGCAGCTCACGCTCCCACTGGTCCAGTTGGCTCACGGCCCAGTCCCGCAACTCGATGAAGGTGGGGCGCAGTGAGGCTTCCTGCCATGCCTGAAGGTCTGCCAACGGTGTCAAGGTGATCAGCACGGTTACCACCAGCAGGATGACCACGCCACGGGCAAGCCCGAACGCAGCGCCCGCAAAACGGTTCAACAGCCCCATGCCCACCCACTCCACGGCGGCGTGAACGATACGTATCACGATGCCGCACAGCAGAATCACCGCAAAGATGACCAGCGCAAAGGCCAACACCAGGCGAGCATCGAAACTCTCGATGAAGCCGGCCATCAGCTCGGCCACCGGCTCGGCCAGCACCCGCGCCACCATCAGCGCGACGAGCCAGGCAGCCAGCCCCAGTGATTCACGCACGAAGCCCCGCACGAAGCCTGCCAGCATCGATAGCGCCAGCACGGCCAGAAAAACGGCATCAATCCATGTCAGCGCCATGATCAGTCTCTTACCCGCACCAGCAGGCCTTGAACATTGGCGCGCTCTTTCACCAGCGCCAACGCCGCCTCGCCATCTTCCGAAGAGCCGTACGGGCCCACCAGCACGGTGGTGAGGTTGTTGTCACGCGGGCGCTGGAAAACGCGGAAACCTTGATTGGTGAGTTGATCGCTGATTCGCTGGGCATTGGCGGCATCGCCAAAACTGCCTACCTGAACGGCCCATTCGCCCTGCTGCTGCGCCTGGGGAGCAGAACCATTGCTGCTGCCGCTGCTACTGCTACCGCTGCCTCGGTTCTGGTTGGCGGCCACCAGCTCGGCAATCGGGTCATTGGCGGGAGCGGGCGTCGGTTCGCTGCGCGGCGCTTCGGCGGGTGCCGCTGGCGGAGGCGTTTCAGCGGGCGCACTGGCAACGGCCTCGGTCTGCGGTTCCAGCGGCACAACCTCGATGGGCTCGTCCACTACCTCGGCATTCTCCAGCGGCTCGAGGGGAGACGGCGCGTTGATGGAAGCAGGCATCTCGGGCACAGGAACGTCCTGACGCACCACATTCACCGGCTGTTCGATCACGAAGGTGGGCTGCGGACGCTCTTCTCGGGGCGCCGGGTCACTCATCAACCACGGCACGATGATCGCCAGCACGGCCAGCAGAATCACGAGACCGCTAATGCGTTCCGTTTTACCGTATTTCATATCCCTCTCCCTCCAGCTTAACGTGCCTGCGGCGATGCTTGAGGCAGTGGCATCGCCAGTAGCGCTGCCACGGTAAAGAATGACCCCGTTGCCAATACCCGATCCTCTGGCGTCAGCCGTTGAGCCAGCCACTCTGCCCCGGCCTCGGGGGAATCGGCGCAATGATACACGCGCCCGCCCAGCGACGTAATACGCTCGGCAAGCTCGCTGGCCGAGCGGCCACGTTCGCCTTCCAGGCTGACGCAGACCCAGTCACGGATACGCGGCAACAGTGCCTCGATCACACCGTCGGCATCCTTGTCATTGAGCATGCCCAGCAGCCCCCACTGGCGACCACCGGCAGGCGGCGCGGGAAGCCTGCGCGCCAGATAGCTGGCCGCATGCGGATTATGCCCCACGTCCAGGCACCACTGCCCGCTCCACTGCAGGCGCCCCGGCAGCGTCACGCCAGCCAGCGCTTCACTGACCGGCCGCACCTTCAACGGCACACCTGCCAGCGCCAGCGCCTGCAGCGCCGTGGCCGCATTGTCGATGGGCAAGCCCGGGTCTGGCAGCGCGTCAAGGGAAAGAGTATCCCCTTCACGGTTGAGCCCATGCCAGCACCAGGGCGTGCCTGGCGGCTCGTCACCCGCGCTATGGCTGAAACCCACGCCCAGCACGTAGCTGGGCGCAGCCACCGCAATGGCCGTGTCCAGCACGCTCGTGGGCAGCGTCAAGCTTCCCAGCACGGCGGGTTTCAGGGGGCGAAAGATACCTGCTTTTTCGCGCCCGATCTGAGCCAGATCGGTCCCCAGGAAATTGGCATGATCCTGCGCGATGGTAGTCACGATGGCCACATCGGCATCGATGATGTTGACGGCATCCAGCCGCCCGCCCAGCCCTACCTCCAATACCGCCAGATCCAGCTCGGCATTGGCCAGGCACCAGAGCGCACACAGAGTGCCCGCCTCGAAGTAGGTCAGACTGATGGCGGGCGCTTCCAGGCGAGCATCCTCCACCTGAATGAAGCCTTCGACCAGGGTTTGGTCACTGGCTTCGCGCCCTTCCAGCGTGACCCGCTCGTTATAGCGCAGCAGATGAGGAGACGTGTAGGTACCGGTGCGCAGGCCATGCGCCCGCGCCACCGCATCGATCATGGCAAGGGTCGAGCCCTTGCCATTGGTGCCTGCCACGGTAATCACCTGGCGAGCCAGGGGGCGGTCCAGCAGTCCCATACGCCGGGCCACCTGCGACACCCGCTCCAGGCCCATGTCGATGCCTACCGGGTGCAGCGTCTCAAGATGATTCAGCCATTCGGCTAACGTGCTAGGCATTGCGCGACGCGTCATCGCTCGCAGGCTGGGCAGGCTCTGCCTGAGCACTGCTCTCTGCAGCATCCGCCAATGCGGCTTCTTCCACCACAGGTTCGGTGATTTCACCTTCGACCACCGGTTCAGCGCTGGTTTCCACGGCGGGCTGATGAGTCAGCTTGCGCAGCACACCACCGACACGCGCACGCATATCATGGCGATGCACGATCATATCCACCGTGCCATGCTCCAGCAGGAACTCGCTGCGCTGGAAACCTTCCGGCAGCGTTTCGCGCACGGTCTGCTCGATGACCCGAGGGCCTGCAAAACCGATCAGTGCGTTGGGTTCGGCAATGTTCAGATCACCCAGCATGGCCAGCGACGCGGAAACGCCACCAAACACCGGGTCGGTCAGCACGGAAATATAGGGGACACCCGCCTGTTTGAGCTTCTCCAGGGCTGCCGAGGTCTTGGCCATCTGCATCAGCGAGAACAGCGCTTCCTGCATCCGCGCGCCACCCGAGGCAGCAAAGCAGATCAGCGGAATACCCTCGTCCAGCGCAATGGTGGCCGCGCGGACGAACTTCTCACCGACTACGGCCCCCATGGAGCCGCCCATGAAGGTGAACTCGAAGGCCACGGCCACGACCGGCAGGCCATCCAGCTCGCCACGCATGGCAACCAGCGCGTCTTTTTCACCGGTCTCTTTCTGGGCAGCCGTCAGGCGGTCCTTGTACTTCTTGGAGTCGCGGAATTTGAGGCGGTCATTGGGCTCGATCTCGGCCCCCACCTCTTCGCGCCCCTGCTTGTCCAGGAACCAGTCAAGGCGCTTGCGGGCGGTCAGACGCAAGTGATGGTCACACTTGGGACAGACGCTGTGGTGCTTTTCCAGCTCCGGCAGGTACAGCACCGCCTCGCATTTGGGACATTTACGCCAGAGGCCATCGGGCACGCTGGCACGACGGTCCTTCCGCTGGATACGCCCCATGGAGGGCACGATCTTGTCTAACCAGCTCATATCAAAAAGGCTTCCGTATACGTCAACGCTTGGTCAAGCCAAGCTTGATGAGTGTCGTCAATTCAAGATTCAGTGTAGACGATGAGAGGACGCACTCAGGCGTCCATGGCGGTCCGCATCTCAGCCAACACGCTCTTCAACTGTCCGGTGATGGTTTCAGGGGCATCCACGCTGTCCGCAATGCGGTTGACCAGCGCGCTGCCGACGATCACGCCATCGGCGACTTTCGCCACCTCGGCGGCCGTCACCCCATCGCGAATGCCGAACCCAACGCACAGCGGCAAATCGGTCATGTCACGCAGCGGCGCCAGGTGTTCAGCGACATCGGCTGCGTTCAATGTGGCCGCCCCGGTCACGCCTTTGAGCGACACATAGTAAAGATACCCCTCACCGTGGGCGCATATTGTAGCGGCACGGGCATGGGAAGTGGTAGGCGCAACCAGGAAAATCGCTGCCAGGCCGCGCGCTTTGAGCAGCGGGCCGAACTCGTCCGCCTCTTCCGGCGGCATGTCCACCACCAGCACGCCGTCCACACCGACGCTGGCGGCTTTATCGGCAAAGGCCGTGTAACCGATGCGTTCGATAGGATTCAGGTAGCCCATCAGCACGATGGGGGTCTGGGTATCGGTCTGGCGAAACTCGGCCACCATGTCCAGCAGGTCCACCAGCCGGGTGCCCTGTTTCAGAGCCCGCTCGCAGGCCTTCTGGATGACCGGGCCATCCGCCATCGGGTCGGAGAACGGCACGCCAAGCTCGATCACATCGGCCCCGGCATCCACCAGGGCGTGCATGAAGCCTACCGTGTACTGGGGCGCAGGGTCCCCGGCGGTGATGTAAGGGATCAGAGCCTTGCGGCCCTGCTGCTTCAATTCGGAAAAACGCTGGTCGATTCGATTCATGCTAGCCCTTAAAACTCGATGCCGTCGATGTTAGCCACGGTCATGATGTCCTTGTCACCACGCCCTGAAAGGTTCACCACGATATGCTGATCAGGCCGCATGGTGGGCGCCAGCACTTTGGCATGGGCCAAGGCATGGGCAGACTCCAGCGCAGGCATGATGCCTTCCATGCGGGTCAGCTCGCGGAACGCTTCCAGCACCTGCTGGTCGTTGGCGGCCACGTACTGCACGCGACCGGCGTCTTTCCACAGCGCGTGCTCGGGGCCAACGCCAGGATAATCGAGGCCTGCGGAGATGGAGTGAGTGTCCATCACCTGGCCCGCTTCGTCGGACATCAGGTAGGTGCGGTTGCCGTGCAGCACGCCACGCGGTGCATTGGAAGACAGCGGCGCGGCGTGACGGCCGGTTTCCACCCCGTCGCCCCCTGCCTCGACACCGTACATGGCCACGGCGTCATCTTCGACGAACGGGTAGAACAGGCCAATGGCATTGGAGCCACCGCCCACGCATGCTACCAGCGCATCCGGCAGGCGGCCGATCTGCTCCAGCGACTGACGGCGCGCCTCGCGCCCCACCACCGCATTGAAATCGCGCACCAGCAGCGGGTACGGATGCGGCCCGGCCACGGTACCGATGATGTAGAAGGTGTTGTCCACGTTGGTGACCCAGTCACGCAACGCCTCGTTCATGGCGTCCTTGAGCGTGCGGGTGCCGGACTCCACCGGAATGACCCGAGCGCCCAGCAGCCGCATGCGGTACACGTTCAGCTTCTGGCGCTGGACATCGGCGGCGCCCATGTAGACATCGCACTCCAGCCCCAGCCGCGCGGCAACCGTGGCCGTGGCCACACCGTGCTGACCCGCGCCGGTTTCAGCGATGACCCGAGGCTTGCCGGCCTTCTTGGCCAGCAGCGCCTGACCGATGGTGTTGTTCACCTTGTGGGCGCCGGTGTGGTTGAGGTCTTCGCGCTTCAACCAGATTTGCGCGCCACCCAGCGAGTTGGACCAGCGCTCGGCGTGATACAGCGGCGAGGGGCGACCCACATAGTGCGCCAGGTCGCGGTCGAACTCCGCCTGAAAGGCCGGGTCGTCGCGCAGGCTGAAGTAGGCCTGCTCCAGCTCTTCAAGAGCGTAACTCAGGGTTTCCGACACGAATCGGCCGCCATAGGGGCCAAAGTGACCACGGGCATCCGGCATTCGGGTCAGGTCGCTGAACTTGGTTTCAGTTGCTGAGACTGTCACAGGCATACCTCACAGGATTGCCAGAAAGGCAAAGATGAATGAATACATAAAGGTGGAAGAAGGGTTTTACGCCCCTCGTCAGCGCTGATCGGCCCGCCCGACCTGAGCCACGAAGTCGGCCATTCGCCGAGCATCCTTTTGGCCTGGGGCGGCTTCGATTCCCCCTGATACATCAACCGCATAGGGAGCCACCTGCGCCACCGCGGCGGCAATGTTCTCGACCGTCAGCCCACCCGCCAGAATAACAGGTTTTTGCAGGGCTGCGGGGATTCTAGACCAGTCGAAGGTTTCTCCGGTTCCGCCAGGCACGCCCGGCCGATAGGCGTCCAGCAGCAGTGCCTGGGCGGCCGCATACTGCTGCGCTGCCTGATGCAGGTCGAGGTCGTCACGCATGCGCAGCGCCTTGATCCAGGGGCGATCGAACTGGGCGCAGAAGTCGGCGGACTCGTCACCGTGGAACTGGATCAAATCCAGGTGCGGCAAACACGCCTCCACCAGCGCCACGTCAGGGTTGACGAACAGCCCCACCCGCGTCACAAAAGCCGGTACCGGTGCTGCCAGCGCTGCCAACGTGGCAGGGTCGATCCCCCGCGCGCTCCTGGGCCACATGACGAACCCCAGCGCATCGACCCCCAGCGCCACGGCCTCGGCCACGTCCTCGTGGCGAGTAAAGCCACAAAACTTGATACGCGTGCGACCAGGTGCGGTCATGAGGCGCTCTCCTGCTGTTCAGGGCTAGCTTGCTGGGTAAAGGTGAGCTGGCGTCGGGCGGCCACTCTGGGCGTCTCCGGCAGCGCCCGCTCGCCAGTCCACTCGCCGGTAAAGGCCAGTAGATTGGGCCCCAGCGGCTCCCTGGGAATCTCGAAACGTTCGTCGTAGAGGGAGTCGACGAAATGCAGGCCGCAGGCAGGCGCCGTGACATCGCCCTTCTGGCGATTCTTCATCGCCAGCAGGCGGGCGATATGCCCTTCGTCCTGCGCCCCCCGGCCAACGCTGGCCAGCGCTCCGGCAATGTTACGGATCATGTGATGCAGGAAGGCATTGCCCTGGATGTCGATCACCACCAGCGGGCCGTAACGCTTCACTTCGACGAAGTGCATCTGGCGCCAGGGGGATTTCGACTGGCAGCCCGCCGCGCGGAAGCTGCTGAAATCGTGCTCGCCCACCAGCACCTGGGCCGCACGATGCATGGCATCGGCATCCAGCGGGTCGCGACACCAGGTGACGTTGTGGCGCTCCATGACCGGGCGGCTGATCTGATTCAGAAAGAGGTAGCGGTAACGGCGTGCCAGCGCGCCAAGGCGCGAATGAAAATCGTCGGATACCGGCTTCACCCAACGCACCGCCACGTCTCGGGGCAGATTGGTATTGGCGCCGAAAATCCACGCTTTTTCAGTGCGCTGTACCGGCGGGTCGAAGTGAATCACCTGGCGCGTGGCGTGCACACCGGAATCGGTGCGGCCGCTGGCGTAGATATGCACGGGCGCCCCCGCCACCTTGCCCAGCGCATCTTCGATGGCCTGTTGCACGGAGGCGGCATGCTTCAGGCGCTGAAAGCCACAAAAACGTGTGCCGTCATATTCGACGCCCATGGCCAGTCGGCCAGCCAGCGGTTGTGTTTCATCAAAGTGGTAGAACAGCGTCATCAAGCCACGTCATTTGGAGGATTTGGAAGAGTCGCTATTATCCCGACGTCGCGGCTCGAATGCCACCTCTTCGATTTCCCACTCCTCTTCAGGGGTATAGCGGGTGCGCAGCGGCGCAGCGTCCGCGTTTCCTGACAAGGAGGTCTCGGCCTCGTCTGGCTCGTTGGCCTGCAGCGAGGGCGGATGATAATCGATATAGTGCGCCCGATGATCGTCCGGCACCGGTTGCGCAGGCGCCTGGGGCGTCGACAGCTCCGCAGCATCCTCCTCCTGTTCCGGTGGAGCGTCGGGCGCGGCCTGATTCACTCCGGCAGGCGTCGGCTCGACGAGCATTGGCTCTTCCAGCGCCAGCGGCGGCCGCGGCTCTGGCTCTTCGACGGGCTCGGGGGTGTCCAGAAAAGCCGCTTCCAGGGCTGCTTCGTCTTCATCGACAGCGGATTCGACTTCTTCTTCGGTTGAACTCCACTCCGGGGAGCTGGCTTGCGAAGATGGCTCCTCCAAGGGGCTATGCTCACCAGACGCTTGAGCAACAGGTTCCTGAACAGCCGACTCGTCGGTCACCGGCTCGTCAGCAGCAGACACCTGCTCATAGCGCTCGGCTACCTGTGGCGGCGCTTTCGGGATATCGAAAGGCGGTGGTTCGGCAAGGGGCGGCTCGGCCAAAGGTGCGCCAGCGGTGCCGGTGCTTTCCATGACTGGCTCGGCGCGTCGTGGGGGCGTTTCTACGGCAGCGGCGGGCGCGGGCACGTCCTCCCACTGGCGCTCGCGGCGCTTGCGTGACCACACCAGCGCCCCA
>NZ_LFGS01000005.1:107043-123676 GCF_002078135.1 Halomonas sp. BC1 | reverse complement strand
CCGGCGCACTGGCGGCGCTCTCCGGCAGGTCGAACAGTAGCGTGAACGCCTCGGCGCTACGCCCATCGGGGCCGCTGATGGTCAACAGCAGATCCAGCCAGGGCTCCAGCACCTCCTGCTCGGTGCGCAGCACCACCCGAGCACCGCCGGGAAGGCGCTCGATCTCGGCGCGCACGCTGGCCGCCAGCGGGGTCCACTCCAGCCCCCGGGCGGTAAAGGCCGCTTCGTCAGCGACCTCCACCCGTAACTCGCCCAGCGCAGTCTCGGAGACATCCACGATGGGTGCGGAGGCATTCAGCGGTGCCTGGAGCGGTGAGTTGACCGTCACCTGCCCCAGCCCCACGGCCAACGCCAACGGGCTTACGACGCCCAGCGGCAGCCATGACCACCATGCCAGCTTGTTTTTCATTGCGGCCCCTACTGCCTGCGGTTCCCTGCGTTACATTGTGCGGAAACATTCACCCATCACAATGACTTAATTCGTTTTTATCATAACGTATTTAACATGCCGCTTGGGCCAATGCACCCTCGACACGCCTGACGGGCAAAAAAAATGGGAAGCTGCGAACAGCTTCCCACTGGTTTACCTGACGGCCCGCGCTGGATTACTGCTCGCGCAGGATCTTCAGCATGCGCTTGAGCGGCTCGGCGGCCCCCCACAGCAGCTGGTCGCCCACGCTGAAGGCCGAGAGGTATTCACCGCCCATGTTCAGCTTGCGCAGCCGACCTACCGGTACTTGCAGCGTGCCCGTGGCTGCTGCCGGGGTCAGGCCCGCTACGGTGGCGTCCTTATCGTTGGGAATCAGGCGCACCCACTCGTTGTGCTTGGCAATGCGCTCTTCGATCTCGTCCAGCGGCACATCCTGCTTCAGCTTGATGGTGAACGCCTGGCTGTGGGAGCGCATGGCACCGATACGCACGCAAAGGCCATCGATGGGAATCGGGTTGTTCTGCAGTCCCAGAATCTTGTTGGTCTCGACGCTGCCTTTCCACTCTTCGCGGCTCTGGCCGCTCTCCAGCTTGGTGTCGATCCACGGCAGCAGGCTGCCCGCCAGCGGCGCAGTGAAGTTTTCCGTGGGGAAGTCGCCGCCACGCATGGCCGCAGTGACCTTGCGGTCGATATCCAGAATGGCGCTGGCCGGGTCGGCCAATTCGCTGGCCACGCTATCACGCAGGTGGCCCATCTGGTTGAGCAGCTCGCGCATGTGCTTGGCACCGGAGCCGGACGCCGCCTGATAGGTCATGGAGGTCATCCACTCGACCATATCGGCCTCGAACAGGCCGCCCAGGCCCATTAGCATCAGGCTGACGGTGCAGTTGCCGCCCACGAAGGTTTTGGCACCTTTCGCCAGCTGCGCATCGATGACCTTACGGTTCACCGGGTCGAGGATGATGGTGGCTTCGTCTTCCATCCGCAGGGTGCTGGCGGCATCGATCCAGTAGCCTTGCCAACCGCCGTTGCGCAGGTCGCCGTAGACCTTCTTGGTGTAGTCACCGCCCTGGCAGGTGATGATCACGTCCAACGCTTTCAGGTCATCCAGTGCAAACGCATCTTTCAGCGGAGGCACGTCCACGCCGATGTCGGGGCCGGGCTGGCCAACTTGAGAAGTGGTGAAAAAAATCGGCTCGATACCGTTGAAATCACCATCTTCCTGCATGCGCTGCATCAGCACAGAACCCACCATGCCACGCCATCCCACGAAACCGACTTTCAACATGTGAAGTCCTCCAACCAAGAATGAGATAAGTATTATACACAAATATCCGACACGACGTCGGCCACCCCTTGGGGCAGCCGACGTTGGTTGCTTTGCGACGAGTCGAAGCGAAGCTCTTTTTGCAAGCCTTAGGCTGAGCGTTGTGCAAAGGCCGCCAGCACTGCATCGCCCATCTCCACCGTGGAGACCCGACGGGTGCCTTCGGAAGCGATATCCGCCGTGCGCAGGCCGTCGTCCAGCACGCTGCCCACCGCCGCTTCGATGCGCTCGGCCATGGTGGGCTCATTGAGCGAGTAGCGCAGCATCATGGCCACCGAGAGCATCATGGCCAGCGGGTTGGCGACGTTCTGGCCTGCGATGTCCGGCGCGCTGCCGTGGCAAGGCTCGTACATGCCCTGCCCGCTCTCGTTGAGCGATGCAGAAGGCAACATGCCGATGGAGCCGGTCAGCATGGCGGCGGCATCGGAGAGAATGTCGCCAAACATGTTACCGGTGACCACCACATCGAACTGCTTCGGTGCACGGACCAGCTGCATGGCGGCGTTGTCCACGTACATGTGCGACAGCTCTACATCCGGGTATTCCGGTGCCAGCCGCTCCATGACCTCACGCCACAGAATCGTCACTTCCAGCACGTTGGCCTTGTCCACCGAGCAGAGCTTCTTGCCGCGCTTCTGGGCCATCTCGAAGGCGACACGACCAATACGCTCGATTTCGCTTTCAGAGTAGATATAGGTATTGAAGCCGACCCGCTCGCCGTCGCGCACTTCGATACCCCGGGGCTGGCCGAAGTAGATGCCACCGGTGAGTTCACGCACGATCATGATATCCAGCCCGGCCACCAGCTCGGGCTTCAAGCTGGAAGCGCTGGCCAGCTGCGGGTAAAGCATGGCCGGACGCAGGTTGCCAAACAGGCCCAGGTTCTTGCGCAGGCCCAGCAAGCCCTTCTCAGGACGCCTGGAGAGGTCGTCGATCTTGTCCCATTTGGGGCCACCCACGGCACCCAGCAAAATCGCGCTGGCAGCCTTGGCTTTTTCCAACGTTGCGGCGGGCAGCGGCTCGCCGTGTACGTCGTAGGCCGAGCCGCCCACCAGGCCCTCTTCCACGTCGATGTCCAGGCCAGCATCCTGGCAGGCTTTCAACAAACGCGCCGCCTGGGCGGCAATTTCCGGGCCGATACCGTCACCGGGCAGCAGTAACACCTTATGAGTCATGCTCAATCCTTAGCACAAAAAATGGAAGACTTACGCGGGCTGACGGAACAGCCACGGGCGCTGCTGACGATGCTGCGCTTCGAAGCTGCGAATGGCCTCTTCGTCTTGCAGGGTAATGCCGATATCGTCCAGGCCGTTCAGCAGGCAGTGCTTGCGGAATGCATCGACCTCGAATTCCAGAATCTCGCCGCTGGGCGTGATCACGCGCTGGTGCTCCAGGTCGACGTCCAGCTGGTAGCCTTCGTTGGCATCCACCTCGGCAAACAGGCGATCCACCTGCTCTTCGGCCAGCGTCACCAGCAGGATGCCGTTCTTGAACGCGTTGTTGTAGAAGATATCGGCAAAGCTGGGGGCAATCACTACCTTGAAGCCAAAATCTTCCAGCGCCCAGGGCGCGTGCTCGCGGGAGCTGCCGCAGCCAAAGTTACGCCGTGCCAGCAGCACCTCGGCGCCTTGGAAGCGCGGCTGGTTCAGCACGAAATCCGGATTCAGCGGGCGCTGGGAGCAGTCCTGACCGGGTTGGCCTTCGTCCAGGTAGCGCAGCTCATCGAACAGGTTCACGCCAAAGCCGGTCCGCTTGATGGACTTCAGGAACTGCTTCGGAATGATCAGATCGGTATCGACATTGGCACGGTCCAGAGGCGCAACGATGCCTTCAAAACGTTCGAACTTTTTCATGGCTCAGGCCTCCTGGGCGTGGGTGGCATCGTTGGCAGGCAAGGTACGGACATCGACGAAGTGGCCAGCAATGGCGGCCGCAGCGGCCATGGCCGGGCTCACCAGATGCGTACGCCCGCCGTAGCCCTGACGACCTTCGAAGTTACGGTTGGAGGTCGAGGCGCAGTGCTCGCCAGCGCCCAGCTTGTCGGCATTCATGGCCAGACACATGGAACAACCCGGCTCGCGCCACTCGAAGCCCGCTTCGATGAAGATCTTGTCGAGGCCTTCGGCTTCCGCCTGGCGCTTCACCAGGCCAGAACCCGGCACCACCATGGCCAGCTTGATGGAATCGGCTACCTTGTTGCCCTTGGCCACCTTGGCGGCTTCACGCAGGTCTTCGATACGCGAGTTGGTGCAGGAGCCGATGAACACCTTGTCCAGCTTGATATCGGTAATTTTCTGGTTGGCCTGCAGGCCCATGTACTCCAGCGCGCGGGAGTGGCTGCGCTGAACGGTTTCGTCATCGGCGGCCTGGGGGTCGGGCACCTGACCGGAAATACCGGTGACCATTTCGGGGCTGGTGCCCCAGCTTACCTGAGGCTCGATCTCTTCGGCCTTCAGGGTGACCACTTTATCGAAGTGGGCATCGGCATCGGAGACCAGCTGGCGCCAGTCGGACACGGCGGCTTCCCACTGCTCGGCGGTGGGCGCAAAGGGGCGCTCGGCGAGGTAATCGATGGTGGTGTCATCGACCGCAATCAGCCCCACCCGAGCACCTGCTTCGATGGCCATGTTGCACACGGTCATGCGGCCTTCCATGGAGAGCGATTCGATGGCGCTTCCAGCAAACTCGATGGCATAGCCGGTGCCGCCGGCGGTACCAATCTTACCGATGATGGCCAGCACCACGTCCTTGGCGGTCACGCCCAGACCCAGCTCGCCTTCCACGCGCACCTGCATGTTCTTCATCTTCTGCGCCAGCAAACACTGGGTAGCCAGCACGTGTTCCACTTCCGAGGTGCCGATCCCGTGGGCCAGCGCAGCAAAGGCGCCGTGGGTGGCGGTATGCGAGTCGCCGCACACCACGGTCATGCCGGGCAGTGTGGCGCCCTGCTCGGGGCCCACCACGTGCACGATGCCTTGGCGGGGGTCGTTGATCTTGAACTCTTCGATACCGAAGGCCTGGCAGTTGTCGTCCAGGGTCTGCACCTGAATCAACGAGACCGGGTCCTTGATGCCGCTGTTGCCCTCGGCACGCTCTTTCACCGTAGTAGGTACGTTGTGATCGGGCGTAGCCAGGTTGGCATCCAGGCGCCAGGGCTTGCGGTTGGCCAGACGCAGGCCTTCAAACGCCTGTGGCGAGGTCACTTCGTGGAGCAGTTGGCGGTCGATGTAGATCAGCGCCGTGCCGTCATCGCGCTGCTTGACCAAGTGCTGGTTCCAGAGTTTGTCGTAAAGGGTTTGACCTGACATGTGGCTCTCCTGGGCAGTGCCCTGCTAGTCGTGTTGGCGGCTTCTACGGGCCGCTCTTGTCGCGGGCGTCATGGACGATGACCCGAGTGTTACCCGACTCGCACATAAAAGCAATTCATGTTATTCATACTTTAGATTCCAAACAGGAATAGATGATCAGGGAGCCGCCGTGGATACCCAAAGCCTGCAAGCCTTTCTCGCCGTGGCGCAAACCCAAAGCTTCTCCCGCGCCGCCGAGCAGCTTCACCTCACGCAGCCAGCGGTGAGTAAACGCATTGCCACGCTGGAAGAGCTGCTGGGCACGCGGCTTTTCGACCGTATCGGGCGAAAAATCACCCTCACCGAGGCAGGCAACCTGCTGCTGCCCAGCGCCCAGCGTATCCTGTTCACCGTGGACGACAGCCGCCGCGCACTGGCCAACCTTTCCGGCCAAGTGGGCGGCAAGCTCACCCTGGCCACCAGCCACCACATCGGCCTGCACCGGCTGCCGCCGCTGCTCAAACTCTACACCCAGCGCCACCCGGAAGTGGCCCTCGACCTGCACTTCCTGGACTCCGAGCTTGCCTATCAGGGCGTGGTGGATGGCACCCTGGAAATGGCCATCGTCACCCTGGCGCCCCACCCGGTGGAGCAGCTGCAGGTGGTCGAACTCTGGCGCGACCGGCTCTGCTTCGTCTGCGCCAAGGACCACACGCTGGCCCAGCGCAGCCGCACCCAGGCCACGCTGAGCCTGGCCGAATTGTGCGAGGTGAACTGCGTGATGCCCGGCGCCAAGACCTTCACCCACACCCTGATCGGCCAACGCTTCCAGGCCGCCGGCCTGACCCTGCCGGTCAGCATGTCCACCAACTACCTGGAAACCCTGAAGATGATGTGCAGCGTCGGGCTCGGCTGGAGCCTGCTGCCGGAAAGCATGGTCGACAGCGAACTGGTCGAGCTACCGGTGGATACCGACCCCATCCACCGCCCGTTGGGTTATCTGGTGCACCACAACCGCACGCTCTCCAACGCTGCGCGCAGGATGATCGAGGCGCTGGAGAATGCCCGCGCGTGATGGCCTGGTAGCGGGGACAACATCAGAAACGACACCGGCCCGCGCCTTTAGAAGCGTGGGCCAGTGTCACGGAGATCCCGCCTCAAACGGGCATTAACGCGATGACGACAGCGCCTGTTTGACAGCCTCCTCCAGCGACAGCGTGGGCCTACCCAGCAACTGGCTCAACTGATGGCCCTCATCCAATAGTGCCCCCTTGGCAACTCCTCTATCGGCGTCTGCCAATACGCTAGCGAACTCCTTCGGCAGCCCCGCCTGCTGCAAAGCACTTACGTAATCGGCCTCACTCACGTTGACGTAATCGACGCGCTGTCCGCTTTGCCGCGCGATAACGGCTGCCAGCTCGCCCAGCGTATACGCGCTGTCACCTGCCAACTCATAGACGGGCTCCCTGTGCTGATCGCTGGCCAGCACGATGGCCGCTGCTTCGGCGTAATCAGCCCGCCCAGCCGAGGCAATCCGCCCCTCGTCGGCACAGCCAAACAAGACACCCTGGGCGACCGCTCCAGGAGCGCCCTGCGTATAATTTTCGGTGTACCAGCCGTTGCGCAGCAGCACATAAGGAACACCAGAGGCATGAATCAGTGCCTCGGTCTCGCGGTGCTCCTGCGCTAAACCAAGCGGTGACGAATCGGCATGCAATAGGCTGGTATACGCTAGTAGCGCTACGCCCTGACGCTTCGCAGCCTCGATGACCGCTCGATGCTGATCGACACGCTGGCCAATCTCGCTAGACGAGATCAGCAGCACCTTTTCGGCTCCTTGCAAAGCCGCTTGCCAGCTGTCAGGGTCATCGTAATTGGCTTGACGTACGTGTACGCCTAGCTCGGCCAGCGGCTGGGCTTTTTCCACATTCCGCACGGCGGCCACAATGTGCTCGGCAGGCACGCGCTTCACTAGCGCATCAATCACCAAGCGGCCTAGCTGTCCGGTAGCACCCGTTACTACGATCATGTTTTCACCCTCATTCATCTGCAATGGTTGGTGAAACGAAGCGTACCCTTTAAACTAACTTTTAGTAAGTACGCACAAAAAGGTAAGTACCATGACCCGTCACCCAACGCCCCCTTCTCAAAGCGCCAGCCATGGAGAACTCGCCAATGCCATGCGCCGTGGCGAAGTACTCGCAAAAGCCTGCCCATCGCGGCAGATTTTGAAACACGTGACCAGCCAGTGGGGGGTTTTAGTGCTGCTGGTGTTGATGAAAGGCACCCACCGCTTCAGCGAACTGCGTCGCAAGATCGAGGGAGTCAGTGAGAAAATGCTGGCACAAACGCTTCAGCAGCTGGAAGAAGATGGCCTGGTCGCACGCTATGCGCGTCCCGTTGTGCCGCCGCATGTGGAGTATTCATTAACGTCGCCAGGCAAAGAGCTGGGACAGCACATCGAAGCGCTAACCGATTGGATCGAACACAACCTGCCTACACTGCTTGCTGCACGCCGAAAGCCTGACTAGCTACCCATGCTCAAGCGATGCAGGGCCGCATTACTTTGCACGGTGGAGGGTGTGGCCTCTTCCAGCGCCACCTTGACCATACCCAATGCCACGGCCTCTACCGAAATAGGCCGCAGCGCAAGCGGTAGCCAGCGCACCGCGGGTGCCAGCACCGCGCTCGCCCACGTCTCTGCAAAGCGCCCATCCTGCGGCCGCCCCAACAACAGCGAAGGCCGAGCAAAGAACACACAGGGCAACCTCAGCGCCTGAATATCCCGCTCCACTTCGCCTTTCACGCGGTTATAAAATATCGACGAGCGAGCATTGGCACCGTGCGCTGTCACCACGGCCAACCGGCTCACCCCCGCCGCTTTGCAGGCACGGGCAAACGCCAGCACCAACCCATGATCCACGCGACGAAACGCCTCTTTACTCCCTGCCTGCTTTTTCGTGGTGCCCAGCGCTACAAACGCCATGGCCCCAGCGGGCACCCGTTCGGCAACCTCAGCTTCCAACCGTTCGAAATCCAGCAGCACAGGCTGAAGCCTGGATGCGTTAGCGTGGGGAAATTCACGAGCAAGATCCAGCTCGCGGCGGGTCACGACGATGACGCTCTCCACCTCATCGCGCTGGGAAAGCTGCGTCACGAGGTGCTGGCCAATGGCGCCAGTGGCACCAAGAACGATGGCGGTAGGCATGAGTAACCGTTTCCTTATGGTGTGAGCACCTAGACACAGGTTTGCTTTCTACTGACACAGCAGGCAAAGAATGACATTGTAGCGCGTGGTAACGAGCGAGCAGCGAGGCACCCGCGAGGCCGCGCCACCGTGAGAAAAGGTAAGCAACCCACGCCCCACCATCACCTGACTGAATACATCCGCCTCACGGATCAGGTATCAACCCCCACAAACCGCGACTTCACCTCTGCTGACGGCACCATACAGGCATCTTTCTTACCAAAGAGCCGATAGCGATGCCGCGCAAACAATTTATAAGCCGCGTCCCTGATCGGCTTGGGCACTCTCTTGAGCGCATAACACAGCCGCCAAGGCCCTTTCAGGTCTTTCGCGATCTCAAGGGCGGCATCCGAGAGCACATAACACTCACCCTTCTTGATCAGCACCAGGGTGTCCGTGCCCACATCGGGGACGTTGAAGTGCTCCGTCAGCTCCTGGGCCAACTCACTCTGCATCGGGGTGAAGGCAAAGACACCCTCTGGATCTCGCTGGATGATGAAATTCACCGCGCCGTTGCAGAAGTTGCACACACCATCGAATATCACGATATGCCGATTATCCATAGGCTCCTGCAGAAAGAAGACGTTCGTTCGACATGAGTAGGTTGCCTGACACTACGGGCAACGGCGCACCATGGCAATCCGCTGCATCGGGTCGGCAAGCGCTGCCCAAGGTGCAGTGTTCCAATACCGCATGACCTCATGATCAGAAAAGATTTCCAGCAGGCTATCCGACTCATCGATGGCCAAGGGTTTGAGTATCAACCGCGCGGTTTCAATCACGGGGAAAAATAATCCTTTCAATATCAGCACTCCATTTCCATATCTAGCACTGGCTGGCTACCATCACCAAGTCCGTCAATTCAACCCTCTGGCATCGCACCGGAACAAAGCCGCACACTGCGCGCCACCAAGGGCAGCCACCCCTGTAGCGCGTGGTAACGAGCGATCAGCGAGGCACCCGCGAGGCCGCGCCACCGAGCAGCTATCGATGCTCAAAAATGTGATGCGTGGCGTGATAAAACACACTATCAGCTCGGCTCAAATGTTCAGCAACCCAGCGCGCCACAGCGCAAGCACCACTTCGACTTGCTGGTTATGCTGTTTCGGTGCCCCTTGGACGACAATTCCCCAAAGTTGTTTTCTGGGCAAATCGGCCAAGTGCGGTTTTTCGTGAAGAAGCTTAAGCAAGTCAATCGCGTATTTTTTGTTGGAAACGGAGGTGGTGTACTTACCAGCCTCTATTCCCTCGACATAGCCTTCTTCGCATAACCCCAAAAATGCAGACCGTGGACAGCCTTTAACACGAGCAGCATGCTGATCAGGAAACATGGATGCGGCGGCCAAATTCCACGCTTCTACAGGAGCAACACCTTCCCCTGCCAAGCGAACAGCCTGTAAAGCAACATCGCCATATTTAGCCATTTTACGCCCCCCCAACTCGAATCATCATGTAGCGCGTGGTAACGAGCGATTAGCGAGGCACCCGCGAGGCCGCGCCACCAATAGAGAAGTAGGCAGCCGTCCAGGCTCCACCAGCGGGCGGACACCGCCATTCCCTATGCGGGAAGATCACTGACCAAGCGCCCATACATTGCCGAGTCAGAGACAACGCCATTGACTTCCCAGCGCTGCCTTAGCAGCCCCTCTTGAGAAAACCCGAGTTTCCGTAGTGCTTTCGCTGACGCCAGATTCTCTGGGTCAATCTCTGCTTCAATCCGCCGGAGCCCCAATGAGTTGAAGCCGTACTGAATCAACGCCTCGCCTGCCTCATGAATATATCCCTGCCCCCAGCATGAACGGCCCAACCCAAACCCGATTTCAGCCCGTTTGGATTTTTGATCGTAGCTGAACAGCATGCACTTGCCAGCCAACTCACCTGTCGACTTCACATACACGCCGAGCACCAGCGACTCTTCACGGCGCATCGACTCATGACTTCCATTAATGAAATCAATGGCGTCCTGAATCGTTGCCCAAGGTGCAGTGTTCCAGTACCGCATGACCTCATGATCAGAAAAGATTTCCAGCAGGCTATCCGAGTCATCGATGGCCAAGGGTTTGAGTATCAACCGCGCAGTTTCAAGCACGGGGAAAAATAATCCTTTCAATGTCAGCACTCCATTTCCATATCTAGCACTGGCTGGCTACCATCACCAAGCCAGTCAATTTAACCCTCTGGCGGAACAAAGCCGCACACGGCGCGCCACCAAGAGCAGCCCGTGGCTCGGCTAATGGGGCCAACACTGCGTGATGATTCGCGGGTACCTCGCCGTACCAGGCTTTTTACGATAAAGACAAGGTTATAGCGCGCTCCATATAGCGTACCAGTGCATCAAACTCTTCTTGCCTGTCTAACCATTGATCATCGACGACCCCCAGGTAGCCTTCCCGCGCATACTTCAATTGCGCTGCGTACCTTGAAGGAGCCCGCTTCTCCGCCCACTCTGCAGCCACATCTTTAGGCTCGATAGTGCCGGTAGAGGCTGTGAGCCACATGCGAGCCAGGGTCAAAATCACGTTACGTTCATCCCCTTGCGATTCTGCCAACAAAGTGGGCAAGGCATGTTGAATGGCCACTCGGATATCAGCCATAGGTATCGAGGGGATAACCTCTGCAGCGTTGGGGCCATGAAGCGCCAGGCCATGCTCCCTCACTTTTTTCAAGACGATGACCAGGTCAGGGTCACGGACAGGGGCTGGTACACTGCCCGCCTCGAACTGCTCGCGCATCCATTCCCCATATACAAACTCCGCTTGCGGAGGAAATGGCCAGGGAGCGCCCCCTGAAACCGTTATCACGGTCAGCTCCAATGGCCTGATGCCATGTATATTGCCGATCGCACCGGACACACTCATCAATTGGGCCGCCAATGCCTTCCTCTGTTCGCGGCACAGCGGCTGGGCAACGCTAATAAGGATATCGACGTCGCTATCAGGTTTTAAGCCGCCTACTACCGCAGAACCAAAGAGGTAAATACCAACAATCGACTCACCCAGCACCTTTTCGCTACTTGCTGGGCCTGCTGCGCTTCACTGGGTATCGTTGGAATAGCCATCAAAAGGGTGGAATCCTCACGGGTAATGCGACCATTGCCGCTAGTTCTTTAACTCCAATCCCAGAAAATGCGTTCCAGGCACGGGGTTATGCGTGACGGGTGGATGCTCCACAAACCCATATGACTTGTATAGCTTCAAAGCTGCCGTAAATTCGGGCAATACATCCAGGCAGATTTTCTTGTAGCCACTCTCATTCGCCGCCTGCAGCACTCTATCCATTAGCATGGCCCCCCACTGGTTGCCGCGGGCACCAGGTCGGATATAGACCCGTTTCATTTCACACGTGTGGGCGTCCAGCTTCCGAAAAGCGGCGCAACCCACCGACACACCCTCTTTTTTCAGCAGAAATATCTGTGACTCTTCAGAGGAGTACTTTTCAGCTAGCTGGCTGAACTCCTGATCATTTCCTTGAAAAGAGAGATCCACCGACGTGCTGTCGATATACTCTTGATACAGAGCCAGCACAGCGTGTAGATCATCAGGAAATACCGCTCTCGACACTTCAGGCATGTTTCTCCCCCCAATCGGCAGTCATTTCGATCCCCTTCACTCACGGCGGGCCAACAGCAGCCCTGCCCCCGCGCTTCCCAATAACCCGGCACACACTCGATTGAACAGGCGCCGCATGGAGGGGCGCGAGAACCAGTGGCGCAATGCCTTGCCGAAGAACGCGTAACCGGCGATGGCGACCCACTCCAGCAACAGAAACAGCGTCCCGAGTATCAGGAACTGAAGCCCTACGGAACCCGCAGGGTCGACAAACTGGGGCAGGAACGCGGTAAAAATCAGGATGGCTTTGGGGTTGCCCGCTGCCAGCAGGAACTCCTGCCTCGCCAGTTGAAGCAGATTCTTGCCGCCCAGCGCCTCGTTATCGCCTTCTGTCGGGTCTGCGTTCCAGAGCTGATACGCCAGCCAGAAGAAGTACAGCCCACCGGCGATTTTGACGGCGAGAAACACCTTTTCGGAGGTATGCAGCACGGTGGCCAACCCGGTAGCGGCCAATGTAATCATGCCCACAAAGGCCACCAACCGACCCATCCCCGCATAGCAGGCCACCCGTATGCCGTATCGCTTGGCATTCGCCATGGAGAGCAGATTGTTCGGGCCGGGGGCCATGTTCAGGGCAAAACATGCAGGTATGAATAACAGGAGCGTCATCAAGGTCATGTCGGTTCCCATCTTGTAAAGTGAAAAGGGTCAGCTCCCGGCAGCAGGCTCGTCTGCCTTCGCCCTGGGCTGGTTGGTGACACCAAACGGAATATGAACAGAAGGCACCACCGCACTGGCGGACTGTAAATGACCAGACTGATCATCGAAGAAGATGTGCGGCTTCAACACACCCAGCACTCTGCCCTTCTCGATGCCGCCGAGGAAGAACGCATCGTTGGCCATGACGCCCCAGCTTTTCAGCGTCTTCAAGGCGCGCTCATGGGAAGGCGCATTGCGGGCCGTGACAATCGACACGCGTATACGATTTTCATACTCGAGGTGCTGCTGCTTGTACGCCTCTTCCGCCGACTGGATTCTTGAAATGCGTACCAGGAACTCTTTCAGTGGCCCAGGATGGTGCGGCTGCATCACGTTCTTGACTTCATGATCGTGGAAGGCCGTGAGACCTGATGCCTGCATGACCGACTCGGATTCGTCGCCCGCCAGCACGCCATCAAAGTCAAAAGCGATGCGCAGTGTCTGGTCGTCTTCATCATCGTCAAACATGGAATCCAGCACCTGCCCCGCCGGGTGCCCGCTGCCAATGGCGGCCTCCACGTCTGGCTTGTGGCCAGACAAAAATAGCGCAATGTTCAACGCGGGAATGTACTCATAGGGCGAACGCCCCTGCATGAAGATCGCCCGGGTAATGCCCAGCCCGTAGTGCTCGATGGTTTTCATGACGCGCAAGCCGGTATCCGGGTCGTTGCGTGACAGCAGCACCACCTCCACCAGCGGGTCTTCCGGGCTGGGGCTCAAGTCGTTCAACGCCAGCAGCCGCTTGATAAACGGAAACGCGATGCCCTTGGGGAGCGGAACCTCAAGGTTCTTTTCCTGATATTCGCGATACTGCTCCTCCCCCTCGCGGCGAAAGACGGCATCGGATTCGCTCAGATCAAAGACAGCACTGGAGGCAACGCCAATGACCAGGCGGTTATCGAGTTCGTAGGGCATGCGCTTCCTTTGTGGGTGGTGGGCTTGTTGCGTCAAGTGCCTTATTAGCATCCTCGATTTCATGCTGGCTAAATACCTGAATATCGTGTCGGCGCAACAGCGCAGCGGTAACCCCCATCCCAGGGTTCCTATTTCCTGAGAAGTGACCGTCGTAGATGAATGAACTGCCGCAGGAAGGGCTAGCCTCAGCCAGCACGGCTATTTCAATATGAAACCTTTTGCACAGCTCCAGGGCCACCGACGCACCAGCAATAAAACTATCAGACACAATGTTGCCGCCTTTTTCCATGACGTCGGCCTCACCGTCTAACACACTGTTTCCACAGCCCTCGAAGATTTCCGCAGGCTCCCTGGGAATACTCATGCCTGCTTCCACCTCTGGGCAAACAGATACCACTCGGCCTTCAGAAATCCACCGCGCCACGATTTGATCATTTACCGGTAAGCTACCACCGTCGTACCGGACACTTTTCCCTAGAAGACAAGCACTCATTAGCACTTTTTTCACATTCCCCCCCTGTCACTGTGATGCAGACGCCTACTCTCACCAGATGCACAATGTAAGCAGAGATGTTGCATCGAGTGGATGGCCTGACCCCGAAGTTGAAAACCAGATGACCATACCGCTCATCGTGATTATCGCGTGCTGGCCGCAAGGCGCGCACCCAAAGTGACGGACAAGGCATTTGAGGTGGCGCAGCCTAGGCTAATTTTCACCACTTCCATATGCGAAACAGCTCGCATATGAACACCATCGCATGCCCTGCAACACCACTTGCTTGATCACCTAAGCAGTATCTTGTGATATATTTTTACATGCTACAAACTCACCCTTACCTACGGGCAGCGTTGTCGCCGTGAATTCGCCGCTGGTATTGATGAAACAAAAAAACTCGTCCAGTTCTTCTGCATGCGAAATCGCATTATCGCAAACAAGAAGCCCGCCAGGCCGCACAAGAGAAACGATTCGACCAGCAAGCTGAAGGTAGCTTGATCGATCTGCATCGAGAAACACCAGATCAAACAGCTGATCACAAGACTCGAGAAAATCCATAGCATCGGCTTGTACTAGTGCAATTTTGTGTTCAAGACCTGCCCGTTTGAAGTTATTTTGGGCCTGAGCAACCTTGAAAGAGGAAACTTCTAGCGTGGTTATATGCCCATCCTCTGGCAGCGCAGAGGCTATCCACAGTGTGGAATAACCGTTTGATGTACCAATTTCCAACACCCGCTTCACAGCGCTTGCCTTTATAAGCACTTCCAAAAACTGTCCTGTATGCCTAGTTATATTGAGATACTTACGGTCTCTATCTTCTACCGACGCATCATTCTCTTGACCTAGCATCTCCAACTCTTTGAGAATTTTCTTGAGCTCCACGGCGCGCCTCCTGGCAAGTAACACTGGTTATTATATCGGACTCAAAACGAGAAACGGAGGCAGTCCCTAACCCCGGAACGGCAAGTGTCGTTTACCATGGGCGAGCATCGGCCTCTACAATCCTTGCCTTGCTCTTTCTATTGCAGCCGTGACCGCCGACAAGGCCTGAGGGCTATTCTTCCAGCAGGTAGCCCCAAGCATTAATGCGATTTTTTCCGCAACTACTTCTGGGTCATGGCTCGCCAACTCTGAAAAGGAGTTTATACCTATTTCCTCAAAACGTTTGACCACTGTAGGGCCTACCCCCTTCACTTCGAGTAGCGCGTTTCTTTCTG
Source organism: Halomonas sp. BC1 (assembly GCF_002078135.1). Classification (NCBI taxonomy): domain Bacteria; kingdom Pseudomonadati; phylum Pseudomonadota; class Gammaproteobacteria; order Oceanospirillales; family Halomonadaceae; genus Halomonas; species Halomonas sp. BC1. Next base: position 108,450 of record NZ_LFGS01000005.1, on the reverse strand, counting down.
AGGTATTGAACACCATAACGAAACTCCTTGAATTACATAAAGTTTGATCGCAGCAGCATGAACTACTCCAACTCGTTACACAAAAGGCTAAACATGCACTTCAACCTTACCCGCTCCGGCAGCATGACCAACTTCGAGCAGACAGCGCTCTTCTACTTCTGAAAGGCCGCCTTCCGTCATGGCCCGAGGATAAATCAGGAGCTTCGGTTTCCTTTTGAAGAGACCTTTAGCACCCACCTTTGCCAAGCCTTCCTTCATGCACTCGACGGCTGGCATAAATGTTCCTACCAGCAGCCTCGTAGTGGTGAAAGGCTCTTTTGGCTCGACGACAACCGTATTGTTATTTGCAGTGAACACAATACGATTTTTCAAAATCTCCGCTTTGACTTCCATTTTCTCTTGACCTCCCTTGAAATATGCTTTCTGTCTTTTATTGATCAGAACCATGAACCCGAAACCAGAAAACTCTCCCAACACCAGATAAAAAGGAAAGCGACGGCGTGACTCGCTACTACGGACGATAAACAACCTTCGTCACTTGGCTTCAGACTTGGCTCGGAACTCAATATAGCACTTTTCGTTACAACGCCGATAATTGATAAGTCTCATTTTTAACACCGCATCACCAATGACAACACCGGGGCAAAGCGGAGGTTTTAACATCAATTGGATGACTTTGTTATGCGCGCTGCCGTATATCACGGATATCCTCGACATCTACCGGCCGTGAGAGCGCAGATTTATACCGTATCAGATCTTCCCGCAGCATGAGAGGAAGCTGAAGACCCAACAAATGTACGGTCTCATAGCAAGAAAAATCTATATTGAGCGGTACCCACTGCTCGTTGCCTGAATCAAATATCTGCGGACCATCAGCGTTGCCTACCTCGACTTTAATGCCTTCATACTTGAATTGGACGTAGGTGAGATCCCAGCCTTCCTCTTGGCGGTGAGCGGCGGCTTTGGATACGAATTCCTGACCAGCCTGTACCACTGATGAAAAGTGCTCACTAGGAACGAAAAGGTCAATATCATGCAGGTCACGCTCAGCGCCATAGCCCTTTGCTGCGAGCCCACCACAAATGATGAAGGGTATGTTTCTATCTCTTAGTAACCCTACGATCCATTGCGTGGCTACTTGATGCATGATTCCTCCTCTACGCTTAACGCTCGGCTTACACACCAGCATGTGGGCGCTCAGCGCCGGAAAGGCGGTCGCCGTGAAGTCATTGGTTAGAAAAAATTGGCCGGTTGATATAGCTGACCATATTTACGTCATCTACCGATACATGACTCAGCCCACAATTATCGTGCGGGAACCGTGTTTTATGGGGCAAAGCCAGCATGCTGTTTAATAATTCGCGAAGCATGTGCCCGTGTGTTACTACCAATAACCTGGAGTGAGGC
>NZ_LFGS01000005.1:97105-104735 GCF_002078135.1 Halomonas sp. BC1 | reverse complement strand
GAGTGAGGCTGGGTGTCGACGATTAGCTTCTTCGCCTGTACCACACGCTCCATGAATGCACTTGGCGACTCATTTTCATGGGGGTAGTCATGGCCTGGCACGTGGCGGAAATACTTGGGCTCCTCTCGGGCAGGAGCATCAGTTAGTAATAACTGCCCCTCAGCTAAACAAGGGTGAACCTCAATCTCTATTTTGGCAACCTCAGCAAAAGGTTGAATGGTTTTCAGGGCTCTTGGATAAGGAGAGCACAGAATGCACTCGATCTCCAATTCCAAGAGGCTTCCTATAATGCTTTGTGCCTGATAATGACCATGCTGTGTGAGCGCGTCACCGCTTCCTGTTCCTAACGCACCATCACGGTTCGTTTCTGTTTCTGCGTGTCTCAAGAGGAATATATTCATTCTTGATTCATTTTAATGCCCACATTTGGGGCAACCGAAACGCAGTCTAGGTTGTCCCACCCGCGATAGTAGCGACAACATGTGATTGTCATATTTTGTTGCTTGGTGACAGCTCACCTGCCCACTTCATTAAACGAATCATAGCTTTTTTTGAATAACCGTATGTAGCAGTGCCCTTGTTCTTAGCTCGAACTACCCATGGCCGTTTCCTCTTAATCTTTTCTGCCCCTTCAAGTGCATCGCCTTCAACTATATCGGGGATAAAGTCATTCCAATCAAAATCAGGTGAATCCATATCTGGCTCAGGAAACACATATTCATACTCTTCGAAATCTAGCGAAATAACCGGAGTCTTTTTTGTTTTTCCATTCTTGAAAGGCGTGTGAAGGGTTAGAGAGGTGTCAGTGGTTTTAACGATCCAACCCAAAGCCACTAAAGAATCAGTCAGGTAACTGGCTATTTCGGTAGTACTGATAAACTCTGGAGGATTAAAAGATTGCTTTAACGCCAATTCAGGTGACTCACCAGGAATAGCCAATTCCATTTTTGAAATGGAGAAAGTTTTTACCGCTCCTGTTTCCATACATCGTGCACGAACCTTATCATTAATTATTTTTACTGGCGAAATATCTCGCTCTGTACCCGGTGTACTTTCACCAAAATATCTAACCCGAAGAATTTCGCCAGAATCTATGGCTTCCCCTAGCTTATCCTTCATTCCAGCACCTCCCTAAAATATAATGCTGAATTCAACGGCTTGTCCGCTGCAATGCATTGCTATGCCTTCGTCGCTGACATATCGTGCAGATCATGTGCTTTGCCACTCTTCTGGAACCAGGGCGGGCGGCTTTGTCCAAGGCTCTTCGACCAACGATTTTTGAAACCAATGGTCACGAAGGTTCGCGTGCTCGGTGATGATCAGTTGGAACCCGGGAACCTCCTCCTGAGTGAACTTTAGCAATAACTCGAACAATCGACGCACTGCATCTAGGTCGGCGTCGGCCTCTGTCTTCTGTATTGATCCATCGGCGTCGTTATAGACCTGCTCAGATGGAAAATAGACCTGGGTAGGCTGATCGATCAGCAGGAATCTAGGTATTGGCCGGTTATTCTTTGCGGCGAAAAGATGTAGCGCAAGCAGTGCCGATAGGTGGTACGCCAAATGATTTTCGCCGCCTCCAGTCCGCGCCATCGGAACCGGGCGTTCTGGGCGATCAAAAATTATAGTCAACTGTGGCAGGTTTAACCGAGCGGGGTAAGGACTGAACTCGGCGTTAAACTTTTGTATATAACGTGACAGATTTACGGAGATAGTGTTGAGAATCGAGGCTAAGCGCTCGTTGCTGTCATCCGCGCCAATCTGGTCTTCAAGCTGCTTAACCTTGTTGTTAAGACGACGATTCTGTGCTTCCAACCGAGCAAGTTCTTCGTTCGGCAGAAGCGTCTCCAGAAACAGGCTGATGCGACCAACCACGCGTGCTGCCGCATTATTACGAGAGCCCATTTGAGATATGACCTCGTTAGCCGAGATCGCCGCAGATAGCTCTGCTTCTTTCTGCTTTATGGCGCCCGCTATCTCGTCCACTTTGCTCGTCAGTTCGGAAAGGTAGGATTCGAGCTTTGGACGCTGGCCGATAGCGATGCGCAATTCGCTGTCAAGCGACTTTAACTCGCCGAGCAAGGCCGCCGCAATTGGAGACTCCATCGCTAGGTTTCGTTCGCTGAACGGCCATTGCCATTCACCGTTGTCTGGGTTTCTCGGCAAAGCCTTGATCGACGCCAGTCGATCCAATTGCTCGGCTGCCTCATTCTCGTAGCCACCCGCCCGCTTGGCAAACTGTCGTGCCGCGTCGATCCTCGATTGAGTGTCGCGTCGATCCTGACGCAACTGGCTTAGATCTTCTTCCAAGAGCGAAATCCGGCTGCCGTCGTCGTCGGGTACCATTTCGGGCTTCCACGCCAGCGCAGACCTCAGCGCCTCGATGATCCCGCTTCCATTCGTGCTCTCCCCGCCTCTAATGACACCGACGCTTCTGGCTTCCGAATAGAGGCCAATGGCCTGCTCGTGCGATGTGTCGATAGCGTTGCGCGCCTGTTCCAACTGCTTGCTGTTAATCCTAAGATCCCGCTGGGCTGTGCGTAGACGAGATTCCAGTTCATAGCGGTCGCCGGAAGAGACGCCGAGCAGGATCGGCAGAGTGTCGCGGATTGCCTGAGGCTGGTACGGCTCGTTCTGGCGATAGAAAAGCTGATCCTTGTTGGCTATCAGCCCTTGCTTCTGGAACAGATAGTAGAACGTGTGCTTGACGTTCGCGTCGTAACTGTCGCGGCTGTGTTCAAGCGCGACATCTGTGCGGTTCTCGGGAATACCGAGCAGACGCGACAGCAATTCCACAACGCTATCGTCATCAGCGTTGGCCACCAAATCCTTGAACGCAGGCGTCTGTAACTGAGTACCACGTCGGAGCATCGCCATGCTGCAACTGGCTCCTACGCTAGGTGGGCTCGGCTTAGCCACTAGAACCTGCTCTTTCTCGAACTGATAGACCACGGCGAACCATGCCACTTTGTCGCGAATTACGCCTTCGGGAACATTGAATGAGGAGCGGCCCATGCAATACTCAATGATCTCGGAGAGTGCGGACTTGCCGGTAGACGAGCGTCCGGTGATGACATTGAGCCCTTCGACCCTAAACCGGAGATCCCGGCGTTGACCGTCGTGGCTGTAGATATGGATAGAGCTAATCTTCATGGACGAATCCCAAAAGTCGTGTAAACGGTCACCGGATCGGCAATGCGTGCGAATTCCCGTCCCAAGATCCGTGCCACTTTCTGGCAAGAAACGGTCTCGTCAGTTCCCCGGACGGTCTTGCGCACTTTGTTGGGCACGGTCTGAATGCGACCGTCATCCCCAACTACGATGCACCCCCGTTCCATGAGCAAACCGAAACCCTCGAAGACATAGGGCAACATCTGCGTCACTCGGTCAGCAAACCCCAGTGTAATCTGCTGGTTCTTTTCCGTGATCTTGAGGAGATAACTACGCGGACTGTCTGCAAGGACTTCTCGCGAATCCTTGTGTAGGCACAATGGCAGTACCAGCAGAGAAAGGGAGAAAGGCATCCCGCGGGTATCTTGTTCCTCGTAACTAGAGAGGGCACGGTACAGTACCAAACCGCAGAAGGCTGGGTTGAACAGATTCCGAATCTCGACAGGGCGCAGGTTCCATTGCTTCATGAGGCCACTCCGAGTACTTTGCTAAGACGATCAAGAAATCTGGGGTGCCAGTAGACCCTAGGCTTGGGCGTGGCATCGGCCAAAATATGGAAGCTTCCGCGGAGGACATAAGGCTCAGTAACCCGGGCGCGGATGCGTAAGGATTCGAGCTTTCCTGTCTCGAACTCCGCCCAGTTATAGAGGGTCGCGCCGGCTTCACGAAGCGCGTTCTCGGCGCTATCGTCTGCCAACTTTTCGAAGACGACATCCTTGTAGCGATTCCACTCGTCAGCAAGACGATCTTCGTATTCCTCGACTTCTCCTGACACCAGCAGGTTCTCGCGTGCCCAAGCGGATCGCTGCTCAAACGCGCGATAGTAATCTAGGACGGCGCTTCTGATCCGGCTGGAGGAGAGGCCGATCTCGCGGAGCTGCGCCACGAACAAGCGAGGATCTTCCTCAATATCAATCTCGCCTGCGTGCTGTTTTCCCCGGAAGGTGATGGGAAGGTTGTCCGCTTTGTATTCCTCGGCAAAGTTGGAGAGCTTGTCCGATACCTCGTAACCGAAAATTCCTTCCGGCCGTGCGTGTGTCAACTGCTTTATCACGGCGTCAGTCCACCAGCCTTCCAGTCGCTCGAAAACGAACTCGCGGTGCTCGCGCCGGATGCTTCGCATGTGCTTATCCCTGATGATCGACGGGATATCATCGATACGTGGGCTGCCGTCTAGGATCAGAATACGTTCGAGAAAATCCTGCTTCTCTGGCTCACTCAGCTCATTGAACGACACAGCGATCGGCGCGATGAGTTGAGACTTAGAATTGGCGAGCGAGGCATTCGCTAATTCAGTTAGTGGCGCCAAATCGCTTGAAGGGGCGGGCTGGTCAGGGAGAAGACGTGCGAGAAACGAGCCTGTACTCACGGTACCCGTAGTAAACAGGAAGAACTGCAGGCTCGATGCGGAACGTCCATCACGCTTGTAACGCTCCAGCCAGATGTTCACCGACTTCCAAAAGTCCGTGGACAGATCGGCCAGCCTATCGCCGACCGCCTTATGCTTGAGTGATGCGAGGGATTTTCCACCATCACCATCGATGAAATCGAGGTCGTCGTCCTTTTCCAAGAAGACGGCGGTCTCCTCCGATAATTGCAATATATGGAGCAGGGCGAGACGCGCCTGGTATATGTACCCCAAGCCTTGTTCGCTGGCTGAATATTTGTCGGTTTTTTTTGTCGTCATTGGCTCAACCGATACTAATTATATTTTCAGGGGTCGCAGTCTACCCAGCGTCAAGGTCGGCGACCATCCTTAGAATGGGCTTGATCCATAGTCCACTGGTTGCGATTACTTTCTGCGGCATAACGAGGCTGTAGAAAAACCCAATTCCGAGCCGTCTTCACCGCCTCTCGTCATAATTTAATGATCCAGCAAGTCATCTAGCTGGATAATATTCATATCGGTATTCCGCCACATGAGCGCCCATTGAAAGCTAGATGAAGGCAGTATTTTGCTCTTACAAAGCAATTGGTCCCGCTCCAAGCCCTTCATGACGCGGCCACATGACCATAATTCGCTAACTTCTCAATGTTGTGAACTAGGCAGTAGAGCTGCCACTGACCCTGCACCTTTTTCTTACCCCGTAGACTGAACCGGTTCAGCCTTTTCGTCGTGCCAATGTTGCCGAATACCGGCTCTACAACTGACATGCGATGGCTGTAGATTTCCTTGCCCTTCGGGCTATCCACCCGGTGTTTCATCCAGTCAGTGTAATTGGGTAAGCGTTTGTTCTCGATAATAAAAGACACTTGTCGCCCTGCGCCGTGGCGATGATCGGCCGAGCCAGGGTTCTGCATGCAACGGTATTTCTTTGGGCAGTGCCGACATTGCAGCAAACGTCCTTCAAAGTGAACACGAATCTTGCCAGTGTCCGTTTCTCGTTGCCCGCGATAAGACAGCTTTTCGCCAGTTGGGCAGATACACGTTAGCGCTACTGGATCAAACTGGAACGCGCTGGCGGGTGTCGTCTCACGCCAACCTTTGTCCGGTAGGTTCTGGTGGCGCTTGCCGTATTTATCTTTCTGGTCGGCAAACTTCGGATCTCGGCTGCGGAACTGGTTATCGGGGATGTAGCCATTGATCTGGCGTTCGTGCAGGTACTTCATATTGGCTTCATTGGCGAAGCCAGTATCTGCGGTCACAACGGCACCTTTCTGGTAGATGTTGTCCGCAATGCCTAGCTTCTTGAAACGAGCTTCGACCGCTTCCAGTACGGGTTGCAAGGTGTGGTGTTCCTGGCCTTCACCAAAGGCCTGAGCGTCAATGATGATCTGATGCTTTTTATCCACCGTGGCCACACCGTTATAACCCTGGATCGTGCCTTTACTGGTGGTCATCTTGGCGCTTTCATTATCGGTGAGGTTGCTTTTCACTTCCTTGAGTCGCTTCCCCCGGCCCATCCTTGGGCTGTGCGTCTTCAGGAAGCGATCCACTTTGTTCATGGCGGCATCCAGGGAGAGGATCATCCTGGCTCGACGAATATCCCGATCCAGATCGGCTTCCGTTTCAGCTTCATCACGTGCGTAATGCTCTAGCAGGTGATGCCGAACCAGGCCTCTCAGTTTCTCCCGCTTCTCGCCCAACTCCTTGAACGTACCCGACCACTCTTTAGAGGCATCGGAGGACATCTTGCAGCCGTCAATGGCAAAGAGCTCGTTGCCCAGTAAGCCTTGTTCGTGGCACACAAGCAGCACCTGTTCGAACAGCGCTTCAATCTCATCAGCATGACGGCTTACGAAGCTAGCCAGAGTGGTAAAGTGGGGAACGGTATCGCAGGAAAGGGCTTTGAAAATGATATTGGTCTCGCAACACCATTGCATCTCGCGGCTGGAGGTGATGCCTTTTGAGTAAGCAAACAGGATGATCTTCAACAAGATGGCCGGATCATAGGCCAGCCGACCGGTCGCGTCGTTGCGATACCTGGGATGGAAAACGGATAAGTCGAGCCTGTACTCGATCAGGTAGTGCACGGCGTGTTCGAAGGTGCCAGGCTGAAGCTGATCCTGGTAGTTGATGACCACCATGGCGTTCTGATCGTAATTGTAAACCTTGAAGCGCGGCATGCTGACCACTCCCCGTCTGTTTTCCCGATCCTACCAAAACCTGGCTGTCAAAGGGGTTTTTCTACAGCCTCAACGCTTAGCGCACCGGTGACTTTGACGTAGCGAAGCGGAGACAAAGGCATCCGAGTGCCGCGCCTGGTTATGTTTGATATTCGATTTCTACGGCCGACTCGTCTCCACAATGAATGAAGAGTTCCCCTTTCGCTGAATTTGAAGATGAAAACTGAAACCAACCACGGCCAGACTTTTCACGACCATCATCATTTCCAGACCAAGAAAACTCGACTCGCCCTCCATCATCTGGAATGCGGTAGTCGATTTGGCCCTCAACTGCTCCGAATACAAAAAAGCCGAGGCCATCTTCATCGAACTGGAAGTATCCGGGCTCGATAAGATCAACAAAGTCTTGATCCCACATTTCCATCCACTTAATTCGCCAGCGTCCAACGACTTTACTCAAACTACCTCCTTAAAACATAACGCCGAAGCACAGCGGCGACCTTGGAGTGGCGACGAAAGCGCCACGTAAAGGGCGTCCGGCGGCCATCGGCCGCGAACTGCTGCGCCTTGTTAATTGGATACCTCAATGTACCACTTGGGCTTGATACGCCCGAAATCCCGGCGGACGTTTGATTTCAGTGCCTTTTTGGAGTCCAGCACCTTTGCCTCGCCGCCCTCTCTGATAAACACAACCCAATGCCAGAATGGTTTGCCCTGTTCCATACGCCATTTAATAGCCATGAGAGCCTTGTCTGGAAGGCGCTCCCAAGACTCGAATGGTGTTTCTTTACGCGACACTGAGATACCGAACTCCCGCAGAAGCTTCCGGACATGCACAGTCTCTGACCAAAGCGACGTGTCTGCGGCGTAAATGCCCAGAGCGTTTGCCTTA
>NZ_LFGS01000005.1:85840-96001 GCF_002078135.1 Halomonas sp. BC1 | reverse complement strand
CTTACTTTTGGCCTCCGTATAGCCAATGCCTGCTAGAGCAGCACTTGCAGCAATACCACACCCCGTTATTTCTTCCTGGATGACTGGTTCCATATCTCTACCAATTAACGCCCCGCGCATGCGCGCGAACTTGTGAGCGTCGCAAGGGCCGAAGGCCCTGAATGACGCGGATTGTTATATTTTTTTATACTGCAAATCTCTTGGCTACGTTGGCAACACGCTGCCCCAGATATTGTGCAGTTACTAAATCGACTACATTTAGTTCGCCATCTTTAGAGTGTGCAATTAAACCAGATTGAGCGCCAAGCCTGTTACGCCCTTCGGCATCACAATTACCTGGTATATCTAAACTTGCCCATAACATGCCATGTTGGTTAGCGAAAATTTGCATGTATTGAATGGTGTTTAACTGATCACCACTCAGATTTGAGCCAATGGTAAAACCACTAGCAATTTTATTAGACCAAGCTTTCTCAGCCCAAAGATCACCCGTTGCATCAGCAAAAGCTTTGAATTGTGCCGAAACACAACCCATAAATGTAGGTGAACCGAAAACCATTGCATCGACATTGTTAAGTTGCTCTATCAGGGCTAAGTTTTTAAAACGTCCATCAACAATATCCGTACCCACAATTTCAGCAAAAACAACATCAACCTCAGAGACAGAACGAATGCCCGAAGCTACTGCTTCAGCAAGTTTCATTGTAGTACCTGATGCTGAGTGAAAAATAATGGCGACCTTTACCACTTAACTATCCTTAAAAAATATAACGCCAGAATTAAGCCGTGCCGCGAAGCGGCATCGGCTTGAATGATTTGTTAGGCCGCAGCTTGCGATATGCCAGCGATGCCAGCAACGCACCTACCGCCCACGCGACAAGGGTCTTGGTACCGAAAGTGAGCTGGCCCGCCAGCCCCATTGCAAGAGGCGCTGCGCCGAGGAACGATGCGAGTGCCCAAGCAGCGTCCGCTTGGAACAAGCGAAGCACGACGATGTGGATAAGCAGCGCCACAAGTGCGGCTCCAATCCCGAAGACTACGACGGTCTCCCAAAGTGCCCACGGTGCCCACGGTGCCCACGACGGCATCACGAATGCGTTGGTGTAGCCAAGCGCGACGACGGATGCGAAGTAGGTGGCAATGGCCGACACCACGCCTGCGACGATGCTCTTAAGTGGTCCTTGCATGATCCTCTCCCTGCGGCCTAACGCTTGGCACACGTGCCGGTTTGGAGCCGCAGCGCGGCGGAAAAGCGGTCACCGTGCTGCCACTGGTTATATCTCGTTTGCACGACAAGATGAAACATAGTCCCGCCACTCCCCAAGAATACGACGGCGGGAATCCAACTCTTTTGCATGCTGTAATGCGTGAAATGTTTCTATGTACTTGCTTCGAATGCTCGTGAAGAGTTCATTCTCGAACTGTTCTTGAAACCACTCCCGCTCCTGACTCGTTGGCCCTTCCAGAAGTTCTTCAATCTCCTCGATGTAGTCTGGCTGTGCCCAATTAGATGAGTGCCACATGTCTTGCTTGGGCATTGGCCGCGAAAACAGATAGGGGAGTAGGTAAATGTTGCTTAACATCGTATCCAGCAGGTATCCCCGCGCTTTCCCCAGAGACCCCACCCGGTAATAGGCCAACGCAGCATATAAGAGAAACGCGGGCTCACCAACGTCATCCGGGAACTCCTTCTCGAACCAGTCCAAGAACTCGACTGCTTTTTCTGGAGCACCGCTAAGCACAAAGTAAACGCACACCCGGTAGCGTTTCCCTGAGCCGTCCGAAATAGCGCCGAATTTCTCCCTTTCTTTGAGGAGCTCTCGTCGCGCACGGTTAGCGCGGTCTCGGTATTTCTTCTGTTCATCGGTTAGCACAGATCTACCTCAAGAGATATAACAGTGTGATTATATAGCCCACTACATAACCCCAATAACTGAGCGATCACAGTCATTGATGTTATACAGCCTAAAAAACCACCTAACCTATTGATTTTAAAAAATACTCCATTAGATCAGGCTACATATCCCCTATTATCGTGCCCGCTCGTTTTGCCTGTTTAATCATACTCTATTCATAAAATCTGCTTAGGTCACCTATCTGGGGAAAATTTTTTCGTGACTTGGGTGGCTGTATCGGCACCGCGTTGCGGTGCTTCGCGGGTGCCTCGCTTTGCTCGTTACGCCGCGCTACGGGGTTGGTGGCGTTATCGTTGTTGGAGGCGTTGTCGTTGTTGGTGGCGCTGTCGGTGTTGGAGGCGTTATCGTTGGATTGGTGGCTTGATCGTCGCGCGCTGAAGCGCCCTCCCACGTCACACATCCTACACCCCTCATTTCCCTCAGCTCCATCGCATCCCCTTTCCCCTTTCCCAACATCTTTCATCTCTCACATGGTGCATCCTCGGCATCTGCTGTCTCACCTTTCCCCTCGCTCTTGCTGCTGGCCTTCTTTTGCAAAGCAGCTTAGCCTGCTAACTCAACCAGTAAGGGTGTGCGATGCAAGAGACGACGAGGCGGCAGCGGGTGGCGGGTGGGTTGTTGTTGCTGGGGCTGTTGGTGCAGGTGGTGGGCTTTACCGGGGCTTTCGCGGCGGCGCAGGGGGTGAGCTATCTGCTGTGGGCGGCGGTGGTGTTGCTGTGGCGGGATATTCCTCGGCGTTCGCGGCGTCAGGCGGGGGTGTTGAGCGCGCTGGGGGCTACGATGCTGGTGGTGGCGCACTCGGTGTATGGCGCGGCGGTGAATTGGCCTGTCATGCTGCAGGGCAATGTGTTCGTGGCCACCATGCTGGTGGGGGTGAGCTTTATTTCCCTGATCGGCACCCAGGGCAACAAGCGTGCGCCGGGCAGGCGGTTGACGGGGGCGGCGGGCGTGCTGCGCACCTGGCTGGGGGTGCATTTTCTGGGCACCATTCTGAACCTTTCCACGGTGCTGATGGTGGGCGACCGGCTGGCGCGGCGCGGGCCGCTGACTACGCCGCAGCTGTTGGCGTTGAACCGGGGGTTGAGCAGCGCGGCGCTGTGGTCGCCGTTTTTTGCCTCCATGGCGGTGGTCATCGCCCTGGCGCCAGAGGTGCAGTACGCGCAGATTGCCGTGGTGGGGTTTCCGTTGGCCATGCTGGCGGGGCTGTTTACCACCTGGGAGCTACGGCGGCGGTTCGATTTGCGCGAGGTGGATGGCTTTTCGCTGTCGCCGCGTAGCCTGTTCATGCCTGCGGGCATGGCGGCGCTGGTCATGCTGTTCCATGTTTGGCTGACGCCTGCGCTGAGCATCGTCAGCATCATTACCTTCCTGATTCCCGGCGTGGCGTTGCTGAGCAACCTGCCTGCGGGGCCGCGCTTTACCCTGCGCCGTTTGCGTCAGCACACCGTCACACGGTTACCGGCCATGCGCGGGGAGATTTCACTGTTTCTGGCGGCGGGCTTACTGACCGTGGGGCTTTCCACGCTGGTGGCCGCAGCGGCAGGCGATGCGTGGACGCTGTTTGCGCGGTTTGGTGCGCCCCAGGCCATGGCCAGCTTTGCAGCCATTGCCCTGAGCGCGCTGGTGGGGCTGCACCCGATCATTGGGGTGTCGGTGCTGGCCTCGGTGCTCAACCTCAGCGGTGCGGAGCAAACCCTGTTTGCGTTCGTGGGGTTGAGCGCCTGGGCGGTGGGTACCAGCGTGGGGCCGCTGTCCGGTATCAACCTCTCGTTACAGGGGCGTTATGGGGTCAGTGGCTACCAGATGATGAAGAACAACCTGCCTTATGCGGCGCTCATGAGCCTGCTGTCGCTGGGCGCGATAGCAGGCTTGAGCGCCTGGCTGGGCCTGTAGCTCAGGTTTCGATGATCTTGTTGGGGAAGCGGTAGAAGTAGCGGTGGCCACACTGGTGGCAGGGCTCCAGCCGGGCGACTTCGTTGAGCATCACCTGGGCGTCGCAGTGGGTGCAGGCCATCAGGCCGGGGGCGGCGATTTCGCCTTCGCAGTAGTCGGCACGGGCGGCTTCCAGGTCGTCTTCGAAGCGCTCCCGCTCGACAATGCTACGGTCGGCAATAGAAAGCAGCGACTCTGCCACGCGGCGGGAAAGCCGGTCCAGGTCGATGCCCAGCCAGCTGGCTACCTGCTTGCCGGTATCGGCCATGTAGTAGCGCATGTCTTTCAGGTCGCGCTCTACCCAGGCGCGCAGCAGGGCCAGCTCGTCTTTGGTGTACTCTTCCAGTTCGGCTTCAAAGGCAACGGCGTCGTCCAAATCCTTTTGCAGGTTTTCCCAGGTGAGTTCGTTGGCGCCATCCTGCATGCGTTCCAGCAGGCGCTCGTAGCCTTCACGAAGGCGATGATCGTTATGTTTTTCCATGGGTCCTCTCCTTTTGTTGCCACAAGTGCTGCCTATCATCGGCTAGCCGTTCAAGGATACACCGGCATAGGATACAATCGACGTTACTTATCTGACAGTCGTCATCCACTATTCACTTTGCGCCCTTTTTTGGGCGAATGACCCCAAGGCCTTGAAAACACCGATGGACGCACACTACAGCCCCCGTGATATCGAACGTGATGCTCAGCAGTACTGGGAAAAGCACCAGTGCTTCAAAGCCGTAGAAGACGCCAACCGCGAGAAGTTCTACTGCCTATCCATGTTCCCCTACCCCAGCGGCAAGCTGCACATGGGCCACGTGCGTAATTACACTATCGGCGACGTTGTCTCACGTTTCCAGCGCATGCAGGGCAAAAATGTCATGCAGCCCATGGGGTGGGATGCCTTCGGCATGCCGGCAGAAAATGCCGCCATCCAGAATCAGGTGCCGCCCGCCAAGTGGACCTACCAGAACATCGATTACATGCGTAATCAGTTGAAGGCACTGGGGTTTGCCTACGACTGGAGCCGTGAATTCGCCACCTGCGATACCAGCTACTACCGCTGGGAGCAGTGGTTCTTCACCAAGCTGGTGGAGAAAGGGCTGGTCTACAAGAAGATGTCCACGGTGAACTGGGACCCAGTCGACCAGACCGTGCTGGCCAACGAGCAGGTTATCGACGGCTGCGGCTGGCGTTCCGGTGCGCCGGTAGAGCGCAAGGAGATCCCACTGTGGTTCCTGAAGATCACCGACTACGCCGATGAGCTGCTGGCGGATCTGGATAACGTCGAGTGGCCTGAGCAGGTCAAGACCATGCAGCGCAACTGGATCGGCAAATCCCGTGGCGTCGAGCTGAGCTTCGATATCAAAGCCGCCGATGGCAGCGCCTGCGAGCCGCTGGCGGTGTACACCACCCGCCCGGACACGCTGATGGGCGTCACCTACGTGGCCGTGGCCGCTGGCCATCCGCTGGCCAAGCAGGCCGCCGAGCAGAGCAGCGAGATGGCTGCGTTCTGTGAAGAGTGCGCCAAGGGCGGCACTTCCGAGGCGGAAATGGCCACCAAGGAGAAGCTGGGCATGGCCACCGGCCACAAGGCCATCCATCCGCTGAGCGGTGAGGAAGTGCCCGTATTCGTGGCCAACTTCGTGCTCATGGAGTTCGGCACCGGCGCGGTGATGGCCGTTCCCGCCCACGACCAGCGCGACTGGGAGTTTGCCACCAAGTACGGCATCGAGCTGAGGCCGGTGGTCGCCAACGAGCACGGCAACACGCCGGACATCTCCGAAGGCGCTTACACCGAGCACGGCACGCTGATCAATTCCGGCGAGTTCGACGGCCTGGAGTTCCAGGCGGCGTTCGATGCCATTGCCGCCAAACTGGCCGAGCTGGGCCGCGGCGAGGTGAAAACCAACTACCGCCTGCGCGACTGGGGCATTGCCCGCCAGCGCTACTGGGGCGCGCCGATTCCGGTGAAGTACGGCCCGGAAGGCCAGACCGTGCCGCTTTCCGATGATGAGCTGCCGGTGGCCCTGCCCATGGAAGTCACCGTGGATGCCTCCGGCTCGCCGCTGAAGAAGATGCCCGAGTTCTCCGAGCTGGGCGACGGCTGGGTGCGTGAAACCGACACCTTCGACACCTTCATGGAGTCTTCCTGGTACTTCGCCCGCTTCTGCTGTGCGGATAACCACGAGGCCATGCTGGACGAGCGCGCCAACTACTGGCTGCCGGTGGATCTCTACATTGGCGGCATCGAGCACGCCATTCTGCACCTGCTCTACGCCCGCTTCTTCCACAAGCTGCTGCGCGATTTCGGCATGGTCGATTCCGACGAGCCGTTCCAGCAGCTGCTTACCCAGGGCATGGTGATCGCCGAAACCTTCTACCGCATCAAGGATAACGGCGGCAAGGAGTGGTTCAACCCGGCCGATGTGGAAGTGCAGCGCGACGAGAAAGGCCGCCCGCTGAGCGCCGTACTGATGAGCGACGGCCAGCCGGTGGAGATGGGCGGCATCGAGAAGATGTCCAAGTCGAAGAACAACGGCGTCGATCCTCAGTCGATGATCGACAAGTTCGGGGCCGACACTGTACGCCTGTTCATGATGTTTGCCGCCCCGCCCGAGCAGTCGCTGGAGTGGTCCGATTCCGGTGTGGAAGGCGCGCACCGCTTCCTGAAGCGGATCTGGCGTCAGGTCACCGAGCATCTGGCGGCGGGCACCCCCGGCACCCTGAACGTGGACGCGCTGAACGACGACCAGAAAGCGCTGCGTCGCAAGACCCACGAGACCATCAAGAAAGCCAGCGACGACATTGGCCGCCGCACCACCTTCAACACTGCCATTGCCGCCGTGATGGAGCTTTCCAACACGGTTGCCAAGTTCGACGACAGCTCTGAGCTGGGCCTGGCGGTGAGCCGTGAAGCGCTGGAAGCCTGCGTACTGCTGCTGGCCCCGATCACCCCGCACCTGTGCCACACGCTGTGGCAGCAGCTGGGCCACACCCAGCCTGCCATCGAAGCGCCGTGGCCAGCGGTGGATGAAGTCGCCCTCACCCGCGACAGCATCGAGCTGGTAGTACAGGTGAACGGTAAACTGCGCGCTCGCCTGGAAGCCCCGGCCAGCGCCGACAAAGCCGCCATCGAGAAACTGGCGATGGAGAGCGACAACGTCCAGCGCCATCTGGAAGGCAAAACGGTCCGTAAAGTGATCGTGGTGCCGGGCAAGCTGGTCAACATCGTGGTGAGCGGATGAATCGACGTCACTTCCTGACCCTTGGCAGCGCCGCCTGTGCGGTGGCGCTACTGGGCGGCTGCGGGTTCCGCCTGCGCGGCACCGACTCCATGCCCAACCTGCCGCCGCTGGCCCTGGAGGGGGATGCCAACAGCACCCTCGCCCAACAGCTGCGCACCCGCCTGCAGCAGCTGGGCAGCGAGGTGGAAAACGGCGCGCCCTGGCGCGTCACTCTGGGCACCCCTTCCCTTCAGGAGCGGCGCATCGGGACCGATGGCCGTGCCAGCCGTGAGCATGAGCTGACGCTGAGCACGTCGCTATCGGTGCAGCAGCGGGAAACCAATGCCTACGCCCTGAACAACGCCACGCTGAGTACCAGCACGCGAATTCGCGTCAGCGATGACGACCTGCTGAACCGCGAGACGCTGTTCCAGGAAGCCGAGCAGACCCTGACTCGCCAGCTGGCCCAGCGCATCGTCGAGCGGTTGGCCAACCTCGAGGCGCTGCGGTGAAGGTATTTGCCGACCAGCTGCCTGCGGCCCTGGCCAAGAAGCTGCCCAAGGCGGTGATCGTGGCGGGAGACGAGCCGTTGCAGCACCGCGATGCCTGCGATGCGGTACGTGCAGCGGCGCGCCAGGCCGGTATCGAAGAGCGCGAAGTGCTCGATGTGGAGCCCAACTTTGCCTGGGGGCGGCTATTGGAAACGGCCAGCAACCTGTCGCTGTTCGCATCCAACAAGCTGCTGGAGCTGCGCCTGGGCAGCCACAAGCTGGGGCAGGATGGTAGCAAGGCGCTGGCCCAGTACGCCGAACTGATAGAGGGCAGCGATGACCTGCTGTTGATCAGCATGGGCAAGGTCGATGCCAAGCAGCAGAAGTCAGCCTGGTTCAAGGCGCTGGACAAGCACGGCCTGTTCGTGCCGGTCTGGCCGGTTGATGCCTCGCGGCTGGGCTACTGGCTGCGTGACCGGGCGGCCCTGCATGGCCTGCAGCTCGACCTGGATGCCGCCAGGCTGCTGGGCGAACGTACCGAAGGCAACCTGCTGGCCGCCGACCAGGAGCTACAGAAACTGGCGCTGATGCACCCGACCCAGGCCCGCCTGGGGGTCGAAAGCATCGCCCAGGGCGTGGAAGACAGCTCGCGTTTCGATGTCTTCAACCTGGCGGATGCCTGCCTGAAGGGGGAGCCCAGCCGTGCCTCGCGCATCGTCAACGGCCTGAAAAGCGAAGGCGTGGAAGCGCCTATCGTGCTGTGGGCACTGACCCGCGAGCTGCGCACTCTGCTCTCGCTGCATCAGCACCTGGATCAAGGGCAGAGCTTCGAGCACGCCTGCAAAAGCCAGAAGCCGTTGATTTTCGACAAGCGCCGCCCGGCGTACCAGAAAGCCATTCAGCGGCTGCCCATGAAGCGGCTGCACAAGCTGTTGCTGATGGCCCAGCGGCTCGACCTGGCCGTGAAAGGCGCCTCGCCGGTGCCGCTTTGGGCGGGGCTTCACGATCTGGCCATGAGCATGGCAGGCGCCCGGGGCATTCTCTCGGAAACCCCCTTGACCTACCGGATTAGTGCAAATAATTAGCACTTTGCCATTTTGCCTTAAATCTCATGATGTTTGTTTCTATACTATTGATTCAAGCGCTAAAAACGCTTGCTCCCCGACCAGTCTAAGGAAGAAGACGATGAAAACAGTGCGTGCTTACCTCGCGACCCTTTTGATTGCTGCGTTAGTGCTGGCCAGCCTGCCCGTCGTGGCGGCCCCCACCGCCCCTCAAGGTATGGATCTGGTATCGACGCAGTCTGTTTTAGCAGGCGACCGTGCCGGTGCGGACCGCGAGCGCATCAATGAAATCCTCGCCCGTGCCGATGTGCAGGATCAACTGCTAAAGCAGGGTGTGAACCCCGCCGATGTGGAAGCCCGTGTGGCGGCGCTAAGTGATGCAGAAGCCCAACAGATGGCCAAACAGCTGGAAGAACTGCCGGCCGGTGCGGGCGTGATCGGAGCCCTGTTTGCGGTCTTCATCATTCTGCTGATCACCGACATTCTCGGGTTGACCGATGTCTATCCGTTTACCCGCTAAGCGCCTCGGCCTGCTCCACCGCTTGTTCAACGCCCGCACTGCGGGCGTTTTAGCGTTGGTCGTGCTGCTTGGTGGTTGTGCCCGCGCCCCCGTGCTGCTGGAAAGCACCCAGCGCGACCTGCCGCCGCAAACCGAGCTGCAAGACGTGCCGTTCTTCGCCCAGACCGAATACCAGTGTGGCCCCGCCACTCTGGCCATGGTGTTGACCCATGAAGGGGTGGACACCAGCGTCGATGAGCTGATCCCCCAGGTGTTCATTCCGGGGCGGGATGGCAGCGTGCAACCGGAAATGCTGGCCACGGTGCGTCGCCAGGAACGGCTGGCGATCCCCATTCGCGCCACCATGGATGCCCTTCTGGGCCACCTGGCGGCGGGTGATCCGGTAGTGGTCATGCAGAACCTGGCGCTGCCCGCCTTCCCCATGTGGCACTACGCGGTGGCCATTGGCTACGACCTGCCCAATGAAACGCTGTTGCTGCGTAGCGGCGAGATCGAGCGCCATCGCCTGTCGTTCAGCCGCTTCGATGCCACCTGGGCGCGCAGCCAGCGCTGGGGGTTCGTGGTCAGCCAGCCGGGCACGCTGCCCGAAGGTGTCACGGCGCGCAATGCGTTAGAGGCCATTAGTGCCTTTGAAGAGCAGCACGGATCAGAGAAAACGCTGAGCAGTTGGCAGGCATTCAGTGAACGCTTCCCGCACAATCCTACAGGGCAATTTGCGCTAGGCAATGCGCTGTATGCCGATGGCCAGCCCGAAGCCGCCCTGGCCGCCTTCGAAACGGCCACGAGCCTCGACCCGGAGATGGGTGCTGCGTGGCTCAACCTGGCCATCCTGCAGTTTCAGCAAGCGCGCCTTGCAGACGCCAGAGCATCGCTTACCCAAGCCGCTTCCCTTGAAGGCGAATGGCAGCCCCGGGCTAGACAGCTTTTGGAAACGCTATGACATCGCCCTGAAGAGTCGTGGGAGGAAGCTTCAACTCGCGACGGTGCTGAAATGCACTCGTGGGAGGGAGCTTCAGCTCGCGGCAGTGG
>NZ_LFGS01000005.1:71468-85742 GCF_002078135.1 Halomonas sp. BC1 | reverse complement strand
CGACAGTGGCTTGGCCAGGGCGCCTGACGGCGCCATTCGCCCGCTAAAGCGGCCTCCCACAGAAGCGTGAAGCCTGAAATGCACTTGTGGGAGGGAGCTTTAGCTCGCGATAGTGGCCTGACCGAGGCGCCTGACGGCGCCATTCGCCCGCTAAAGCGGCCTCCCACGGAAGCGTGAAGCCTGAAATGCACCCGTGGGAGGGAGCTTCAGCTCGCGATGGGGGCCTGGCCGAGGCGTCTGACGGCGCCATTCGCCCGCTAAAGCGGCCTCCCACCGAAGCTGATCGGCGGGGCCAACCTTTGCAGGAAGGCCCGCCCTGACCGCTTAGAACACCCGGTTCAGACCATTTTGCGCCGCCACTCGGTAGGCTTCTGCCATGGTGGGGTAATTGAAGGTGGTGTTGACGAAGTACTTGAGCGTATTGGCCTTGCCCTCCTGCTGCATGATGGCCATGCCGATGTGCAGGATCTCCGATGCCTGGTCGCCAAAGCAGTGGATGCCGAGAATTTCCAGGGTGTCCTGGTGGAACAGGATCTTCAGCATGCCGACCGTATCGCCGGTGATCTGGGCACGGGCGGTATCCTTGAAAAACGCCTTGCCGACTTCGTAAGGCACTTTCGCTTCGGTCAGCTCGCGCTCGTTGGGGCCAAAGGAGCTGATTTCGGGAATGGTATAGATACCGGTCGGCACGTCGCTGACGAAACGGTACTCCTTCTCCAGCAGCTCGTTGCACGAGTTGAGCCCCTGATCGTAGGCGGCACTGGCCAGACTTGGCCAACCAATCACGTCGCCAGCGGCATAGATATGCGGAATCCCCGTGCGGTAGTGTTCATCCACGCTCAGCTGGCCGCGGCCATTGGCCTCCAGGCCGATGTTCTCGAGCCCCAGGCTGTCGGTGTTGCCGGTGCGGCCGTTGGCCCACAGGAAGGCATCGGCGCGGATTTTCTTGCCGGATTTGAGGCGCACCACTACGCCGGCTTCGTCGCCTTCGACACTGGCGTACTCTTCGTTGTGACGAATCAGCACGCCGTGCTTGCGCAGATGATACGACAGCGCATCGCTGATCTCGTCGTCCAGGAACGATAGCAGGCTATCGCGGTTGTTGATCAAGTCCACCTTGACGCCCAGGCCGGAAAAGATCGAGGCGTATTCACAGCCGATGACCCCGGCACCAAAAATCACCAGGGTGCGCGGCGTATGCGACAGGCTGAGAATGGTATCCGAGCAGTAGATGCGCGGGTGGCGGAAGTTGATGTCTGCCGGGCGGTAAGGCCGGGAGCCCGTGGCAATGACGATCTTCTTGGCCACCAGCTCTTCCATGCCTTCCTGGCGGTCACGCACCACCACGGTGTGTTCGTCCTTGAAGCGGGCAACGCCATGGAACAGGTCGATGCGGTTACGCGCATAGAAGGTGGTGCGCATTTCGACCTGTTTGTCGATGGTGCCGCGAGAGCGCTCCATCACTTTGGGAAACGAGAACCAGCGGGGTTCACCGATGTCGCGGAACATGCGGTTGGTGTTGAAGGCCATGATCTGCTTGACCTGATGGCGCAACGCCTTGGAAGGAATCGTGCCCCAGTGGGTACAGTTACCCCCTACCTGCGCTTGCTTTTCGATGATGGCCACGCGCATGCCATGCTTGGCTGCGTTGATGGCAGCGCTCTCGCCAGCCGGGCCAGTACCGATTACCACGACATCATAATTGTGAACCGCCATAGGGTTTCGTTCTCCTTGAAAATAAACGGGAGCTTAGCGACGCGTGGCATCGTAGCCCAGGTCGGCACCGCGGCTCTCGTCGCTGCGACGGCGCGCACTGCTACGCTTACGGTTCTCTTCCTCGCATACTTCGTCCTTGCCGCCGCAGATATCACAGCCGTCCTTCAAACCGAGCTGGTTGAGCCCGCCACAGGAGCCTGCAATGGGCTTGCGTCCCATCAATACGCCCACCGCCATTGCGGTCATTACCAGCGCCATGAAGCCAAATACCAGTAGCCAGATTGCCATGATGTTCTCCCAGCAGTGTTGCTAGTATCGTTGAATGATCACACCTGCCGACCACGGTTGGGCCAATAAGTGCCTTGAAAGTTGGCCCTATTGTACCTCAGCCAACACAAAATGATCAGGCATAAACGCCAACGGGGCTGACCCGAAGGTCAGCCCCGTTGTGGAGCGCGTCTGCGCTACCTTAGCCGCCGAAGTCATCCAACAGGATGTTTTCCGGCTCGACTCCCATATCAAGCAGCAGCTTGATGACGGAAGCGTTCATCATGGGCGGCCCACACATGTAGTACTCGCAATCTTCAGGCGCCGGGTGGTCCTTCAGATAGTTTTCGTACAGCACGTTGTGGATGAAGCCCGTCGGGCCTTCCCAGTTATCTTCCGGCTGCGGATCGGACAGCGCCAGATGCCACTCGAAGTTCGGGAACTCTTCGGCCAACTGGTCGAACTCTTCGTTGTAGAAGGTCTCGCGCCAGGAGCGCGCACCGTACCAGAACGAAATCTTGCGGTCCGACTTCAGTCGCTTGAGCTGGTCGAAGATATGGCTACGCATCGGGGCCATACCGGCACCACCACCGATGAAGACCATTTCCGCGTCGGTGTCCTTGGCGAAGAACTCACCAAACGGACCCATGACCGTTACCTTGTCACCCGGCTTCAGGTTGAAGACGTAGGTAGACATCAGGCCAGGCGGATGGCTGCTGCCCGGAGGCGGCGTGGCGATACGGATGTTGAACTTGAGGAGGCCTTTCTCTTCCGGATAGTTCGCCATGGAGTAGGCGCGGATGACTTCCTCGTTGTTCTTGTGGGTAATATCGAACAGGCCGAATTTTTCCCAGTCGCCACGATACTCTTCTTCGATGTCGAAATCGGAGAACTTGATATCGTAAGGCGGTGCCACCAGCTGCACGTAACCACCCGCACGGAAGGCCACTTCTTCACCTTCGGGCAGCTTCAGGTTCAGCTCCTTGATGAAGGTCGCCACGTTGGGGTTGGCGGTGACTTCGGTTTCCCACTTCTTCACGCCGAAGACTTCTTCCGGCACTTCCACTTTCATGTCCTGCTTCACAGGTACCTGACAGGAAAGACGCCAGCCCTCTTTCTTCTCACGCATGGTGAAGTGAGATTCTTCGGTGGGCAGGATCGAGCCGCCGCCCTCTTCCACTCGGCATTTACACTGGGCGCAAGAACCGCCGCCACCACAGGCAGACGACAGGAAGATGCCGTTGGCCGCCAGGGTGTTCAGCAGCTTGCCGCCAGCCTGGGTTCTCAGGGTGTGCTCGGGGTCGCCGTTGACTTCGATCGTCACGTCCCCGCTACTCACTAGCTTGCTTCGCGCTGCCAGAATGATCGCCGTCAAGCTGATGACGATGATCGTGAACATGACAACACCGAGCAAGATGACAGATGTATCAACCATGTCGGTTTCCTATTGCTGAAGGTTTTCTATACCTCGGCAGCCCAGGGGCTGCCGAGAAAACCGGCTCCGATTACAGCTGGATGCCCGAGAAGGACATGAAGCCCAGTGACATCAAGCCAACGGTGATGAACGTGATGCCCAGACCCTGCAGGCCGCCAGGCACGTCGCTATACTTCAGCTTCTCGCGGATACCGGCCAGCGCGGTAATGGCCAGCGCCCAGCCTACTCCCGAACCGAAGCCGTACATGACGGATTCGCCGAAGTTGTAGTTACGCTCCACCATGAACAGTACGCCACCAAGAATGGCGCAGTTTACGGTGATCAGCGGCAGGAATACGCCCAGCGCGTTGTACAGCGCAGGTACGTATTTATCCAGGAACATCTCCAGGATCTGCACCAGCGCAGCAATAACACCGATGTAGCTCAGCAGGCCAAGGAACGAGAGATCGATGTTCTCTGCACCGCTGATACCCGTCCAGGTCAGTGCGCCCTCTGCCAGCAGCAGGTTGAATACCAGGTTGTTCACCGGTACGGCAATGGTCAGTACCACGATGACCGCGATGCCCAGACCGAATGCCGCCGAGACCTTCTTGGAAACCGCCAGGAAGGTACACATACCGAGGAAGAAAGCCAGCGCCAGGTTCTCGACGAAAACCGAAGCAACGAAAAGGCTTAGATAGTGTTCCATGTTACACAGCCTCCTTCGGCTTGGTGTTGTGCTTCATCTTGAACTCGTTCTCTTCTACCTGCTCGGGGTTGTAGGCACGAATTGCCCAGATCAACAGACCGATGATGAAGAAGGCAGACGGCGGCAACAGCAGCAGACCGTTCGGCACGTACCAGCCGCCGTTTTGCACGGTGGGCAGTACGGTGAAGCCAAAGATGCTGCCCGCACCCAGCAGTTCACGGAAGAAGCCAACGACCATCAGAACGAAACCGTAGCCCAGGCCGTTACCGATACCGTCCAGGAAGGACATGCCGGGAGAGTTGGTCATGGCAAAACCTTCTGCACGTCCCATGACGATACAGTTGGTGATGATCAGACCGACGAAGACCGACAGCTGCTTGGACATTTCGTAGGCGTAGGCTTTCAGAATCTGATCGACCACGATAACCAACGAGGCGATGATCGTCATCTGAACGATGATACGGATCGAGGACGGAATGTGGTTCCGAATCAACGATACGAACAGGTTCGAGAAAGCCGTTACGAAGATTACCGCCAGGGCCATGACCAGCGATACGCTCATGCTGGTGGTCACCGCCAGCGCAGAACAGATACCGAGGATCTGCAGGGCAATCGGGTTATTCTTGAAGATCGGCGCCGTCAAGACGCTTTTTGCATTTACGTCCGCCATGATCAAGCTCCTTCCGCTTCGAGTTCGACGTCAGCGTCCTGAACGTCTTCCTGGTCAACGCCGCTGCGGAACTTGGCCAGGTATTCACCGAAGCCTTCCGGGCTCAGCCAGAACTGCAGCATGTTGTTAACACCGTTAGCGGTCAGGGTGGCACCCGACAGGCCGTCGACTTCATGGTCACCGCTACCACTACCCTTCACGACACGGATAGCCGGTACCATATCACCCTCTTCGTCGAAGATCTGCTTGCCTTCCCACTGAGCCTGCCAACGGGGGTTGTTGACCTCGGCACCCAGCCCTGGCGTTTCACTGTGCTCGAAGTAGGTGATACCGACGATGGTATTACCGTCACCTTCGACCGACAGGAAGCCGCGCATCAGGCCCCACAGGCCCTGGCCACGGATGGGCAGAATGATCTGCTCGGGGCTGTCCGGGTCGCCCACCAGGTAAACGGTGGCGTAATTTTCGACCCGCGACAAGCCTGCCGGGTCACGCTGACCTGACAGAGTGCGCGAGGCCGCCGGATCACGACGAGCTTCGAAGCCGTCGAAGGTCTCGGGATCGTGCTGATCCGAGTACTCGCCCGTTTCGAGGTTGACCACGCGTGGTGTTACTTCACGGAAAGCGGCTTCGACGTCCATGCCCCTTTCGTAAAGATTGGCAACGCGCAGGATATTGGTCTTACGGTCGAGTTCCTGATTGAGCTGCTGCGCAGGGCGCAGTGCCACGGCCGCCGTCGAAACGATGACCGAGCACACGATGCACAGCGAAAACGCTACGATCAGTACTTTCTTGATGGAGTTGTTACCTTGTGCCATTAGGCAGTCTCCTCGGCCGGTGTGCCAGTACGCTTGAGACGGCGCTTGACATTGGCCTGGACGAACATGTGGTCAATCAGCGGTGCGAACAGGTTGGCAAACAGGATGGCCAGCATGATGCCTTCCGGGAATGCCGGGTTCACCACGCGGATCAGCACCGTCATCACACCGATTAGCGCGCCAAACACCAAACGCCCCTGGTTGGTCATGGAAGCAGACACAGGGTCCGTTGCCATAAACACCATACCAAACGCGAAGCCGCCAATCACAAGGTGCCAGTACCACGGCATGGCGAACATCGGGTTAGTCTCGGAGCCAATCAGGTTGAACAGTGTGCTGGTCACTACCATACCCAGGAACACCCCAAGCATGATTCGCCACGATGCAACACCGGTCCACAGTAATACCGCACCACCGATAAAGATGGCCAGCGCCGAGACCTCACCTACCGAGCCGGGCATAAAGCCCAGGAATGCGTCCCACCAGCTAAGGGAGTTGGTCAATGCCGTCATACCGTCCTGGAAGGCCACAGAAAGCGCGGTGGCTCCCGAGTAGCCATCGGCGGCCACCCATACTGCGTCGCCGGAAATCTGCGCCGGGTAAGCAAAGTAGAGGAAGGCACGACCAGTCAACGCGGGGTTCAGGAAGTTCTTGCCAGTACCGCCGAAGATTTCCTTGCCGATCACCACACCGAAGGTGATACCCAGGGCCACCTGCCAGAGCGGGATGGTCGCCGGGAGGATCAGTGCGAACAGTACGGAAGTGACGAAGAAGCCTTCGTTGACTTCGTGGCCACGCTTGACCGCGAACAGGACTTCCCAGAAACCGCCGACCGCGAAGGTCACCAGATAGATGGGCAGGAAGTAGGTGGCACCGAGGACAAAGTTGGCCCACAGACTACCCGGATCATGGCCACCCGCCAGGGTCATCATGATCGCTTCGCGCCAGCCGCCCATGGAAGCATAGCCTGCTTCGATGGCGGTATTGGCTTGCCAGCCAGCGCTCCACATACCGAAGAACATGGCCGGGAAAGTACACATCCACACGGTGATCATGATGCGTTTCAGGTCGACGCCGTCACGAACGTGGGCAGTGGTCTTGGCGACACTCGGGGGGGTGTAGAAGATGGTGTCTACCGCTTCGTACAGCGGATAGAACTTCTCGTACTTGCCACCCTTGTGGAAATGCGGCTCGAGATTATCGAGTGTTTGTCGAATACCCATCATCAGGCCTCTTTCTCGATCATGGTGAGATTGTCACGCAGGATGGGGCCGTACTCGTATTTGCCGGGGCAAACATAGGTACACAGCGCCAGGTCCTCTTCGTCCAGCTCCAGACACCCGAGCTGCATGGCAACCTCAATGTCGCCCACAATCAGCGAACGCAGCAGCTGCGTCGGCATGATATCCAACGGCATGACGCGCTCGTAGTTGCCCACCGGCACCATGGCACGCTCGGAGCCATTGGTGGAAGTGGTCGGCGCGTAGTTGCTCAGGCCTTTGAACCTGGACAGATAGATGCCCATGATGGAGTGACGGTTCGCACCCAGCGAGAGCCATCCCATGAAGGTGCGCTTGTTACCCTCTTCCAACAAGCTGATCTGATTATGGAAGCGACCCAGATAAGTGATATTGCCCTCGGCGGCAAAGCCTGAAAATACCGAACCGGAGATGACGCGAGTGTCCTCGGGCTGAATCACTTCGCCTGCCAGGAGTTCCTGGGTACTGGCGCCCACACGGGTGCGCAGCAGACGAGGTTTCTCAGCGCGTGGGCCGCCCACCGCGACGATGCGGGAGACGTCCAGCTTGCCTTCCACGAACAGTTTGCCGAACGCGATCACGTCCTGATAACCGATGTGCCACACTTTCTTGTGCAGCGCGACAGGCGACAGGTAGTGAATGTGCGTGCCGACCAGACCCGCAGGGTGCGGCCCGGCAAAGCTTTCGGTCTTGACGCCGCTGACATCGCTACCGGGCAGTGATGCGTTGGCACCCGTGCACAGAAAAACGTTGCCCTCGGTCAGGCGGGTTAGCACCTTGAGGCCGTCTTCGAATGCCTGGGAGTTCTCATTGATGATGAGTGCCGGGTCAGCGCTGAGCGGATGAGTATCCACGGCGGTGACAAAGATATCGGCAGGAACGCTGTCGATGGCAGGCGTGCGCGAGAAGGGACGGGTGCGCAAGGCAGTCCAGAGACCCGACTCGACCAGTTGGTCGACAACGGTCTGACGATCCAGCTGTCCTAAAGTACCACGATCATGAGAAGCGAATGTCATCGCTTCTTCATTTTCATCGACTTTTATGACCACAGACAGCAAACGACGTTTTTCGCCACGGTTGATAGCGACCACTTCACCAGCGGCGGGTGCGGTGAAGCGCACGCCGTCGACTTTCTTGTCGGTGAAGAGCAGCTGGCCTAGTTTGACCTTATCCCCTGCCTGAACTTCCATCGTTGGCTTCATGCCAACGTAGTCGGTGCCCAGGATTGCCACATGGCGCACAAGCTGCGCATCTTCAATACGCTGCTCAGGCGCTCCCGTGATGGGGAGATCCAGGCCTTTTTTGACTTCGATCATAGTCTCGCCCAGTTGATGGATCGGATATACGAAGGTAAGGGGTTCGATTGCTTAATTTCTGCTCAGCGAATTCTTGTTTTCTGTTCAGATTGTTACCAGTCCGGCCCAAGCAAGCTTGAACCACCCCGAAAAAATCCATCGTATTATAAAGATAAGCGCGGCCAATGACCACATCCCTGACCGCCTCCGAAAGTGCTATATACAAAAACGCCACCCGAAGGTGGCGCTTGAAAGGCATGGTGTTTCATCTAATAATGCTGCATTAGTCGAACACCCTCCCCGATCGCTCAGCTGGCCTGACGCGGCAGTTTCAGGAACTGCACGTTGGACATATGCTGAAGAATGCGGATGACCTGGCAGCTGTAGCCGAATTCGTTGTCGTACCAAACGTAGACCACGGCATGGGTGCCGTTGGCGATGGTCGCCTTGGCGTCCACGATACCGGCATGACGGTTACCGACGAAATCCGACGAGACCACCTCCGCAGAGTCGACGAAGTCGATCTGCTTCTGATAGGACGAATCGATGGACATGCGACGCAGGTAGTCGTTAAGCGCCACCGCATCGGTACCCTTCTCCAGGGTCAGGTTCAGAATTGCCATGGAGACGTTGGGCGTAGGCACACGGATGGCATTGCCGGTCAGCTTGCCTTCCAGCTCGGGCAGCGCCTTGGCGACGGCCTTGGCTGCACCGGTCTCGGTCAATACCATGTTCAGGGCAGCGCTGCGTCCGCGACGGTCACCCTTATGGTAGTTGTCGATCAGGTTCTGGTCATTGGTGTAGGCATGCACGGTTTCCACATGGCCGGTCACCACACCGAACTCATCGTTGAGCACTTTCAGCACCGGCACGATGGCGTTGGTAGTGCACGACGCCGCCGATACGATGCGGTCGCTTTCGCCGATGGTTTCGTGGTTGATGCCAAACACGACGTTCTTGATATCGCCTTTGCCCGGCGCCGTGAGCAGCGCCTTGGCTGCGCCCTTGCACTCCAGGTGCTGGCCCAGGCCCGCTTCGTCACGCCAGATACCGGTGTTGTCCACCACCACGGCGTCATGGATACCGTAAGCGGTATAGTCGATCTCGCTGGGCGAATCGGCGTAGATCACCTGAACCACGTTACCGTTGATGGTCAGCGTACGCGCTTCGGCGTCTACCGTGATGGTGCCATCGAAGGGCCCATGGACAGAATCACGACGCAGCAGGCTGGCGCGCTTCTCGAGGTCCTTGCCCACGTCGCCACGGCCACGCACCACGATGGCACGCAAACGCAGCAGGTTGCCGCCACCGGCTTTTTCGACCATGATACGGGCCAGCAGGCGACCGATACGGCCAAACCCGTAAAGCACCACGTCCTGGGGCTCGCCGGTACTGGCACCGGGCTGGTAGCCATCGATGATATCGCTCAGCTCACCGCGCAGGAAGGCGTTCAGGTCACCGCCGCCTTGGCGCTTGAACATCACCGCCAGCTTGCCTACATCGACGTGGGCCGGCCCCAGGTTCATCTCGCTCATGGCCTCGACGATTGGGAAGGTATCTTCCACGGACAGCTCGGTGCCCTCGATCTTGCGCACGAAACGATGGTCTTTAAGAATCCGAATCACCGACCGCTTGATCAGAGAACGTCCGAACATGGTGGCGACAACGTTGTTCTGGCGATACAGCTTCCCGACCAGCGGGATCATTTGCTCAGCCAGAGCTTCGTTGCTCTGCCAATCCTGGAAAACGTTGTCGAGAGTTTGCTGACTCACGGGCGGCCTCATAGGTAGTGAAGGGGATTTTCAGGGGGCATTATCCGGAGCCAGCGGCGTGGCCGCAATGAATGGATAGTCGCACAGGATGTAGGGGTATTACAGAAATAGGGCATTGACTACAAACACCCATGATGCAACGCGCGATGACGACCCCGCCCGGCCCACGGGCCAAAAGGCGCTGCGTAAAAGTGTCGTTCGTGTATGATTCTGGTTCCGTTCCAGCGCAAAACGAAGCCGACTCCATGACCTCTTTTTCTCTGCTCGAACCGCCTCAGCCGCAAGGGATACGCGATACGCTCTACCTGAAAGCGCCGCCGGGCAGCGCCACCGCGCTGGCACTGGCCCAGGTAGCCACCAAAGCCCCGTTACTGGTGATCACCCCCAATACTGCCAGCGCTCAACGCTTGGAGCAGGACCTGGCTTTTTACAGCAGCGTGCCGGTCCTGCCGCTCCCCGACTGGGAAACGCTGCCTTACGACAGTTTTTCACCGCACCAGGATATTATCTCCGCCCGCCTGCGCACGCTGAGGCAGCTACAGGACGGCGCGCGCGGCATCGTGCTGGTTCCCATCAATACACTGATGCAGCGTCTGCCACCGGTGTCCTACATTGCAGGCCGCGTCATGACCTTGCAGTCCGGCGCCAGGCTCGACCGGGAGAGCTTCCGCGAATCGCTTTCACGGGCGGGCTATCGCGCGGTGGAAACGGTCTACGAGCCGGGCGAATACGCCATGCGCGGGGCTATCATCGACCTGTTCGCCATGGGCATGGACGAGCCGATTCGTATCGACCTGTTCGATGACGAGATCGACACCCTGCGCCACTTCGACCCGGGCAGCCAGCGCTCTACCGGCAAAATCGACGGCATCGAACTGCTGCCCGCCCACGAGTACTCGCTGAGCCGCAGCGCTATTGCCTGCTTCCGCGAGCAGTTCGAGACCCTGTTCGACGTCGACCCGCGCCAGTGCCCACTCTACAACGACGCCCTGAAGGCCATTCCTTCACCGGGACTGGAGCAGTACCTGCCTCTGTTCTTCGACGAAACCGCCTCGCTGTTCGACCACGTGACAGACGACACTCGGATCGCCCTGCTGCCGGGCGTCTTCGCTGCCGCCGAACAGCACTGGCAGGCCATCGAAGCGCGCTACGTCAATCTGGGCGTCGACCCGACACGCCCCCTACTGCCGCCCCATCGTGCGTTCTTTCCGGTCAGCGACGTGTTTGCCGCCATCAAGGCACGGCCCAGAGTGGAGTTCACCGAGGACGAGCAGCAGCGCCATGCGCTGGCACCCCAGGCCCGTGCCCTGCCCTCGCTGGCCATCAATGCGCGAGCCAAACAGCCGCTGGCCGAGCTGGCAAGCTTCATGGCGGCGCAACCCGGTACGCGCCTGCTGTTCGTGGCGGAATCTCGTGGTCGCCGAGAAGCACTGGAGGAAGTGCTGGCGCCGCTCAAGCTCTCGCTACCCCGCGTGGAGAACTTCCACGCCTTCCTGAAAGGTGACCAGCCGCTGGCCATCACCGAAAGCCTGGTGGCCAGCGGCCTGTGGCTGGAAACGCCCGACCTGGCGGTGATCAGCGAAACCGAGCTGTTCGGCGACGTAGTACGACAGAGCCGCCGCCGCGAGAAAGCCACCGATGACAACGAACTGGCCGTGCGTCATCTGTCGGAACTCCGCGAGGGGGCGCCGGTGGTCCACCAGGCCCACGGGGTGGGCCGCTATCTGGGCCTGGAAACCCTGGAAGCCGGGGGCCAGGCCAACGAGTTTCTGGCGCTCTCCTATGCCGATGGCGCCAAGCTGTACGTGCCGGTGGACAGCCTGCACCTGATTTCTCGCTATAGCGGTGCCGACGACGAGCTGGCACCGCTGCACAAACTGGGCTCCGACCAATGGGAGAAGGCCCGCCGCAAGGCCGCCGAGAAGATTCGCGATACCGCCGCCGAACTGCTCGACATTTACGCCCGGCGCGAGGCCCAGCAAGGGGTGGTCTACGAAGCCCCCGGCGAGGAGTACGCGCGCTTCGCGGCCAGCTTCCCCTTCGAGGAGACTCCCGACCAACAGGCCGCCATCGAAGCGGTGATCAGCGACATGGTATCGCCCCAGCCCATGGACCGCGTGGTGTGCGGCGACGTGGGCTTCGGCAAGACCGAAGTCGCCATGCGCGCAGCGTTCCTGGCCGTTCAGTCGGGCAGGCAGGTGGTGGTCCTGGTGCCCACTACCCTGCTGGCACGCCAGCATTTCGAAAACTTTCGTGACCGCTTTGCCGACACCGCGGTGAACATCAGCCTGATCTCGCGCTTTACCGGCGGCAAAGAGATGACGCAGACACTGGAAAGTATCAAGAGCGGGCAGGCCGATATCGTCATCGGCACCCACAAACTGCTGTCCAAGAGCGTCGAGCTGCCCAAAATGGGGCTACTGATCATCGATGAGGAGCACCGTTTTGGCGTCGCCCAGAAGGAGAAGCTCAAGACCCTGCGGGCCGAGATCGACATTCTCACGCTGACCGCCACGCCCATCCCGAGAACGCTGAACATGGCGATGAGCGGCATTCGCGACCTCTCCATCATCGCGACGCCACCCGCCCGGCGCCTATCGGTCAAAACCTTCGTCCAGCAGCGCGACGACAGCGTGATCAAGGAGGCCCTGCTGCGGGAAATTCTGCGCGGCGGCCAAGTCTACTTCCTGCACAACGAAGTCAAGACCATCGAAAACGCCGCCGAACAGATTCGCGAGCTGGTGCCGGAAGCGCGAGTGGCGGTGGCCCACGGCCAGCTGCCAGAGCGTAGCCTGGAACGCGTGATGTCCGACTTTTATCATCGGCGCTTCAACGTGCTGGTGTGTTCGACCATCATCGAAACCGGCATCGACGTGCCGAGCGCCAACACCATTCTGATCGAGCGTGCCGACAAGTTCGGCCTGGCCCAGCTGCACCAGCTGCGGGGGCGCGTGGGCCGCAGCCACCACCAGGCCTACGCCTATCTGCTCACGCCTTCGCCGAAGGCAATGACCCGGGATGCCGTCAAACGCCTGGAAGCCATCAGCGCCTCCGACGACCTGGGCGCGGGCTTTACCCTGGCCAGCCACGACATGGAAATTCGCGGTGCCGGGGAGCTGCTGGGCGACGAGCAGAGCGGCCAGATGGAAACCATCGGCTACTCACTCTATATGGAGATGCTCGACCGCGCCGTGAAGGCCATTCGGGCAGGCAAGACGCCCAACATCGACGCCCCCTTCAACACCGGCGTGGAAATCAGCCTCAACTTACCCGCGCTGATCCCCGACGACTATCTGCACGACGTGCAGCAGCGCCTGGTGATGTACAAGCGTATTGCCAATACCCAATCGGATGGTGAACTCAAAGAGCTGCAGGTGGAGCTGATCGACCGTTTCGGCCTACTGCCCCAGCCGTTGAAGAACCTGATTCGCCAGACGCGGCTGCGCCAGCGCGCCGAACAGCTCGGCATTGCTCGCATCGAGGCCGGTGAATCCCGGGGTCGAGTGCTGTTCGACGGCTCTACCCAGGTCGACCCATTGACCCTGGTGACGCTGATCCAGACCTCCCCGCAGCACTACCGCCTGGACGGCTCCGATACCTTACGATTTGAATTTACGATGGAAACCGCCGAACAACGCTTTGAGAAGGTTGAAACACTGTTAAACACCCTTAATCAAAAAGTAGCGAAGGCGTGAACCTTGGGGCAAACTTGTCATTAAGCAGACAACCCTGCCAACGCATGGCCAACCACCGCCAGGCGTCTCTGCAGTGCATACTTGATTAGGAACGACCATGAAGACTCGCAAGATCATCAACCGTTGGGGCCCCACCAGTCTGGCGGTCCTGCTGGCCGCCAGCTTGACCGGCCCTGCTTATGCCCAGCCTGCTTCAGAGCAGGCTGCGGTCAGCAGTGAAGCCACTGCCGGTGCCGAACAGGTCGCCGAGGCACGCCAGGAACTGCCACGCGGGCATTTTCGCCTGCCCGAGCAGGGTGACATCATCGGTGAGTACTACACGGTAACGGTGGACAACCCCGAAGACACCCTGATCGACATCGCTCGTCGCCACAACATCGGCTACGAAGAGATCCGTATGGCGAACCCTGGCGTCAGCATGTGGGTACCCGGCGAAGGCACGGAAATCGTCATTCCCGCCCAGTACATCCTGCCCCCCGCGCCGCGTGAAGGAGTGGTGGTGAACCTGTCGGAACTGCGCCTGTACTACTATCCGGCCAACAACCCCGGCATCGTAGAGACCTACCCGGTCAGCGTCGGTCGTGACGGTTTCGCCACCCCGGTCGGCATTACCCGCACCACCGTCAAGGTCAAGGACCCCGCCTGGGCACCACCCGCCT
>NZ_LFGS01000005.1:58529-71175 GCF_002078135.1 Halomonas sp. BC1 | reverse complement strand
GATAACCCGCTGGGTCGCCACGCCATCCTGCTGGCCATGCCGAGCTACCTGATCCACGGCACCAATCGCCCTGACGGCGTCGGCATGCGTGCCAGCCGTGGCTGCATTCGCATGTACCCGGAAGATATCGAGTCGCTCTACGAGCGTCTGCCCAGCGGCACTCAGGTCAACCTGATGGATGCTCCCTTCAAGGCAGGCTGGGGGGCTGACGGCACGCTGTTCGTGCAGTCGTACCCACAGCTGGAGGAGAACGTCGAAGGCTCAGAGCCCCTGCGCGAGGCCATGGAGCGTTTGAACGCCCTGGTGGAAGACCAGGTGGATATCGACGAAGCCCAGATCCAGCGTGCCATCGCCGAGCCTGACGGTCGCTTCGTTGCGCTCTACGGCCCGCAAGCCGCCGCTGAAGAGCCACAGCCCGAAGCCCAGCAGCCTCAGCTGGAAGGCATTCTGGGGGATATCGAACTGTCTACCGTGGTTCGCATCGAAGGCGACGCTTAACGCCTCACGGGCCGTCTCTGACGGCCCAGCCCTCTGCTGATCACGCAAAAAAACCCCGCCAGATGGCGGGGTTTTTTCACATCCAACAGCAGCCGTTGGGTTCTTGACGAACCTGACGGCCCAGGCAGAATTACTTCTGCATGGAACGCTGGAACATGCGGTTCATTTCTTCACGGTTCTGCTCAGACATCTGCAGGGCAGCTTGCGCGTCGCGCTGAGCCTGGTTTGCAGTGTTCAGAGCCTGTGAAGCCATGCTGCGAGCTTCTGCAGCGTCAGCCTGTGCAGATTCAGCAGTCATGCGAACTTCTTCCAGAGCGCTGGTAGAAGCACAGCCAGCCAGGATTGCCAGAGAAGCGGCAGCGGCGGTCATTTTCAGAGCAGTCTTAAGAGTCATGATGTTCTCCTTGAGTCTTCCTTGGGTACTACGTTTAAGGGTATGACAAAAAATAAAGCTAAATTATTAGCTTAGATTTGTCTACCTGCGATGCAGGTTCTTTTCACCGACTTGTACCAGGGTTACCCGTAGGGTACGCAAGTCAAACGCTGTTTTATAATAGACCACAGCGGTTGTCTATAGTCGCGTGTCCAAAAACCTGGAACTTCCTTCAACAACATAAGCCTAGCGGATCACCACGCGTGTGCCAACTCCTACTAGCTCGGCAACCCGCTCGATTTGCTCATTGGTCACTGCCACACACCCTTGGGTCCAGTGGAAGTTGCCATGGATATCGGGGTCTCCTCGGCCAATGCCGTGAATCCCAATGGCTCCCCCCAGCGCGGTATCCTGCGGTGGGGAGCCGTAACGGCGATAGTGGTCGAAATAGGCCTCGTAGTCCGCCTGGGAGTAGATGCCTTTTTCGAGCGCCATGCGCGCGTGAGGTGGCGTAGGATAATCGATACCAATGAAGATATGCCACTGGCTTTCGAAATTAAATCGATTAATTCTAAACTCACCCAGCGGCGTCACGTTACCGCCGCGTATACGGTGGGTCCTGGCGCCGCCACGGCCGAGCGATACCGGCGCAAATCGCTCTACCAGGGCATGGCCGCGAAACACGCTAAGCGTCGCTTCCTTGTCGTCTACCAGCACCCACACCTCGTTGCTGTGACGGGGCACGTCTGCTCTGGCCAGCAAGGTGGCGACCAGATCGGTAGACTCGTAATCAGGCAGGGCACTGGTAGCCGCTGCACTGGCCACTACAGGCCAGCCCAGTGCCAGCGCCAAAAATCGGCGACGGTTTACAGGCATCATTGTTGCTCTCGAAAATGGGTCAGCGCGAAAGGCAAGGCACGGCTGGCCAATAACGCATGGATGGGTACTGTTATACCCTATTCATGCGGCTTTTGTCAGCGTATCGACTCTTCAATAAACGCCCAAAATGCCTGCTATCTCAACCGCCAACTGTGCTTCAACGTAACACCCTGTCAGACGCCTTCCAGCTCCTGCAGGCTGGCCACCAGCTTGCGCGCTTCGGCGGCATGCCCCTGGGCCAGGGTCGTGAAGAACGTCTCTTCTGGCGCCACCTTGGCCCGCGATGCACGATGTTCATAGAGACGCTGAAGCTGATGATGTGACTCCACCGCCGTGGCGGTCAGCTCGTCCAGCGATCCGGCCACGTCCTGCTCGGCCAGCGCCTCCAGCAGCGGAGGCTGAGGGAAGTCACCCGATTCGTCGAACCATAGCTCCAGCACTTCACGCTGATCCGACCCATCATGAAACAGCGCTTCGAGCCCAGACTTCATGGTCAACTCGCTGCTGGCGAGGTAGTTGAGCGCCATGGCAAGACGCTCGTGCTCGGCGGCATCGGCCGCGGCACTGTACTGGCGCGCCATGCGCGCGTGGTAACCGGCGGCCCACTCCATGAGATCCTTCACCTGGTTGTATCGCATCCTTGCCTCCTGTTGAGTAACGTACTCCATAGCATGGTCATGATCGGCAATTTTTCAAGCCTACCACTCGACGCTGGTCTCCCTGAGCATGGCGATTTCACGCTTCGCCGCTTGCAAATGCTCTAGCAACTGCTCACCCAGCGACGCCTGGGCACCTACCGCAATCATGGCCGGGTTATGCACATGACGACGGGCTGCGCCCTCGTCGCCATGCAGTTTTTC
This sequence comes from Halomonas sp. BC1, assembly GCF_002078135.1. NCBI lineage: Bacteria > Pseudomonadati > Pseudomonadota > Gammaproteobacteria > Oceanospirillales > Halomonadaceae > Halomonas > Halomonas sp. BC1. Next base: position 68,565 of record NZ_LFGS01000005.1, on the reverse strand, counting down.
GAGCTGACCAACCAGCCATGCCAGCCAGCTATCCGGGCGTTGCAGCTCGTCGCGCAAGCGCTGCAGCTCGGCCAGCGCAGGGCCGTCGCTGGCCAGCAGGCGCTGCCAGTCATGGCTTGGCAGACGAGCGTGCTCGGTAACCTCTTTCAGCAGCGACGCCAGCGCCAGCTCGAACAGCGCCAGCGCGCCCTCCTCCAGCGCCATCTGACGGGCGGGGGCATGCTCATCGTCGCCCACCGGAAGCCCAATCATCAGTTCGGCTTGATAAAGGAGCTGGTTAGTACGCGAACGGGCACTCACTTGCGCTTGTCCTCCACGTGCCATTTACCGCCTTCGTAGGTGGCTTTCCAGCCCGTGGCCTTGCCCTCTTCGTCGGTCATCACGTACTGCTCTTTATTCTTGCGCGAATAGCGAATCTGCGCCGGACGGCCATCCGGGTCTTCGCTGGGCGCCTTGAGCAGGAAGTGGTACTTCTCGGGCAGCTCATCGGCATGGGCCTTCAGCTCTTGCACCAGCGGCGGGCGAGTTTCACGGTTCTTGGGGAACTTGCTGGCTGCCAGGAACAGGCCACTAGCGCCATCACGCAGCACGTAATGGTCTTCCACCTTCTGACAGGCCAGCTCCGGCATGGGAATCGGGTCCATCTTGGGCGGTGCCACTTCGCCACTGCGCAGCAGCTTGCGGGTGTTCTTGCACTCGCTGTTGGTACATCCGAAATACTTGCCGAAGCGCCCGGACTTGAGCTGCATGTCCGAACCACACTTGTCGCATTCGATCAATGGGCCGTCATAGCCCTTGATCTTGAATTTACCGCTCTCGACTTCGTAGCCATCGCAATCCGGGCTGTTGCCGCAGATATGCAGCTTGCGGGTTTCGTCGATCAGGTAGTTGTCCATGGCCGTGCCACACTTCGGGCAGCGGCGCTTGGCGCGTAGCGCATCGGTTTCTGCCTCTTCACCGGCATCTTCAGCCACGGCTTCTTCACCGGGAATGAGATCGATGGTGGTCTTGCAACGCTCCTTGGGCGGCAGGTTGTAGCCACTGCACCCCAGGAACACACCAGTGGAAGCGGTTCGAATCTGCATCTGACGGCCACAGCTGGGGCAGTCGATGTTGGTCGGTACCGGCTGGTTGGGGCGCATTCCCTCGTCGCTCTCGGCCTTGGCCTTGGCCAGCTCATGACGAAACTCTTCGTAGAAGGCATCCAGCAGCGCCCGCCAGTTGCGCTCACCCTCGGCGACTTCGTCCAGGCTGTCTTCCATCCGCGCCGTGAAGGAGTAATCCATCAGGTCCGGGAACGACTCCTTGAGGCGCTCGGTGACGATATCGCCCAGCTTTTCGGCATAGAAGCGGCGGTTTTCCAGCTTCACATAACCCCGATCCTGAATCGTGGAGATGATCGAGGCATAGGTAGAAGGTCGCCCGATGCCCTGCTTCTCCAGCTCCTTGACCAGGCTGGCTTCGGTGTAACGCGCAGGCGGCTTGGTGAAGTGCTGCTGAGGGTCGAGCACTTCAAGTCTCATGGGCGTGCCGGTGGGCAGGTCGGGGAGGGTCTGATCCTCGTTCTTGCCGGTCGGCTTCATCACCCGGGTGTAACCATCGAACTTGAGCACGCGCCCTTTGGCACGCAGTTCGTAGCCATCGACTTCGACATTGAGGGTGCTGGAAAGATATTCCGCCGGGGTCATCTGGCACGCCACGAACTGCCGCCAGATCAGCTCATACAGGCGCTCGGCGTCACGCTCCATGCCCACCAGATCCGTGGACTTGCGCTCCACGCTGGAGGGGCGAATCGCCTCGTGGGCTTCCTGTGCGCTCTCTTTGCTGCTGTAGCGGTTGGGCGCTTCGGGCAGGTAGCGCTCCCCATACTCATCACCAATAAACGAACGCACGCTCTCGACCGCATCCTTGGACAAATTGGTCGAGTCGGTACGCATATAAGTGATGTAGCCAGCTTCGTAGAGCCGCTGGGCCATGGTCATGGTCTTCTTGACCGAGAACCCTAGCCGCCCGCTGGCAGCCTGCTGCAGCGTCGAGGTAATGAAGGGAGCGGTAGGCTTGGAGCGTGTCGGTTTGTCTTCGCGAGACGTGATCGACAGTTTGGCTTTGCGCAGCTTGGCAATTCGCTCCAGGGTCTCTTTTTCCGAGGTGGGGCGGAAGGCCTGACCATCCTGCCGCGCCAAAGCAAAACGCACCAGCTCGCCCTCCGGCGAGACCAGATCCGCATGCACGTCCCAGAACTCTTCGGGAATGAAGGCGCGAATTTCCCGCTCACGTTCGACGATCAAACGCACGGCCACCGACTGTACACGGCCGGCAGACAGGCCACGGGCAATCTTGGCCCACAGCAGCGGCGAGAGCATGAAGCCCACGACCCGGTCGAGGAAACGGCGCGCCTGCTGGGCTTCCACGCGAGGAATGTTCAGTACGCCGGGGGTCTTGAAGGCATCCTGAATGGCATTCTTGGTGATTTCGTTGAACACCACGCGTTTATAGCGGCTGTCGTCACCACCAATGGTTTCCCGCAGGTGCCAGGCAATGGCCTCCCCCTCGCGGTCCAAATCCGTGGCGAGGTAGACGGCATCGGCTTTTTCGGCCAGCTTCTTCAGCTCGGCAACGACCTTCTCCTTGCCGGGCAAAATGTCATAGTTGGCTGCCCAGCCATTGTCCGGGTCGATGCCCATACGGCGAATCAGCTGGGTGTGGGCCTTGCGCTGCTTGTACTCGGCTTTCTCTTCCGCTGACATCTTGCGCGTAGCCGCGGCCTGGCGAGCGCGCTCCTTTGGGTCGGAGGCCACCTTGCCCGAGCCGCTGGTCGGCAGGTCACGGATGTGACCCACGCTCGACTTCACGATGAAATCGTTGCCGAGATACTTATTAATCGTCTTCGCTTTCGCAGGCGATTCGACGATGACCAGTGACTTGCCCATAGTGCTCCACTTTCCTGATGCCGAGGCGTGATCGCCACGGCGCTAAGTACGTTGTCGCCCCACATTATGCCTTGGCGACCATGAGAAAAATGCGCCTACCCTACCCCAGCCCTTGCCCAAGCGCTAGTAGCAACCTGCATCAGGCTGCACCCCATGGCGAGGCACATCCCGCTCGGGAAGGTGTCGGTATGACGCCTAGCGTTTTTTTATATCGAGTAGCTAGACACTAGACTGCCGCTTGACACTCGGCAACCCAAAGCCACACCCACTAACCAATCGCCCCCGCTAAAAAGCGGGGGCGTGATCGGCGGTAGCGCGAGGCGGCTAGCGCTTGCGAGACGTTCCGCGCCGCCCATTGGCTGGCCTGGCCGCTGGCTTTTTAGCCGCCGCTGCAGAAGCGGGTGATGCCGCCGTGGGCTCGGCATCCGTGGTGGTTGCAACCTCGGTGCCAGTGGCGGCCTCGGCCTTGGTCTCAGATTCGGGCTCAGCGCTGGCGGCAGTCGCAGGCAGCGCAGGGCGCGCTTGGCCAAACAGCGCCTTGACCTGCTCGAAACGCTCGGCGGCGTGCTCGGTCAGCTCACCGCTGGCCGAGAACACATGCTCCAGATGCTTGATATGCCCATCGATGGCCACATTGTCCTCACCTTCCAGCAGCACGGGCAGCGTGCTCAGGGCCTGTTCACGATCCAGCTTGAGAATGAAAAACTGCTCGCGCACCATACGCTTGAACTCGCTCAGCGAGCTGCTGGGCTCGAGCTCCGCGCGGGAGGCGCGCAACCGCTTGAAGTTGCGCTCGTCGGTGGCGGGCGCACCGCCCAGCACGTAGATCACCGCTCGCATCACGGCTGCATGCGGGCCACCTTGGGTGATTTGCTTGCGCAGCTCATCCTGCTGATGCTGGATGAAGCGACGATGCTCCGGCTCGGCACCCGGACGGCGGCGATGCACATGGGCATCGCCATACAAACCAACGGCCGCCTGCAGCAGTGGCTGGCCATAGATATCCATGAACAGCCGCTCGGTGCTGCTGTCCCTGAAATCGCGCCAGGCATTGAGGCTGGCGACGATCTGGTCCGAGGCCATGGTTTCGAAGGCCTTGAACACGTTGTCCTGCCCTACCGGCTCACGGTGCTTGCGCACGTAATCAGCCATCACCGGCAACGGCACGCTCAGCGGGTTGCGGTCCGACAGCAGCTTGTAGCCCAGCCGAATGGGGTGCATGCGCCGGATCCAGCGCGCGGCTTCTGGCGTCATCACCGCCTGCAACCAGGGCTGCATATAAATCCGATACAGCCCCAGATTGATCTCCGAGATGCGTGCAACGGTGGCGAAACGGCGGTCATCTTCGGGCTTGTGCATGACTTCCCGATCCAACTCCTCGAAGTTGCGCTGATTGAATTCGAGCAGGTAGTCACGCTCGATCAGCTCGGCATCGGCTCGTTCACTGGCATGAGAAATCGTCGTTTCGTAAAGCCCTGGCGGCATCACGTCGATGTAATCCATATTGGCCGTGAATTCGGAGTGTTCCTTGCGGGAAACGCTGCCGGAAACGAAGATCCCCAGATGGCCCGTGGTGTCATGCAGGCAGTAGATGATGGTCTGGTCGTTGGCGATGATGTCCTCTTCGCCTTCGTACAGGTCACGAATCCATCCCAGCGCCTGCGGCGGCGGCGTGATGTCGTCGCCACGGGAGCAGAACACCACCACCGGCGAGCGCACGTTGCGCAGATCGATGCGTCGTCCGTCGCGGGTCACCAGCTGGGCCGTGGAGAGCCGGTTGCCCACGAACAGATTATCGACGATGTACTGGATTTCTTCTCCACCCAGCACCACGTGCCCCCCCCACCAGCGTTCGAACTCAAGATAACGCGAGGTTTCGGTGTCGATATTGGCATACAGGTGGTACTGCTTTTTCCAGTAGGTGTTGGCCGGATTCAGGCGCTCGAAGTTCTGCACCAGCCAGGCGCCATCGAACAGGCCATTGCCCATGTCACTGGTCAGCGCCGTGATCCAGCTACCGCCCACCATGCCGCCGGTATAGCGCATCGGCGCCTTGCCGTGCTCGCCCGCCCAGTAAGAGAGCGGCGCACCGGCAATCAGGATGGGTCCGAACACGTCGGGCTCCAGTGCCGCCGCCATCATGATCTGCCAGCCCGCCTGACAGTTGCCGACGACCATCGGCTTTTCAGTGGTTTCTGGATGCAGCTCGATGACATGACGCAGGAAAGCGATTTCGGCTTCGACCACATCCTCGACCGTTTGGCCGGGCTCGGGAAAGGGCAGAAAGCCAATGAAGTAGCAGGGATGGCCTGCCTTGAGCGCCACGCCCAGTTCGCTGTCGGGCTTGAAGCCGCCGATGCCTGGGCCATGCCCGGCCCGTGGGTCGACCACCACGAACGGGCGCTTGCTGGGGTCGGTGACCGTATCGCCCTTGGGCAATACACGCAGCAGTTCGTAATTGGTCGGGTTGGGCAGCGTCCGTCCGTCCATCAGCCCTTCGGTATCGAACCCCAGCACGTTGGGCTTGGTCTGCTCCATGTGGGCCAGATACTGGTTGCCCCGTTCGCGCATCACATCCCAGTACAGCACGTTGCGCTCGACGCTGTCGCGCCAGTAGCTCAAGGCAGCACGCCCAAACCCGAACGGGTCGACCAGGCTCGTCAGCGCGCTGTTGCCCAGAGTGGGGGAAAGCAGGGGATTAGCGAGAAAGTTCATAGAGTCTCCCGTGGGGTTGATGCGGGGCACCAAGCCCGAAGCCATGATGCTGCAATGCAATATAGTTTAGGCCACTCCTTGCCAGACGTCGATCATTAACCATGCATGAACCTGTGTAACAACCTATGCATGAACCATCCACCGACAGCGATTCAAGGCGTTAGCGGGCAAAGGATGGTAGCATTTTGGCATGGACCCACGCGCCTAGGCGTCCTTGACGCTGACCCGGCACGTTTATCTCGAGGTGGTTATGTCATCCCCGTCGCTGCTCAACCGCTTGACGTTTCGCCAACTGCAGGTGTTTCAGGCCGTACATCGCCAGCGCTCGTATTCGCGTGCCGCCGAACAGCTGGGCCTGACTCAACCCGCCGTGAGCGCCCAGATTCGCCAGTTGGAGCAGGCGCTGGGGCAGCCGCTGTTTCGCTATGCCGGTAAAACCCTGCATGTACTGCCTGCGGCGGATACGCTGGCGCTCTCCACTCGGGAAATCTTCGGACAGCTCTCGCGCCTGCAGATGCACCTTTCAGATATTAACGGCAAGATCAGCGGCAAGTTGAGCATTGCAGCGGTTTCTTCTGCCCAATACGTGGTGCCCTATCTGCTGTCACGCTTTCGCGCCCGCTACCCCGATGTGCAGCTACGCCTGAAAGTATGCAACCGCAGCCAGGCACTGGAGCGCCTCGCCGACCAGCAGGATGACGTGGTCATCATGGCCATGGTGCCGGAGGACGATGGGCTGGTGGTCATGCCGGTATTGGAAAATGAGCTGGTGGCCGTGGTATGGCCGGAGCATCCGCTGCTCCAACTGGCCAACCCTACCCTCTCGGACTTTGCCCGCCACTATGTATTGATGCGTGAGCCGGGGTCAGGCGTGCGCAGCGCCTTCGAGCAGCTGGCGGTCGATCAGGAAGTCGGGCTGCCCCACCGTATCGAGCTGGGTACCAACGAAGCGATCAAACAAGGCGTGATGGCGCATCTGGGCGTGGCGGTACTGCCGCGCATGGCCATTCAGCTGGAGCTGGAACAGGGGCTGCTGGCCACGCTGGCGCTGCCCCACTTTCCGATCCGCCGCGCCTGGTGCACCGTCTATCGCCGCGACCACTTCCCCACGCCGGTGGCGGAGCTGTTCTTGCGTTTCACCCGCGAACACCTCAGCGAGCTGCGTGCGCATTTCCAGGCGCCCCCCAGCCCCCTCCCCAGCCACGGCGTTTCCTGCTTGCCAGGCCTGAGCGTCGAACAGACCCCGTGATGCGCGACGGTGTCTTGTTGATTGCCAGGTATGTTACATTATCTACCACCTACGTATCAGTTAGCGTGACTCGAGGCTCTCTCCTATGAGCAACACCCCTTCCCAGCGCGTGCCCAGCGGCGAAAAATTCCGCAACGAACACGGCATGACGGTGATCAAGGACGGCATGAAGCAGCGCAAGGCACAGGCCGATGCGCCCGCCCTTGAACGCAAGCCCAAATGGCTGCGCGCCCAGATTCCAGGCGGCGAGCGTTTCGAAGCCGTCAAGAAAAACGTATCGACTCACCGGCTGAGCACGGTGTGCGCCGAATCCCACTGCCCCAACATGGGCGAGTGCTGGAGCAACGGCACCGCGACCATCATGCTGATGGGCTCCGTCTGTACCCGCGCCTGCCGCTTCTGCGCGGTGGACACCGGCAACCCCAAGGGATGGCTGGACAAGGAAGAGCCCGAGAATACCGCCAAGTCCGTCGAGCTGATGGGCCTGCGCTATATCGTGCTGACCTCGGTCGACCGGGATGACCTGGAAGATGGCGGTGCCACGCACTACGCCTCGTGCATTCGCGCCATCAAGGCACGCACCCCCGAGGTCGTGGTGGAGGCTTTGACGCCGGATTTCGACGGTGATCAGGCCGCCATCGAGCGCGTGGTCGACTCCGGCCTGGAAGTGTTTGCCCAGAACGTGGAAACCGTGGAGCGGCTGACCTCCAAGGTACGCGACCCGCGTGCCGGTTACCGCAAGACGCTGGATGTACTGGCCCACGCCAAGCGCCACCGCCCGGACGTGATCACCAAGACCAGCCTGATGCTGGGGCTGGGCGAAACGGAAAAAGAGATTCTGCAGACGTTCGACGACCTGCGCGCCATCGGTGTGGATATCGTCACGCTGGGGCAGTACCTGCGCCCCACCAAGAACCATCTGGCAGTAGAGCGCTATGTCACGCCAGAAGAGTTCGAGCGCTATCGCGTGCTGGGCCTCGAAAAGGGCTTCATGGAGGTTCCCTCCGGCCCGCTGGTACGTTCGAGCTACCGCGCCGACCGCGTGTTCGAAAAGAACAACCTGGGCCTGGCCGCCCCTGCCGCAGTGCCTGGCCAGGAAACCGACAGCAACCGTATTCCGGCCTTCAACGTCGGCTGATACCCCGCACGACTGTCACCGGCATGCCCTTTCAGCATGCCGGTGAGCCCGTCTTTTGCAGCACTTACTCGATCACGACGCCGAATCCACCAGCGATCGGCCTAGCTGCTCCGCCAGCGCCAGGGCCAGTGCGCCCCCGATATCTGCGCCATCATCTAGCGTCACCAGATCGCCCAAGCGCGTTACCTGCATGCCTGCGTAGCCACAGGGGTTGATGCGCCCAAACGGCGACAGGTCGCCGTCGACGTTTAGCGCAACGCCGTGGTAGCTGGCCCCTCGACGAATGCGCAGCCCCAGCGATGCAATCTTGGCCTCCCCCATCACCGTGCGGGTATACACGCCCGGCGCATCCGGCTTGGCCCAGGCATCGACACCAAGGCGGGCCAGCACGTCGATCACCGCATTTTCCAGGGCGCTGACCAGCTCACGCACACCGATCCTGCCACGCCGCACGTCCAGCAACGGGTAAAGCACCACTTGCCCAGGCCCGTGGTAGGTCACCTGACCGCCACGGTCGGTATTGACCACCGGGATATCGCCCGGCATCAGCAAATGTTCGGGTTTGCCCGCCTGCCCTTGGGTGAAGACCGGGTCGTGCTCGACCAGCCAGAACTGGTCGGGCGTATGCTCGTCACGGCAGTCGGTGAGCTCACGCATGGCTTCCCAGACAGGCTGGTAGGGCCGGCGCCCCAGGCGGTGCAGCTCGATGGGTGCGGGGCTCATGTCACACCACCATGTGCACGCGGCCCGTGGCTTTCAGCTCATCGAACAAGCTGGACAGCTGTTGTTCACCGGTAGCCACGATGGTCACCCGTACCGATTGGAAGCGGCCATTGCGACTATCCACCACCTGCAGGGTGGTTTCGTCGAAATCTGGCGCGTGCTTGACGATGACCTGGCATACCCAAGCGGGAAAATCATCCGCCGCATCGCCTACCACCTTGAGCGAGTAGTCGCAGGGAAAAGTGACCCTGGGCGGCTCACTGACCGTGGCGGGCTGGCGCAGGTCACGCAGCGGAGATTTGGTATCTTTTTTCATGAGTTGCCTATCTATGACGAATGCTAAAACGAATGAAACCCTGACGATGACGCCAGAGCTTCTGATTGTGACAGGGAGGCTAAAACACCACAGGCAGGCCATGTTGGCCTGCCCCGCGTGCTCAAGGCTCGTCAGCTTCTGAAGTTGCCGATCAGATTGCTGAAGAAGCGCTGCACCTGATCGAAGAAGCGCTTGAACAGGCCACCCTCTTCCACGTTTTCCAGCGCCACCAACTGGCGCTCGCCGACCATTTCGTCACCCAGGTAGACTTCCAGAGTACCGACTTCGTCGCCAACGGCGACGGGCGCACTCAGGTCGCTATCCAGATTTAGACGCGCGCGCAGCTCTTCGTTGCGGTTGCGCGGTAGCGTCATGAAGACTTCACCATCGACACCCACGCGTAGCTCATTGGTGTCACCACCCCACACCCGCGGCGTGGCCAATACGGCACCGCGCTCATAGAGCTTCATGGTTTCATAGAAGCGGAAGCCGTAGCTGAGCAGCTTCTGGGTTTCCTGGGCGCGAGCTTCTTCGGAGCTGGTGCCCATGACCACGGAGATCAGACGCATATCATCACGCAGCGCAGACGATACCAAGCCGTAACCCGCTTCGGTAGTCCAGCCGGTTTTCAGGCCATCCACTGAAGGATCGCGCCACAGCAAGCGGTTACGATTGGGCTGATCGATGCCGCCAAAGGAGAAGTTACGCTGTGAGTAGATAGCGTAGTGGTCAGGGTAGTCGTTGATGATGTACTGGGACAGAATGGCCATGTCCCGCGCCGTGGAGTAGTGCTGGTCACCCGGCAGCCCTGTGGCGTTCTGGAAATTGGTATTGTGCATGCCCAGCCGCGTGGCATGCTGGTTCATCAGGTCGGCAAAGGGCGCTTCCCCCCCGGCCAGATGCTCGGCCATGGCCACACTGGCATCATTGCCGGACACGATGATGATACCGTGTAGCAGGTCATC
>NZ_LFGS01000005.1:53587-57759 GCF_002078135.1 Halomonas sp. BC1 | reverse complement strand
CCGCTATCACGCAGCGGCGCTTGGCTGGCACAGCCGCTCACCAGCATCGCCAACACGAGAGAACCGCTTACATAACGGACATTGGTCAACAGGTTAGTCATGCTCAATCTCAAACTGATGCTGGATCGCGTCCGCCAATTCGGCCACAGCCATGCCGTAAAGGTGGCTGTGATTGTAGCGAGTAATCACATAGAAGTTGAATTCACCTAGACGGTAGCCTTGCTCATCTTCAGAAAAATCCAGCAATAGCGGCACCACGGGGGCATCAGGGGCCAGCGGCGCCTCGCTAGTGATGCCCTGCTCCACCATGTCGGCGGCGGTCAAAGTGGGGCGCGAGGTCTGGTTGAAGGCGATGCCTTCGGGGGCTTCCTGTGGGCCGTCGGCATCGTGGTAGATGGCGCCATCACGCTGCCAGCCATGCTCGGCAAAGTAGTTGGCTACGCTGCCGATGGCATCGACCGGGTTGTTCCACAAATCGCGAATGCCGTCGTCATCGAAATCGACCGCGTAGGCCTGGTAACTGGTAGGAATGAACTGCGGATAGCCCATGGCCCCGGCGTAAGAGCCGTAGAGCGTTTCCGGCTCGACACCCTGCTCGTAGGCAATGGCCAGGAAAGCGGCCAGCTCGCCACGGAAGAAGCGCCCCCGCTGGGGGTGATGAAAGGCCAGCGTTGCCAGCGAATCGAGCACCTTGTGCGTGCCTTTATGACGCCCGTAATAGGTTTCCACGCCGATGATGGCGGTGATCACCTCAGGAGCAACACCAAAGACTTCTTCGGCACGCGCCAGCGTCTCGGCATGCTCGCGCATGAACTCAGCACCTTCTTCGATACGCTGCTGGTTCAGAAAAATATCGCGATATTCGAACCAGCGCAGACGCCGTTCTGCCGCCCCCGCCATGGCGTCCAGCACGTTCTGACGAAACGTCGCCTGCTCCAGCGCTTGCGTCAGCCACTGCTCGGGAACGCCCTGCTCCACCAGTTCACTGACCAGTTGGCGCGTCTGCTCGTTGACGCGGGGGTCGAAATCGACCTCCTCGGCCGCCCAGGTGGCCGAGGCTGAACATGCCATCAGCGCCGCCAGTAAATACCCGCCCGCTCTTCTTCGCGCCCTGTTCATTTGCTTACCACTCCTGTGAAAAAGCGTCGACTGCACTTTGATCATTCAACGCGGCAATAGCCGCCGATGGGCGTGTATCGACATGAGAATACCGAACCCGGCCAGCAAGGTCACGCTGGAGGTGCCGCCGTAGCTCACCAGCGGCAGCGGCACCCCTACCACGGGTAAAATACCGCTGACCATGCCGACATTGACAAACACGTAGATAAAGAACGTCAGGATAATGCTGCCCGCCACCAAACGCCCGAACGTATCCTGGGACGCCGCCGCCAGCCACAGCCCTCGCCCGACGATGGCCACGTAGAGCAACAGCAATAGCAGCATCCCGACCAGGCCAAACTCCTCTCCCAGCACCGCGATGATGAAATCGGTATGGCGCTCGGGCAGGAACTCGAGCTGCGACTGGGTGCCCTCCAGCCAGCCCTTGCCCCACAGGCCACCGCTACCGATGGCGGTGGTGGACTGGATGATGTTCCAGCCGGAGCCGAGCGGATCGCTCTCCGGGTCCAGAAAGGTCAGCACCCGCTGGCGCTGGTAATTGTGCATGTTCATCCACAGTAGCGGCAGGCCAGCCGCCGCCAGGGCCACTACCAGGCTAATCAAGCGCCAGGAGAGCCCCGCCAGCAGCACCACGATCAGCGCCGCGCTGGCCATCAGGAGTGCCGTTCCTAGATCTGGCTGAATGGCTGTCAACACCACCGGAGCGCCAATGATCAAGCCACAAACGGCAATGTCCCGCAGCCTCGGGGGAAGCTGACAACGGTTGAGGTAAGCCGCCACCATCAACGGCACGGCCAGCTTCATCATTTCGGAAGGCTGAAAGCGAATCACGCCGGGTATTTCCAGCCAGCGCTTGGCCCCCATGCCGATATCGCCAGCAATCTCCACAGCCACCAGCATGGCAAGCCCTACGCCATAAGCCAGCGGCGCCCAGCGCAGAAAGGTGGTGGGGGGAAAACTGTGCCAGCACGAACATGCCCACCAACGCCAGGCCAAAACGAACGGCCTGTGCAATCACGACCTCGATACGCTGCCCAGACGCGCTGTAGAGCACCAGCAGACCACCTGCCATCAGCGCCAGCAGCAGGCCAAGCAGCCAGGGGTCGATATGGATACGCTCCCAAATGCTCTTGCGCCTTGCAATGCCACTATCGGGCGGGCGAACCGGGTAGCCACGCCAGGAGCGCGACAGCAGTTGCAGCGGCATCATTAGTTACCCTCCACGCGGCCGTTATCGCCTTCCAGCACTTCCTTGACTTCCTCGGCCTCTGGGGCCGCTTCTTTCAGTAGCCAGGCATCGGTCATGGCGCGCGCCATGCGAGCGGCGTGGGTGCTGCCGCCCCCGGCGTTCTCGACAATCACCGACACGGCAATTTCGGGCTCTTCCAGCGGGGCAAAGGCCATGAACAGCGAGTGGTCACGCAGCCGCTCTTCCAGCTCTTCGGCGTTGTAGCGCTGATCCTGACCCAGCGAAAACACCTGAGCCGTGCCGGACTTGCCGCCCATACGATACTCCAGGCCTACCCCGGTACGCCTTGCCGTTCCTTCGCTGCCGGTGAGCACTTTCTCCATACCGCTGAACACCCGATCCCACCAGTTCTCGTTGGCCAGATCGATATCGGGTAGCGTGTCCGGCAGTTCAACCGGAACAGGGTCTTCACCGATACGCATTGCCAGGCGCGGCTTGACCCAGTGGCCACGGTTGGCCAGGGCCGCCGTAGCGCTGGCCAGCTGCAACGGGGTGATTTGCCAGTATCCCTGACCGATACCGACCGAGAGCGTTTCCCCCGGGTACCAGGGCTGGTTGAATCGTGCGCGCTTCCAGTCCCTCGAAGGCATCAGGCCAGCGCTTTCTCCCTGGACATCGTGAGCGACCCGTTGCCCAAAGCCAAAATTGGACATCTGATCATGCAGCCGATCGATGCCGAGGTCGTGAGCCAAGGAGTAATAATAAGTGTTGTTCGACACGGCAATGGAGCGCTCCATATCGACACGCCCGTGCCCCCAACGCAGCCAGTTACGATAGCGGCGAGAATCATTGGGCAATTGATAGAAGCCCGGGTCATTGATGGTGCTGTCCGGGGTGATCACCCCTTCCACTAGCCCCGCCAGCGCCAGAAACGGCTTGATGGTGGAGCCCGGCGGGTAGTGGCCGCGAATGGCCCGGTTAAACAGCGGCAGGTCGATGTCTTCCTGCAGGGCACGATAGGAAGCCACATCGATCCCGGTAACGAACTGGTTACTATCGAAGCCGGGCGTCGACACCATGGCAAGAATCTCGCCGGTACGCGGCACGATGGCCACGATGGAGCCCCGGCGACCTTCCAGCAGCTCGTAAGCGAGCATCTGCAAAGAACGATCCAGGGTCAGGGTCAGGTTGGCCCCCGGCACCGGGTCAGTGCGACCAAGCTCGCGCAGCACGCGGCCACGGGCGTTGGTTTCTACCTTGCGAAGGCCCGCCTGGCCGTGCAATTCCGACTCGTAAAAACGCTCCACTCCGGTCTTGCCGATAAAATGGGTGCCCGCATAGCGGCCGGTATCCAGCGTCTGTAGCTCTTCGGCATTGATCCGCCCCACATAGCCCAGCGCATGGGCCATCATTTCGGCATCCGGGTAGTAACGCAGCAGTTGCGCTTCTACCTCGACTCCGGGCAAACGATGGCGATTGATGGCCAGGCGAGCAATCTGCTCTTCGCTCAGGTCGCTCATCAGTAGCGCCGGCTGAAACGGCCGCTGGCGCTGGCGAGAACGAGCGTTGAAGGCCTCGATCTCTTCTTCAGGAAGTTCCAGCAACTCCACCAGCAGCGTCAGGGTATCGTCCAGGCTATCGACACGCTCACGCACCAGCGTCAGGTTGTAGGTCGGCCGATTTTCTGCCAGCAGGGCGCCGTTACGGTCGTAGATCAACCCACGATTGGGCGGCAGCGGCTCGACCCGCACGCGGTTTTTCTCGGAGCGCGTGCTGTAGAGGTCGTGCTGAACGATTTGCAGATACCCCAGCCGCCCGACCAGCAAACCGGTCAAGACGATGACCACGAATACTGCCAGCAGCG
>NZ_LFGS01000005.1:45099-53299 GCF_002078135.1 Halomonas sp. BC1 | reverse complement strand
ACACGGAAGATACGCAGCTCTTGCTCAGGGTTCTTTAGCGTGTCACGGCGCTTGGGCATGGCAACAGACAACTCTCAATCAAACGATGAACGCAACGGCCACGGGGGTCGATAACAGATAACGTCTAGCGGTGGTAAGGGTGCCCCACCAGCAGGGTCCATGCCCGATAGAGCTGTTCGGCGAGCATGATCCGCACCAAAGGATGCGGCAGGGTCAATGGCGACAGCGACCAGGCCTTGTCGGCCATGGCCGAGAGAGAAGGCTCCAGCCCATCAGGGCCGCCCACCAGCAACACTACGTCCTGGCCAGACATTCGCCAGGCATCGGCCTGCTGGGCAAGCTGCTCTGTGGTCCAGGGCTTGCCCTTTACCTCCAGCGCCACGACGATTTCATCGCCACGCAGCTTGTCGCGGATTCGCTGGGCTTCCTGCGCCCGCGCTTTGGCGATATCGGCGTTCTTGCCGCGCTGGCCCAGCGCAATTTCTTCGATTTCCAGGGCAAAATCACGCGGCAGCCGCTTGCGGTAGGTTTCCACGCCCTCTTCGACCCACCCGGGCATTCTGGTTCCCACCGCCAACAGCCGAACCTTCATGACATGGAGGCTCGCTCTTCGGCTTGACGCAGGGCATCGCCGATGGCACCCGCATCGTTGGGCAGATCGGCCCACAGGCGCTCGAGGTCGTACAATGTACGCGCTTCGGGGAGCATGATATGAACGACGATGTCACCCAGATCGACCAACACCCAATCCGCGTTCTCACCGCCTTCGACACCGCGTGGGTGCAGACCGGCCGCCTTGGCTTTCTCGACGAGATTCTGCGCCAGTGCTGCCACATGACGGGTAGACGTACCGCTGGCAATCAACATGAGGTCGGTGACCTCGGTCAATTTCGACACGTCCAATTGCGTAATATCACGAGCTTTAAGTTCTTCTAGCGCGTCGATGGCTAGGTTTTTCAATGTATCGATGTGCATGACTCCTGACGACAACCCCATTATTGACCTGACGATGATAGACGCCCGCCATTGGCAACGGGCGTTTGAGGCGGCCATTGTAACGGCTTCTTTCACGACTGCCAGCGCTATTCGCTGGTTTGATACCAGCCCTGTTGCAAAATGGTCGTTTCCACCGCCTGTGGTAGCAGATAGCGCACGCTCTCGCCCGCCTGAAGCCGTTGGCGAATATAGGTCGCGGAGATGGCCATCAGCGAGGGCAACGCCAGAACCAGCAAGTGCCCTTGAGCCTGCTGCATCATCGCTTCGACGCTGTAGACTTCACGATTGCCCACCAGTTCCTTCAGCGGTGCTGGCCAATCGTCGTTATAACCGGGTCGAGCGATCACCACGACATGCCCCAGCGCCCACAAGCGCTCGGCGCGATCCCACTGGTGAAGTCGCAAAAAGGCATCCATGCCAATGACCATCACCAGGCGGGCCGAGGAGCCGTAGACAGCGCGCAGCTCGGCCAGCGTATCCACACTATAAGAGGGGCCTGCTCGGCGCAGCTCACGGCCATCGGCCAGCAGGCCAGGGGTATCCGCGATGCCTGCTTCCAGCAGGGCCAAGCGCTGCTGCGGCGATACCTGCGGCACACCGCGCAGCGGTGGCTGCGGCGCAGGCACCATGTGCAGCACTTCCAGGCCCAGCGCGTCGCGCACTTCCAGGGCACTGCGTAGATGGCCGTTGTGCACCGGGTCGAAGGTGCCACCAAACATGCCGATACGCTGGCTCATTGGCGAACCTGGCCGTCTCCGAACACGATGTATTTCTGCGTGGTCAGGCCTTCCAGGCCGACCGGGCCACGGGCGTGCAACTTGTCGGTGGAAATCCCGATCTCCGCCCCCAGGCCGTACTCGAACCCGTCGGCAAAGCGCGTCGAGGCGTTGACGATCACCGAGCTGGAGTCCACTTCGGCCATGAAGCGACGCGCCAGGGTGTAGTCCTGGGTGACGATGGCATCGGTGTGGTGGGAGCCGTATCGTTCGATGTGTTCGATCGCTTCGTCCACGCCATCGACCACCTTGATGGCCAGGACCGGAGCGAGGTACTCCGCGTGCCAGTCCTCCTCGGTTGCTTCCAGCGCTTGGGGCAACAGCGCCCGCGTTCGCTCGCAGCCGCGCAGCTCTACCTGGTGCTCGGCGTAGGCACGCGCCAACTCCGGCAGCAGAAGGTCGGCAATCGGGGCATCCACCAGCAGGGTTTCCATGGTGTTGCAGGTGCCGTAGCGATGGGTCTTGGCGTTCAGTGCGATGGCCAGCGCCTTGGCAGGGTCGGCGGTGGTATCGATGTACACATGGCAAACGCCATCCAGGTGCTTGATCACCGGCACACGCGCTTCTCGCGAAATGCGCTCGATCAACGACTTGCCGCCACGCGGGATGATCACATCGATATACTCAGGCATGCTGATCATCTCACCCACCGCCGCGCGATCCGTGGTGGCAACCACCTGAACACTGCCCTCGGGCAAACCGGCATCCGCCAGGCCTGCCTGAATGCATTGGCTCAGAGCGGCATTGGAAGCGCGAGCTTCCGAACCACCGCGCAAGACACAGGCATTGCCGGATTTGAGGCACAGGCTAGCGGCTTCCAGGGTGACGTTGGGACGTGATTCGTAGATGATGCCGATCACCCCCAGCGGAACCCGCATCTTGCCGACCTGGATACCGCTGGGCCGATAGCTCATCCCATCGATGGCGCCCACCGGGTCTGGCAACGCCGCCACTTGATGCAGCCCCTCGATCATGGCATCGATGCGTGCATCGTTGAGCGCCAGGCGGTCCAGCAGCGCGCTGTCCAAACCGCTCTCCCGGCCCCGCTGCATATCCTCCTGATTGGCCTTCATGATCTCGCCACGCGACGCCTCAAGGCGCTGCGCCATGGCGTACAGCGCCTGGTTCTTGGCCTGGCTATCGGCTCGGCGCAATACGCTGGCCGCCGCGCGAGCCCCCTGCCCCAGAGCCGTCATGTAACGGGCTACATCGCCGGCCGCCAGGTGGTGTTGGGCGTCTTGTTGAAATGCGTCAGCGCTGCGCATGCGATCTCCCTATATTAAGCATGACTGAAAGTGGCTAGGCTTATATTACGCCTTGAGGGCATTATACTGGGGGATTCGCAGGTTCGAGCCAAGCAATGCGTTATGCTCAGGCTGGGTGCCCCCGTTTATCAGCCAGATAGTAAGCCACCATGCCAAGCAAATACAAAATCAGTCCGCTCAGGGTGACACTATTGGCCGCCTCCGTCGCGCTGGCTCTCTGGACACCCAATGCGCCCCTCATGGCCACCCTTGTGCTGTGGCTTGCGGTCGGCTGGCTACTGGTGACTGCACTGCTGCTGGATTTCAGCCATCGCCGCTCACGAGGCCTGCCCTGGCAACTGCTGGCGGGAACCCTCCTGTTGGCCCTGATTGCGGTTGCCCCTGAACGTCACCTATTGCTGATATGGGCCTGGGGTGCGGTCTTCATGCTTCCTCAACCACGCTGGGTGGCCATGTACAATGTGTGCGCAGCCCTGCTGACCTGCCTGATCATCAAACCCGTGCTGACCCTACCAGCGTGGTGCCTGCTGATCGCAACGCTTTGTATTCTGTGCCTGCTGGCCATGGCGCGTACTTACCTACTGGTGCACTTGAGCGGCACTATACGCCAGCGCCTGCGGCTGGTGCCCGGTCTCAACCTCTGGGCAGGGGAGCAGTTGCTGCGCGATTTGGTCAAGGAGCAAACACGCTCCGAGCGGGAAGCCATTCACGCCGAGGTATTGATCATTCACCTTCGACTCCACCAGCTCTGGCCTACGGCCCACAAACTGTGCAGCCTACTTTATAGCTTCGAAAACGTTTACCTCCTGAATGCCACTACGCTGGCCACGCTCATGTTGGCCAGAACGCCCCGCGAGGCCGCCCATCGTCGCCAATTGCTATGTGCGGCCCTGCCGGAGCACACCGTTTGCCAACCGCTTCCCCTGATAGAGCTTGAGCTGGAAGCGCTGACCCTGGAGGCTCTGGCCCTGATGGGTAAACAGCGGCCGAGCGTCATCACATGACGACGTCCGTGCCCCCCAAACGGCTGATGAGCCTGGCTTACAGTGCCAGCCTGATCGTTATCTGTGCTTACACCGCTTGGCTTTACGCCATGGGCAGCTACCGTGAACTGTTGGTTCCACTGTTCATGACCACCCTGATACTGGCCAGCCTGATGATGCACCTTGGGCGAGGCATCAAACCCTACCTGCCACGCTGCTTGCTGCTGGGCAGTCTGTTTCTGGTGGCGATGCACGGCGTACTGACCCACGCCAACCTGCCGCTGTATTGGTTAGGCCTGCCCCTTGCCGCCGCGTTCATTCTTCTACCACTGTGGGGAGCGCTGGCCACCAATCTGGTCGCCGTGGCCGTGATCATCTGGCAACTGCCCACGCTGGACGGAGAGTTTGCCCTGGGCTTTGCTGCGCTGACTCTGCTGCTCGCACTGCCCCCCTGGGAGCACGCGCGGCGCAAGGCACTGCTCAGGGCTACCGACCCCCACGATAACGATTGCGATGCGTACCATATCGACACGCTCAAAGAGCGTCTGAAAAATGAGTTTCAGCGCGCCGACATGCTCAACAAGCGGTTGGCCGTGCTGGTGTTACACTTGCCGCAGCTGGACATGGCAGAGGAGCAGTTTGGCCAGCGCGCCAAGACCGCGCTGCTGGGTGCGCTGTGCAGCGAGGTCAATAGCCGCTGCCGTGATCACGACATTCTGGGCCGTGCGGGCAGTGCGACCTTCTGGCTGGTCTTGCCCGATACCAGTGAAAGCGGCGCGCTACTCGTGAAAGAGCGCCTTCAGCGTGCCCTGTCACGGCGCGTATTGGTGGAAACAGGCCAGTTGGAAGCACGGCTAGCCACTTGCCTGCCCATGCGCAAGGAGAGCTTCGAGCGCTACCTGCAGCGTCTGGAAGCACGCGCAGAATCCATTACCCATTTATAACCGCAGACGGAGTCACTCTTGGCGATTGTCGATACCCTGCTCTCTCTTACTCTTTCCCCTCCTTTGCTGCTACTTCTGGTGTTGGGTATCGCCCTGGTCGAGTCGCTGGCACTCATTGGCCTGCTGGTCCCCGGGGTCGTATTGATGACTGCGGCGGCCACCCTGGCGGGCCACCAAGGGCTCGACCTGCCCTGGCTGATTGGCGCGGCGTTCATTGGCGCGATCATCGGCGACAGCGTCAGCTACTATCTGGGCTATCGGCATCGTGAGGCGGTGTTGTCCCGCTGGCCGCTGTCGCTTCACCCCGAGTGGGTGGGACGTGGGGCACGCTTTTTCGAACGCTATGGGGTCTACTCGGTCTTCATTGGCCGCTTCGTCGGGCCTGTCCGCCCGGTGATCCCGCTGGTGGCCGGCATGATGCAAATGCCGGCACGCACCTTCGCCTGGGCAAACATTACCTCGGCAGCGCTCTGGGCTCCCGCCTATGTACTACCTGGCTATCTGGTCGGCCATACCTGGCAGCAGCGGCTGAACCTGCCCACGAACGTGGAAATGGCCGTCATCCTGATTGCCGCCACGGTGGTGGTATTGGCCGTGGTGTTTTCATGGGGGCGTGCTCAGGTGGACCGCCAGGGGCGCGTCTATTTTGCGCTGGCACGCATCGTGCGGCGCATTCCGATCATGCGTCGCCCCTGGTTGGCCATGAGCCGTTCGGGGGAAGTGCCGCTGGGTTCCCTGCTGCTGCTCATTACCGCGATCACCGGGGCCTCCGCCTGGACGCTGTACGTGATGCACCATGTGACGCCGTTGACGGTCGATCTGGAAGCTCAACGGCTATTCGACTGGCTCGACTCCCCCTGGCTTGCCCACGCCAGCCTGCTATTGGCCATGATCGGTGACAAGGCGGGCATCGTGGCCCTGGTCAGCCCGTGGGCGTGCTGGCTGCTGGTGGCCAAACGCTTCGATGCACTGCTGCATGGGGCTCTGGCCCTTGGCGGCATTGCCCTGATCAACACCGCGGGCAAGGCGCTGTTCGCCCGGGCACGCCCCACCACCCCGGACCACCTGACCGGCTCATACGCCTACCCCAGCGCGCACACCTCTACCTGGGTGGTGATGATCGGGCTGGCGGCCGCCGTGATGGCCGCGCGGCTGCCTCGCCAGCGGCGTGCCTGGGTCTACTGGATGGCCATTGTCGTCACGCTGCCGATGGCGCTCTCGCGTTTGGCTCTGGGCGTGCACTGGCTAAGTGATCTGGTGGGAGGCGCGCTCATGGGGCTGGTGGTCTGCGCTCTGGTTCAGCTCAACTGGCAGCGGCGCTATCGCACGCCGCTACCCGCCATCCCTTGGGTGACGCTCACAGGAGCATCGCTGCTGCTGGTGAGCGCGAGAATGCTACTGTTCGGGCCGGTTTGATGGCGCCATCGCGTGGCTGGCTCGGGCTGGCGTGATCAGCCCAGCGCCAGCCACGCGCCCACGCCAAACATCAGCGTCCCGGCAATGCGGTTCAGCAGGCGTACGTTACCGCTTTTGCCCAGCACGCGACGCAGCGTCTTGCCTCCCGTGGCATACACCAGCATGCTGCCGAACTCGATGACCAGAATCAGGACAATCAACAGGCTGAGCTGGGGGACCAGCGGGCGGCTGCTGTCCAGAAACGGCGGCAGCAGCACCATGAAGAATGCCCAGCCCTTGGGGTTGGCCACGGCGGTCACCAGCCCCTGCATGGCCAACTGCCAGCGGCCTGCAGGCGGCCCTGTATCCAGCTCGCCAGGAATGGCCATGCGCCCCCGCGAGCGCCACATCATCACCCCCAGATACGCCAGGTAAGCCCCACCAATCCACTTGAACGCAGTGAACAGCTCAGGCTGGCGCAACATCAACGCGGCCACCCCTGCCCCTGCCGCCGCGGCCACCAGGCCCACGCCCATCAACTCACCGATCATCATCCAGAGCGTACGCTTCACCCCTTGGGTCATCCCCAGCACCATGGCCAGCGTCATGCACATGCCGGGGGTCAGCGATACGAACAGAAAGGTTGGCACGAAGACCGATAGAGTAGCCCAGGACATGGTGACGCTTCCTTGTGGTGAACGGTGGCGAAAGTCATTGATATGGCGAATCGTAGGCACAAAAGTGTGGCACCGCCGGGATTACCCTTCGCCCCAGCGTGGCATCAAGCGGTGCTCGATGCCCAGCTGGTTGAGAATCCGCGCGACGATGAAATCGATCAGATCCTCCATGGACTGAGGGCGATGATAAAACCCCGGCGCGGCAGGCAGGATCACCACACCCAGGCGACTCAGAGTGAGCATGTGCTCCAGGTGAATGGGAGAAAAAGGACTCTCCCGGGGCACCATGACCAGCGTGCGCCGCTCCTTGATCGCCACATCGGCGGCACGCTCGATCAGGTTGTTGCTGGCCCCGGTGGCCACCGCAGAGAGGGTGCCGGTGGAACACGGGCAGATCACCATGGCGGAAGACGCGCCGGAGCCCGAGGCCACGGGGGCCATCCAGTCTTCACGCCCAAAGCAGCGAATTTGTCCGGGCCTGGCACCGCTTTGCGCCACCAGGGCCTCCTCCAGTCGCTGAGGCTGAGCAGGCAGCGATACCTCCGTTTCCGTGGCAATGACCATATGGGCCGCCTTGGAGATCATGACCCACACTTCATGGCCCGCCTCGACCAGCACGTCGATCAAGCGCAGGCCATACTGCGCCCCCGAAGCGCCCGTCAGCGCCACCGTCACAGGGGGGTTGAACTCACTCATCGGATACTCCTGTTGCAGGGTTTGCCGCTGTCAGCGCCGCCAACAGGCGCTCATGAACACCATCGAAACCACCGTTGGACATCACCACGATCCGGTCGAGCGGTGACGCCTGGGTGACCACTGCCTGTACCAATGCATCGATATCCCGATACAGCGACGCCCGCGACCCTTGCGCCTCGACCAGAGAGTCCATCGACCACTCCACGCCAGCAGGCTGGAACCAGAAGCTGTGATCCGCATCGGCAACGCTGTCGTTCAGACGTTCACGCAGCGCGCCCAGCCGCATGGTGTTGGAGCGCGGCTCGATCACGGCCAGCAGCCGCCCCCGCGGTGTGGCGGCACGCAAGCCCTGCAGCGTGGCGGCAATGGCGGTGGGATGGTGGGCAAAGTCGTCGATCACCTGAATGCCGTTGACCTCGCCACGCACCTCCTGGCGACGACGGGGCGTCTGGAAGCGTGCCAGCGCCG
>NZ_LFGS01000005.1:12559-44878 GCF_002078135.1 Halomonas sp. BC1 | reverse complement strand
AGGTTCACCCCGCACAGTCGTGCGGCCGCCAGGGCGGCCAAAGCATTGCGGGCGTTGTGCTCCCCCGTGAGCGACCACTCCACCACGCCGTCCTCCTCGTCCTGCTCACGGCTATACAGCACCTGAAAGCGGCTGGCGTCGGCATGCTCCAGACGCAGCTGCCACTGGCTGTCGGACTCGCTGCCAAAGCGAGTGACCGGGCTCCAGCTGCCCATGGCCAGCACACGATCCAACGCGGGCTGCTGGTCAGCCACCAGCAGGTGCCCCTGGCCTGGCACGGTACGCACCAGATGGTGGAACTGGCGTTCGATGGCGGCCAGGTCGGGAAAGATATCGGCGTGGTCGAATTCGAGGTTGTTCATCACGGCGATCGTCGGGCGGTAGTGCACGAACTTGGAGCGCTTGTCGAAAAAGGCCGTATCGTACTCGTCCGCCTCGACCACGAACGGTGCTGCTGCGCCTCCTAGCCTGGCCGACACGCCAAAGTTGCGCGGCACACCGCCAATCAGAAAGCCGGGCTCCAGGCCTGCGCTCTCCAGCAGCCAGGCCAACAGACTGGCCGTGGTGGTCTTGCCGTGGGTGCCCGCCACGGCAATGACCCGGCGGCCCGGCAGCACGTACTCCGCTAGCCACTGGGCACCCGAGGTGTAGCGCAGGCCGCTATCAAGCAGCGCCTCGACTTCCGGGTTACCGCGCGAGAGAGCGTTGCCCACCACCACAAGGTCCAACGGGCCCTGCAGGTTGTCGGCGCGATACCCCTCCATCAGCGTGATGCCCGCCTCGGCGAGCTGAGTGCTCATGGGCGGATACACGTTCGCATCCGACCCACTCACCTCGTGCCCCAACTCTCGGGCCAACAGCGCAAGACTGCCCATAAAGGTGCCGCAGATACCAATCACATGTAAACGCATGGGCGAGCGCTCCTTCCATGACCCTGACAACGGACTGAAATATCAGCCTAAATGCATACATTAGGGGAAAGATTATCATGCCCGGGACGCCAGCTCATCTGGTTCCCTTCGCGACACCCGGTATCAGGGCAGGAAAGTGACAACGGGTGGCTTTTGATGCAGGATGCGGCACCTATCATGCCTTAAACACCCCGCTGCGCTGGCGAGAGGAGCTTTTATCATGCGCATTATCGTTCGTTACTTTTTCCGAGGCCTTCGCGTGCTGCTGGCCCCGGTGATGCTAGTGTCGGAAAAACTCTCCACGCCGCGCTCGGTGGAGCGCAGCGCCGAGGAGCAGGCTGAGGTCGACGCGGCCTGTGAGGCATTGGCGCTGTATCAGTTTCGTAGCTGCCCTTTCTGCATCAAGGTACGCAAGGAGATGGCGCGGCTTGGCTTGAAGATCGAACTGCGCGATGCCCAGTTGGATCCAGACCACAAGCAGGCCCTGCTGGAAGGCGGCGGCAAGGTCAAAGTGCCCTGCCTGCGCATCGCCCATGAAGACGGTCGTGAAGAGTGGCTGTATGAGTCCGATGCGATCAATCGCTGGCTGCATCAGCGCTTTGGGGCCTGATTTGGTGCCTTAGCACCTGCCACCTCAGAATTCGACCTTGCGCGCCGTGACATCGAATTCGATAGCCAGGCTGACTCCCTCTTCCGCAAGAGGGTCAGCCTCCGGGCTATGCTGTAGCGCCAGCAGCCCCTCGAGGGTGCCCTGAAGATGTAACCAGCTGCCTTCGCGCTCCACCCGAGCAAGCACCACGGTCAGCTCGTCATAGCTGGCCGTGTAGTACGGCGGGTGAACGGCATCGCCGATCAGGTGCAGCACTCGGGCATTGGTCAGCTGCTCGTCGGCCAGAATCAACTGAATGACCAGCGCGTCTCGGGCCGCCCACTTCTCCGGATCCCGGTAGCCGGTCATCTCCACCACCCAACGGTCTCCCTCTTCGATGAACGTGGCACTGGGCTCGCTGCTGAGATCGAGGACGAACCACTGCTGGTCCTCTCCATCCAGCGTCCCTGTGATCCCTGCAGCTGGCTCGCTGGCAGCCGCCCAGCCTGTCATGGCCAGCAAAACAGTCATTAGTAACGGTTTAACACCTTGTATTTTCATTATCTTTCCCTTGTGGCTTACCTGCCGGGCACTTTTGAACGGCCGCATGATCACGACTTTAGTCTTACAACAGATGCCGTGGCGGCCGCGCCAGCCCCGATCATTCAGTAGATGAATGAGGCCTGTCATTATTTCGATTGTGTGTCACAACCACCTGTCTCTATGTTGTCAGGATAGCTTACGAGCTGACCGTGTCTGTTTTGTGGATGGGCCATCCGTCGACAAAACGAACAATAAACAATACACATGGGAACGATCATGACGCTGAAAAAGACACTACTGGCCACTGTCGTGGGTGCTGCCATGGCAGGCACCGCACTACTGCCCCTGACTGCCAGTGCAGAAACCCTGCGCATCGGTTACTCGGCCGACCCTGAAACCCTCGACCTGCACGAACAGCTTTCTGGCGGTGTCCTGCGCTTCTCGCATTTGTCATTCGACCCCCTGGTGCGCTGGACCAAGGACTTCCAGTTCGAACCGCGTCTGGCCACCGAGTGGCAACAAATCGACGACACCCATGTACGCATGACCCTGCGTGAAGGCGTTACTTTCCATTCCGGCAATCCGTTCACCGCCAAGGACGTGGTCTGGACCATCGAGCGTTTGAAAGAGAGCCCGGATTATCGCGCCATTTTCGAGCCGATCGCCAGCGCCGAAGCGGTCGACGATTACACCATCGAAATCACCACCACCGAACCCTACCCGCTGCTGTTGAACCTGGCCACCTACATCTTCCCCATGGATAGCGAGTTCTACACGGGTGAGACCGATGATGGCAACGACAAGGCGGAAATCGTCAAGGCAGGCAACTCGTTTGCATCGCGTAACGTTTCCGGCACCGGGCCCTTCGTGGTCACCGACCGTCGCCAGGGCGTTCGCGTCGACTTCGAACGCTTTGAAGACTACTGGGACACCGAAAGCGAAGGTAACGTGACCAGCATCGTGCTGACGCCGATTGCCGAAAACGCCTCCCGCGTGGCGGCCCTGCTGTCCGGTGGCGTCGATTTCATCGATGCCGTACCGCCCAACGACCTGGACCGTGTGCGCGATGCCCAGGGCGCCAATCTGGTTGAAATCCCCGGCACGCGTATCATCGGCTTCCAGCTGAACGAAGAGCGTGTCGAGGCATTCCAGGATGCACGCGTACGTCAGGCCGTCGACCTGGCCATCAACCAGGAAGGCATCGCCGACCGCCTGATGCGTGGCTTTGCGACACCGGCGGGCCAGTTCTCACCGGAAGGCTACTCCGGCTATAACCCGGACCTGGTACCTCGTTACGATCTGGAGCGTGCTCAGGAGTTGATGGCGGAAGCGGGCTACGAAGAGGGCTTCAGCGTCGACATGATCGCCCCGAACAACCGCTACGTGAACGATGCGCAGATTGCCCAGGCCGCAGCCAACATGCTGGCGCGTATCAACATCAACGTTAACCTGCGCACCATGCCGCTGGCCCAGTACTGGCCGGAGTACGACACGCGTCAATCCGACATTGCCATGATCGGCTGGCACTCGGACACCGAAGACACCGCCAACTTCTTCCAGTACCTGTCGTTCTGCATCGACACCGAGAGCGGTGCCGGTCAGTACAACTACGGCAGCTACTGCAACGAAGAAATCGATGCGCTGGTAACCCAGGCCGACAGTGAGACCGATCTGGAAAAACGCGGTGAAATGCTGCGTGAAGCCGAAGCCATGCTGTACGAAGACGTTGGTTTCATCATGCTGCATTGGCAGAACCTGGCCTATGCCGCCGCTGACGGCATCGACATCGAGCCGGTGGTCAACGCCACCGACTTCCCCTACCTGGGCGATCTGGTGATTACGCGTTAATCACCCCTTAACGACATAACCCACGCAAGGACGCTTCGCTCTCCAGGATTCTGGAGGGCGAAGCGTCGTGCATGACGCGACCCGCCGGGCAGCGTCATGCCTTGCCCTGATGTTTAGTGAAACTTTCCACACAGGTGGCGTACGCCATGATTGCTTTTTTAATCAAGCGGCTGATGCACGCAATATTGGTGATGTTTGTCATCAGTGTACTGGCCTTCGCCATCCAGGATAACCTGGGTGACCCTGTACAGCAGATGGTCGGACAGTCGGTCCCCGAAAGTGAACGTGAAGCCATTCGCGAACGGCTGGGGCTCAACGACCCCTTCCTGGTGCAATACGCACGCTTCGCCAGAAACGCCCTTCAGGGCGATTTCGGCTACTCCTATTTCTACCGTGAACCGGCGCTGGAGGTGATTGCTCGCCACTTGCCTGCTACCCTCGAGCTGGTGTTCGCGGCCACGCTGATCATCGTATTGTTCTCTGTTCCCATTGGGGTATACAGCGCCATCAAACCGCGCTCGCCCATCTCACGCTTTTTCATGGGGGCCTCGATCATCGGCATTTCGATACCGGTGTTCTTGACCGCCATCGTGTTGATCCAGATTTTCTCCATCGGCATGACCGTCTCGCTGTTCCCGGAGGGCACCGCTTGGGGCGCCTGGCTGAACGGTGCGCTCTCCACTCAGGGCAACATGCCCTCTTTTGGCCGGGGTTACGATCTGGTTCATGTGGTCGGCCACTGGGAAACCAACCTGGTCACCTGGGATGGCATCAAGCACCTGGTGCTGCCTGCGGTCTCGCTGGCCTCCATCATGCTGCCGCTGTTCATCCGCCTGATCCGCGCCGAAATGATGGAAGTACTGCAATCGGAGTACGTGAAGTATGCCCGCGCCAAGGGTATTTCCATGCGCCGGGTCTACTTCGTGCATGCGCTGAAAAACACCATGCTCCCGGTGATTACCGTGGGGGGCGTTCAGATCGGCACCATGGTGGCGTATACCATTCTGACCGAAACCGTGTTCCAGTGGCCGGGCATGGGACTGATGTTCCTGGATGCCATCAACCACGCCGACATTCCGCTGATCGTCACTTATCTGATGATCGTCGGGGTCATTTTCGTGGTGACCAACACCATCGTGGATTTGATCTACGGCTTCGTGAATCCCACCGTTAAACTGACTGGTAAGCCCGCATGACAACGTCCACTCCTCCCTCAGCCCCCAGCCGCTGGGAGCGCTTGCGCGACTCTTTCCTGTGGTACAGCTTCAAGCGCGACCGTACCGCTCAGCTCTGCCTGGCCGTGTTCATCTGCCTGGTGGTGGCGGCCTTCGCGGCGCCACTGCTGGCCCCTACCGACCCCTACGACCTGCGCCAGATCGACATCATGTCGTCGGAACTGCCGCCGTTCTGGATCGACGGAGCCGACGATCGCTACACCCTGGGCACCGATGCCCAGGGGCGCGACCTGTGGTCGATCATTCTCTACGGCACGCGGGTATCGCTGCTGATCGGCTTTGGCGCGGTGGCACTGCAAGCCCTGCTGGGCGTGACCTTTGGCCTGATGGCCGGTTATCTGGGCGGGCGAGTCGATGCCTTCCTGATGCGCCTGGCAGACATTCAGCTGTCGTTCTCGACGCTGATGGTGGCCATCGTGGTCGGTGCCGTGGTGAAAGCCACCATGGGCAGCGCCTTCTACAGCCAGTACGCCGTGCTCATGCTGATTCTGATCATCGGACTCGCCGAATGGCCGCAGTATGCGCGTACCGTGCGCGCATCGGTGCTGGCAGAGAAGAACAAGGAGTACGTGGACGCCGCCCGCGTCATGGGGCTGCGCAGCCGACGCATCATGTTCCGTCATGTGCTGCCCAATACCCTGTCGCCGATCTTCGTCATCTCCACCGTTCAGATCGCCAACGCGATCATCTCCGAAGCGGCGCTGTCGTTTCTGGGGCTGGGCATGCCGGAAACCCACCCGTCGCTGGGTTCGTTGATCAAGGCGGGCTTCGACTACATTCAATCCGGCTCCTGGTGGATCACCATGATGCCCGGCGCGGTATTGGTGGTGCTGGTGCTGTCGATCAATCTGCTGGGCGACTGGCTGCGCGATGTCATGAACCCACGACTGTATAAAGGCTGAAGACACCATGGCACTTCTTGAAGTCTCACAACTGGATGTTCGCTTTGCCCTGCGTCAGGGTGAAGTCCGCGCCTTACGGGATGTCAACTTCACCCTGGAGCGGGGCGAACGGCTAGGCATCGTCGGTGAATCCGGCGCGGGCAAGTCGGTGGCGGCCTTTTCACTGCTCAACCTGATCGCACGGCCCGGATTCATTGCCGGTGGCAGCATCACCTTCGAGGGTAAAACCCTCAACACCATGTCCGAGCGGGGCCTGCGCAAGGTGCGCGGCAATCGTATCTCGATGATCTTCCAGGACCCGATGATGACCCTCAACCCGGTGCTCTCGATCGGTGAGCAGATGGTCGAGTGTCTGAAAGCGCACCGCCGCATCTCCACCCGCGAGGCCCGGGCCATTGCTCTGGACAAGCTCAAGCAGGTGCAGATCCCGTCGCCGGAAAAGCGCCTGGACCAATACCCCCACGAGCTTTCCGGCGGCATGCGCCAGCGTATCATCATCGCCATTGCGCTCCTGCTGGACCCCGACATCATCATTGCCGATGAGCCAACCACGGCGCTGGACGTCACCATCCAGGCGGAAATCATGGCGCTGCTGCTGGAGCTTTGCGAGCAGCACAACGTGGGCCTGATCCTGATCACCCACGACCTGGGCGTCGTCAGCCAGGTCACCCAGCGCATGCTGGTCATGTACGCAGGCCGTGTGATCGAGCAGGGGCCGACCCGTGAAATCATCAATGACCCCCAGCACCCCTACACCCAGGGGCTGATCAACGCCCTGCCCCAGATGGCCACCCCCGGCGAAAAACTGAATCAGATTCGGGGCAGCATGCCGTCGCTTTCCAACTTGCCCACCGGCTGCGCGTTTCATCCCCGCTGCGACTTTATCCTGCGCAGCGACGGTCAGCCGCGCCCGGCGTGTACTCAGCAGGTGCCCACGTTCGTGGAGTCAGGCAACTGCCGCGTTGCCTGCCATATGGTGGCTGAAATGCTCGAAGATCGCCGCCTGAAGGAGGAGAGCCTATGAATGCCCAGGCCGACACACGCCCAACGACCGCTCCCGCTACGGCCAGCGATACGCTGCTGGAAATACGCGATCTGAAAAAGCGCTTTTCGCTATCGGGCGACTTTCTCGAGCAGCTGCGCTTCAAGGGCGGCAAGCTGGTTCGTCATCAGGAGTACGTGCACGCCATCAACGGGGTCAACCTGGAGATCAAGCGTGGCGAAGCGCTCTGCGTAGTCGGCGAATCCGGCTGCGGTAAATCCACCGTAGCACGCACGGTGATGGGGCTGATTACCCCCTCCGAAGGCGAAATTCGTTACGGCGGCGAGCGCATCGACCATCTCTCCACCCGTCAACTGCTGCCTTATCGCAAGCGCATGCAGATGATTTTCCAGAACCCCTACGCGTCGCTGAACCCGCGCATGACGATCCAGCAGACGCTGGAAGAGCCGCTGCGCCTGCACCACCCAGACTGGAACCGTCAGCAGATTCTCGACAAGGTGGAAGAAGTGATGCGCTCGGTGGGCATCGACCCGGACTGGGGCAAGCGCTTTGGCCATGAGTTTTCCGGTGGGCAGCGCCAACGCATCGCCATCGCCAGGGCGCTGGCCGTGGACCCGGAATTCATCGTGGCCGATGAGCCCATCTCGGCTCTGGACGTATCGATCCAGGCCCAGGTGCTGAACCTACTGATGGACGCCCAGCGTGACCGCCACCTCACCTACCTGTTCATCACCCACGACTTGGCGGTGGTCGAGCACTTCGGCACCCGCGTGGCGGTGATGTACCTGGGCACGGTGTGTGAAGTCGCCACCACGGCCACGCTGTTTGCCAAGCCGCGCCATCCCTATACGCAGGCGCTGCTGTCGGCCATTCCTCGGCTGGAAGATGACCGCCCCCAACACATTCGCCTCTCCGGTGAAGTGCCGACGCCGGTCAATCTGCCTAGCGGCTGTGTCTTTCATGGCCGCTGCCCCCATGCCAACGCCCGCTGCAAGCAGGAGATTCCGGCATTGCAAACACAGGATGACGGCACTCGCGTGGCGTGCCACGCTGTCGAGGAGGGGCGCTTGTAATGGCCCGCTTCATTCAGGCCTCACGCGAGGCCGTCTTGCGAGGTAAGGCATGGAAATTCGCTGGCTAGAAGACTTCATTGCCTTGGCCAGAACGCGACACTTCTCCCGCGCTGCCGACGAGCAGCACGTGACACAGCCTACTTTTTCACGGCGCATCAAGCTGCTGGAAGAGGAAATGGGCGTGACGTTGATCAACCGACAGACCCTGCCACTGTCGTTGACCCCAGCGGGAGAAGAGTTCCTGACGCTCTGCGAACAGGTCACCGAGCGCGTGCGCCTCACCAGAGAGCGCGTTCGGGCGATCAGCGCTGGCCAACAGCGCCGCATCATGGTGGCTGCCCCACAAAGTCTGCTGGCCCACTTTTTGCCCGAATGGCTGGCCCAACAGGGTTGGCAAGAGCGTGTGCAGCCCTACTTGCGCGCCACGGGCTGGGTGGCCAGCGACTATTTTCAGGCACTGGCCAGGGCCGAATGTGATCTGGCCATCTGCTACTGGCCCGTGGGCCGCTGCGATCTGGACATCGACACCAGCAGCAGTACCTATCGCGTCATTGGCCAGGAGCGGCTGATACCCGTGACGGGCCTGACCAGCGATGAGTCGCCCTGCACGCAGCTACCTGGCACGCGCCAGCAGCCGGTGCCCTGGCTTGCCTACCCAAACGCGGGCTGTTGGGTTCGGCGGTCAAGGCACACCTTGCCCGCCTTCCCCATACGACCTACCTGACCGCGCAGAGCGAGAACCTCTACGCCGCAGGCATCAAGGAACTGGTACTGTTGGGCTACGGCATGAGCTGGCTACCCGAACGCAACGTGGCCAGCGAACTGGCTAGCGGCCAACTGGTGCGCGCAGGCGACAGCCGCTGGGACGTGCCCATGGAGTTGAGGCTGTACCGTCACCACCAACACCACCACGCAGAGCTGGACAGCTTATGGAGCGAGCTCCCTCCCCTACGACCCTAAAGGAAACCCCATGTCTGCATCACTGAACGCACGACAGCGTGAGCATATCGCGCATCTTCGCCAGGCTTATAGCCAGTTGCTTGAGCACCATCAGCTGGATTGTCTGGCCATTTACAGCGGCCACGCCCGCTACCATTTTGCCGATGATCACACTACCACCTTTCAGGCCTACGGGCATTTCACCCACTGGGTAGGGTTGGCCGATGTTCAGCACAGCTGGATCGTGGTGCAGCCCGGTCAGCGGCCTCAGCTCTATATCTACGCGCCAGCCGATTTCTGGCACTTGCCCACCCAACTGCCGGAAGAGCCGTGGGTAGCCGAATTCGACGTGCATTTGTGCAGCGACAAGATCACCCCGCCGCTAGCGGGCAACGCAGCCGTGATTGGTGATATCGAGACCCTGGAGAGCGTTTCTGTGCTCGCCAACTCCGCACAGCTGCACCCCGCCGCCCTCGTCCGTGCGTTGGATGAGCTGCGCATGTACAAGACCGCCTATGAGATTGCCTGCCTGAGGGAAGCCAATCGTCTGGCCGTTGCCGGGCATCAGGCCGCCAAGGCGGCGTTTGTGGGCGCCGCCAGCGAGCTGGACATTCAGTTGGCCTACCTGCAAGCCAGCCGACAGCTCGAGTCGGACGTGCCCTACCAGAACATCATCGGGCTCAATCAGCACGCTGGCGTACTGCATTATCAGCATTATGACCTGAGCGCCCCCAGCCAGCGCCACAGCTTGTTGGTGGATGCCGGGCGGCGCTTTCGCGGCTACGCGGCGGACATCACCCGCACCCACGCAGGCCCCGATGCCCCGGCCGCCTTTGGCGAGCTGGTCACTGCCCTGCACCACCTGAAAGATCAATTGATTCAGCACGCCGCGCCCGGCGTGGAGTTCGTGTCGCTCCACGAGCAGATGCACCGCTATCTGGCCGAAATTCTGGTGCAGCACGGGCTGTACGAAGGCAGCGCGGAAAGCGCCATCGAGCTGGGCGTGACCCGAGCCTTCTGCCCGCATGGTCTGGGCCACTCGCTGGGCATCCAGGTGCATGACGTGGCGGGGCTGATGCACCCCGATGGCACGCCAGCGCCGCCGCCACCGCAACATCCGGCGCTACGCCTGACGCGCACGCTGCGCCCCGGCATGGTAGTCACCATCGAACCCGGGCTTTACTTCATTCCCATGCTGCTGGCACCGCTGCGCCAGCAGGGAATTGCCGTCAACTGGGCCACGGTGGACGCTTTGGCCGCTTGCGGCGGTATCCGCATCGAAGACAACATCGTGATTACGGAAAGCGGCTGCGATAACCTGACACAAACACATTAGTGCCAGGTAAAAAAACGCCCGGTTCCAATGAAGGAACCGGGCGTACCTTGGCGATTAACCGCCAGACTTGGAAGCGTTAGGCTTAGAAACGGTAGGTGATACCACCGCCGACGGTGACGGGCTCGATATCCACTTCACCGACACGGCCAGCGCCGTCCAGGTTGATGTCGGAATTGACGTCGGCATAGCTGACATAGCCGTTCAGCATGATGTTTTCGGTGACAGCCAGATCAAGACCTGCCTGACCGATGACGCCATAGCTGCTGTCCACGCTCAGGCCTTCCGGCTCACCCGAGAAACGGGTGTAGTTGAGGCCCACGCCCACATAGGGCTGGACGCGAGAATCCAGGCCACCCATCGGGTAGTAATTGACCAACAGATTCACCGGCAGGCGATCAACGCTGCCTACGTCGCCACCCGGGCGCGTATTCAGGTCATGCTCGAATTTCTCGGAGCTGTTCAGCTCCATGCCGATCTTGTCGGTGAACAGGTAACCCGCACCAAAAGTAAAGCCACGGGCGCTTTGCACGTTCAGGTCCGCATCGCCCACGTTGCCGTTACCAGAGCCGGTATCTGTTTGGGCAACACCGCCACGCACGAACACATCACCCGCTTCGTAGGCCATGACGGCTTGACTTGCCATGACAGCGCTGGCAGAAACAACGGCGGCAGTCATCAGTTTTAGCTTGCTCATCAGGGTATCCTCTTGCGTCTTCCTTGGGGGGTAAGTGCCGGAACACACCAGCTATCCTATACAACATATACTATACGAACACTGTTTCCAAATTTCCTGTGAAATTTTATTATAGGTTTTTGGTCTCTGATAGCTTTTTTTAAAGAGGCATACCATTAGGCACGCAGGTGCCCCCACGGTGGGTATCTGGGCAAGTTGCCCCAATACCCACCGTAGCAAAACGACAGGATGACAAACGACAGGCATAAAAAAAGTCCCCCGAAGGGGACCCAGGTGGAGCACGCCAGCTCACTCGTTGTACCGTGCGACAGGTCGCATCGGCATGACAAAGAAGGGAGAGCTTCGATAATCCGCGGGTCAGGCTAACGGTGAAGACTCTATTCATTTGCCGCTTGACTAATATATAGCGAGCAACGTGCCAATATTTTATAAAAACATTAAAAACAACAACTTATAAAAATTTCCACCTGTTTATCGTATGATTCTCTGCGCCAAGAGGTGCGGATCGCACCAATGGTGCGCAGGAACTCAGGTTTATGCTTCATAACGACGCTTGGCCCCAAACGGTATCAGCTGCACACCTGGTTGCGCCCACCGCGTTTGGCGCGATAGAGCGCTTCGTCGGCCAGCACCAGTAACCGCTCCCTGTCACTCTCTGCCACGTCCAGACTGCATACCATGCCCGCCGAAAGCGTACATGCAAACTCCTGCCCGCCTTGGCTGAAACGCAAGCGCGAAAAGTATTCGCGGACATCCTCCAGACGTTTTCGACCATCTTCGGCACTGCAATGGGGCAATACCAGCAGGAACTCCTCCCCCCCGTAGCGGCCAATCATGTCGGTTTGCCGCAGGCGCTGACGCAGCAGGGTGGCTACCGAGGCAATCACCACATCGCCAATGGCATGCCCATGAGTGTCATTGACCGATTTGAAGTGATCGATATCGACCATGGCCACCACCACAGAGTAGGCCTGGCGATAACTTCGCGAGACCTCATTGATTGCGGCACTCTTGATGCTGGCGTGCTTCAGCAGCCCCGTCAGGCTGTCCTTGTTCAGCAAGGCCGACAGCGTACGCGAACGCGCCACGCGCACCCGAATCGAGGCCACCAGCTGCGCGGCCTGGATGGGCTTGGTCAGGAAGTCGTCGGCGCCATGGCTCAGGGCATCCACCTGCTTGCCCAGGTCGGTTTCCGCCGACAGGAAAACGATGGGCAGGCTGCTCCACTCATCGTACTGTCGTACCACCGATGCCAGGTCCGGGCCATCGTAGTCGGGCATGTGCACGTCCATCAGCAGCAGTTCGGGACGGAATGAATGCAGTTGGTCGAGGATATGGCGAGGGTTGTCGAGAATTCGCACCTCCATGCCCGCAGCTTCCAGCACCAGCTGGTAGTACGCCGCCAGCTGCTGGTCATCATCCACCACCAGAATGCGGGCAGGTGGCGCCTGGCGTTCTTGCAGCAGTTGCTCCAGCCGATTCACCAATTGAGGAATGTTGACCGGCTTCAGGAAGTAGCCACGGGCATTGAGCTGGGCAGCGCGCATGCGCGCATCGAAGGTATCACTGTCGCTGATGAACAGAACGGGACATGATAACGCCTGTAATGGTCCCAATTGCCCATCGTTG
Organism: Halomonas sp. BC1; assembly: GCF_002078135.1. Taxonomy (NCBI): domain Bacteria; kingdom Pseudomonadati; phylum Pseudomonadota; class Gammaproteobacteria; order Oceanospirillales; family Halomonadaceae; genus Halomonas; species Halomonas sp. BC1. Next base: position 32,176 of record NZ_LFGS01000005.1, on the reverse strand, counting down.
GTCATGGCATCGGCGATGACCATATCAGGCGTGCCCGTCGCCATTTCTTTATAGGCGTCCATTACTTGCGTAAACAGGCGTACCGAGTAGCTGAAGTTGGTCAACTGCTCCTGAATCCGCCGCCCCAGCTCGCGATCCTCTTCGATCAGCCAGATGGTGGCCGTGGCACTGACTTTTTCAGCGCTGACATCGACCGACATGCCTGGCTGCTTGTTAGGCATCAGCTCCATTTTCATGGCGTGGAGCTGATTATTGACCGCATCGATCAGCGGCAAATCCAGCGGCTGGTCATTCTCTTCCAGCCAGCGTTTGAGGCCGGCTTCCAGGGTGCGCGCCTGCTGGCCGATACCATCAAACCCAAAGGTACCCGCCGAGCCTGCCAGCTTGTGCAAACGGCGATAGACGTTTTCCAGCACCTCTTCGTGCACCGCCCGCAGGTCAGCGTCGTTGGTCACCATGCCAGGGGTGAGCAGCTGCTGACGAACCTCCTGATGCAGCGCGCTCATGGCGTCACACAACGAGGTCAGTTCGTTTTTCAAGCTGTGCTGATAATTTTGCCGTAATAGTGTCAGCTTCTGTTCCAGCGTCTCGGAATCACTTTTCACCACACGCTTGCTCCCAGAGAGAACGCACCTGGGGTGCCAGGGTCATCGGGTCGAAGGGCTTGGCGATCACGCTTTCTGCCCCCAGGGCAATGAGCTGCTCGACTTCATGCGGTTGCACTTTGGCGGTCATGAAAGCGACCGGCACGTTCGCCAACGCCGGACGTTGCCGCAGCGCGGCCAGGGTGGATGGCCCATCCATGCCCGGCATCATCACATCCAGCAGGATCATGTCGGGGGCAAAGGCCTCGGCCTCAGCCAGCGCCTGCTCTCCCGACGAGCACACCTTTACCGTCAGCCCTCCCACGACCTCCAGCGCCAGCTTGGCCACTGTTTGGATATCGGGGTCATCCTCGACATATAAAACCCGTTCTAGAACATTCATTCCTTACCTTCCATCAGAGCCAGCTGCGTACGTTGTTGAACCGCCTCGAGCAATTGCTCAGAGGTGATACGCGATTTTAGAAATACCGCCTCGACCCGGTGTTGATCTGCCTCACTGATCGACTGTCCGGACAAAATGATGATGCTCGCCTCCGGTTGCTGCTGACGGATCTGCTCCAGCAGTTCCCAGCCATCCCCATCGGGCAACCCGATATCCAGAATCACGGCATCATAACGCCGCTGCCCCAGCGCCCGACGGGCCATGGCCACGTTGATCGCGTGCTCGCAATCCGCGTGAGGGCTCAACATCGTATTGATAACCGCATGGAGGTCCGAGTCGTCTTCGATATGCAACAGAGAGAGTCGCGTCGGCTGGGCATGCAGCTTTTCACTCAGCAACGCCAGCAGGTGGTGAACCTGGATAGGCTTGGCCAGCCAGGCAATATCTTCCAGATAGCCCTCCAACGCCACCTGCCCCCGCTCTACCGTGCCGGTCACGACCAATACCGGCGTGTGCTGGGTGGCGTGCTGTTCACGTAGCGCGTGGATGACCTCAAAGCCACTCATGTCAGGCAGCCCTAGATCCACGGTCACCGCACCGTAGCGATGCCGCGCCAATTTCGCCAGCGCAGAAGCGCCATCATAGGCCAGATCGACCCGGTATCCGGCCTCGGTGAGCGTGTCCTTGAGCACCCGAGCCACGGAAGGATCGTCTTCGATCACCAGCAGATTGGCCGTGGTATCGGGCTCACTTTCCCGCCCCACCCCTTCAGAAGGATGCAGCGGCAGAGTGAACCAGAAGCAGCTGCCCTGCCCCTCATGCGACATAAAGCCGATCTCGCCCTCCATATGCTCGACCAGCTCGCGGGTAATAGCGAGCCCAAGGCCCGTTCCCCCTTGGCACGGGAGTCGGAGGCGTCTACCTGGGCAAATTTAGTGAAGATCCTGGACTTGAAATTATCGGGTATCCCTGGCCCCTGGTCGGTCACGCTCACCCGGACCTTGTCCGACTGCTTTTCCACCACGATACGAACTTCTCCGCCCTCGGGGGAAAACTTGACGGCGTTCGACAGCAGGTTGGCCAGCACCTGCTGCAAACGCTGGCCATCCACGCGCACCTGACTGTCAGGGTACGGGTTATCCAGCGTCAGCGAGACATGGCGCTCGTGGCGATAATGACGATTCTCTTCGATGGCGCTTTCCAGCAGCCGGTGCAGCGGCTGCCATTGCATATCGAAGGCCAGCTTGCCTGCGGCAATTTTTTCGATGTCCAGCAGGTCATTGATCAGGTGGGTCAGACGCTGGCTGTTCTTGTGGGCAATGGTGACCATTTTCATGACCGTTTCCGGCACGCTACCCAGAGCCCCGGCCGTCACCATGCCCAAGGCGCCTGAAATCGAGGTCAGCGGTGTACGCAGTTCATGGCTCACCGTGGAGATGAACTCGTTCTTCATCTGTTCGATGCGCTTGGATTCGGAAATGTCTTCGGCAATGCCGAGGAACCCGGTAATACCGCCCTGCTGGTCACGTATGGCGGTCACCACCAGCTTCACCGGCAGGCGGTCTCCCGAGCGGGTGATATATAGCCACTCCTTACCGTCGCGCTTGTCCATGGCAGCGCGGTGCGTAAATACGTCAAAAGGTGCCAGTGAAATACCCAGGCTATGGCTGAGCTCCTGCAAGCGCTGTTCTACCTCGTCGGCGTCATGAAACAGCAGCGGCGTGTTCAGCCCCACTACCTCACTGGCTACGTAGCCCAGCATGTTTTCAGCACCACGGTTGAACAGCGTGATCTTGCCCTGGGGGTCCGTGGCAATGACAGCGAAATCTTCCGCGGCATCCAGCACCGAACTCAGCATGTCGTTGCTGCTCGCCAGCGCCTTCGTTCGCTGCTCTACTTCGGCTTCCAGGTTGCTTTGCGAATCTCGCAACTGCTTGAAGGCACCGCTCAGCTCTTGGCTCATCTCTCCCAGCAGTCTCGAAAGGGTGTGAAACTCATCGATACGACTGCGTGGCAGCGTCGGTACGTTGCCGCTGGCAATAGAGGAACTAAGGGTCTTGCCCGCCTTGGCCAGTTGCAGCAGTGGCTGACTGATCAAACGGCTGAGCAATTCGGCCAACACAACCCCCACGACGATGACCGCTCCCAGCATCATGAACAGCACGATACGGTAGGCCTCCATGACACGTACCGTGGGCAGTGCGGCGGTTTCGAGCACGACGCGATCGGCCTCTGTATCTCCCTGGAGTGGCACGTCCAGCACATAGTGGCCTTGCGAAAACCGCCACGCCGGCGTTTCCAACCGCCCCGGCAACCACATGGAGATACGCTCATTGATCGGCCTTAGCTCATCACCGAGCTGCAGGTCGAGTGACCTCAAGATACCCACTTGGCCAAGCAAACGCCCACTGGCATCCAGCACGCCGATGTCGACACCACTGGAGCCTCGCACCCGATTGAGATGGTAGGCGATGCGTTGCTCGGCCTCAGGCTCTGCCAACCTCTCCTGAAGCTCATTGGCATGGGAAGTCAGCGTCTGCTCGACGAACCCCTCCTGGGCCTGGCGCATCGAGTACCCTTCATACAGCACCAGCGGAATGCCCGTCAACAGGGTGACCGATAGCAGCGCGCAGAACAGCAGATGGCGCAGCGACAGCAGTGGCGCGGCCGTAGGCAGCCAAGGTCGCCGAGACAAGCCACACAGCACCAGAATCACGCTGGCGATGACGGTATTCAGCACGCCATTGATGGCCTGTTTCAAATAGACCAGCTGCGTCAGTTCCTGAGACCAGCCCAACAGGAAGGGGAAAAAGATGAAGTCGATGGGGGCCGCCACCACAGTCCAGAAGATGAGGCTCGCGATGATCAGGTTTTTGACGACGTAACGATAAAGCAGTGACACCACGACGGCTTCGAGAATGAAAATCGCCACGGTGACCGGGTTTTCCCAGAACACATAGGTATAAGCCCCAGCCAGCGTGCCAATCAGAATAGCGGGCCAAGTGCCTAGCCAGGCAATGGCCAGCATCACGGCCACAGAACCGAACACGAAGTAGACGTTGAACAGCACTGATAGCTGAAGCATGTTGCCAATAATGCCAGCCATCAACAGTGCCGCTAACAGCCCCAAACCTGCATTACGAGAAACACCGCTAGACCAGTGTAATTGATTAGTGAAGCGCACGACCCTGCTCCTCTACCCAAGGAAACGAGATGTAAAACGTGCTGCCCTGCCCTTGGTGAGAGGTAAAACCGATGCTACCGCCCATATGCTCGGTGATCGCCTTGCAAATCGAAAGTCCCAAACCCGTACCTCCCTTAACGCGCCGGTCACTGGAATCTGCCTGCGAGAATTTCTGAAAAACCCTCGGCTTGAAATCGTCAGGAATACCGCAACCCGTATCCTGAACGTTGATTCGCACGTTTTTATCATGCTCCTCACAAAATATAGTGACGCGCCCGCCAGATAAAGAAAATTTAGCAGCGTTGGAGAGCAAATGTGTCATGACCTGCTGAAATCGCAGCGTATCCACCTTGATCCAATGCTCCTGCATCAAGGGTTCCACGACCAGCGTCACGTCATACTCCGCCGCGCAGGACCGATTTTCATCAACAGCCGCGTTCAGCAATACGCTCAGGGGTTGCGGCTGACACACAAAATGCAGCTTGCCTGCCAGCAGCTTATCAATATCCAGTAGATCATTGATCAAGCGCGCCAGACGTTCACCGTTTTTCAGTGCCAGCGCCAGCATCTGCTGTGTATGCTGGGGGAGTGCGCCCGTGGCGCCTGCCATGACCAGTTTGATGCTGCCGGTCATGGCCGTCAGCGGCGTGCGCAGCTCATGGCTAACGGTGGAGACGAATTCACTTTTCATGGCCTCGACACGCTGGCGGTCCAGAGTGGCCCCTATCCAGCGGCTGAGCAGTTTCAGGAACAGCTCGTCGGTTTTGGCAAACGCCTGCGCCCGAGGTGCCGCCGATGAAAAGCTGACGGTTCCAAAGACCTGTTCACTCAAGTGAATGGCGCTGCCAATATAAGCCTCAAAACCAAATGCGTTGTAACAGGGGTGGTGTCGGGCGCTACTCTGCCCTGCATGCTCGATGGTCAACACGCCCGGCTGCGCTAACGTCATGTCACAGTACGTGTTGGCCAGCGGCAGGCACTGACCCGAGCTCAGCGGCACGTGCTGAGGAGCCTGCACCGCCACGACCTCGAACACGCCCTGCTCGATACGGCTGACGATACCGATCTGCATCCCCAGATAATCGCACCCCAACGCCAGGCTGGCATTGAGCTGTTCTGAAAGGCTCAGGGCAGACGATGTGCTGATTTCGTTCAAGGCGGTCAGGGCGCTGACCATTCGGCGCTGCTCCTGCTCGGCCTGCTGAAGGCGCTCGCGAGCACGACGGATGGCCGCCAGCTCCTGCTCCATGGCCTTACGGTTGATCTCTTCCTCTACGCATGCCGCCAGGTCGATCAGTGCCTGGCGCTCGACAAGAGACAAGCGGCGGGGCTCGGGATGAATGATGCACAGCGTCCCCACGCGAAATCCGCTGGACGTGGTGAGTGGCACACCGGCATAGAAACGTATTCCGCCGCGTGTGGTCACCAGCACGTTCTGGCGAAAACGTGGATCCAGGCTCGCATCTGCCACTTCAAAAATGCCGTCAGTCTGAATGGCGTGGGCACAAAAGGACTCTTCTCGACAGGTTTGTGTCAGCGCAAGTCCTTGGCGGGACTTGAACCACTGCCGCTCCTCGTCCACCAGTGAGACGAGCGCGATATCGACCCCAAATAACTGAATGGCAAGCCGCGTAAAGCGATCAAAGCGCTCTTCGGGTGGCGTATCCAGCAGTGCCAAACCATGCAGTGCCTGAAGCCGCGCCCGCTCACTCTCCCCCATTTTCCACCCCTCAATTGGCTTGCATGCCACCCTGGCCCGGCGCTTACACTATGCTCGATCCCCATCAATACAATTAACTCTATGCATTAAAGTGAACGCTGTCGTTAGCTGTATAGATATTTTACATTTGACCCCGCTAGCGCACGTTTCCCCTACTCACTTGGCCTTCAAGCGGTAAAATCGTCATGATGCAGCGTAAAACAGTGTATGTGACCGGCGGTGCCCAGGGGATTGGTCTGGGCATTGCGAATGAACTCCTCTCCAACGGCCACCAGGTGGCCATCGTCGATATCGATACAGAAGCGCTGCGCGCTGCGGCGCAGCGGTTGAAACAGTACGACCAGCTACTGGTTCTGGAAGCTGACGTCAGCCAAGAGGAACACATTGCCCGCACGCTCGAACGTACCGTGCAACACTTTGGCAGGCTGGATGGTATCGTCCATAACGCGGGCATCGCCGATCCGTTTCATGGCACGATCGAACAGCTGCCACTGGAAACCTGGCAAGCCTATTTGAATACCAACCTCACCGGCGCGTTCCTGTGCGCCAAGTATGGGGCGGCGCATTTGCGGCCTCATGGAGGCAGTATCGTGCTGATGGCCTCGTCCCGGGCCCTTCAATCCGAACCCGACACCGAAGCTTATGCAGCCAGCAAAGGCGGCATCGTAGCCCTCACCCATGCGCTTGCCGTGAGCCTTGGCCCGGACATTCGCGTCAACGCCATCAGCCCAGGCTGGATCGAAGTGGGCGACTGGCAAAAGCCCAGCCGCCAGCAGCCGGTGGAGCACCGCGCCATCGATCGTGACCAGCACCCGGCTGGGCGCGTGGGCACGCCCCAAGACATCGCTGCCCTGACGCGCTTTCTGCTGTCCGACGAGGCCGGGTTCATCACCGGTCAGAACATCGTGGCCGACGGCGGCATGACCCGCAAAATGATCTACGCCGAGTAGCGACCCGCTCATGCCAAAAAAGGCCATCCGAAGATGGCCTTTGCGGGTGACGAAAGGCGTCCCTAGGGCGTGACGATGATTTTCACCTGCGCCTTGTCGCTCAACAGCGCCTCGAAGCCCTCTTCGACGATGTTGGCCAGAGGAATACGCTGGGCGACCATGTCTTCGGCCCGGAAATAGCCCCGCTGCATCAACGCCATCACCGCCGGATAGACATGCCGATAGGCAATGATGCCTTTCATGGTGCGCTCCTTGATGACCAGGTCATTGGGCTGGAAGCTGGCGTCCCCCTCCCATATGCTCACCACCACCACTTCGCCGCCTTCGTGGGTACTGTGCAGCGCCTGGTTGAGCACGGCGGGAATGCCGGTGACTTCGAACGCCACATCGACCCCACCCTCGCTCAATGCGTGCAGCTTCTCCACGGCGTCTTCTTGCTGTGGGTCGACCACAATGGCTCCCAACGCTTCGGCTTTGGCTTTGCGGGATGGCGCGACTTCTATCGCGTAGATCTGCGCAGCCCCGGCGGCCTTGAGGGCCTCGATGGTCATCAGGCCAATCGGCCCGGCGCCGAACACCGCAGCACTATCTCCAGCTTTCAGGCAGCTCTGGCGCACCGCATGCAGCGCCACGGCGGCGGGCTCTACCAGGGCCCCCTGCTCGAAGCTCAGGTCATCCGGCAGTTTGTGCACCATGTGCTCGCCCATGACGGTGAACTCGGAAAAGCCACCGCCGCCACCGGAAAGGCCGTGGAAGCCGAGCAGCGGCGTCAGGTTGTAGCGCTCCATCTGGTAAGCGCCATCCTTGTTGGGCGAAAGGATCGGCTCGATGGCGACGCGATCCCCCACCTTCACGCGGGTGACTTTTTCACCGACCTCCACCACTTCCCCCGCAAACTCATGGCCCATGATGATGGGCGCCTGTTCGCCGCTGATGGGGTGCGGCTTGCCCACCGGGATAAAAATCGGCCCGGCGGCGTATTCATGCAAATCGCTGCCGCAAATCCCACAGGCGGCTACTTTCACCTTCACCGAGTGAGGATCGTTAATGGTAGGCACAGGCACCTGCTCCACGCGAAGATCCCTGGCTGCATACCACACCGCTGCTTGCATATTGGTTTGACTCATGACTAGTCCTTCCTATCAAGACACATGATGTACCGGCTGAAGCCCGTACACGGGAGTTTCCAGGCCTTCCATACGCGCTTTCAACTGCAGCGCCAGGTAGTGCGAGTAGTGCCGCCCAGCCATTCATCGAGCCATAGCCCGTGGCGTATACGATAAACGCCGCATCACGCTGCTTGATGGCGGCGAAGGCTGGCCGCTGGAAATCGGGCAGCACCTTGTAGGGAATCGACGCAAACAGCAGGTCAGCCTTGTCATGGGTCAGGCCACCCGCCACCGCATTTTCCGAATAGAGCGGCCCCAGCACCTCTTCCATCAACGAGTCCGACTTGACGATATGCGTCGAAGAGCGCTGAAGCATAGTGACATCGGCATCGTGCTCCCAGAGAGCCGCCGCAATGTCGTGGGCCGAGTTGTTCGACCCCACGATCACGCACTTTTTACCGGCGTAGGCGTCTGGCCCCGGATGCTGGCTGGAGTGCTGTTGCTCGCCTTCGAAATACTCCGCGCCCGGAAATTTGGGGATGTTAGGCATGCCCGACATGCCGGTGGCCATCACCAGCTGTTTCGGACGTAGCGTGATCTGCTCACCGTTGCGCTTGACGTTCACCACCCACTCGCCTGCAGCTTCATCGAAGCGTGCATTATCGCAGGTGGTGGAACTCCAATAGTTGAGCTCCATCACTTTTGTGTACATTTCCAGCCAGTCGCCCACTTTGTCTTTCGGGGCAAACACCGGCCAGTTGTCGGGAAACGGAATATAGGGCAGGTGGTCGTACCACACCGGGTCATGCAGGCAGAGGGATTTATAGCGCTTGCGCCAGGAGTCCCCCGCGCGTTCGTTACGCTCGATGATGAGGGTAGGCACGCCCATCTGCTTTAGCCGCGCCCCCAGGCCAATGCCGCCTTGTCCTCCTCCGATGATCACGCAGTAGGGCTGGCGCGTATAGCCCAGCTCAGCCTCTTCACGCTCGCGGGCTTCCAGCCAGGTTTCGCGCTGTTTGTTGGCGCCATGCTCGGCCCCTTTGGGGCGGTGGTGGTTACGCGGTTCGGGAAAATCATCCAGCGCCTGCAGGGTGGTGAGCAGCGTCCAACACTTGCCGTTCTTCAACCGCAGGTAGCCTTTGCCGCTGGCAATGGCCGTTTTAAACGTGAACCACGCCTCCACGGTATCGCCGTTCTCACTGGCGTCGCCGTCTATCTGCCACTGGCCAGGCCGGGTATTCGCCAGGGTGGCCTCCAGCATCGCCTGAATCTCCTGTTTGCCTTCGCAGGTTTTGAGATTCCAGGTAAAGGATAAAAAGTCGCGCCAATAGCACTCGTCGTTGAACAGCGTTAATACGCGCTGAATATCCTGCGCCTGCAGCGCGTCATCCAGGGCCTGCAGCCATGCTTGAACGGAGGTGGTGGCGTTAGAGGGTGTACTTGCCTCGGTGTGAGTCATCGCGGGTACTCCAGGGTCGTTGTTATTGTTGAGCTGTCGATAAGACATACAACCCTAAGCACCCGCCGTGCCAAACGCTCAAAACCGGTAATAAATGACTGAAAAACATAAACAATCAAGCATCTTCGAAGCGCTATCAAACCACGCCAACCGCGTACAGCTGTCACGCCTTGTGTACGCGCCACGTTACAGGTGTAACGCGCGACTAACGGCGTAATACGCCCTCGTTGACACCCACCACAAAGCGCATAGGCTGGAGACACAACAAGAATTTTGTGTGGATACGCCATGCCAACGCCATCACTGCCACCGACCCGCCTGGCCCCGATGCAGCGCCAGCACATCGAACACATCTTTCAGCTCGGCGAAGGGCTGGATGTGCCCCAGCTCCCGGCGCAGGCCACCATCCGCCGCTCCTGGCTGCGCTGCTTGAACGAGTATCGGCTCGACCCCACGCAGCCCCGCCCTGCCCGAGTGGTGCCCCAGCAAACACTGCTCGAGCATCGCGAATCCGTCGATGAACTGCTGCACGTTGCCCGAGCCGGGGTCGACCAGCTCTACGGGCAAATCGCCCAGCTCGGCTACGTGCTGTTGCTCACCGACCACCGGGGTATTACCGTCGAGTTTCGCGGCAACCCCAGCCAGGACCAGCAGCTACGCAAGGCGGGCCTCTATTTGGGGGCCGACTGGGACGAACGCTTTGCAGGCACCTGTGCGGTGGGCACCTGCCTGCACGACCGCCAGGCGATCATTTGCCACCGCCAGGAGCACTTCGACGCCACGCATATTTCACTCACCTGCACCGCTGCCCCCATCGCCGACCCGCAGGGCAACGTCATGGCCGTGCTGGACATTTCAGCGCTCCACTCCCCGGCCCAGCACGAAAGCCAGAACTTCAGCCTCTCGCTGGTCACGCTTTACGCCCGCATGATCGAAGATGCCTACTTCTTGCAACGCTACCGCGACTGCCTGATGGTGCGCCTGGATACCTCGCGAGAGTTCGTGCATGTCAACGGGCGCGGTCTCATCGCCATGGAAGAGAACGGGCAAGTGATTGCCGCCAACGCCGTGGGCCGTGAGCTGATCAGTGCGCACCAGCGCCGCTGGCCGCCCTGGTCAAGCCATCACGCCCCCATGCTGGGTGAGCTGTTCGAGTGCGACATGGCCGACGTACTGAGCATCAATGGCGCCAACGACGACCAACTGCGAGCGTTTCGTGCCCGTGCCAGCAATACCATCTATTTCTTAAGCCTGCTGGAGCCAAAACGGCCCCGCCGAGAGGCAGTAGAGCGTTCCCAGACTCCCTTGGCCGCGCCGTTGGCACGGCTGGGTGGCGACGACCCCGCCATGCGCAAAGTCCAGAAGCTCGCCGATAGGTTGCGCAATGAGGTCAGCGTCAACGTGTTGATCACCGGCGAAACAGGCACCGGCAAGGAAGTCGTGGCGAGAGCCCTGCACGACAGCGGCCACCGGGCCAACGGCCCCTTCGTGGCGGTGAACTGTGCGGCCATTCCCGAAGCCCTGATCGAAAGCGAGCTGTTTGGCTACGAACCCGGCGCCTTTACCGGCGGCCGAGCCAAAGGCATGCGCGGGCTGATCCCCCAGGCCCATGGCGGCACCCTGTTTCTGGATGAGATCGGCGACATGCCGCTGGCGCTGCAAACCCGCCTGCTGCGGGTACTGGCCGAGCGCGAAGTGATGCCGCTGGGGGCGAATAAACCCGAAAAAGTCGATATTCGGGTCATTTCCGCCACCCATCGCCATATCGACGCCATGATTGCTCAGGGTGAGTTCCGCGAAGACCTTTATTACCGCCTGAACGGTGCCCAGCTCAGCCTGCCCGCCCTGCGTGAGCGAGCCGACCGGCTCTTCGTGATTCGTCAGGTGTTCGATGAGGTCGTCAACGAGCGCCAGGGAGCACACACGCCCCGCCTGAGAGCCGATGCCATCAGCGCCCTGCTGGCCTACACCTGGCCTGGTAATATCCGCCAACTAAAAAATGCCCTGGCGTTTGCCTTGGCCACCTCAGAAAGCGAGGAAATCACAGTTTATGATTTACCCGAGCAGTGCCTAAGCCAACGCATCACGCGGCAAGCACCTCCCCTGACGGCAGTCGCTGGTAGCGACAGCGATCACACACTGCTGGAAACACTCAAGGAGCAGCACTGGAACATTAGCGCCGTGGCTCGTCTGCTTGGGGTCTCGAGGCCTACCGTATACCGGAAGATGCAGCAGCAAGGCATAGTGCCGCCGAACTGGCAGGGGTGATATGTTGTTCAGCGACCGACTGAGCCATTTAACCTGGACGAAAGATGTCTAAATCCAACCCATCAATATGTCGGTAATGGCGATCATTGGCGGTTAGCAAGGGAGCCCCCAGTTCCATGGCCGTTGCGGCAATAAGTGCATCTGCCATTTGCATGTTATGGCTGAGTGCGTAGCTTTCGACCAGAAACGTGGCACGCGCCGAGACGCCTTCGTCCAAATGAACTATTTTCGCCTGCCAATAGTGTAGCGCTTGGCGCAGTTGGTTGAGTTCTTGCTTGTTGCGCATGCCCTGAACCAACTCCATATAACTCACAGCGGACAACGAAAAACCAGGCAAGTCATCCAGTCGTTCTGCCGCCGCAATATTACCGCGGAGATTCCAGATCAGTACGTCTGTATCGACGAGCATCACTCACTCATCTCGAAGTTACGTGGAGCGCGCAAGCGACGCACTTGTGACTCGACATCGTTGCCATTCGAGCTACCCTGATCCGCCCATAAACCGAAGGCAGGGTTACGCTCCGGGCGCGTTTTCTGGTCGTTCTCAACGACACCGATTAACCGAGCACAAGGCTTACCACGGTAGGTGATGTCGACGGTTTCCCCGCGCTGCGTCGCCGCCAAGAGCGCCCTGGTTTGTAAACGCAGCTGGTTGACGTTGGCATGCATGACGTTGCCCTCTCGTTCCACGCTATCGTTATCTTCTGTTGTAGCGATTATGACAGCTGCGGAGTGATTAAGTTACGCAGATAAGTGTAACTTTTGAGACACCGGCATACCACCCGTCGTAGCCATCGCGGTGTATCCTCTTGGCCTTGAGCACAACCCTCACGTACACTTGTTTGAATTCGTTTACCCTTTTATAAACCCGCTTTCGACAAGCCGAGGCTCTCCCATGGCGTTTGAATCCACTTCTTCTTACATCGCAACCGACGCGCTTAAGCAGGCGGTGAATGCCGCCGTGGTACTCCAGCGCCCGCTGCTCATCAAGGGCGAGCCGGGCACCGGCAAGACGCTGCTGGCCGAAGAGCTGGCGGCTTCGCTGGGCACTCGGCTGATCACCTGGCATATCAAGTCCAGCACCAAGGCAGCCCAGGGGCTCTACGAATACGATGCGGTGAGCCGCCTGCGCGACTCGCAGCTGGGCGTGGAAGGCGTCGAGAACGTCGGCAACTACATCAAGCCCGGCAAGCTCTGGGAAGCCTTCACCGCTGGCGAGCGTGTCGTGCTGTTGATCGACGAAATCGACAAGGCGGACATCGAATTCCCCAACGACCTGCTCCAGGAGCTGGATCGTATGGAGTTTCACGTTTATGAAACCGGCGAGACCATCCGTGCCGAGCAGCGCCCGATCATCGTCATCACGTCCAACAATGAAAAAGAGCTGCCGGACGCCTTCCTGCGCCGCTGCTTCTTCCACTACATCGAGTTCCCCGACCGCGAGACCATGCAGGCCATCGTCGACGTTCACTTTCCCGACATCGCCCCCAGGCTCGCCAGCGAGGCGCTGGAGGTCTTTTTCGACCTGCGCAGCGCTCCAGGGCTGAAGAAGAAGCCTTCCACTTCCGAGCTGGTCGATTGGCTCAAGCTGCTGATGGCCGACGAGCTGGCCCAGGAAGCGCTGTATCATCGCGACCCCGCCAAGGCGCTACCGCCCATGGCCGGCGCGCTGGTCAAGAACGAGCAGGACACCCACCTGCTGGAACGCCTGGCGTTCATGATGCGCCGCCAGAAGAACAGCGGGCGCTAAGCCATGTTCATCGGCTTGTTCGAGACCCTGAAACGCGCAGGCGTACCCGTTTCACTGCGGGAGCTTTTAGACCTTCACGCGGTGGTGGAGCGTGGCGTGGTGTTTGCCGATATGGAGGCGTTCTATCAGGTCGCGCGCACGGTCATGGTGAAGGATGAGCGCCACTTCGACCGCTTCGATCGCGCTTTTGCCGCCTGGTTCAAGGGCATCGAGGACATGGACGCCGCCATCGAAGCGCTGATTCCCGACGAGTGGCTGCGCCGCGAATTCGAGAAACAGCTCACCGATGAAGAGAAAGCCAGGATCGAGTCGCTGGGCGGGTTGGAAGAGCTTATCGAGACCTTCAAGAAGCGCCTGGAAGAGCAGAAAGAGCGCCACGCGGGGGGCAACAAGTGGATTGGCACCGGCGGCACCAGCCCCTTTGGGGCCTACGGCTACAACCCGGAAGGCATTCGAATTGGGCAAGACGGCTCCCGCCACCGCCGCGCCACCAAAGTGTGGGACGAGCGACGCTTTCGCGATTACGACGACTCTCTGGAGCTGGGCACCCGCAACATCAAAATGGCCCTGCGACGGCTGCGCAAATTCGCCCGCCAGGGCGCCAGGGACGAGTTCGATGTGGACGGCACCATTCGCGAAACCGCCCGCGATGCCGGGCTGCTCAATATCCAGATGCGCCCGGAGCGCCACAATGCGGTCAAGGTGCTGCTGTTTCTGGACGTGGGCGGCTCCATGGACGACCACATCCGGGTATGCGAAGAGCTCTTTTCTGCGGCACGCTCCGAGTTCAAGCACCTGGAGCACTACTACTTCCATAACTGCCTCTACGAAGGCGTCTGGAAAAACAACCTGCGTCGTGGTAACGAGCGTATCCCTACCATGGACGTGCTGCACACCTACGGCGCGGACTACCAGGTGGTCATCGTCGGCGACGCCGCCATGTCGCCTTACGAGGTCACCCACCGTGGCGGTAGCGTGGAGCACTTCAACGACGAAGCGGGCGGAGTGTGGCTCAAACGGCTGGCCGATAAATTCCCCCGGTTGGCGTGGCTGAACCCCATGCCACCCCGCGCCTGGGAGTACACCTACTCGACCACCCTGATCCGCGAGCTGATCGACGACCGCATGTACCCCATGACCCTGGAGGGGCTGGAAAACGCCATGCGTGACCTGGCCAAGTAGCGGGCGTCTCTTCGCCACGACTGTTCACCAAAACTCTCCGTCACAACCATTCACCACAACTATTCACCACAACTGCAGCGCACAAAAAACGGCGTGCCCAGGAGGCACGCCGTTTTTATGGACGCTATGCTGAACGGGCGCGCAGGCTATGCCATGCGGGTCATCAGGCTGTGGCCCGTCAAGCGACGGTGCAGCACCGCCATGCCGATATGGCCCAGCACCAGTACCAGCAGCGCCCAGCCAAGCTCACCGTGCAGCAAGCCGCCCAGGTTGATCATCCACTCCACGCGCTCACCGCCTCCCGACATCAGCGGCACGCCGAATACCTCCAGCGGCCGCCCCGAGCCGTACTGACGAATCAGCGCAATGGTGGGTACCGCGATCATCAGGCCATAGAGTGCCAGATGGCCCAGCTTGGCCATGACGCTCACGGCAGGCGGGCGGCGCGAGGCATTGGCCAACGCCCAGAGCGCCCGCAGCACCACCAGCGTCATCAGCAGCACGCCAACGTTTCGATGAGTGCCCCACAAGAAGCTTTCAATGGCCGTATCTTCCAGCAGCACCCGTGCCCCAGCGCCACTGAATTGCCAAACGAACAGCAGGGCCATGCCCCAGTGCAACGCACGACTCACCAGGCCGTAACGAGACGTCGAATCCATGATCGCAAGCGCCATGATGCAAATTCCTCATAACCATCACTATTGAGGAAGCCATTTTACCCTGAACTTGACGACGCTTCGTGACAACAACGTGCAAACAGGTTCTCAAACATGGAACACGCCGTTCCACCTGAAGGCTACAAAGACGTCGGGAACTGATTCAAGCCCGCCAGGAAGGCTTCCTTGGCCTGGCCGAAAGCGGCCGCGTCGTGCTTGAAACGACGCAGAATCAACGCCTCGTCCAGCTCCAGGGTGGGCGCCAGCTCATCCACATGGCTGGCAGGATGGCGCGCCACGAGCCCAACGCGCTGGCCCTGCGCCGTGGTCCACCAGCGCTTGAACCCGCACTGCTGGTAGAACGCCTCTTCCTGCTCGCTGCTCACCTCGACACGTAGCGGCGCCTTCAGGCTCAGTTCGCTCAGCAGACGGGCCTTGGCCCCTTCCACCAGCTCGCAGGCATGGGTGACGGTCATGCCTTGGCCTTTCTCGTCCAGCACCAGCAGCGCCAAGGCCAGTGGCTTGCCGTTGCCATCCACCCCCGCCAGCAAGCGCGCGCCTTCCTGGGCAAACAGCACGTTCCGGGTTCCGGTGAAGACCACCAGCGGCGTCAACCCTGCCGCCTGGCCATAGACATCGGCACACAATCTGGCCAAACACGCATCCCGCTGGGCACGTTCACTTACATGGACTACCTTCATGACGCCCTCTCGTTGCGTTCATCTACCCCGCCCTTCAATAAGCGCTGAGCGGGCTATAAAAGCCCGCCAGCGTAGAGCAAAGCGCGGGGAGACACCAGCCTGTTTCGATGGAACCCAGTGGTTATGGCACAGTCGCACTATGGGCAAGGCATGTTTGTATTGCCAAGGAGAACACATGACACAGTTCATCAACGATCCTACTCTGCCTAAACCCGACTTTCCGGGCAGCCACATGGTAATCGACGACCACTACGCGTTTATCTCTGGCCTTACCGTGGCCGATCTCTCCAATGGCGACGTAGCCCGTGGTGATGTGAAAGAAGAGACCCGTTTGGTGATGCGTGAGCTGGAACGCATGCTGGTGCAGGAAGGCGGTAGCCTCGCGGATGTCGTGAGGGTAGATGTTCACCTGGCGGATCTGAAACAGATTAGCGCTTTGGACAGCGTCTATGCTGACTTCTTTGAACCAGGACGCTACCCCGCACGAACTTGCACCGAATCCCCGCATATCTGCGGTGGCAGCCAGGTAGAAATTACCCTGATGGCCAAGCGGGCACGCAAAGCAAGCCCAGAAAAGTAAATGTTTGCCTTCACCTCAGCAAGGCCAGTATTGCTTCGATATCCAGGTGCGCCTCCAGCGTATCGGCCAGGCGATCCAGCGCCTGTTCACGGTGGGCGGTGTAATCGATGCGACTGGCGCTGGTCAGCCCCAACCGTTCCAGCAAGGCCTGACAGGCATCGGGGTGGTCGAACAACCCGTGCAGGTAGGTGCCCAACACTTGCCCATCCTCGCTGATGGCCCCATCAAAATGGCCGCCCAGGTCGAAGAGCGGGCGCTCCAGCGCCTTGCCCTCACTCACGCCGTGATGGATTTCGTAGCCGCTCACCGCCACCTGGCTACCGGCCAGCACTCCGTGCACGTTGCGCAGTTGCTTGGCCGGGGCCATGCGCGTCGAAAGCGCCAGCCAGCCCAGGCCCGCCACCCGTCCGGCGGCTCCCTCCAGCCCTTCGGGGTCGTCCACCCACTCCCCCAGCATCTGAAAACCGCCGCAAATGCCCAGCACCTTGCCCCCGTAACGCAAGTGCCTGGCAATGGCAGCCTCCCACCTTTGGCGCTTCAGCCAGGCCAGGTCGCTGGCGGTGCTTTTACTGCCCGGCAGGATGATCACGTCGGCCGCCGGTATCGGCTGGTCCGGCCCGATAAAGCTCAACGATACCTGCGGGTGCAGGCGCAAGGCATCGAAGTCGGTGTGGTTACTGATGCGTGGCAAGGCAGGCACGATGACGTTCAGGGTGTCGCGCTGTTTTTCTGCCTGCACCGTGCCAATGCTGTCTTCGGCATCCAACAGCAGTCCGGGCAGATAGGGCAACGTACCCAGTACCGGTTTGCGGGTGCGCGCCGTCAGCCACTCGAGCCCCGGCTCCAGTAGCCCGATATCCCCCCGAAAACGGTTGATGATGAACCCCTTGGTCCGCGCCTGCTCGCTGTCGCTCAGCAGCGCCAGGGTACCCACCAGCTGGGCAAACACCCCACCGCGGTCGATATCGCCCACCAGCAGTACCGGGCAATCCACGGCTTCGGCAAAGCCCATGTTGGCGATATCCCCCTTGCGCAGGTTGATCTCTGCCGGGCTTCCCGCCCCTTCGGCAATGATCACCTCATGGCGCTGGGACAACGCCTGCCAGGCGGCCATCACGCTCGCCTGGGCGGTACGCTTGAAGGCGTGATAATCCAGCGCATCCATATGGCCATGTACCTTGCCCCGCAGGATCACCTGGGCACCCCGGTCCGTTTCCGGCTTGAGCAGCACCGGGTTCATGTCGCTGTGCGGCATCACCCCCGCCGCCTGGGCCTGAAGCGCAGTGGAGCGGCCAATCTCTCCGCCATCGATGGTCACGGCGCTGTTGAGCGCCATGTTCTGGGGCTTGAACGGAGCCACCGAGAACCCCCGGCGCTGCAAAACACGGCACAGCCCCGCCACCACGGTACTTTTGCCTGCATCCGAGGTGGTGCCTTGAATCATCAGTGTGGTCATGGCGTCTTCTCGGCCTACGCAGTTGCTGAATATCCGTCCATTAAATCGCGCGTCCTCAGGCTGCACAAGGTGCGGCGTGGAAGGGCCGGATAACGGGCAGACAGACTGCTCGTTATCCGCTAGGGTAGCGGCTCTTGAAGCGAGCGATGACCCCGAGATGCAAACGCTACTGAACGAGATTGCCGACGAGCTATCCCACGCCACCGAGCGCGGCAAGGTGGCCGACTACATTCCCCAACTGGCCCATGTAGACCCCAACCAGTTTGCCATCAGCCTGGCCACCGTCGAGGGCGAGCGCTTCTCGGCGGGCTGCGCCGCCACGCCGTTCTCGATTCAGAGTATTTCCAAGGTCTTCACCCTGACCATTGCCCTAGGCAAGCTCGGCGATGCGCTGTGGTCCAACGTCGGCCGCGAACCCTCCGGCGACCCCTTCAACTCCATCGTGCAGCTGGAACACGAGAGCGGTAAACCGCGCAACCCGTTCATCAATGCCGGGGCCATTGCGGTGGTAGACGCCATTATGATGGGCCACGCCCCCAAGGAAACCCTGGCCGAAATATTGAGCTTCGTGCGCTATATCGCCGACGACAACAGCATCTGCTTCGACCATCAGGTCGCCGCCTCGGAAATGCAGCACAAGGACCGCAACGCCTCGCTGGCGCACTTCATGAAAGCCTTTGGGCGGCTGCGCCACGACGTGGACAAAGTGCTTGGCACCTACTTTCACCAGTGCGCCATCGCCATGAGCTGCGAGCAACTGGCCCACGCCGGGCTGTTTCTGGCTTCCGACGGCGTCAACCGCCCCAGCAACCTCCGGGTGGTGTCGCCCCAGCGGGCACGTCGAATCAACTCGTTGATGATGATGTGTGGCCACTACGATGCCTCGGGGGAATTTGCTTTCCGCGTGGGCTTACCGGGCAAGAGCGGCGTGGGCGGCGGCATTCTGGCCATTGCGCCGGGGCGCGGCTCGCTGGCCGTCTGGTCACCGGGGCTGGATAGCTACGGCAACAGCCTTCTGGGGGTGCGCGCCCTGGAGATGTTCGTGCAGCGCACGGGCTGGTCCATATTTGGACATTAGATGGGCCCTAGCCGGTCACTCGCTTCAAGCGCTGTCCGAGGATTCCAGATGCTGGGCCGCTTCCCAGGCCTGGACCTGGCGTTTCACCTCCAGCCCCCAGCGGTAGCCACCCAGGGCGCCGCTTTGCTGAATCACCCGGTGGCAGGGAATCCACAGCGCCACGGGGTTGGCGCCCACCGCGTTACCCACCGCCCGAGACGATTTCGGCGCCCCCAGCCACTGGGCGATGTGGGAGTAGCTGGCAAGCTGCCCACCCGGAATCATCAGCAGTGCCCGCCACACGTTGAGCTGAAAGTTGGTGCCCCGCACATGCAGCGAAAGTGCCCCAGGCGCTGCGCGGCGCGGCGGTTCGAACAGCGCCTCGACGGCGTAACGCGTGGCGTCCGGCTGGTGGCGCAAGGTACAGCGCGGCCACTCGGCGGCCAGCTGCGCCAGAATCTCCGCTTCGGGTGTCGCTGCCAAAAAGCCCATGCGGCAAATGCCTCTCGGGGTGGTGGCGACCAGCACCTGGCCAAACGGCGTGGGGTGAACCCCATA
>NZ_LFGS01000005.1:7694-12090 GCF_002078135.1 Halomonas sp. BC1 | reverse complement strand
CCCTGGCGCTTGAACTCCCCCGGTGTGACCGCTTCCAGCGTCACGAAATGATCGTAAAGCCGCGAGCCGCCGCTCAGCCCCAGCGCTTCGGCGGTGTCGGCAAGGCTCTGGGAAGAAGCAATCAACTGCTTGCCCCGCGCCAACGTCAACGCTTGTAAAAAGCGCTTCGGACTCACCCCTACATAGCGGCTGAACAGCCGCTGAAAATGGAACGCACTCAAGTGTACCTGCTCGGCCACCGCCTCCAGGCTCGGCTGCTGGGCGGCGTGGGCCACCATGAAGGCCATGGCTTTTTCGATACGGGCGTAGTCGTTCATCGCGTCCATCTCACGGGCAAAGGGGCAAAAAGAGGCTGATGCTCGCTAAAGCTTACCCAGTGAAAGGCCCGACACCTACCCGAATCTTGCGCACTACACATGCCGGTAAATCACCCGCAAGGGTTGCCCCAGGTGGCGTTGCAGCGACTCGGTCTGTTGGGGGCTCATGGCCCCTGTTCTGGGGTTGATGGCCGTGAGCGAAAACCGAGCGAACCCTTGGGGGAAGGAGTAGTCGAGCTGGTGCACGCTGGCGACACTGCCACAGCACGGCAGCGCCTGGGGAAGGAGCGCAAAGCCACGCTGTGCGTCGTAATCCTGATCCATCACGAGATGCCACTCAGGAAGGGTCAGCTCTTGCGCGCACAGGTGACAGCGCACGTACTCGAAGTTGCTGCCACAGTCATGAAACATCACATGCTCTGATACCTGCTCGTCTATACTCTCTGCCTCGGGCATCCACTGCCACAACGCAGCCTTGGCCTGGGCTACCTGCTGCGCAGTGGGCAGATAGTGAGGCTCTGCCGGAATGATGACGATATGATGATCACTCATGTGAGTCACTCCGTGTGAGTCGCTCCAAGTGCGTCGGTCAATGAGTACGCAACAGTCTACTCTACACGACAACCCCGCACATTCATCATGTGCGCCGACGCCAGTCGGCCATGCCAGTTACGTCAGGAGGACACGATGGCGCTGATCTCTACCCGTACCCAGCACTGGCTGGAGCGTTTGAACGGCTCCAAACACATGCTCTGGCTGATCGCCACCCTCTCGTTTCTGGAAACCATCATCCTGCCCGTGCCCATCGAGCTGGTACTGATCCCGTTGATGGCGGTGAACAAACAGCGGATCTGGGCGATTGCCACGGCCACCACGCTGGGCTGCCTGGTGGCGTCGCTGGTGGGCTATAGCGTGGGCATGGTGCTCTATCAATCGCTGGGGACCTGGTTTATCGAGTTCATGGGCATGGAGGAGAGCTATCAGGCGTTTCAGGGCTTCTTCAACCGCTACGGGTTTGCCGCGATTCTGGCCATCGGCATTCTTCCCATCCCCTTCCAGGTGGCCATGATTACCGCCGGGCTTTCCGGCTACCCCATCCTGCTATTCGTGCTGGCGGCGCTGCTCTCACGCGGGCTGCGCTACTACGGGCTGGCCTGGCTGGTGAAACGCTATGGCAAACGGGTTGAAACCCTGTGGAAGCGCCATGCGCTGATGACCAGCCTCGCACTGGGCAGCGCGGTGCTGGTCATCGTGTTGGTCATGCAGGCATTGGCGGGGATGATCGTGTGATAGGCTAGCGGCTGATTGGCCCAGCCGTCACTCGATATAGTAACCACTGACCCGCCAGGTGCCGTTTTCCAGATGCGGGGTCACCACTTCCACCACTCGGGGGCGGTTGGCAAACTGGGTCTGGAAGGTAACGACCTTGAAGTCGCCCCGTTCAGCGCCGGGCATGGAGGTGTACTGCGAAACGCGCACTCGGCGGCGCGATTGCACCGAGCCAAAGTCCTTGCGCGACAGCGCAACGGTGCGTTCAAGCATAGTGGCAGAAAGCGGTGTGCTCAGCAGTGGCGAAGCGGCTTCCCATGCCTGTTCATACTCGCTGTTATCGATCTTCGCCAACCACGCCAGCGCCGCCTCCTCTGCCGCCTGCACAGATGCCTGAGCCGTTGCGGTAAGCATCAACAAGGCAGCGGACAACAACAGAGCACGTAATTTTGGCATGGCAGACTCATTAGTGGCTAAGAAAAGACGTACCTCTTTATTATCGGAAAGTCGCAAGGATTCTTTAGCATTTCAGCGCCCATTGCTGCCAGCGACGTCAATCTTTCACCGCAGTGGCAAAAAGATGCTCAAGCGACGAACCCAAAAGCTATACAGAAGTCATACATTAAAATTTTACCTGCAAGGAGTAGACCATGAACAGTCATGATGAGCACACGAGGCCTGGCGAACAATACACACATCACCAACCTCAGGGGCTGTCAGACCGCATTGCCTACCGAGTCGTGAAATTCATGCGGTTTTTTGCCGACAAGTTTTTTGCCGGCCGTTACGGCCATCGTGCCGTCATTCTGGAAACAGTGGCAGCCGTGCCCGGCATGGTGGGAGGGGCGATACAGCACTTGCATGCCATTCGGCGCATCAAGGATGATGATGGCTGGATTCGTACCCTATTGGATGAAGCGGAAAACGAGCGCATGCACCTGATGACCTTTATCGAGGTCGCCAAGCCCAACCGTTTCGATCGCTTCCTCATTCTCGTAGCCCAAGGCATGTTCTTTAATCTGTTTTTCCTGCTGTATTTATGCTCCAGCAAGACCGCCCACCGCGTGGTCGGCTACCTGGAAGAGGAAGCCGTCTATAGCTACACCGAATACCTGGAAGGCATCGACCGAGGCGAGTACGAAAACATCCCGGCGCCCCAAATCGCCATCGATTACTGGAAGCTACCCCAGGATGCGCGGTTGCGCGACGTGGTGATCGCCGTGCGTGCCGACGAAGCGAGCCATCGGGACGTCAACCATGACTTCGCCGACCAGCTTTCTTGATGGGCTACCGTAAGCGGCTAACGTGAAAAGCTGTCTCCACAACCCATCACCGGGCCCCTGCGCCAGGCCCGGTGATATTAGCCTTTTCAGCTCTCGCCCAGGCATAGCCGCATGAAACAGCTATTGGGATCAAGCCGGTAGCTGCCGAACGGCCCGCAATACTCGAACCCGAACCGGGCAGATAAACGGCGGGCGCGTTCGAATATGTATCATTGCCCTCTCCGTTGGCTAGCCAAACCCGGCTTCTCAAATACGAAGCGCTCGTATACCATGCGCCACCTCTTTCCTTTAGCGTTCACCGTTAGGCCACCATGTCCGTCAACGCGCTCTACACCGACCTTTCCGGCTATTACGATCTGATGTGCGTCGACATCGACTACCGCGCGCAAAGTAACGCCATTCATCGCCTGCATCAGCTGTTTGGCAACGCGGGCAGCCAGCACCTGGACCTGGCCTGCGGCACCGGCCCCCACGTACGCCATTTTCTGGATGTGGGCTACACCAGCAGCGGGCTGGACATTCACCAGCCGATGCTGGACCTGGCAGCCACCCGCTGCCCGGAAGCTCACTTTTCGCTGCAAGACATGGGCCAGTTCCAGGTGGATGAGCCGGTGGATTTGATCACCTGCTTTTTATACTCCATCCACTACAACGCCAACCTGGAAAAGCTGAGCGCCTGCATCGCCAGCACCCACCGCGCCCTGCGCACCGGCGGCGTACTGTGCTTCAACAGCGTGGACAAGGAGCGCATCGACAACGCGCTGTTCGTCAAGCACACCGCCCAGCAGGGTGAGGATCGCTTCACGTTTCGTTCGGGTTGGCACTATGCGGGGCAAGGGGAACGGCAAACGCTGCGGCTCAGTATCGAAAAGAGCACACCTGCGGTCACCCAGGTATGGAATGACGAGCACCCCATGGTGGCGGTCAGCTTTGGCGAACTCATCGCCCTGCTGACGCCCTACTTCGAGGTGCACTTGTTCGAACACGACTACCAGACCATCACCCCGTGGGACAACGCGTCTGGCAATGCCATCTTCGTGTGCGTGAAGCGCGACGGCTAAGGTGCCATCTAAGGCGTCAGCTCTCCTGGCTGGGGCGCTGCTGTTGCTGCACGCCCATCAGGAAGTTGCGCAGCATCTGGTCCTTGCACTCGCGGTAATTCTTGTGGCTTGGCTTGCGGAAGAACGCGCTCAGCTCGTGGGGGCTGAGCGGTAGCCCCACCTGCTCGAACACCGCCAGCACGTCTTCGGCCTTCATGTTCAGCGCAATACGCAGCTTCTGGAACACCATGTTGTTGTTCAGCTGGGTTTCCGGCGCAGGCACCGGGCCTTCGCGCTTGCCGCGCTTGAAGCTGATGAAGCCATTCAAAAACGCCGCCAGCTCACGATTCTTCATGGGCACCAGCGCTTCATCCTCATCCTTCTTCAGCCAGGCCGTTACCTGGGCAGGCGTCACGTCCACCTCTGCCAGGGCGAAGATATTGACGATGGTGGCCTCCTTCAAATCGAAGGCATAGCGAATACGGCG
>NZ_LFGS01000005.1:0-7484 GCF_002078135.1 Halomonas sp. BC1 | reverse complement strand
GGTCAAGGGGGACTCCTAACCGTTGGTAAGCGTGGCCAGCAGCTCGTCGATCTCTGCTTTCAGCTCGTTGTCTTCAATCGTTTGGGCGCTGGCCTGGGCGCGCTGCAAGCTTTCGATGGCGGCCTGGGGCTCGCCCAGCTCCACCTGCAGGGTGGCCATGGAAAAGCCAATCGAGGCCAGATGGTCGTTCGACTGCTTGGCCACCGCCTTGTCCAGCGCCTTTTGGTAGATCGGCAGCGCGTCTTCCAGCTCTTCGGTGAAGTCGGCCAGGGTTTCCCACTGCTCGGGGTGGTCTTTCTCGGTGTTCTCATGCTCGGTGCAGATCGCCTGCAGCTCGGCATAAAGCGCTTCAAAGGTGGCGCGGTCATCCTTGGACGCGGCCTTCATCAGCTTTTCGGCCAGCTCGTACACCGCCTTGTAAATTTTGGTGTTGATCATCAAACCACGACCTTATCGACGTAAAACAGCAGGCTAAAGCACACAGGCTTCGCCGGGAAGGGGGCATTATACCTTGTGTGAGGCGGGGTACGGTGACGCGGCGGGCAATATTCGAGCAACGGCGGGCCGATTTTACGCTATGCTGCACCACTTTTTACGTTCGACCCACCTAAGACTCGCTGTCAGGGCCCCTTATGCCTTTTTCTACACTCGGTTTATCCACTCCCCTCGTTCAGGCGATTACCGAACTCGGTTACCAGACGCCCACGCCCATCCAGGAACAGGCCATTCCCGCCATTCTCTCGGGGAAGGACCTCATCGCCACCGCCCAAACAGGCACCGGCAAAACCGCCGCTTTCGTACTGCCGCTGCTGGAGCGCTTCAGCAAGGCAGAAGCGCTGCGGGCCAAGCGCATCCGCGCGCTGATTCTGGTGCCCACTCGCGAGCTGGCGGTACAGGTCAACGCCAGCGTGGCGCAATACGCCAAGCATACCCAGCTCACCTCGATGGCCGCGTATGGCGGTGTGGATACCGCGCCCCAAAAGGAGCGTTTGATCGAAGGCGTGGACATTCTGGTGGCCACACCGGGCAGGCTGCTGGACCTCGCGCATCAGCGCGCCCTGCACTTCGACGAGCTTCAGGTCATGGTGCTGGACGAAGCGGACAGAATGGTCGACATGGGCTTTGTGGATGATATTCACAAGATCATCGTGCGCCTGCCGGAACAGCGCCAGAACCTGCTGTTCACGGCCACCATGACCCAGGACGTTCGCGCCCTCGCCCGCAGTTTTTCAGACAGCAAGATGACCGACCTGGCCGCCAACATCGCCATCACCCCCAACGTTCGCGCCGCCGACACCATCGAACAGTGGCTGATCACGGTCGACAAGGACACCAAATCCGCCCTGCTCAGCCACCTGATCAACGAACAAGCCTGGGACCAGGCGCTGATCTTCGTCGAGAAAAAGCACAGCGCGGCCAAGCTGGTGGCCCAGTTGGAGAAACGCGGCATCGTCGCGGACTCCATCCATGGCGGCAGAAGCCAGGCCATGCGCGAAAAGATTCTGGCCCAGTTCAAAACCGGTGAGCTCAAGTACCTGGTGGCCACCGGCGTCGCCGCGCGGGGGCTGGATATCGGCGAACTGAGCCGAGTGGTGAACTACGACCTACCCTTCCAGCCGGAAGAGTACATCCACCGCATTGGCCGCACCGGCCGTGCCGGGGCTTCCGGGGAAGCCATCTCGCTGGTGGATATCAGCGATTTCAAGAACCTGTGTGCCATCGAACGGCGCATGAACCAGCTCATCGAGCGCCGGGAAGTGGCAGAATTTCCGGTCAAAAAGGCCGTCCCGGCCTCCAATTTGAAGCATGTGAAGAAAGGCAGCCGCTAGACGTTGTACGCAACATCGGCGAGTGATGGCCCGCAGGCAGGCGGCAGGCCTTACCCCTGAGCGGGTGAAAACGCCGCCAGCAGCTCGGCGTTGGTGGGGTACTTCTCCAGCAGCGCCAGCAGCTTCTGCGCGCCGTCGGTTGGCTTGAGCGGCGTCAAGGCTCTGCGCAGGCTGCGTACCTTTTCGATCTCGTGGGCCTCGATCAACAGCTCTTCTCGGCGGGTACTACTTTTGGCAATATCGAGCGCCGGGAAGATGCGCTGGCTGGCCACCTCCCGCGACAGCACCAGCTCCATGTTGCCGGTGCCCTTGAACTCCTCGAAGATCACCTGATCCATGCGGCTTCCCGTTTCCACCAGCACGGTGGCCAGAATGGTCAGCGAGCCGCCGTTTTCGATGTTCCGTGCCGCCCCGAACAGTTTGCGGGGGATTTCCAGCGCCCGGGTATCCAACCCGCCCGACATGGTACGGCCACTGCCCCGCTGCCCCGCGTTGTGCACCCGGGAAAGCCGCGTCAGTGAGTCGATCACGATCATCACATCGTGCCCTTCCCCGGCTTGCCTGCGCGCCGTTTGCAGCAGGCTATCGGCCACGCGCACATGGTGGGCGTAGCTTTCGTCAGACGACGAAGCGTGCACCTCGGCGGTCACGCTGCGCTTGAAATCGGTCACTTCCTCCGGGCGCTCATCGATCAACAGGGCATACAGCTTGATCTCGGGATACGCCGCCGCCACGGCCTGGCAGATATGCTTCAACAGCGTGGTTTTCCCCGCCCCCGGCGGCGCCACGATCAGCCCGCGCTGCCCCATGCCAATGGGCGTGATCAAATCCATCGCCCGCACGCTGTGCTCACGAACGCCGTGGGCGAGATAAAGGCGCGGGGAAGGATGAATGGCCGTGCCGTTGAGAAAGCGCTTTTCGGGGTCGGTATGTGATTGCTCTTCGAGTGAGGAGTCGGCCACTGTCTCGGCTGGCTTGGCCTCTGGGGGCCGTTTCGTTTTGAGGCTTAGGGTTTTGCGGGTCATGGTTGGAGCCGTCTTGTCAAAGTGAGGGTTCGTGGTTGGCCGTGTTCGTGGTGACTCGACGGCGGATGTTAAACGTAGGCATGGTATTCAACGACCTCCCTGACGGCACACAGTGCTTTTTCAAGCTGCTGAATATCTACCGATGCTAGCGCAAGACGGATGGCATGGGGCACCTGGGCTGCCGTTGAAAAGGGAGCTGCGGTCGATACACTGATGCCTTGTTGTAAAAGCGCACTTGCCACCCGGTCGGCACGCCCCTCTTCCAGCAAGGGCAGCCAAACGCAGTAAGACGCAGGGTGTGCCTGATAGCGCATGCCCTTGAATACCCGAGCCACCACCGCTTGCCGCTGTGCGGCATCCTCACGCTTTTGCTGTTCCAAACGCGCCACCGTACCCTCTAGCACCCATTGGCATACCATCGCCGTCATCACTGCTGGCGTGTTCCAGGTCGTCGCACGAATCGTGCGCTCTATCTCGGCAACCCATTGTGCAGGTGCCACCACATAGCCAACCCGCAAGCCGGTGGCCACGCTTTTGGAGAAACTCGACACGTATATCGTACGTTCGGGGGCAAGCTTGGCCAGCGGCGGAGGCGCCAGGGTCTCAAGAAACGCATAGGGAGCATCCTCGATGATCAGAAAATCGTGTTGCTCGGCCAAGCCAATGAGCTGATGCCGCCATGCCAGCCCCATTACCCACCCCATGGGGTTATGAACGGTGGGCTGAACATAGACTGCACGAACGCGGCGGCGCTGGCAAAGTCGCGCGAGTGCACACAAGTCGGTTCCTTCCACATTGGCGGGCACTGCTGCCAGTTCCAACCCTAAGCGATGCGCCAGGACACTAAAGCCTGGGTACGTGATGGCATCGACGGCGATCACATCACCCGGCTTGAATAGCGCCATGGCCGTGGTCGCCAAGCCATGCTGAGCACCATCGACCAGCAATAACCGTTCCGCAGCGACGTTTAGACCACTGCGCATCACGTGCTCGGCAACGATCTCTCTCTCATGCAGACGACCACCGTGGGGCTGGTAGTGGAGCAATGCACTCACATCACCTGATGAAGCGAGCTGGCTTAGCGCTGCGCGCAGCAGATCCGCCTGCCCCGCCACAGTGGGGTAATTGAAGCTGAGGTCTAGCAGGCCATCGACGACTTGCTGCTGGTCTACCCCCAGCCCCGGCGGCAGCGCAGCATCCCTCACAAACGTTCCTCGCCCCGTTTCTCCCACCACAAGCCCCATGGCTTCAAGCTCGGCGTATACCCGTGTTGCCGTGGCCAGCGCCAATCCGTACCGCTGGGCAAGTTGCCGGTGCGTAGGTAAGCGCGTGCCAGGGCGGTACTTTCCAGCACGAATCTCCAGCGCGAAGGCATCGACTACCTGTTTGTATCGGGCACGTGGCATGGGCATTGTATCCATGACAATAATTTGATTGTGATATATACCATGCCTAGCATGCGATACGTGACCCCACCAGGAGCTTCACCTCATGCATATCGCCATCCTTACCTTCGAAGGCTTCAACGAACTTGACTCATTGATCGCCCTGGGCATTTTGAATCGCATCAAACAGCCCGGCTGGCGCGTATCGCTCATGTGCCCGGAAGCCAAGGTGACATCGATGAATGGCGTTACCCTCCACGCCCAAGCCTCTTTCGCAGAGCTGGCAAGCGCCGATGCCGTCCTGATCGGTAGCGGCATCCATACCCGTGAGATTGCTGAAAACGAGCACTTGATGGCCCAGCTTACGTTGAACCCCGACCAACAACTTTTGGGCGCACAGTGCTCGGGCACCTTGCTGCTCGCCAAACGCGGCCTTCTCGGGAACGTTCCTGCCTGTACCGATCTCACCACCCGCCCCTGGGTGATGGAAGCAGGCATCGAGGTATTGAATCAGCCGTTCTTTGCCAGCGGAAATATCGCCACTGCAGGTGGCTGCCTGGGCTCACAATACCTGGCCTGCTGGATGATAGCCCGCCTGGTAGGCATGGAGGCAGCCGAAGAAGCCATGCATTATGTGGCCCCAGTGGGGGAGAAAACAGAATACATCGAGCGCATGGTGCGCAATATCGGCCCATACCTGCCAGCGGCAGGGTCTTCGCCACGGATGGCCGCTCATCTGAGTGAATGATGGCGTGGTGTGATGGGCATGCCAAGGAAAAGGCTACGCTACTGGCACAGATCACCGCTTCTGAAGGATCGCTGAATAAGTGTGCCAGTGCTTATTTTTGCCCATGAGCGTCATCCCTGCCCTGCTTTGTTCTTGAAGGGTAATGACGTGGTAGTCATCCGCAAATAGCGTGGACAGCGTAGCGGGCGTGTGGATGGTCAAATGGCGGCTTTCATCTTGTGCCCAGGTATCATCAGGCCCCATGAAATGGCCACAAAACATGCCCCCTGAGCTCAACGATTGAGTCAACCTGTGCCACACCGTTGGAAATACGTCAGGGTGACAAAAAAACAGGCTCATACACGCGGTGATCAAGGAAGCAGGCGGATACTCGAACTCATCAAAACGGGCCTGAGAGGTAAACAGCGACAACCCCAGATGCGCCTTGCCCTCTTCTTGTAAGCGCTCGATGGCCAGTGGGTGATGGTCAAACGCATGCACCCGATAACCGTGCTCCACCAAAAACAGGGCATTCCGCCCTGCTCCACAGCCCATATCAATGGCGGTCCTGGGCAGCTCGCCGGGTAGCCGCTCGACGGATTCACGTAGGTGCGGATAAATATTCAGCTGCTTCGAGCGCTCATAATAAGTGCCGTGGCTCATTCTGCCCCTCCATATGCCAAGGATGCATGATCACGTGAATACCTCACGGCACCGTGCGTTACGACGAAACATCGGCACCATAGGCTTTTCGATAAAACCAAAAGCTCATTAAAAGCGCCAGAATGTTCACACCCACCAGGGTGGGAAACGAGTCATTCATGAACGAATACTGAAAACCACTGCCCAGCATGGCGTTATAGCCATAACTGATATTGCCTAAACCCACCCACACGGACAGGTAAGCACCCGAGCCAAAAAAGTAGCCCAGCACAGGCGTATTAAAAACAGGCACCTGTATTAGCCAAAATTTGAAATTGGCACGCGCTGCGTTCGGCTGTTTCTCTAACAATTGAATGCCGCACCAGATACCCCACGAAAACAACAGAATAAAACCAATACAAAACAGCCAGTCCAGAACATGCGATGACACCATCATGTAAGGCATCGTGGAAGATATACCAATACCTCCCCCCGCAATCGTCATAGCCCCCAATACGCGCCGCTTCCAATCGTTCATCTTCATCCTTAGCCAAACGTATAAGCACACTCAAATTAAGGGGGCTAATTAAACCATGAGACAGGTGGTAAAAAAAGTAGCTTTGGAAGCGGTTCTGGTATGCTACTGGGATTGTATCAGGGGTGATGTCAGACCTCTTACAAAAGGCCCAGCCAGTCGTTAATCAAGGCTAATACATCCGCCCCAACCGTCGGTTATGCATTATTCGTAGTGGCTCCAGAGCCTGAGAACTTTCACCACTCGCTCGTCATCGAGCACTTGAGAGACCAGGCGATGCTGAATATTGATGCGGCGTGAATAGGCCCCCGCAAGATCACCCACGAGCTTCTCAAACGGGGGAGGCTTGCGGTATGGGTCTTCGGCTACCAGCGCTAGCCGTTCCTGCGCTTTTGGTTTGAGGCCGCGGGAGGCTAGCTTCTTTGCATCTTGCTGGGCGTACCTAGTGTAAACCAACGTCCATGTCACCAGTCCAGCTCCTCATCGCATTCATCCAAGGGAGCAGCCACCCCCTCACGAATAGATTCCCGCATACCGGGTACGGAGAGCAGGTAAAGTGTTTCCTGAATGGCAGACCAGTCTTCCTCGGACACCAGCACGGCGTTGTTTCGCTTACCCATGATGACGATGGGGTGATGCGACTCGGCGGTCTCGTCGATCAACCGATACAGGTTGCTGCGCGCCTCAGTGGCTGTGATTCCGGTCATGACGCACCACTTTTATGTTCAACTTTTCACCAAGGTGTACGGCTTTGGGTCCGTACGTCAAGGCGGACGCTTTGTATAGCGCTGCAAGCAGCGGCGCGACTTTATCGCGTCGGCCTGCCTTGCCTTGTTATGGGTGCTTTGCCATGATATACCAATATTTGGTACAGGAGTCTCCCCATGGCTAGAAATACCAGCATTACACTCGGCCCCCACTTTGACGAGTTTATAGCCACTCAGGTTGAAAAGGGCCGCTATGGCTCGGTGAGCGAGGTGGTACGTGCCGGACTGCGTCTGCTTGAAGAAACGGAAAGTAAGCTTGAACGGCTCCAACGCCTCCTGGATGAAGGCGAACAGAGTGGAATCGCAGAGTATTCCCTTGAAAGCGTTATTACAGAACTGGACAACGAAGCTCACTGATGCGTCCATACCTGCTCACTACCTCTGCCCGAAAAGACGTTGTCGAGATAGGCCGCTTCACCACCGAAAAGTGGGGAAAGCGCCAACGCGATACGTACCTCAGGCAGCTTGACGATGCTTTCAAACTGCTCGCTCGCCAACCTGATATTGGCCGCGATGCGGGTGACATAAAACCAGGGTACAAAAAGTTCAGTCAGGGCAGTCATGTTATCTTTTA
>NZ_LFGS01000004.1:624119-640302 GCF_002078135.1 Halomonas sp. BC1 | reverse complement strand
GCAAAAAGCCCCGAGCACTCTGTGTTCGGGGCTTTTTGCTGTGCGTTGCATACGTCGAAACACCCAGCCAAAGGCTGGGTGTGAGCATCGTCAGGCGCAGAGCGTTTCCATGGCTTCGATAAAGCTGTCCATTTCGTCGTCCGTGCCGATGGTAATGCGTAGAAAGTTGTTCAGCACCTCGGTGTTGAAGTGCCTGACCAGAATGCCGCGCTCACGCAGGCCAGCGAAGAGCTGAGCGCCTTCATGGTGAGGGTGCTGGGCGAACAGGAAGTTGGCCTTGGAAGGCAATACCTCGAATCCAAGCCGCTCCAGGCGCTGGCGGGTGCGCTCCCGGGTGGCGATCACGTTATTGCGGCATGCGTCGAAGTGTTCGGTATCCTTCAGGGCTTCGATGCCCACCAGGCTGGCCAGGCTATCTACGGGGTAAGAGTTGAAGGAGTCCTTGACCCGCTGCAGGCCTTCAATCAGCTCGCTGGAGCCAATCGCATAGCCCAGCCTCAATCCTGCCAGGCTACGTGACTTGGAGAATGTGCCCGTGACCAGCAGGTTCGGGTAGCGGCTAATCAGCGACACGGCGCTGTCAGCGCCGAAATCCACGTACGCCTCATCCACCAGCACCACGCGGTCGGTGACTTTCTGCAGAAGTGCCTCGATAGCCTCCAGCGGGTGGGCATGGCCCGTAGGGGCGTTGGGGTTGGCAAAGATAACGCCGCTTCGCTCTCCCGCGCTGGCTAACGCATCCATATCCACTTCCCACTGGGCATTCAAGGGATGCTTGCGCAGCTCTACGCCGTAAAGGTTGGCATATACCGGATAGAAACTGTAGGTGATGCTGGGTACATCGAGAGGTGCCCCTTGGCAAAAAAACGCCTGAAATGCGAAGGCCAGGACTTCATCGGAGCCGTTGCCCACGAAGGTTTCCGCGACGCTGACGCCGTAGCGGCTGGCCAGGGTTTCACGCAGCGCCAGAGAGGTAGGGTCGGGGTAGAGCCGTAAATGATCGGTAGGGTATTGGGCCAGCGCCTGGCTGACACCAGGAGCCGGGGGGTAGGGGTTCTCGTTGGTGTTGAGCTTGATCACGCGCTCGCGGGGCTGCTCGCCGGGAATATACGGGGTAAGATCCCTGACGGCAGGGCTCCAGTATTGGCTCATGGGGGTAACCTGATTGTGCGGATGTGAATATCCCCATGGTCGCCTGATGGCCGCAAGAGCGCAAGCATTCCCATTGGCCGCGATTCGGCCCATACTTCTCCTGTGAAGGGGTGGGCGTCGCACCTTGTAGCGGTTATGCTGTCATAAGCGCGCGAAAGAAATGTATGTCCAACACCATAAGGAGACACCCAATGCAATTCAGGAGTTTGCTAGCCGGTTCGGCTATGTTGGCACTGCTGGCGGGCTGCGCAGCTGGCCCGACGGATCAGCGCGACGACGCAGGCATGAGCGCCTCACAGGCTAACTATCAGGGTACTCTGCCCTGCCGTAACTGTGACGGCATTGACCTGGATGTGACCATGCAGGGTGAAGAAATGGCCGCTCCGGAAGAGCGTACCTTTACCTTGAATGCGACTTACCGCAACCACCCCCAGACACCGCCCGATGAAAACTACGCTGGTAACTGGGAAGTGCTGACGGGTACGCCTGCCGACCCCGACGCGACGGTCTACGAACTGACACCGGACGGTGACGGCCAGATCTACTACTTCCAGCGGATCGACGAGCGTACGCTCGAGCTGATCGACCCGGAGCGTCGTCGCTTTGAAAACGGCGAGATGCTGCAACTGCGTCGCCAGTAATCGCTGAGCGCATCGCATCAAGGCGGCCATTGGCCGCCTTTTGTATGTCTGGCGGTGGTGAAAAAGTAGCAATGACGTTCGTTACAACCGTCGCAACAACAGTGGCAAGTACAGTCATGCGAGACAGGAGCGGCTAGCGTTGGCAAAAGCAAAGAGCGCCTTTGTGTGTACCGAGTGTGGTGCCGAGTATCGCAAGTGGCAGGGGCAGTGCACCAGCTGTCAGGAGTGGAATACGCTCAGTGAGATCCGGTTGACCAGTTCGCGGCCTGGCAGCGGAACGACGGCGACCGGGCGCGCTGGCTATGCGGGCAACCTCTCGAAGGAAGTCGTGGACCTCAGTAACGTCGACCTCAGCGAAGTGCCACGGTTGACCTCCACCTTTGCCGAGTTCGACCGTGTATTGGGAGGCGGCCTGGTACCGGGCTCGGCCGTGCTGCTGGGCGGCAACCCCGGGGCAGGCAAGTCGACGCTGCTGCTGCAAACGGCCTGCAAGCTGGCTCAGCAACGCCGCATCCTCTATGTGACCGGCGAGGAGTCGCTTTCCCAGGTCGCCATGCGAGCGCATCGCCTGCAGCTTCCCACCAACGGCTTGAAAATGTTGGCGGAAACCAGCGTCGAGACCATTCTGGCCGTTGCCGAGCGTGAAAAGCCCGAGATTCTGGTCATCGACTCCATTCAGACCATGCACCTGGAGGATATCAGCTCGGCGCCCGGCGGCGTGGCGCAGGTGCGCGAGTCTGCCGCAGCGCTGACCCGCTTTGCCAAGCAGACGAACACCGTCCTGCTGCTGGTGGGGCATGTCACCAAGGATGGCACCCTGGCAGGCCCCAAGGTGCTCGAGCACATGATCGATGCCTCGCTGCTGCTGGAGGGCGGGGCGGACTCGCGTTTTCGCACCCTGCGTGGCCAGAAGAACCGCTTCGGCGCGGTGAACGAGCTGGGCGTGTTCGCCATGCTGGAGCAGGGCTTGAAGGAAGTGAAAAACCCCAGTGCCATCTTCCTGTCGCGCCAGGAAGAGCAGGCTCCCGGCAGCCTGGTGATGGTGGTATGGGAAGGCACGCGGCCGATACTGGTGGAAGTGCAGGCGCTGGTCGATGAGTCAGCCTTGGGGAACCCGCGCCGGGTCGCCGTTGGGGTCGATCAGAACCGCTTGGCCATGCTGCTGGCGGTATTGAACCGGCATGGTGGGCTGTTCACCGGTGACCAGGACGTGTTCTTGAACGTGGTGGGCGGGGTCAAGGTGCTGGAAACCAGTGCCGACTTGGCGGTGCTGCTGGCGGTAGTGTCGAGCCTGCAAAACCGTGCGCTGCCCAAGGAGCTGGTCGTGTTTGGCGAAGTGGGGCTTTCCGGCGAGATTCGCCCCGTGCCCAGCGGGCAGGAGCGTATTACCGAGGCGGCCAAGCATGGCTTTTTGCGCGCCATCGTGCCGCGCGCCAATGCGCCAAAGCAGTCGCCCAAGGGCATGGAAGTCATCCCGGTCGACAAGCTTAGCGATGCCCTTGAGGCGTTGTGACATGGACTATGCTGGATAGCAGAAACGCCAGCCCCGAGCACAGCAAAGGAGAGTCACCATGAGTTCGATTCGATTGACCCAGTACAGCCATGGAGCGGGCTGCGGCTGCAAGATTGCCCCAGACGTGCTGGACGGCATTCTGGCCAAGGCGGGCCCCGCCGCGGGGCATCAGCGCCTGATCGTGGGCAACCAGGGGCGAGAAGACGCCGCGGTGTACGACCTGGGCGATGGGCGGGGCATGATTGCCACCACTGATTTCTTCATGCCCATCGTCGATGACCCCTTCGATTTTGGACGCATTGCGGCCACCAACGCCATCAGTGATGTCTACGCCATGGGCGGCACGCCGGTGATGGCGCTGGGCATTCTGGGCTGGCCACTCGACAAGCTCGCGCCCGAAATAGCCGGAGACGTCGTGGCCGGAGCGCAGGCGGTATGCCGCGAGTTGGGCATTGCGCTGGCGGGCGGGCACTCCATCGATGCTCCAGAGCCGATCTTTGGCCTGGCCGTCAATGGCCTGGTGTCGCTTGACCAGCTAAAGCTCAATAGCCAGGCCAAGCCCGGTGACCTGCTGTATCTCACCAAGCCGTTGGGCGTGGGGCTATTGACCACTGCCGAAAAGCGCGGCCTGCTGGAAGCAGGGCACCAGGGACTTGCCCGTGAAACCATGCTCAAGCCCAACACCATTGGCGTCGCGTTGGCCGGTGTCAAAGGAGTGAATGCCATGACCGACGTGACCGGCTTCGGGTTGGCAGGTCATCTGGCGGAAATGTGCAGCGCCAGTGGCGTGAAGGCCCACGTGGACTTTCGCCGCTTGCCGCGCCTGGCGGAGGCCGAAGGCTACCGCCGCCAAGGAGCCGTTCCCGGTGGTACCCAGCGCAATCAGCAGGCGCTGGGCAGCGCCTTGCCCGCCATGGACGAAGCCCACTGGCAGTGGCTATGCGACCCTCAAACCTCGGGAGGGCTGCTGCTGAGTGTCGATCCCGCCTGGCAGGACGACGTGGAGCGCATAGGTCGCGAGCACGGCGTCACGCTGGAACCGTTTGGCGAGATGCAGCCTGCCAAGGGCAGCGCCGTGATCCAGGTGGTCGGATGACGCTGCCCACGCTGCCTGCTTCTTTGGAGCTGGTGGCGCGTAATACGCCCTTGATCGATGTGCGTGCGCCGGTGGAGTTCGCCCAAGGCAGCCTGCCGGGAGCGGTGAACCTGCCGCTGATGGACGATGAAGAGCGCCGCCAGGTTGGCATTGCCTATAAACAGCAGGGCCAGCAGGCGGCGATTGCGCTGGGTGAACGGCTGGTCAGCGGTGCGGTGAAACAGTCCCGGGTGCTGGCCTGGCAGGCTCACCTGGCGCGTTATCCGGATGCACTGTTCTACTGCTACCGTGGCGGGTTGCGCTCCCAAATCAGCCAGCAGTGGCTGGCCGAGGCGGGCCTGCTGCGGCCCCGCATCGAAGGTGGCTGGAAAGCACTGCGGCAAAAGCTCTGCCAGCGCATCGACGAGGCCGCCCACCAGCCGCTGCTGGTGGTGTCTGGCCTGACGGGCTGCGCCAAGACGCCGTTGATCAACCAGTTGCCCAATGGCATCGACCTGGAGGCGTGCGCCCAACACAAGGGTTCCGCGTTTGGGCGTCAGCCGGAGGAGCCCGCCACGCAGATCGATTTTGAGCATGCGCTGGCCCAGCGGCTGATTGGCCAGCCAGGCAAGCTGGTGATGGAGGACGAGTCGCGGCAGATCGGCAATGCCAATATCCCGCTGCCGCTATGGCAGGCACTGCAACAAGCGCCGCGCATCCGTATTGAAATGCCGCTGGACTGGCGGTTGGACCAGCTGCGCCGGGACTATATCGAAGCGCTGGAGAGAGGCTATACGGCCCGCTTTGGCCCCGATGAGGGGCGTCAGCGCATGCAGCGACAGCTCGCAAGCGCCCTGGAACGGCTGGCCAAGCGGCTGGGGCATGCACGGCTACAGCGCTTGCAGCGGCTGCAGGCCATGGCGTTTCGTGCCCACGAGGCGGGCGACGTCCAGGCTCACGAGGCGTGGCTGGCCCCGCTGCTCACCGAGTATTACGACCCGCTCTATCGTTACCACCTGGAGAAGCAGCAGAGCCACCGGCCGCCCGAACTGCACGTAGGGGACTGGGAAAGCTGCCTGGCCGCCGCTCGGCAGTGGAGTGCCTAGCGGCGGCCGATACGCATCAGAGGCTTTTGAGCCACTGGGTCATGACCCGGTCCAGCAACGGCGCCAGACGCTGAAAGCGCTTGGGATCTGCCTGTATCTGATCGCCGGTTTGCAGGAAGCGCCCGGCGGAAGGGCTCCTGGCCGTGGGGAGCGCCTCGGCATTCAGCAAGGAAGCCGCGCTGGCCTGGGTCATTTCGAGATGGCATAGCAGCGCCACCACGCGACCAGCATCCCAACTGAACCCCTGGAGCGGTGCCGCCGCACTGCCGCCCAGGGGCAGCGCGCCGTCAGGCAGGCTAAATACCAGGCGATGCCACATGAAGGCATCGAACTGCTCGGGCAGGTCAAAGGTGCTCTCTGGCGCCAGGGTGACAGGGTGCCAGCCCGTTTCGGGGTAGGTGCCGGGGGCGATGACGGCGCCCAGGGCTTCGGCGATCCATAGCGCCCCCAGGCCAATGCCCATGACGGGTTTTTGGCCATCGAGGTAGCGGTGGATGAGCTTGCGCTCTGCCTTTTGCCAAGCGGGCGGGGCGCTGAACAGCGCGTCAGGGCCGCTCAGCACGATGAGCGCGTCGCACTCGCCAGGGCGCGGGGTCAGCTCCCCTGCGTATAGATGAAAAACGGTGTAACTATGGCCCATGCTCTCCAGCCAGTCTTGCAGGCGGGCGGGTCCATGGTCAGGGCCGTGCTGTAGCAGATGAATATGCATAGTAATCTCCTCGCCGGCCGCACACATCAAGCGCGGCGGAGCTTGCCCGCCGCGAGTGTGGGACGATAACGTATCGCGTCCACTTCACCAATACCGTTTATCAATACCGTTTCATCAATACCCTCTTCATCAACACAGTGACCCAGGACATCAGCATGGTGGCAAAACCCACAGGATTCTATCAGCGTCTGCAACTGCTGCCGCTGCCCGCCCAGCAAGCCTTCATGGCGGCCTTGTGCGAGCGGCTGCTACCCAACTACGCCCTCTACGAGCAAACCACAGGCCACGGTGATGGGCATACCCTGCGTACCGTGCTGAGCCTGGTGTGGGAGCGCTTGAGCGTGCCCAATGCCAGTATCGACTTTGCCCGTCAGGCGGAAAAGCTGGCGGAGTGCGAGCCACCGGCCAACGATGACAGTTTCGGGGCGCGCCGCGCGCTGGACGCCGTGGTCTCGATCTCGGCGCTGCTGGATACCTTGCAGGGTGAGTCGCCGGAAGCGGTGCTGGACGTGAGCCGCACCTCCCGGGCAGGAGTGCGGGCATTCATCGAGCTGACCGAGGGAGAGGTGGATGCACAGGCGCTGGCGCTGATCATCCGCGACCACCCGCTGATGGCCGATGAAAACGACTTTCAGGATGCGGTGCTGGAAGCCGTCAGCGAGCCGCTCACCAAAGCGGCGCTAAAAGAGATTCGCCTGCTGGGGCGCAACAGCGGCATCAGCAACTTGGGGCTTTCGCTGGAAGAGGGCGACGAGTAGCCGCCCTTGGGTCTTGCGAACGAACGGCCTTAAAAACGGACCCCCGCCGTGATCATCATGCCCGCCGTGCCGAACACGATCAGGTCCGACTCGACGCGCCCCCACTGAATGCCCACGCTGGGCAGAAGGGCGGGGGCGATTTCGTAGCGGTTGAAAGGAATCTTGTCGCGGAACTCATCCTTATAGCCCCGCAGCAGCCCGCCGGTGAGCTTGGCGCGCACGTTGATGTTGTCGCCCAGCTGCCCCAGCGGAAACTCCCGCCCAGCGTAGAAGTACCAGGTGGGCTGGTCGAAGGAGTTCTTGAACCAGGCGGCACCCGCCAGCCAGCGGTCAGGGTTGTGCAGCTCGACACTCACCAGATCCTGCTGGTTGGTGTGCTCCGGGTCGGGGCTGAAGTGTCGAGTCAACAGGCTGGTTTGCACCAGCGTGTGGTCCAGCTCAAAGGCCGGTGGCCCGTCAGGCATAGAAAAGGCCGCGGCAGATGCGCTCAGCCAAATCATTGCCAGGCCACCTAACCAGGTGCAGGCACGCGGCATGTCACTCTCCTAAAGGCGCATCTCGATGCCGCGCTCGGCCATGTAACGCTTGGCCTCGGGAATCGTGTGCTCGCCAAAATGGAAAATGCTGGCCGCCAATACCGCATCCGCACCGCCTTTCAATACGCCGTCCACCAGATGGTCCAGATTGCCGACGCCGCCCGAGGCAATCACCGGCACGCTGACGGCCTCGGAAATGGCGTGGGTCACGCCCAGATCGAACCCGATTTTGGTGCCGTCGCGGTCCATGCTGGTCAGCAGTAGCTCGCCTGCGCCGAACTCGACCATTTTCCTGGCCCACTCGACGGCATCCAGGCCCGTCGGGCGGCGCCCGCCGTGGGTGAAGATTTCCCAGCGGTCGGGTTCGCCCTCCTGAGAAACCTTCTTGGCGTCGATGGCCACCACGATGCACTGGCTGCCAAACCGGTCGGCGGCTTCCCGCACGAACTCCGGGTTGGTCACGGCGGCGGTGTTGATCGACACCTTGTCGGCACCCGCGTTGAGCATGGTGCGAATATCGTCGCAGGTGCGAATACCGCCCCCCACGGTCAGCGGGATGAACACCTCGCCAGCAATCCGCTCGACCATGTCCACGGTGGTGGCGCGGTCTTCGTGGCTGGCGGTGATGTCGAGGAAGGTGATTTCGTCGGCGCCTTGCTGGTTGTAGCGCTGGGCGATCTCCACCGGGTCACCGGCATCGCGGATACCGACGAAGTTCACGCCCTTCACCACGCGCCCGGCATCGACGTCCAGGCAGGGAATAATGCGCTTGGCCAGGCTCATGCACGGCCTCCGCTCAGCTCGTCGCTCAGGCGCTGGGCTTCGGCGACATCCAGGCTGCCTTCGTAGATGGCGCGTCCGGTAATCGCCCCCAGAATGCCGCTGTCGGCCACGTCGCACAGCGCGCGAATGTCATCCAGGTTGGTGACGCCGCCCGAGGCGATCACCGGCAGGCCGCCTTCGCGGGCCAACGCCGCGGTGGCTTCCACGTTCACGCCCTGCATCATGCCATCGCGGGCGATGTCGGTGTAGACGATGCTGGAGACGCCATCGTTGGCGAAGCGCTTGGCAAGCTCGGTGGCCTTCACGGTGGATACCTCAGCCCAGCCGTCGGTGGCCACGAAGCCATCCTTGGCATCCAGGCCCACGATGATGTGGCCCGGGAAGGCGCGGCACATTTCACCGACGAATTCCGGCTCCTTGACCGCCTTGGTACCGATGATCACGTAAGAGACCCCGGCGTTCAGGTAGTGCTCGATGGTGTCCGCCGAGCGGATGCCACCGCCGATCTGAATGGGCAGGTTCGGGTAGGCGCGGGCAATGGCCGTCACCGCGTCGCCATTGACCGGTTTGCCTTCGAAAGCGCCGTTCAGGTCCACCAGATGCAAGCGACGCGCACCGGCTTCTACCCAGCGCGCGGCCATGGCCACCGGGTCGTCGCCGTAGGAAGTGGCTTCGTCCATGCGGCCCTGCTTCAAGCGCACACACTGGCCGTCTTTGAGATCAATCGCGGGAATTACCAACATAGTGAAACCTCTCAGGGCGTCCAGGTGACAAAATTTTCCAGCAGGCGAAGGCCTGCGCGGGAGCTTTTTTCCGGGTGAAACTGCACCGCGAAGGTGGCATCGCGGCCAATCGCCACGTGGGCGCTGACGCGACCGTAGTCCGTCGTGCCGAATACCTGGGCATCGTCGGCGGCATTCACGTAGTAGCTGTGCACGAAATAGAAGTGTTCGCGGTCATCGATGCCGGCCCACAGCGGGTGGTCATGATGCTGGGCGACCAGGTTCCAGCCCATGTGCGGCACTTTCAAACGCTGCTCCTGGGCATCGCGCATATCCGCCGGGAAGCGGTCGACGCTGCCCTGGAAGAAGCCCAGGCAGTCCACGCCGCCATTCTCTTCGCTGCGCTCCATCAGCATTTGCTGACCCACGCAGATACCCAGCAGCGGCTTGGCCTGGCGGGTCAGAATCTCCTCCACCAGCCCGCGCAGCTCGGTACGCTCCAACTCGCCCACGCAGTCGCGGATGGCCCCCTGGCCAGGTAGCACCACGCGGGTCGCGCCCAGAATGCGCCGGGGATCACGGGTAATGATCACGTTCTCATGGGTGACGTGTTCGAGCGCCTTGGCGACCGAGTGCAGGTTGCCCATTCCATAATCAATCACGGCAATGGTCATGAAGCGCTCCTTGTCGAGGTCATCGAGCGATGGCTGATCGCTGCGTTAGGCATTACAGGCACCCTTTGGTGGAGGGCATCTGCCCGGCCATGCGGGGGTCTTCCGACACGGCCATGCGCAGGGCGCGGCCAAAGGCCTTGAAGATGGTTTCTGCCTGATGGTGGGCGTTGAAGCCCTTGATGTTGTCGATGTGCAGCGTCACCCGCGCATGGTTCACGAAGCCCTGGAAGAATTCCCAGAACAGCTGGGTGTCCATGCTGCCGATGGTATCGCGGGTAAATTCCACGTTCATGAAGAGGCCGGGACGCCCGGAGAAATCGATGACCACCCGTGAGAGCGCTTCGTCCAGCGGCACGTAGGCGTGGCCGTAACGGTAAATGCCGCGCTTGTCGCCAATCGCCTCATGAAAGGCCTGGCCCAGGGTGATGCCCAGGTCTTCGACGGTGTGATGGTCGTCGATATGCAGGTCGCCCTTGGCGTCGATATCGAGGTCGACCATTCCGTGCCGAGCCACCTGGTCAAGCATATGGTCCAAAAACGGAACGCCCGTCTGGCAGCGAAGATGGCCTTCACCATCAAGGTTGACGCTGACCGTGATCTGCGTTTCGTTGGTGTCACGGCTAACCGTGGCAATACGCGCTGACATGTTGCATCTCCTGCGCCGAGGCGCACTCTGAGGAATAATCGGCGGGCGGCGGCTGCGGCCAAAACAAGCATTATAGAGAATCGGCCCCCCCATCCGCTACAATGCGTGAAATGTCGCCGCCCATTGCGGCGCTCAAACAGCAGCCTGGCTGCATTGGCAACGAGGATTTCACCATGCCGGTGACACTGCAATACGTCGACCAGGCCCGATGGGACGCCGATGAGCAAGTGCGTATCGACCTCGTGCGTATCTATGAAGACGCACCGCAAGAGCGCATGCCGACCACCAGGGTTTTACCCTTCATAGAGCAGCATTTACAAGGGCAGCACGTGTTTGCCTGCGCCCTGTTCAACGACCGCCTGCTGGGAGCCGTGGCGGTGCAGGAGGGCGATGACCGCGCCTGGTGGCTATCCGAGCTGTGCGTGCGCAAGACCACGCGGCGGCGTGGCGTGGGCTCACGGCTGATGGCGCTGATGGGCGAGCAGGCCAAGGAAGAGGGCCGTGTACTGCGTATTGCCACCACCACGCTGCCGCTGGCCGACCGCGTGCTGCTATCCAAATTGGGCTATCGGCCTATCGCCGATGCCGAGCCAACGGAACCGGGCCTCCCGGCCACCAGTGATTTTGTAGAGCTAGACCCCCAAGGGAAAGGTTAATGAAACAGCTACTCCGTATTTTACTGGCGGCCATCGGCATTCTTGCCATCGCCGCCGTCGCTGCCGTGGTCTACGTCACCACCTTTCTGGACCCGGAAGACTTCAAGCCCCGGCTGACCGCCGTGGTGGAAGAGCAGACAGGGCTCAATCTGGCGCTGGAAGGCCCGATCAGCTGGTCGTTCTACCCGCGTATCGGTGTCAGCGTCGAGCAGGCCCGTGCCTGGCTGCCCGAACAGTCGGTGGACGAGTCTGCTTTCGCGGCGATCAACCGGGCCGAGGTGAGCGTGGCCTTCGCGCCGCTGCTACGGGGTGAAATCGCCGTGGATGGCCTGACGCTCGACGGCATGCGCCTGAATCTGGTGAAAAACGCTGAAGGCGAGGGCAACTGGGAGCCGCTGCTGGAGCGCCTCTCCGAACACAGCAACGAGTCCGCCGAAACCGTGCTGGCACCGGCCAGTGCAGGCCCCAATGCCGATGCGGGCAACCTCTCGGTGGTGCTGAACATCGCCAGCGTAGAAGTCAAAGGGGCGGATATTCGCTACCGCGATGAACAGAGCCAGGCCCTGTGGCGGGTACAGCCGCTGAACATTTCGGGTACCAACGTCAACCCAGTGCGCTCCTTCCCGCTCAAGGCCATGTTCACGCTCTCCCGGCACAACCGCCTGGATGCCGAAGTGCTGGAGCGCACGCCGGACATGACCAGCGAGGTCAACCTGGAAACTCGCCTGCGCCTTGGCCTGCAGGATGAGCAGATCACTCTGGAGAATACCCAGCTCACCACGCAGACCCGCCCAGGCGCCAACAGCGAGCCCCAGCAGCTCAGCCTGAAAGCGGCTGAAATCGTGGCGCGCATGGGCGAGCAGCAGCTCAGCATTCGCCAGGGCGTGCTGGATGCCGGCCTGCGCCATGCCGACAACTGGCAGGGAAGCCTGGCCCTTTCGCTGGCATTCGGCTTGGAAGGCGACCTGGCCGCTCAGACCGCCCAGTTGAAGGACCTGCAACTGACCGGGCCGGATGGCCTGCGGGTCAGCGGCCACCTCAACCTCGAACAGCTGCTGGAAGCGCCCCAGTACAGCGGCCAGCTCACCGCAGCCCCCTTTACCCTGCGGCCCTGGATCTCGCGCACTGGCGCAACGCTCAATACCACCAGCGAAGCGGCGCTGAGCGACGTGGCTCTGACCAGCCCAGTCGAAGGTGATCTCTCGCGCATCGCCTTGCCACGCCTCTCGTTGGTCATCGATGACAGCACCTTTACCGGCGACGTGAGTGCTACTCTGGATGGCAGCCAATTGAGCTTCAATCTGGACGGTGACCAGCTCAACCTGGACCACTACCTGCCGCGGCCTGCTGCCCCCGAGCAAGCCAGCCGGGGCCTGCTGCGCAGCGCCTTTGCCCAGGTCGAAGAAACCCTGCTGCCCCAGGAGTGGCTCAGCGGCCTGACCCTGCAGGGGGATCTCAGCGTCGGCGAGCTGCAGCTAGCGGGCATGACCTTCAACGACACCCAGCTGGCGCTGCGCGGTGACGAGGGCAACCATCGCCTGACCGGTTTCGAATCGCGTTTCTATGGCGGCGAACTCAACGCCACCGGCGCGCTGGACGCCACCGACAGCGTGATGACCTGGCAGTTCGCGCCGCGTATCAGCAATGTGCAAGTGGCCCCGTTGATCGAAACCTTCAGTGACGAAGAGGCCCCACTGCGCGGCCGCTTCAATCTGGAAGGCAGCTTGACGACCCAAGGCAACAGCCGTCAGGTGCTGCTCAGCAACCTCAACGGCGAGCTGGATGCCCGGCTGAACGAAGGCGCTATCCTGCGTACCAATATCTCCCGTGAGATGTGCGAGCTGGCGGCGCTGCTGGAAGGCCAGGGCACCACCCGTGAGTGGCATCCCGATACGCGCTTCGAGCGCTTCGACGCCACGTTCCAGGTACGCAACGGCGTCGTGCACAGCGATGACTTGTCGATCACTCTGCCG
This sequence comes from Halomonas sp. BC1, assembly GCF_002078135.1. Taxonomy (NCBI): domain Bacteria; kingdom Pseudomonadati; phylum Pseudomonadota; class Gammaproteobacteria; order Oceanospirillales; family Halomonadaceae; genus Halomonas; species Halomonas sp. BC1. Next base: position 627,358 of record NZ_LFGS01000004.1, on the reverse strand, counting down.
GGTATCGAAGTGCAAGGCGAGGGCGAGCTCAACCTGACCTCTCAGGACTTCATGACGCTGGCCAATGCACGCCTTGTCGATACCGCCGACGCCGCCTGCCAAGTGAACCCGCGCCTGGAGCAGCTGCCGCTGCCCATCCGCTGTGAAGGCCGCCTGGGGGATGATAAAGCCGAATGGTGCCGCTTCGATCGCACCGCGTTCCAGGCCAGCGTGGTGGATTTGCTGCGCATTGAAGCGGGCGGCCATCTGGAAGAAGAGCTCGAAGAGCGCCTGGGCACCACCATCGAGCGCATCGACGAGCGCCTGGGCGAGGGCGCGGGCCAGGAGCTGCGCGAAGGTATTCGCCGCCTGTTCAATTGATACGCCTGCCTTCTTATGGAGAAGGAGGCACCACCCCCTGCATGCGCCGGCCTTACCGCCGGCGCTTTTTTCATGGCAAGCACTTCAGGAGTGACCATGGCCGAGATGCCTACGCCGTGCCTGGCGGCCGATGAGTTTCAACACCGTCTACTGCGCTGGTTCGACCAGTATGGCCGCCACGACCTGCCCTGGCAGTCACCCCGCAGCGCCTACCGCGTCTGGGTGTCGGAAATCATGCTGCAGCAAACCCAGGTGGCCACGGTAATCCCCTACTTCGAACGTTTCATGGAGCGCTTCCCCACGCTGGAGGCCCTGGCCTGCGCCCCTCAGGATGAAGTGCTGCACCTCTGGACAGGGCTGGGCTACTACGCCCGCGCCCGCAACCTGCACAAGGCGGCCCAGCTGGCGCTGGCCGAGCATGGCGGCGAGCTGCCCACCCAGAGCGTCGATATGCTGATGACGCTGCCCGGCATCGGCCGTTCCACTGCCGGGGCGATCATTGCCCAAAGCACCGGCCAGCAGGCCGCCATTCTGGATGGCAACGTCAAGCGTTCGCTGACACGGCTGCACGCCGTGGCGGGCTGGCCCGGCCAGCCTGCGGTAGAGCGCTCCCTGTGGGCGCTGGCCGAGTACTTCACCCCCACCACGCGGTTGGCCGACTACACCCAGGCGGTGATGGATTTTGGCGCCACGCTGTGCAAACGCAGCAAGCCTGATTGCCCCATCTGCCCGTTCAATGACGTATGCCGCGCCTACGCCCAGGGCGAACCGCAGCGCTTCCCGGAATCGAAGCCCAAAAAAGTTACCCCCACCCGTGAAACCCTCATGCTGATGCTGCAGGACCCCCAGGGGCGCGTGTGGCTGGAACAACGCCCGCCCAGCGGCCTGTGGGGCGGGCTCTGGAGCCTGCCGCAGTTTGAGCGCCACGGCGAGCTGAACCACTGGCTGGAGGATAATGTCGTCGCCGCCCGGCGCCTGGCGCCGCTGCCCGCCTTTACGCATACCTTCAGCCACTTCAAGCTTTTGATCACCCCGCAGCCGGTGAGCTGTGAACGGCTCACCGGAGTGCGCGAAAATGGCCTATGGTATGACGTTCACCAGCCACCTGCGTTAGGCTTGGCGGCACCCGTCAAATCGCTGCTGAGCCAGCTGGCGCCGTTTAACCTGGACCCGGCACCGGGGCCAGCGCGCTGACGACTGGCACGATTTTCATTAAGCATCCGCCCAGGAGCTATTCCATGAGCAACACCGTTTTTTGCCGCAAGTACCAAAAAGAGCTGCCCGCGCTACCTTTCCCCCCGCTGCCCGGCAAGCAGGGCCAGGAAATACAGGCCACGGTGTCACAGCCCGCCTGGCAAGAGTGGCAGGCCCTGCAAACCCGCCTGATCAATGAAAAGCACTTGAACATGCTCGACCCCGAAGCACGCGCCTACCTGATGGAGCAGATGGAACGCTTCCTGAACAACGAAGCCACCGACCAAGCCGAAGGGTACGTGCCCCCCAGCCAGGCATAAGCCCCCGCCAGGGTACCGCCGTTACCCGCAAAGGGCGCAGGTGTGGCCGTGGCTCACGCGGCCCAATGTGCCCTAAGCATGTGACGAGAAAGAAAGTTTCACAAAGGTGTTGACGAAAACAGAAGCTTTTGGTTTAATACGCACCGTTGGCAAGGGCCAGATAGCTCAGTTGGTAGAGCAGGGGATTGAAAATCCCCGTGTCGGCGGTTCGATTCCGTCTCTGGCCACCACAACGTTGGGGTATCGCCAAGTGGTAAGGCACCGGTTTTTGGTATCGGCATTCCCAGGTTCGAATCCTGGTACCCCAGCCATTGCCAACAAGATTTCTTGTTGATTGGCTAGCTTAACGGCAAGCCAATCAAATTCTCAAGAAAACGCGACGCGCCGACATAGCTCAGTTGGTAGAGCAACTGACTTGTAATCAGTAGGTCCCGGGTTCGACTCCTGGTGTCGGCACCACTAAAAGTGGTTTAAAAGCAAAGCGTTAGAGACATTAAAAGGCCACCCCTAAGGGTGGCCTTTTTCGTTGGGTATATGCCGGGTATAGAACTGGCGTGTTTTCCTATCCTTGAAGCCTGAATGCCCACCCCCGCGTTTGCCTCCAGAAAAGAAGCGCTGGCGTGTTCTGGCTAAGCGCCCTTAGTGATAACGTCCATCCATTTTCTATGTGCATTCAAGTGCAGCTTTACGGCACTCAACCCTTTGATATACCCCCCTGCCATTTTCCCCGCTTAAACAAGCAAGGGGGGCGTATCGGTCTAGAGCCATAGGGTTCTGAACTTTTGACCTGCCCCCCGGCTGGGTACGAGACCGCCAGCACCCCCTATATACCTAAAACCCTTGGAGAGCTTCAAAGGGGCAAAACCTCTGGTGGTAGTGCATGGCACTGGGGCGCATCACGGCGCTACTTGGTTGATGCTTGTGCAGGGCGTGGGCATGCCTTAACCGGGTCGCTGTGTTTTGGTTGTGTCCGTTGTGTCTTTGTGTCCTGAGTCGATTTAAGTTAATGAAATTAATAATAAAAATATGCAGGACACAAAATAAAAAACATGCAGACACAAAGTGTTTAGACACAAGTTGTGTCTTGGTTTTGGAAGGTACTGGTTAGGCGGTAATCAATCACGGTCAGGGCGCGACACGACACAAAATCGCGAAACAGCGTTTTAGGCCTGAACAGCGCTATTGGCAGGGCGCAATGAGAGCAGCCCTAGCGTGGCTTTTGGCGTGGCTGAAGCTCACAGCCAATGGTTGATTGGGTGCCTGTTTGGGGTAAGCTACTGCCAGCACCAGCACCAGCACCAGCACCAGCACCAGCACCAGCACCAGCACCAGCACCAGCACCAGCACCAGCACCAGCACCAGCAC
>NZ_LFGS01000004.1:611462-623760 GCF_002078135.1 Halomonas sp. BC1 | reverse complement strand
CCAGCACCAGCACCAGCACCAGCACCAGCACCAGCACCAGCACCAGCACCAGCACCAGCACCAGAAGATGAATGAGTTTAGGGGGATGTTAAGGAGTGAAGGTGAAGGGCAGTGTTAACGCTAGAGAGGGGCAGTATGCTGGGTATCGCTACTAGTGGCCGTCTCTATGAGGTGTAGTAGTATTATCCCCTTCATCAAAATCTATTTCCCCTTACAGCAGTTTCCTAATTAAGCTGTAGGGGGTGGATTTTAATTTGTAACCAATTTAAGTTTAGGTTTCGCTTCGTTTGATATTTCGTAGAGGCTTTGAAAGTCATCGCCTTTGATTTTTAAATATTCATAAAGGTCTTGATAAGTATATCCTAAGCTATCTGTATGAAGCTCAATGATATCCTTTACGACTGAAGATTTTTCCGGGGCGATGTCAACCTCAGAAGGCTCTTTCTTTCGATAGCCCATTGCACTCATACGCCGCCATAAATAGCTATTTTGCGAAGGAGTGATAAGTCCGGCGTTCTTTGCAGCCATGATTGAGAACCCCATCGAGACTTTCCATATTGGCTTTATTGATGCTAGAAGCGGCAGGTCTACATTGCTATGAAATATCGAATGCCTTTCCCTTCTGGGCATCAGAAGTTCCGAGGCAAAAGTATTTGCCTGATCTTCCATATCTGGATTGGGCACATTGTGCATCACTGCGTGACCAAGCTCGTGGGCAAGTGTAAAGCGCTGCCGATCTCCCGGCATTTCACTATTGAGGAAAATGCACGGCGGTAGTCCGGGCGGCCTTAATGTCAGCCCATCCACACCAAGGCTTTGGAAGTTGCATTGAAATACAATACAGCCTGCTCGCTCAACTAAATTGGTGAGGTTATGTATAGGGCCACTTGGCACCCGCCAATGAGCGCGAACCAGTTGAGCAATTCTCTCTGCGTTTCCATCGAACTCGTCAATGTCGAGCATTGGCAGAGTCAGTTCAGGCTCATATTCAACCGATGATAGAAGCCTACGCAGGTGCATGAGCCTTAGATTCATTTCAGCTTCTATGCGCTCAATATCTCTAGATTTAACTTGGCTTGATTTTTTCCTGTAGCTAATACTTACTGGAACGCCAAATATTGGGTCTGTTTGATAGAAGAAGCTGGTAGGGAAAGACAATGCTTCAGCCAACGAACCAATAGCATCCTCGGCTGGAGTGATTAAGCCTGCCTCAAACTTGGATATAGCTGCTTGCGTTAGGCCCGCTTTTTCAGCAAGCTGTGATTGGCTCATAGACCTAGCTTGACGCGCAACCTTGATTAGGTGCGGGTTAAGAAGGTTATGGCTCATTTCCTTTCCTCAGAAGATTTTGCTTCTTTGGCAGGTGCTTTAACTTTAACCAATTTGGCTTTTCTTTCGGTATTTGCTTCGTCAGTTTGTTCGCTGTTGTGTTCCATTGGGACAACATTAGAAGTATTAAGATGGTCAGAGAGCTTTATTGACCACTCAACTGAGTCTGATTCTCGATAAGAAATTATAACTTCATCAATTTTTGTCTGAAGTTTATTTAGCAAATACCCTACCTCTAACCTAGCTACTTCTGGGATGCCAGGTAGTTCAGATTGAGAATGAAAATCAAGCGATGCTTGAGTGGGGTAGTTGCACGTAAGGCCGTTATCATTCAGTTTTTTGAACCTAAACGCTAACTTATCTAGCATGTACAAGCAGCTGTTGTTGGCTGGTATTGGTTTGATAGCCTCGCTAGAAGCAAAAGCTTGCTTTGCTTTTGTATTGATTTCTTCCCACATGAAATTTGCACGGCCTCGCTTCGTCCAATTGCTCGCATGATTACTAGCCATCCAGCCAGCCCATGCATCACGCACCACCTGGTCAATCGTGGGTAAATGAGGCTCAAGTAATTCGATGGCTTCATCTTTTTCTATCACGGGACATCCTCACTACATTTTTGGCTTCAAATTATAACCAATAGTATTCCATGTGTGAGGTTTTTGCCAATACTCCGTGCTTTTCTGCCACGCTATGTGTACGAAAAGTAGCAAAGCATCCAAGGATGTGGCAGGAGTTCTAATGCTGGCTCAGGCTGCCTTGGTGGCCTCTTCATCGTTCGCGGCGTTCTGTGCCCTGTAGAGCGCTTCATCAGTGAACACGTAGTAGCGTGGTGAGCCGCCTTTGATGCCGGGTACCTTGATAGACGTTTTGCCTTCATGGTCAAGCTGAAGCACGTTATGGGCCTTTAACACCTTGTTGGCTTGGCGTGCTGAGGGTAGCCCCGCACGGCTCCACACCTCTTTTGTCCACGAGGCTGAACCAATGTAATAGGTCGTGATGGTGCGGCACTCCGCGCCGCTGCCTAGCGTTTCTGTGCGTCGATAGCCCAGCTTATTGACGGTGCGCGGTGCATGGGTATCGTGCTGGTAATCCACGTTCAGCCGAGAGAATCGCGCCTCTCCGTGCGTTTCAATCAGGTGGCAAAGAGCATCGAGCACCTTGGCTTCTTCCTGACTGCCAGCCCCGCCGCGCTCAGTCAGCCAGGCAGAGAAACACGCCTTAGCGGCGTTCCATGCGGTATAGGCAGGCCAGCCCGTTGCTCCCCACTCGGTGGCGTATTCACCCGCCAAGGCCACCAGGGCAAAGCGAGCAGCGGCGCGGTGCGCTTGCCCGCTGGCATCCTTCGGGAGTGTCTCTTTCTCAAAGGCTTGAAGCGTTTTGGGAAACGCTTTGATGATGGTACGCATGTTATCAGGGGTGGTGAGTGCTTCCAGGAACTTCACTAGCGGGGTGCCGTAATACTTATTAACGCTGGCCTTGAGGGAATCAGACAGATCCGCCGCGTTGTCGAAGCCATGAAGCTCTTGAAACAGGCCCATGCCAGCGCCAGCATCGGCAGGCACGCCAAGCATACGGATATCCATGCCCGCCCGGTGCATCTGGTTGGCTTCATCCATGTGCTGTTCAAGCGTCTTCTCCCCCGTAGAGAGAAATAACAAGCGCCAGCGGCGCACGGGCTTACCGTTGCCGCGATCATTCGCCCGGGCCTTCCCGGCACCGTTGCCCAGCATGTAGACCGTTTCACCGATGATGCGCGGGCTACACATGCCTATTTCATCCAGGGCAAGCAGGCCGTCAGAGTGGGCGGAAGCGATCGACTCAAGGGCGTTGTCAGTAGAGCGCCAGCTACGCACTAGCTTAGGCGAGCCGTATACGGAAACAGCCGCTTGAAGGTGTGTGGTTTTACCGCCTGAACTCTCCCCGTACAGGTGGAAGCCACCCGACTCTAGCCCCAGCAGGTGAAGCAACGGCCCAGCAAAAGCAACGCACACGCTTAGTGCTAGCCTGTCATTACCAGGGCAGAGCGCCCCAATGTGGGTTTGCCACTCTTCTAGTGTGCCCGCCTCTTCAATGCTGGGAAGCTCAGCACCGTGGTTGGTGAACTCAAGGGCTTCCAAGGTTTCACCGATAGCCCCCATGGGCAGTAAGTAAGCATCGCCGTGCCAGCCCATGCGATCCACCAAGCGAGCACGGGCGCTGCCTGCATACCCTTGTAGGTAGCTGATTAGGTCGTTTTTCGTGTTGCGGGCTGGTCGTTTGGCATCCAGCTTTAAGCCCATCGAAAGCAGCGGGGAGATAGCATCTTTCGCGCCTTCGCTTATCAATGCCTCAGCGGGAATGTTCCAACGCTTGGTGATGCCGTCAGGGTCGCAGAACTCAACCAGTAGCCCCCAGTTTTGGCCGCGTTCGTCGCGGGTTTGCGCGATGATATCCAGCCGTTCACAGACACGCCGGGGCTCACCATCTTCAGGAACGGCATACAGGCCTGTGTCCGTAACGGTGAAGCCGGGTGTTTGCTGTGCTTTCTTGCGGGCGTCCCGCTTTGCCGGGGCAGGCTTGGCCGCTGGCGCGGGTGAAGCAGGTAGGGCGGGCGGTTCCTTAAACAGTGCCCCTTCAGCCGCCAGAGCGCTCAGGTGGGCGGGTGTCCAATCACGGGCTAACAGGTCGGCGGCATCGTCCTTTTCCAACCATTCACCACCCTCAGCAAAGGCGGGGGTGTTGTCATGCCACACAGGGGCTTGGCTGAAGCAATCCAAAGCCACCAGGCGCACAGTCTTGGCCCCAAGCGTTTGTAGCTCCTCGGCCAACCGCTGCATGCAGACAACGCCACCTTCATCGTTGTCAGGCCATAGCAGTACGTCACGCCCCTTGAGCGGGGTGAAGTCGGCTTTACTCACGGAGTTGGTGCCGTTGGGCCAGCAGGTGGCGATATAGTCCGGCAGCAGCGCGCCAGCCGCATCGGCGCTTTTCTCGCCTTCACAGACCACCACCGGGGCGCTGGGATGCTTAGCAAGTTGATCCACGTTCAGCAGTGGCCTTGGGGCGGGTAACCCCTTACGTTGCCACTTGGTGTCCCCTGTTCCGGTATGCTGCCAAAGGGTTAGGGGCGCAAATACCTTACGCGGTTTCTCTTCACCTGGTTGCAGTGGCAAGTTAAAGCGATCAATCACCATGAGTAGTTCGCCTTGAGCGTTGCGATATTCCCAACGCTTCCAAGGGTCGCCATGCTTCAAATGCCGTTTGGGTATGCCACTGAGGGCATCGGCGGGGATAGGGGCCACAGGTTGCCATGGGTCAGGCGGTGCCGCCTTGGCCTTTTTGTGAGGGGGGGATGACTCTATAGGGGCAGTGCCTAGAAAGCCTTCCAGCAGGTGCAACGCATCGGCTTGTGCAGGGCAGCGCTCAAGGTAGGCTACCAGGGCGACCAAGTCGCCGCCCTTGTCACCTGAGGCGAAGTCATACCATTGGCCCGTGTCCAGGTTGACCGAAAACGAGCCCGCGTTTTGATCGTCACGGGCGGGGTTCTTCACCACGTATTCACGCTTTTGAACCTTGCCGCCAGGGAGCCAATGCGCCAGCACGCTTTCAATACGGGTTAACGCCAGGCGGTTAGTGTCCTGAAAGCGAGCATGGGTTACTGATCCGTTGGGTTTGCTCATGGCTTGTTCCTTTTAACCGCCTGTAAAGGGGTTGTTAGCTTGGCCTCGCTGGCTGCCCTGATCCCTTCACCGTATTCAAGTTCTAACGCATCGGTCAGGCTATGAATGCGCTCAGTGAGCTGCATGGCCGCATGGCTTAGCCCGCTGGTTAAACCGGGCGTCAGGAAAGGCGTTTCGTCGTCGGTGTCCCGGCGCATTTGATCCTCTTCGATCAAGTGCATAAGGGTTGCAATAGCCGTGGCGCTGTCGCGTAGGTCGTGGCAACGCATATCAAAACCATGGATGGGGCGGTTCATGCGACACCTCCTTGAGCAATTGCCAGCAGGGTTTCTAATTCGCGGGCAACGGCTTGCAGTTCCTCAAGCGCGTTATGACCAGCCCAGCGCTCGAGGCCAGGGAGGTAAACAGTGAAGGATTGGTGTGCCTTAAAGTTCTCTTTGACCAATTCACTGAACAGCAGCACGTTGACGCGGAATCCATGACCAACGCCTGCGTATTCAGCACTTACGCAATAGACGCCTTGCATGGTGATGGTGATCGACAGCTCTTGGATGTAAGCCATTGCCTCACGGTGTGCATGTGTTAGCTCGCTGGGGGCTGGAGTATGGAAAGAGGTATTCATCCGTTAGCCCTCCCGCTGCTTTGCTGCTCACACGCTTGGGCTTCCAGAGCCGCTAGTTGCCCGTTGATATCGGTCAAGGCGCTGGCGCTAAGCTGGCTGCCTAGGCGGGAAAGGTGCTTCGCCTGGTGGCAGGCCGCCGGGGTGTCCAGCAGCTTGGTAATGGAATAGAACAGCGCCTCTGCATGCTCCAGGTGCTCACGGCAAAGGGTTAAGCTGTCGTCGTGATCCATTAAGCCCAAGGCAGGCCCGCCGTGTGCTTCCAGGGCAACCAAGCGGCGCTCTAGCAAACGGATTAAACAGGCTTGCACCGTGGCGCGTTCTTGCTGGGTGAGTACCAAGGTGCCGTAGTCGGTTTCAAGCTGTGGCTTGATGGTGGCCACTTGCTTGGTGATGGCGTGCCGGGTGTCGTCGATAGCCGCCCGTGGGGTTAGCCATAGCTCTTGAGTAATCGCCTTGGCGTTCATGCCGCACCTGCCTTGCTGCATGGGGCAGCTTCCAGGCGGCGGGCCTTATCCATGTGGTGGTTGTAGCGCTTCAGCCGAACGGCAGCGCTTGAGTTAGAAAACAGGGCGGCTTTCGCCATTGCGCGATGGGCAGCGGCACGAGCGGGCGCACTACGGGTAGGGAACAGGCGTAACTTGGCCATGGGTAAGACTCCTTTGGTATTGGAGTCGCCACGATCCTTTCCACGGGATTGGGTGGCGACCGTACGCGGGGTGGAAAACCGGCACCAAAGGAATCCGGCACGCTCGAAAGCGTCCCACGCACAGCCGCCATAACATGCAGCGGGCACAAAAAAAGCGCCTGCTGAAATGGGGGCGCTAGTGCGCCTCTGGTGATTCGGGTTTCCACACCCGGACACTGATTTTGCAGTGACCGCTTTACAATACCTTTCCCCAAGCGTGGGCGCAAGCGCTGGCGCTTGCCTCACGGTGTGGGGCGTTTTATGCTGTGTGCAGTACATGAAAGCTTCCTCTCCCCGGTGTTCCAGCACTGGGGTTTTTATTGGGTGCCTTTCCACCTCAGGCACGCTGGCCCAATGCGTTATTCCCCTCGGGGTGGTAGGCCTTTTCCCAAGGCGGTGCCGTCTCGCTGGGCATTGGTTGGGGCAGTGACACCACGGCGCTAGGCGCTTGTGAGGTTTCGCTACCTAGCCACACCCGTACTTCATCGCGTTCCGCGCACAGGGCTTTCCACTCCCCCTCATAAGCGGGCGGTGTATGGGGGCATTGCCCATCTTGTAAGAAGCGTATTTCCGGTAGGTCTGGGGTGAGGTAGTAGGTCACAAACGCGCCCCAATCCCCTTCAACCATGCGGCCAAGGTGAGGGCAGAAAAGTCCAAAGCGCCCCGCCCCTATATCTTTCAATCTCAGCATGAAGCGACCACGCCCGCGCAAGTAGCCAAAGTGGCGGGCATAGGCTTGTGTCATTTCCCGTTCAAAGCTGTGGCGCTGGTGGTCAGGTATCACCACGGGAAGCACTAGGCCGTCTGGGTTGCTGAATTGCGCCAGCCCAAGCGCCGGGTAAAGGCTAACCGCATGAATGGCGGTATGACGGCATGGGCGGTATCGGCCTTGCTGCTCAGCGCTAACCACTTGGCAGCCTAAGCCATAAGGATCGTGAAGCTTCCCCGCCAGTAGGCCAGGCAGTAATCCTGCTGGCAGGGGCGGCTGATAGCCAAGAGTACGTTTCATACGGTGGCCTCATGGATGGCAATAGGGGCTGTGCCCGTGGGCGGCTCACCTGCTAGCCAGTGGCGCAGGGCGGCGGCTTGCTGGCGCGAGGCTGCCCAATCCTCTTCGCTTTGCAGTTCACGGCGGGTGGCAAGCTGATAGCGGAGGGTGCTAGGGTCGGGGCCTAGGTAGTAGGTCACGAACCCTTCCAGTTGGCCGCGTTTGTCCAGGTCATCAATCAGGCGTTGCGGAAAGGCAAAGCGGCCATGGCCGTGTAGCTCGCCAAAAGCCAGGTGGCTGGCCTGCTCCAAGATGTTTTGGAAAGCTGGCAGCTCTTCCAAGTCAACCGCCAACGGCAGCGCCAGCCCTTCAGCATTGCAGAATTGGGCGAGCGTTAGCTCAGCGTGCCAACTAATCGTTCTAATGGTTCGGTGTGGGCAGTACAGCGTGTGAACTATGGGATGCTGGCACGCTAGGGCGTAGAGGTCGATAAAGCCTTTCATGCGCCGACCTCCCCGCTTTGCCCGGTGTGTTCCTGCATGCGCGAGGCTAGCCATTCGTCCAGGTCACGCAGGCGATAACGAACACGGCTGCCCACCTTGATGTAACGCACACCGTGACGGCCAGTGCTACGCCAGGTTTCCAGCGTGCGAGGTGACACGCCAAGGTAAGGGGCAGCCTCATTGGTCGTTAACAGTAGGTTGGGGTTGTGTGACTCGGGAAGCCGGGCACTAGCGGCGGGGAGTAGGTCGCTAGCGGCAGGCGTTGAAGGGCGTGAGTGTTGGTTTGCATGGCTCATGGCAGTTTGTCCTGTTTAGCTGTTGCACGTTGTAGCGCGTTTGCACACACAGGATTACTGCTTAGGCTGAACACTTGGAGGGGTTTGCTAAGCTAACCCTTTTTTTGGAATAGCCGGACAGGTTGCCACCAGAAAGGCGGGCAGGGCTGGCGCTGGTGGGATATCACAAACGCCTATCATCGACTGCTAGGCAAGTGGTGTTCTAGGGTAGAGGGCTTGAATAGCAGGGAATGCTTTCAGCGGGCGCAAAATTGCGTTGGCTGAATTTGAAGAAGGCTTGTTTAGCGGGGGAAGCTGGCGCTTTGGCTGTTGGCTATGACTGCGGCCACTGGTTCCAGTGCTTGGGTAGTTTGGGCCAAGCGGGGAAACCTTCGGCTTTATGCCAGTCAGTGAGCCAATCAAAAACGGCACCTTCTTTTGGCATGCTTGACTCTGGAAATACTGTAGCTAATGAATACCAGATAATTTCAGCCGCCTTGGCTTTCTGGAGACGTTTCCCATTAGCGTCATAGCAACCGCTTGGTACCAGAGAAGCAAAGCGATCCCTGATAGGGCCATACTCTTTCCAACGATTATTGCCGCCAGACCGGGCCACTCTGATACGCTCTTCACGCCGTGCTTTTGCTGCTGCCGCGGTTGATCGATCAACAACGGGTATGCCGTAACCCACCAAGTAGGCGAGTCGATAACAAAGCCGCCATGTCTCTGCATCATTGAGCGCACTGAACATGGACCGGGCGGCAAGGGTCATGGCGTCATGTAGGTGTTCTTCAACGTCGGTGATCCGGGGCGTTTGCTTAGTGGCCTGAAAAGACTCTAGCCGCATAGAGAGCATCTCAAGTAACGTGCTGCCAGGCTGTTGCCCCAAGAGTTCCATTTGCTCTGAGAAAGGCAAGTCAGCGTGAAGCCTGAAAGCATCATTACGCTCAACCAGCATTTCTCGCAGGCTCTCCACTCCCGTCATGGCCGCTGGCGTAGGCTTGTGCTGTGTTGTGGTTGGGGAGTCTTGATTAGCCATCATGAGCCACCGGGCGGCCACTGCTGGGCACCGTGCAGCACACGCAGTATGTCCACGCTCTGGGTATTAAGCCGATACACAACCAGGTAAGGGGTGCTGGTCACGACAAGTTCACGGGTGCTGCTCACACGCCCGGCCCGCCCTTGTTCAGGGTGGCGCTCTAGCCCCTGCACACATAGCTCTATACGGTCAGCCATGCGCAGGGCAGCGCCGGGGTTATCTTGTGCGATGTAATCCGTGATGCCTTCCAGATCGCGCAAGGCGAGCGCCAGCCATCTAACGCGCATGCTTTTCCCTTATGCGCTGGCGCACATGCTGAAAGGCCTCTGCGTTGTCTGTCCATTGGGCGTCAGGGTGGTTGGCTTCCGCTATCGCCTCTTCTACTTGGCCTCTGAACCAGGCGTCATGCTCAGCCGCTTCATGTGTCTTGATTAACCGGGTAGCGGCATCTGGGCGCTTGCGGGTAGGGGTGGGCTCATAGTGTTCAGCGTCAACGCTGAAATGTTCAATACCTACCCGTTTCAAATAGCTCGCTAGGGTCTCAAACCTGCCAAAGAGCCGGGGTACCCCACGCTTCGACACCAAGCGGCCACGTGTGCCGTTTAGGTCTACTTCGATTAACCACCCACCTACTTGGCCAATCACACGGGTGTCCTGCATCGCTTGCTCATCTGCTAGGCGGGTTAGTGTCCTGTGGTCTATGTCGATTGTGGTACCCATGTTGCTACCTCACTTAATAGCTAACCGATATACAAGTAGTAAGTGTAGGGGATTCCCCCGGCCCACGCTATGCCGCCAGAAACAGCGGGGCAAGGCAATGCCGCTTGCTGGGCAACGGTGCCCTTCCTTGGGGTTCGTGCTGGCGCTGGCAGTGCCTTGGGCATGGGGCTAATGGTGAGCCTGCACCCGCATGAGCGGTGCTGTGTGTCAGGCTAATGACGGGCTTGTTGATTGGCTGAGAGCGGGACACAAGTTGTGTCTGAACACTTTGTGTCAGCGTGTTTTTTATTTTGTGTCTTGCGTATTTTCATTATTAATTTCAGTTGGTTATGATGATTCAGGACACAAAGACACAACGGACACTGCAAAAAACAAGGAACCCGGAAAACGCCTAAAAATTACGATGACTTTTTCTTGAAGGGCACCACCTCACCAGGTGCCGTGACACCTCCAGCGGCCAACAAATTATCAACCGCCCGGGTCACGCTATCGCGTACCGGGTCGATATCTAACCGGGCATAAATGGCCGTGGCTTGAACGCTCTTATGGTTAAGTGACTTCCCGATGATGGCGAGTGAAGCACCATGCTTTGCTTGCCAACTTCCAAGGGTGCGGCGTAGGTCGTGAATGCGAAGGTCAGACAGGGAGAATTGCTCGGGTGTCATATCGTGCTTACCAAGGGCAACGGCACACCCTTGGATAATATCGGTAGGCTGGAAGAGCGCTTTTTCTGTCATGTCTTGAATACGCTGTTCACTCCAGCTTTCCACCTCCGCAAGCGCCTTGACGATCCCCAGCGCTTGCGCCCTGGTCAATATCCGTTCCCACCCTTTGCGGGGTTCAGTGAAGTGGCCTGTTTTACCTGTGCCGGGGAATACCCATGCACCCGTTGTGTGTACTCTGCGTTCATTCAGAACCGTGACTAACTGCGTGGGGAGCGTGACCAGTTGCGGCTCCCCGTTCTTGGTGTCCGGTATGCGCCATACGCCTTCCGCTAGCTCAAGCTCTTCCCAGCGCATGGCAAGTACATTAGAGCGCCGGGCACCCGTTAGTAGGCAAGCCAAGAAGAAATCACGCACCGTGTCCGATGGCTCTGCTGCCAATGCTTGAAAGAAGCGGGGTAGCTCCGAGGGCTGCAAGAAGCGGTCACGTTTCTTCTCACGGTTTTTCTTAATCCCAGCGGCAGGGTTGCTGCTATCCCATAGGCCAACATCTTCAGCCCACCCAAAAAGGCTTGAGCACAGCGCAAGCACCCGGTTGGCTTGAATAGGTGCCGTACGGCTAATGGTGGCATGTAGCGCCACAAAGTCGCGGCGGTTGAGTGCGGATAGTTTCCGGCCACCTAAGGTAGGGCTCACGTATTTATGAAACACGCGCTCATCTTCACGCCAAGAGCGTTTAACCAATTGTGAGTGACGGCGTAAGTAGTCGCTAAACAGTTCGTTAAGTGTTGGCTCCCCTTTTAGCTGGCGCCGAACTTCAGCGGGGTTCTCACCGTCAGCGATTGCGCCGCTAATATGTAACGCCTGCTTTCTGGCCTGCTCGATTGTCATGTTGGGGTAGCGGCCTAAAGTGATGCGCTCAGGTCTGGCGCTGGCCTTTACCCAACGTTGGCAGCTAAACGTTTTGGTACCCTTCGAGGTCACGCGAAGTTCTAGGCCAGACACTTTCGTGTCCGTATAGTTGGCCCGCTTGCCATCGGCAGGAACCGGGAGGCTATCAAGCGCCTTTTTGGTGAAGTTGAGACGGGGCATGTTGTGGCCTCCAGGGAAGGGCGTGGCGGTCAGATTATCGCTTGGGTATATGCCGGGTCTAGGAAATGCAGCAAATTGAGGAGAATATCAGAGAAAGCCAACGTAGCCGCATAACAAGAAAAGCCCGTGTTTATAGTTCCTTAGCGCATCATAGCAAAGTCTAGCAAACGTGGGCAAAGTGTGGACGCTCTGACTTGTAATCAGTAGGTCCCGGGTTCGACTCCTGGTGTCGGCACCACTAAAAGTGGTTGAAAAGCAAAGCGTTAGAGAACATGATCAAGCCGCCCTTCGGGGCGGCTTTTTCGTATGTGTCTCGTATGGGATTGCTGCTTGCTCATCGCCAGCCAATTTTAGCGATATCTTTGGCACACTCTTACCGGGAAAGCTCCTCCAAATGTTTTGAACCCAGTCACTCATTGAGCAGGCTCCTGAGTATGCCATGTCGTTCGGGGTGGGCGATCAGCAAGCTGTTCCACTCGGTGGGGGCATCGTGGCCAGCAAGGTCGCTAACCTGGCACCCAGCCTCACGTGCGATGACAATACCCGCTGCAATATCCCAAAGCTCTAGCTCCGCACCTTGAGACCAGAAGGCGTCAAACCTGCCCATGCCGACATAGGCAATTTCCAATGCCGCAGAGCCGGGGCTGCGAATGCCTGCCACATGGGGCATCAGTGCCGCGAGCTGGCGTTGGCTCGTCGTACAGTCGCCTTTATGATGGTAAGG
>NZ_LFGS01000004.1:585525-608803 GCF_002078135.1 Halomonas sp. BC1 | reverse complement strand
GGTAAGGCAAGCAGGTGCCAACCAGCATCTCGTTGAGAGGGCGGGCCGGTAAGATAGGTAATCGTCTTGACCCTTGGTAGGCCCCTTGCCCGCGAACGGCCCAGAGCATTTCGTCCAGTAAGGGATGATAGACCACACCCTGTATGAGCGTTGCGCCTTGGCGCACCGCGATAGAAGCCGAAAAATGCGGCACCCGGTGCAGGAAGTTATTGGTGCCGTCGAGCGGGTCGATGATGATGGTGAGGTCGCTACTGCGAGACGGCGTAACGCCCGTTTCCTCGCCAAGAAATCCCACGTCTGGATGCGCACGCTGAATGGTATCGATAATGGCGTGTTCAGCTGCCTGATCGTAATGGGTGACGAAGTCCGAGCTTCCCTTGCGTTCGAAGTCGATACCCCCCGCTTTGTGATACCCCTTAGTGAGGATTTTTCCAGCCAGCCGGGCTGCCTCTTGCAGCGTATGCATCAGGTCTGGCTGCGCTGTATGGCTCATCGCGGCACTCCTGGTACGGGGTTTTGGGCAACGTACTAATTCGAAATAAAGTAAGCGAACATTACCCGGAGATATAAGCCAAATCCGGATGGCCAAAAAACGATTTCAATAGTCGTGGCAATTTTTGCAAACGTCGAAGCTGCCGGTAAACAGTGCTCCGAAGTTGTTCTTTGCTGTTAATGATCTTTTTACCGACGTGATGGTATTTGATATAGCCCCAAACAGACTCGTCAGGATTCAGCTCCGGCGAGTACGGCGGCAGGAAGAACAACCTGAGCTTGCCGTCGAGACTCTCAACATAGTCTCGAACCCGACGAGCATGATGAACCGGGTGGTTATCGAGGATCAGGAAAACCGGCTTGTCAACGTCTTGCACCAGAGCCTTGAGGAAACCAAGAAACGCATCGGTGTTCATGTTGCCCTGAATGGTCTTAAAGCGAAGCTCGCCGCGAGGCGAGATGGCCGAGATCAGATTGATGCTGAAGCGACTGCCCGTATTACGGATGATCGGAGTTTCACCCCTGGGTGCCCAGGTGGTGCCACTGTGATAATCAGACCGAATGCTGGCTTCATCGCCGAAATAGATGGTGGCGCCGACTTTTTTTGCTTCCTTGCGAATTTCCGGGTAGGTCTCTTCTTTCCATTGTTTCACGGCCTCTGGCTTTTGCTGGTAGGCCCGATGCAGGGGTTTCTGAGGCGTCAGCCCCAGGTTTCGAAGCAGACGACCGACCGAGACATCGCTTAACCGGACGTTGAACTTTTGCCGGATGAGCTCACGCACTCGGCCCCGAGTCCACAGGGCAAAATCAAACTTCAACTGGTCCGGCGTAAAGGTCGTTATCCAGATATACAGCTCCCGGATCTGAGCACCGCTCAGTTTCTTGGGACGACCGGAAATCTGCTTGGCCTTGAGCGCGTCAAAGCCACCCTCGCGGTAGGCAGCCAGCCATTCATAGATTCGTGCTCGGCTCATCCCCAGCGCTTTGATGACGACTTCTGGACTCTCGCCATCCATGACCCGTTGAACGGCGCGAACGCGAATGGCTTCTAATGTTTTGTGATCAAGTTTACGACCGTCATCGTGGCGCATGTGTGTAAATATCCGATAAGCTTGGCGAACGGAGCCTACATTATAAATGATGTTCGCTTACTTTCGAACCCATTAGTATATCATTATTACCTTAAGAGGGCTATGTGGCAATAGTGTGACATCGAAAGCTCCTTTCTCCACATTAAAGCAATTTATTGATGTTGCTTTGCTTCTTGTCTTTTGTTGTTTTTCTAGCTGGTCGGTTGCTTTAATGCCTTATAGAATTGACTTTTTCGTTAACCCAAGAGAGTTGGGACTTCTGCTTTAAATGGCTGTTTGAGAGGCGGGTATATGTTTGGGTAAAGGGTTGAAAGGAGTGGGGAGAGTGGGTTTAGTTTTTTATTAGCCAGTTTTTTTAAGCTTTATCATCGTGATGGCGACAGCCTGTTTGTATTGGGAGTTGTTTCCATACTGTTAGTTTTCTTGAGTTTTTGTAATGTGTTTAACAAATGTTAATAGTTTTGGGTTTTTGGGTATTTGATAGCGCAAACTATGAAAGTTTCTTGTTTGTATGTTTATAGTTGTCTATATTTTTGTCGCGTTATCTTCCTTTTAGTGTATAGAAATTATAAACAATTCCGGGTGAGTATAGCATTTGTCTAACTACAAAGGAGTGTAGAGATGAATAAGGTTACTGCAGAAGAGTATAATCTAGTGGAAGATAGAAGTCGCAATGGTTTGCCGGGCCCCCTAGGGGCCGAGGGCGGTTGTATAAGTATTGGTGAAGTGTTGGGGCTGTACGGTGAGCTGGGGGCAGAGTCACTGGAGGCCTTGACCAACGTTCGACAAAAACCTGTCGAGCTGAAGAGAAACCAGAAAGTCTTTTCGCTATGCGAGGGGCGTGCCGATATCTTCGTGGTGAAAGAGGGCTGGGCAAGTCTATCCCATGCCACTTCTACACGTGGGCAAGATATTTGTAACGTCTTCATGCCGGGCGATATTATCGGAATGCGAGAAAGCTTTTTTGAAAGTCACGATATCGTGATTCTCTCGCTGACACATTGCAAGTTGGAAAAAGTATCGGTAGATGATTTGCATGCGTTGTTTAAAACCAACGATGAAATTCGCAAGGCCATTACCTCGTATGTCATGGTCAACGACAATATTACCATCGAGCGTTTGCGAAGTTGTACGCATCATCGGTCAGAAGAGCGAGTGGCGCACTTCTTGTTGGAAGTCTATGCGCGATTCAATTTCAAAGGCCTGCTGAACAGCAACGTATTCTCCTTTCCGGTGACCCAGGACATCGTAGGAGAGCTTCTGGGCATGACCAGCGTGCACGTCAGCCGCTGCATGACCGCGTTGGAGCAGAAGAAGCTGATCCGCAAGACGCGTAGCAGCATCAAGCTGCTGCAGCCGGAAGAGATGGCGCGTAATACGGGCTTCGATCGGGATTTCATCTACGGCCATATATGCCTGGGTTAGCGCACGTCCCTCGCCCGCCACCAGCGCCGCTTCCTTCGAGCGGCGCTTTTTTTGGGCCGATGTTTATCAAACATTGAAATTCACCCGTAGTCCGCTGTGCGCAGGGTGGTTGCTGCGGTGGGCCTCAACGGGGTGTCCATGAGCATGAAAAAAATGTCATAACGCACGTTATGAGCGGGGTTCCCAAGGGTTGCAAGCCGTCATGCGTGGGCTAGGCTTCTCCCTGCACTGTGTTTCTGAATGAGACACGTTTTAACTGAAATTTAATCATACAAGGAGTGGATTAGATGACAGTCGGCAATACACCTCTCAAAAACCTGACGGCCCACAAGCAGTACAGCGACATGGCAGATACCCCTTCTGCCAGCAATACGCGAGTGGACCTCTATCCTACTCGGCTGGCCACCGCGCCAGCATCGTTGACCCAGGCACGCCGTGACGACGTGGTCAAAGGGCGTGCGCTGCCGGGGCCGCTTACCCAGGCGCAGCTGGATGAGTTCGAGCGCAAGGGCTATCTGTTTATTCCAGACCTGATCCATGGCGACGAGCTGGATGCGCTTCGCGATGAAATCGAGTCGTTGATGAGCAACGATGCTTACCGCGAGCGGGAGTTCAGCATCACCGAGCCGGAAAGCCAGGAGATTCGTTCGCTGTTCGCCGTGCACCATCTCTCTTCCCGTCTGGGGCCGCTGGCCAACGACGAGCGGCTGGCAGGGGCGGCACGTCAGATCATCGGTGACGACCCTTACGTGCATCAGTCGCGCATCAACTACAAGCCCGGCTTTGCAGGCAAGGGGTTCAACTGGCACTCGGATTTCGAGACCTGGCACGCCGAAGACGGTATGCCCAACATGCATGCGGTCAGTGCATCGCTGATTCTCACCGATAACCACGAGTTCAACGGCCCGTTGATGCTGATTCCAGGGTCGCACAAAGCGTTCGTGCCCTGCCTTGGTGAAACACCCGAGGACAACCACAAAAGCTCGTTGAAAGCCCAGGAGGTCGGGGTGCCCAGCCCGGAGGCACTGCGTCATATGGTCGACCAGTACGGCATCGAAGCGCCGAAGGGGCGAGCAGGGGGCTTGCTGCTGTTCGATTGCAACACCCTGCACGCTTCCAATGCGAACCTGTCGCCGGACCCGCGCAGCAATGTCTTTTTCGTGTTCAATCGGCCGGACAACCGCTGCGGTGCGCCGTTTGCCGCCCCCAAACAGCGCCCAGCGTTTCTGGCCCATGGGCCTGACCAGCCTTGGCAGCCGGGCGTTTAAACGTTTACGTACCTTGGGTACATAAGCCAGGGTGCAAGAAAAGCAGCGGGAAGGTTGTGGAACAAGCGCAAGGGTGGGGTAGACTAGTGCGCCTGTCGTTGCGAATGCGGCACGCATAATGAGAAGGAGAATACCCGCCATGCGTTTTGTTCCACAGTTTACCGATGGCCAGGAGTTTCCCCACGCGCTGGGCAAAGTCGTGTGTGTAGGCCGCAACTACGCCGACCACGCGAAGGAACTGGACAACCCGGTTCCCAGTGAACCGCTGCTGTTCATCAAGCCGGCCACCAGCGTGGTGGATTTGACCAAGCCGCTGGACCCGCCGTTTTCACGCGGTGAAGTGCATTATGAAGTCGAGCTGGCGCTGCTGGTAGGGGAAACCCTGACCCACGCCACTCAGGATGAAGCGGAGCGTGCCATTGCCGGGATCGGCCTGGCGATGGATTTGACGCTGCGCGATGTGCAAACCACGTTGAAAGAGAAAGGCCATCCTTGGGAAATCGCCAAGGCCTTTGATGGGGCTTGCCCGCTGTCCCCGTTCCTGCCGTTGAGCCGCGTGCCCAACTGGAACGCGCTGACCTTCACGCTGGAAATCGACGGCGAGGAGCGCCAGCACGGCGAAGGCTCGGACATGATCTTTGCGATCCCGACGCTGGTCGCGGAAATGAGCCGTCATTTCACCCTGGAGCCCGGCGATGTCATCCTGACCGGCACGCCTGCTGGTGTGGGTGAGCTGACTCGCGGCGCATCACTGCGCTTCACGCTCACCGGCGGGCTGGAGATCAACACCAGCGTGGTCGAATAAACGACCCCATCGGCTGAGCGTCAAAAGCCCCCGCTGCCCTGGGCAGCGGGGGCTTTTTTATGCTGAAATGTCAGGCGAGAAGGGGGCTCCTGCCCCCTTGCTCCTGGGCGTTACGCCAGAGGACTACTTCAGAGCACTAATCCAGATCGCTATTCCAGATAAGTGTAGCCTTCCAGTCCTTCGGTCAGGCTGGCGGCAAAGTGCGCCTGCTCTTCGGCCGAGAAGCCGCTGGTTACCAGCTGTTCGGTCAGCTTCTGTTTCAGGACGCGAGCATCGAAATTGACGTAGGCCAGCACGTCCGCCACGGTGTCGCCTGCCTGAGGGTTGGAGAGTACCCACTCGCCGTCGGCGCCCAGCGCGGCATCCACCGAGTCGGTATCGCCGAACAGGTTGTGCAGGTCGCCGAGAATCTCCTGGTAGGCACCCACCAGGAAAAAGCCCAGCCAGCGCTCGTCATCGTTGGCCCATTCCGGCAGCGGTAGCGTGCTCTCGACGCCCTGGCCGTCCACGTAGCTGTCAATGCGGCCGTCGGAGTCACAGGTGATGTCCTGAATCACCGCGCGGCGAGTGGGCGCCTTGTCTAGCCCGCTGAGTGGCAGTACTGGGAAGATCTGCTCGATCCCCCAGACATCCGGCACCGACTGGAACAGCGAGAAATTGACGAACAGCTTGTCGGCCAGTTTCTCGGCCAGCTCGTCCATGATTTCCCGGTGGGCACGGTTGCGGGTATCGAGCTTGCCCCGCAGGCGCGCGCAGGCAGCCATGTAGAGGCGTTCGCCTTCGGCGCGGGCGCTGATGCTGCTCAAGCCCAGCACGAAACGATCCTGAAGCTCGCTGACGGCTTGCAGCAGGTCGTGCCAGGCTTCGACCAGCACCCTGGGCTCCTGGTGTTCGGCCAGCTGGTCCAGCACGCGCCACAGCTCATCCACCTGGGGGTCGTCGGTGACGCTGCGCACCGGCGGCGTGTGGTCGATACGCTCTTCACCGATCACGTTGGTGATCAGCACCGCATGGTGAGCGGTCAACGAGCGGCCGGATTCACTGATCAGGTGCGGCTGTGGCAAGTCGGCTTCCTGGCACAGCTGAGCGAAGGCGCTGACCACGTTGCGCGCGTACTCCTGCATGGAGTAGTTGGCCGAGCAGTAGCTGCGCGAGCGGGTGCCTTCGTAGTCGATCCCCAGGCCGCCACCCACGTCCACGGTGTCGATGGGGGCGCCCAGCGCCATCAGGTTCTGGTAGAAGCGCGCACATTCGCGCAGGCCGCGCTGGATGTCGCGGATGTTGGCGATCTGGGAGCCCAGGTGGAAGTGCACCAGCTGCAGGCTGGCCAGGGCGTCCTGGGCGCGCAGGGTGTCCACCACTTCCAGGATCTGGCTGGCGGTGAGGCCAAACTTGGACTTTTCGCCACCGGTGTTCTGCCACTTGCCCTTGCCTACCGAGGCCAGCCGCGCGCGCAGGCCGATACGCGGCGTCACGTCCAGCTCCCGGGCTTCTTCCAGAATCAGGTCCAGCTCGGAGAGTTTTTCCACCACCAGATAGACGCGGTGGCCCAGCTTCTCGCCCAACAGCGCCAGACGCACGTATTCACGGTCTTTATAGCCGTTGCAGACGATCAGCGACGAACCGCCGTCGGAGAGCGCCAGCACCGCCAGCAGCTCGGGTTTGCTGCCCGCTTCCAGCCCCACGCGACCATTGCCCCGCTCCGAGGTGGCCAGAATCTCTTCGACCACCCGGCGCTGCTGGTTGACCTTGATCGGGTACACCGCCGTGTAGCCGCCCTCATAGGCCACATCCTGCATGGCGGCGTCGAAGGCGCCACACAGCTGCTCGACGCGGTCGTGAAGAATGTCGCTGAAGCGCACCAGCACCGGTAAGCGCAGGCCGGCCTGCTGCAGCTGGCGAACCAGCGCGCTGATCGGCAGGGCAGGGCCTTCGGCATCGCTGCCCAGGGGGCGCACCAGCGCCTGGCCGTGGTCATCGACATCGAAGTAACCGCTGCCCCACTGGTCCATGTTCCAGGTACGGCGGGCGCGTACGGCGGGGCTGCTGGTTGCGGCCATGTCACTCATCAGGAAGCCTCCGGGATAGGGAGTGCCCCCAGCGCGATGCGTGCCTTGAGAATCACGCGGAAACGCTCGGGGTCGTGGGGGGTAAGGTCATGGGCAGGCGGGTCCACATATACCACCAGCAGGCGCGACAGCCAGTAGCGCAACGCCGTCAAGCGCAGCATGGTGGGCCACAGGGCCCGCTCGGTGTCGGTCAGTGGGCGGCGTGCCTGGTAGGCGCTCAAAATCGCCTGATAGCGCTCGGCGTTCAGGCTGCCGTCCTCGTTGGAGGCCCAGTCGTTGATGACGATGGCCAGGTCGAACAGCAGGTCGCCGGTGCAGCCATTGTAGAAGTCGATGATGCCGCCCAACTGGTCGCCTTCATACAGGGTGTTGTCACGGAACAGGTCACCATGCAGCGCCCCCTGGGGCAGCGCGCCATACTGGCTGAACGCGGTCTCGAAATCATCGACCTCGTTTTTCATCAGGGTCTGGTCGTCGGGGCTGATGTAGGTCAGCACCTTGTGATGCACGGCGCGCAGCCAGTGCAGATCGCGGGGGTTGGGACGATGCCCCGGAAAATGCTGCGAGACCTTGTGCATACGCCCCAGCGCGCTGCCCAGCGCCTGGCACTGGACCAGGTTGGGGGCGGAGGGGTGCTTGCCGGGCAAGCGCGGGAACAGCAGGGCCGGTTTGCCCGCCAGGCTGTGCAGCGCCACCCCTTCGCGGTCATGAATGGTGCCTGGTACGGGCAGGCCGTGTTCATCCAGGTAGTCCAGCAGCTCGACGAAGAACGGCAGCTCTTCGTGCTCGCCTTGTTCGAACAGCGTGAGCACCATTTCGCGGCGCTCGGTAGTCACGAAAAACGTCGAGTTTTCCGTGCCGCCTGCCACGCCCTGAAGGGACACCAGGCTGCCAACATCGAATTTTTCCAGAAACGCGGCGACCTGTGCGTCGCTCAGCGGAGTAAATACAGCCATGAGAATCTCGCCCAGGTTGCTAAGCCGGTCATTGTAGCGGCTTGGCGCGCCAGTTGGCAGCGCTGTGAGCGGTGAAGGGGCGCTTTCGCAGTGCTTTTCTGCAGTCGCGCCGCCGAACGCGTATCATTGCAGAATAGACGCTCTTACTGTTCTGCTGACTATGGAATCTGGTTATGGCCCGTGCCCCTATCGTGCTAGTTGATGGCTCTTCGTACCTTTACCGTGCGTTCCACGCGCTGCCGCCGCTGACGAACTCCAACGGCCAGCCCACGGGCGCCGTGAAAGGCGTGCTGAACATGCTCAAGCGGCTGATCAAGGACTACCCCGATAGCCCCATGGCGGTGGTCTTCGATGCGCCGGGCAAGACGTTTCGCGACGACATGTACAGCGAGTACAAGTCCCACCGCCCGCCGATGCCCGATGACCTGCGTAGCCAGATCGAGCCGCTACACGCCTGCGTGAAAGCGCTGGGGCTGCCGCTGCTGTGCATCGAAGGCGTCGAAGCCGACGATGTCATCGGCACGCTGGCGCATCACGCCACCCAGGCCGGGCGTGACGCGGTGATCTCCACCGGCGACAAGGACATGGCCCAGCTGGTGAATCGCCATATCACGCTGGTCAATACCATGAAGGAAGAGACCCTGGATGAGGCCGGTGTCGAGGAGAAATTTGGGCTGCCGCCTGCGCTGATCATCGACTTCCTCGCGCTGATGGGCGACAAGGTGGACAACATTCCTGGCGTGCCCGGCGTGGGAGAAAAAACCGCCATTGGCCTGCTGCAAGGCATGGGTGGCGGGCTGGAGACCATCTATGGCGACCTGGAACGGGTCACCACGCTGGGCTTTCGAGGAGCCAAGACACTCCCCAAAAAACTGGAAGAGTACCGCGAACAGGCGTTTCTCTCCTATCGGCTGGCCACCATCAAGGTCGACTGCGACCTGCCCGTAGGGCTGGACGACCTGGAGATCGCCCACCCGGATAGGGAAGCGCTGGTGGCGCTCTACAAGGAGATGGAGTTCAAGCAGTGGCTGGCGGAGCTGCTGGAGGGCAAGGACGAGGGCGTGGACGACGTCAGCGGCGGCCAGCCAGCCCCGCAGGCCGAGCAGGTGGCGTCGGGCACGGCCCCAGGCCCACGCCGCGACCACGTGATCACCGAGCAGGCCGAACTGGACGCGTGGCTTGAGCGGCTGCGCAGCGCCGAGCGCTTCTGCTTCGATCTGGAAACCACCAGCCTCAACTACATGGATGCCGAGATCGTCGGGGTCGGCCTGGCGTTGGAACCCGGTGAAGCGGCCTATATCCCGCTGGCCCACGACTATCTGGATGCGCCTGCCCAGCTCGACCGCCGCAGCGTTCTCGAGGCGCTCAAGCCGCTGCTGGAAGATCCCGGCAAAACCAAGATCGGCCAGAACCTCAAGTACGATATTTCCGTATTGGCCAACGTGGATATTCACGTCACGGGGCCGTTTGCCGATACCATGCTGGCGTCCTACGTGCTCAACTCCACCGCGACCCGCCACGACATGGACTCGCTGGCCCTCAAGTACCTGGGGGAAAAGACCATCTCCTTCGAGGAGATTGCCGGGAAAGGCGCCAAGCAGCTCACCTTCAACCAGATAGCCCTGGAGCAGGCCGCGCCCTACGCCTGTGAAGACGTGGACATTACCCTGCGCCTGCAGCAGACGCTGCGCCCGCAGGTCGAGCAGGAAGGCCGCCTGGCCGAGGTGCTCGATCATCTGGAGCTGCCGCTGATCAAGGTGCTGTCGCGGATCGAGCGTAACGGGGTGGCGCTGGATGCCGAGCGCCTGCACCAGCAGAGCCAGCAGCTGGAGCAGCGTATTCGCGAGCTTGAAAGTGAAGCCTTCGAGCTGGCGGGCCGCGAGTTCAACCTGGGGTCCCCCAAGCAGCTGGGCCAGATTCTGTTCGAAGAGCAGAAAATTCCGGTCATCAAGAAAACGCCCAAGGGCGCGCCTTCCACCGCCGAGGCCGTGCTGGAAGAGCTGGCGCTGGACTACCCCTTGCCCAAGGTGATCATGCAGCACCGTGGCCTGGCCAAGCTGAAGTCTACCTATACCGACAAGTTGCCGCGCCTGTTGAACAAGAAAACCGGCCGCGTGCACACCAGCTATCACCAGGCGGTGACCGCCACCGGGCGGCTCTCCTCGTCGGACCCGAACCTGCAGAACATCCCGATCCGTACCGCAGAGGGGCGCAAGATTCGCCAGGCCTTCGTGGCCCGCCCCGGGTATCGCATCGTGGCTGCAGACTACTCGCAGATTGAGCTGCGCATCATGGCCCACCTGTCGGAAGACAAGGGGCTGCTGGAAGCCTTCGAACAGGGCCGCGACATTCATACTGCCACCGCCGCCGAAGTGTTTGGCACCGCGCTGGACAAGGTCACCGCCGACCAGCGCCGCAGTGCCAAGGCGATCAACTTTGGTTTGATCTATGGCATGAGCGCCTGGGGGCTGTCGCGTCAGCTGCATCTCGAACGCCAGCAGGCGCAGACCTACATCGACCGCTACTTCGACCGTTACCCCGGCGTTGCCCGCTACATGGACCGCATTCGCAGTCAGGCCGCCGACAACGGCTTCGTCGAGACCGTCATGGGGCGGCGGCTCTACCTGCCCGAGATCCACTCGCAGAACCGCAACCGCCGTCAGGGGGCCGAGCGCACCGCAATCAACGCGCCCATGCAGGGCACGGCGGCAGACATCATCAAGCAGGCGATGATCGACGTGGATGCGTGGCTGACGGAAGGCGCGTTCGATGCCCTGATGGTCATGCAGGTGCACGACGAACTGGTGTTCGAGGTGGCTGAAGCGCAGGTAGACGCGTTTATCGAGGAGGTCAGTGCACGGATGCAGTCGGCGGCCACACTGAGCGTACCGCTGATCGTGGAAGCCCAGAGCGGCGCCAACTGGGACGAAGCACACTAAAGTAAGAAACGCACCAGGCGCCGTTCAACCCCTGGCTGACTGGCCATCCACAAAAAAACCCCACCTTGCGGTGGGGTTTTGCATACTGCCTGGGCCAGCGCTTAGCGCCAGTTGACGCGGTCAAAAATGCGCACGGCTTCCGGGTTGTTGTTACCCAGCTCGCTGATGTTCACTTCGTCGCGCTGGAAGTCGCCCCAGGACTCCAGAACCGGGTTCTTCTTCACGCCATCGACCACCGGGAACTCGTAGTTACGCTCGGCCAGCACTTCCTGGGCCTGGTCGGAAGCCAGGAACTCGAGGAAGCGGATGCCGTTCTCGGCGTTCTGCGCGTTGGCGACCAGACCTGCACCACCCACGTTGATGTGCGTGCCGCGATCATCCTGGTTCGGGAAGATCACGCCCACTTTACGGGCGGCTTCGCGGTCGGAAGCTTCGCTGGAGTGCAGCAGACGAACATAGTAGTAGTGGTTGGCCACGCCCAGCTCGCATTCGCCGCTGGCCACGCCCAGAATCTGGTCGGTATCACCGCCTTCCGGGTTGCGCGCCAGGTTGTTGACCACGCCCTGTGCCCACTCTTGCGCTTCTTCCGCACCGTGGTGCTCGATCATCGAGGCCAGCAGAGACTGGTTGTAGATGTTGTTGGAAGAGCGGATACAGATCTTGCCTTCGAACTGTGGGTCGGCCAGGTCTTCATAAGTAGCGATCTGGCTCGGGTCGAAGTTCTCACGGTTGTAGAAAATCACCCGTGCGCGCTGGCTGAAGCCAAACCACATGCCTTCGGGATGACGCATGGACTCCGGCAGGCGCTCGTTCAGCACGTCGGAATCCACGGCCTGGAACAGGCCATCCTGCTCGGCACGCCACAGGTTGCCGGCATCCACGGTCAGCATGACGTCGGCAGGGCTGGCCACGCCTTCACGCTGCATACGCTCCATCAACTGATTGGCGTCGCCTTCCAGTACATTCACCTTGATCCCCGTTTCTTCGGTGAACGCGTTGTACAGAATCTCGTCTGAGTCGTAGTGGCGAGCGGAGTAGATGTTGACCTCGTTAGCCAGTGTGCTGCTGGCAAATGCCGAGCCAGCCATGACGGCGGCGACAGAGACTGCAAGACGTGTCTTTTTCATAACATACACCCTAAATGTTTATGATAATAAGTTGCATTGGCAAACTGCGCCTATTGAAGCGTCTTGTTCCATGGACGTCAAGCGAAATGATAATGACACGCAACACTTTTTGTGCATGTGCGTGCATCTGCCGCCAATAGAAAATAGAATGCAAATAACTTTCAACCGTGTTCGCAGTCAGGCATCTGCGCTGCGCACTAACCATGGGTGAACGAATGACGGCAACGGTGTCATTTTCAGAGGTGGCAGCACCGGCGGCGGCGCTGTCGCTGCGGGGTGTCGAGCACACGTTTGCAGCCAATAAGGTGGTCAAGGGCATCGATCTGGAGATCGGCCAGGGCGAAGTGGTGTGCCTGCTGGGTCCTTCCGGCTGCGGCAAGACCACCCTGCTGCGTATCGCGGCAGGCCTGGAGGTGGTGCAGGAAGGCGAGGTCAGCCTGGACGGGCAGGCCATCGCTGCCCCTGGCAAGCGCCATGTGCCGCCCGAAAAGCGCAACGTGGGCCTGGCGTTCCAGGATTCGGCGCTGTTTCCCCATCTGAGCGTGCTGGAAAATGTCACCTTTGGCCTGAAACAGCTGCCCTCCAGCCAGCGCCGCGCGCGTGCTTTGGAACTGTTGGACCAGCTGGGCATGGCCGCCTATGCCGAAACTTACCCGCACATGCTGTCGGGAGGCCAGCAGCAGCGTGTCGCGCTGGCCCGCGCGCTGGCGCCTACGCCGCGGCTGATGCTGCTGGACGAGCCCTTTTCCAGCCTGGATGCCCGGCTGCGGGATCGTATCCGAGACGACACGCTGCACGTGTTGAAAAAGCTGGGTTCGGCCACGCTGCTGGTGACCCACGACCCGGAAGAGGCGATGTTCATGGCGGACCGCATCGCACTGATGCGCGATGGCAAGATCGTCCAGACCGGCACGCCTCGCGAGCTTTACTGTGCGCCCATCGACCCCTTCGTGGTGACTTTCTTTGGCGAGGTCAACGAGCTGGCGGGAGTGGTGCAAGGCGGGCGAGTGCAGACCCCCGTGGGCGCGGTGGATGCCAGCTGGCTGCCGGAAGGCAGTGACGTGCAGGTGATGATTCGCCCCGAGGCGCTGCGCATTCAGGAGCGAGACCTGCCAGCCGAAGCGCACAGCCATAGCCACGTGGTCATGGCCAAGCTGCTGGGCCGCACCAGCCTGATCCACCTGTGTGCCCATGGCAGCGATGGCCAGGAAGCGCACCTGCATGCCCGTGTACCTGGGGTGTTCCTGCCCCAGGAGGGCCAGCCCATCGACATCGATCTGGACCACTCCCAGGTCTTCATCTTCCCACGCTGAGGCGCGGGAAGGCGTGTGTTTGAACTTACTCGGCCTGGCTGCCGGGGCGCGCTCGGCGCATGGCCAGGCTGAGGAGAATCACCGGTAGGATCCCCACCACCACGATGGTCAGTGAGGCCGTAGAGGCCTCCGCCAGCCGCTCGTCCGACGCCAGGTTATGGGCGCGCACCGCCAGCGTATCGAAGTTGAACGGCCGCAGGATGATGGTGGCCGGCAGCTCCTTCATGGCATCGACGAAGACCAGAATCCCCGCCGCCAACAGGCTACTGCGCATCAGGGGCGTATGAATGCGTCGCAGCGTGCCCCCTGCGGTTTGGCCCAGGGTGCGCGAGGCGGCATCCATGCTGGGGGTGACCTTGCCCAGGCTGGCTTCCACGGCATTGAACGACACCGCCAGAAAGCGCACCACGTAGGCGTAGATCAGAATGAAGGCCGTGCCGCTGAAGACCAGCCCGATAATCTTGCCGTAGTTGGCGTGCAGCCAGGAGTTGAGGGTGTGGTCCAGCCAGGCAAAGGGAATCAGAATGCCGACCGCCACCACGGAGCCCGGAATGGCGTAGCCCATGGCCGCAATGCGGGTGAACAGGCGTGCACTGGGGGAGTTGTTGAGGCGTACGCCATAGCTCAGCAGCACCGCCAGCCCTACCGCAATCAGGGCCGCAATGGCCGACAGCGAGAGGCTGTTCAGGGCAAAGCCGATGAATCGCGTGCCGAACAGGCTGTCGCCAATCCGAATCGCCATGTTCAAGAGCAGGCCGCTGGGCAGCAGGAAGCCGATGGTGATGGGCAGCAGGCAGGCCAGAAACGCTCCGGTGGCCTGCCAGCCGCGCAGGCGGTACTCGGGCAGCTGCTGGTAACGGCTGGAGGTATGGAAGTAGCGCCGCTTGCCCCGTGACCAGCGTTCCAGCAGCACCAGTACGATCACGAAGGTCAGCAGGCAGGCCGCCAGCTGTGCGGCTGCCACCGGCTCGCCCAGTCCGAACCAGGTGCGGTAGATACCGGTGGTGAAGGTATCCACGCCAAAGAATTGCACCGCCCCGAACTCATTGAGGGTTTCCATCAGCACCAGCGACACGCCGCCCACCAGCGCAGGTCGCGCCAGGGGCAGGGCCACGGTGCCAAACAGGTGCCACGGCCCGCGCCCCAGCGTGCGTCCCACGTCCAGCACGCACACCGACTGCTCCAGAAACGAGGCCCTGGCCAGCAGGTAGACGTAGGGGTAGAGCACGAAGGTGATCAGCGTGATGGCGCCCCCCAACGAGCGAATGTTGGGAAAGTAGTAGTCGCCCACTCGCCAGTCGAACCACTCCCGCAGCATGCTCTGCAGTGGCCCCGCCACCTGCAGGAAGTCCGTGTAGGCATAGGCGATCACGTAGGTGGGAACGGCCAGCGGCAGCAGCAGCGCCCACTCGAAGATGCGCTTGCCGGGAAAGCGGCACATGACCACCAGCCAGGCGGTTCCCGTGCCAATCACCAAGGTACCGAGGCCTACCCACAGCACCAGCCAGAAGGTATTGCTGAGATAGCGGGGCAGGACGGTACTGGCCAGGTGCTGCCAGATGCCATCGGTGGGCAGCACGATATGGCCCAGAACCACCAGAATCGGCAGTGCCACGGTCAGCGCGATGAGAAACAGCGCAATAGACCAGGGGTTGAGCGACAGCGCAAAGCGTGAAGCGACCCCTGACAGCAGAGCCGATGATGAGCGGCGAGCGGGCGTGGACACGTCGTGATCTCCTTGGACGAGAGGCTGCGTGGCTCGTCAATGCGAAAAAATAGCGGTTGCAAATAGTATCACCTGCGCCGGTAGGGTGCAGCTCATCGGCCGCCCATTAAAAAACCCTGCCCGTGGGGCAGGGTCGAGGCGTGTACCCGTGGGGCTCCGTCAGTGGGCGGTCCAGCCGCCGTCCACCATCAGCGCGCTGCCCGTGACCAGCGCCTGCATGCCGTCCAGCCTGAAGCCGGGGGCCTGGGGAAGGTTCATGCGTCCACCGCCGAGGCGTAGGGCACCTCCTGTTTGCCATAGCGGCGCACGCGCTCGTTGGCCTGTTCGGCGTGGCCTGCAAAGCCTTCCAGCATGCAGAGTCGTGAGCAGTAGCTGCCGATCTCAGCCGAGGCTTCATCGGTCAATACCCGCTGATAGGTGCAGGTCTTGAGGAACTTGCCCACCCACAGGCCACCCGTGTAGCGCGCTGCCTTTTTGGTGGGCAGCGTGTGGTTGGTGCCAATCACCTTGTCCCCATAGGCGACGTTGGTGCGCGGGCCGAGGAACAGCGCGCCGTAGTTGGTCATGTTCTCCAGGTAGAAATCCGGGTCTTCGGTCATGACCTGAACGTGCTCGTAAGCCATCTCGTTGGCCACTTGCAGCATTTCCTCGTGGCTGTCACAGACGATGATTTCTCCATGACTCTCCCAGGCCTGGCGCGCGATATCGGCGGTGGGCAGTTTCTGCAGCAGTTCCTCGATGGCCGCCAGGGTGTCCCGGGCCAGCGCTTCGGAATTGGTCAGCAGGGCAGCGGGGGAGGTTGGGCCATGCTCTGCCTGCCCCAGCAGGTCGGTGGCGCACAGCAAGCCGTCCACGCTCTCGTCGGCAATCACCAGCGTCTCGGTGGGGCCCGCGAACAGGTCGATGCCGACACGGCCATATAGCTGGCGCTTGGCCTCGGCGACGAACGCATTGCCAGGGCCCACCAGCATGTCCACTGGCGCGATGGAGTCGCTGCCGATGGCCATGGCGCCCACGGCCTGAACGCCGCCGAGTACCAGAATCTCATCCGCGCCTGCCAGGTGCATGGCTGCCACGATGGCGGGGTGGGGCTTGCCCTTGTAGGGCGGCGCCGCCGCGATGACGCGTTTCACCCCAGCGACCTTGGCCGTCAGGACGCTCATGTGGGCAGACGCCACCATGGGGTAGGAACCCCCGGGGATATAGCAGCCCACCGCGTTTATCGGCAGATGTTTGTGGCCAAGGATGACGCCGGGGCGGGTTTCGATCTCGACCGGCTGCATGGAGGCCAGCTGCGCCTCGGCAAAGCGACGTATCTGGGCCTGGGCAAAGCGGATGTCGTCCAGGTCACGCTCGGACACTTCGCTCATGGCCTGAGCAATCTCGGCTTCGCTCAAACGGAAGTTTTCCGGTGACCAGCCATCGAACTTTTCCGACAGCTCGCGAATGGCGGCGTCGCCTCGGGCCTGGATGTCGGCCAGCGTACGCTCGACGGTTTCGCGTACCTGGCGGTCCGCTTCGGCGCGGGTTTCGAGGGAAGCACCGGCTTTGAGGTGGCGAATCATGACGCTCTCCTGAAAGGATTGTTGTTGGGTAGAGTCAGCTGGGTCGGGTCAGCATGATGGAGCAGAATAAGGCTAGGGCCTGTTGCATACGAATGCAAACACTTTTGGAGCATGCTATGTTGAACCGGATGCGGGTCTTGCAGGCCCCATTTACAATGCGCCTGCCAGGGCGGGTCGCGCCCTCGGAGCAGACCCATGCAGCGGTGGTCGAACGTACCCTGGTGCTGATGCAGGAAGTGGGGCAGGCGCCTATTCTGGTCAAGCGTGAGGTGCAGGGGTTCATTCTCAATCGGCTGCAGGGCGCTTTGCTCAACGAAGCGCTGCGCCTCTTCCGCGATGGCTATGTGTCCGCCGAGGACCTGGATAAAACGGTCAAACACGGGCTGGGGCTGCGCTGGTCGTTCATGGGGCCTTTCGAGACCATCGACCTGAACGCCCCGGCCAGTGTCGTGGACTACGCCGGGCGCTATGGCCCGCTCTACCGTGACGTGGATACCCAGCGCAGCGCGGCCAACCCCTGGCAGCCCGAAACACTCGAACGCCTGGCGCAGGCGCGTCGCGAGATATTGTCGGAAGCACAGTTGGCCGAACGCCAGGCCTGGCGTGACCGCCGCCTGATGGCGCTGATGGCCCATCAGCGTCAACACGCCTAGCGCGGCGGGTGCCGGGGCCTTGCGACCAACCAGAGGATGAGCATGAAAAAACGGCCCGTGACGTCACGGCAAGTGGCAGAACTGGCGGGGGTGTCGCAGTCGGCGGTCAGTCGCTGCTTCTCTCCCCACGCCAGCATTGCCCCCCAGACCCGGGAAAAGGTATTGGCGGCGGCCCAGCAGTTGGGCTACCGCCCCAATGCCATCGCCCGCTCCTTGATTACGCGTTCGTCGCGCACCATCGCGGTCGTCATGACCCAGCTGGACAACCCGTTCTACGCCCAGATGCTGGAGTATGCCGCGCGGCGGTTTCAGCAGCATGGCTATCACCTGCTGCTGTTCATGAGCAGCAACGAGCAGCAGACGGCGGGCGTCATGGCGGACATTCTGCAGAGCCAGGCAGACGGCATTCTGATGCTGGCGGCGACGCTTTCCTCTTCGCTGGCCAGCGAGTGTCTCGCTCGTGGGATTCCGGTGGTGTTGATCAACCGTACGGTGGCTTTCGAGGGGGTCAGCCAGGTCGCCAGCGATAACTACCGTGGAGGCTATTGGGTGGGTGAGTTTCTGGTCTCTGGCGGTTATCGGCGCATCGCGCTGGTGGCCGGGCTTGCCGACTCTTCTACCAGTCGCCAGCGGCGTGATGGCTTCATGGCGGCGCTGGCGGCGCAGGGTGTCAGCTGTTGGGGCGAGGCATGCGGTGACTATGACTTCGCGACAGCCCAGGCGGCGACCCGCAAGCTGTTCGAGGCGGCGCCCTACCCGGATGCAGTCTTTGCTGCCAATGATCATATGGCCATTGCGGTGATCGATACGCTCAGCGGCGAGCTGGGGCTGCGCGTGCCTGAGGACGTGGCGGTGGTGGGGTTCGACGATATCCCCATGGCGGCCTGGCCGAGCTATCGGCTCACCACGGTTCAACAGCCGGTCGAGCCCATGGTGGACGAGGCGGTGGCTCTGCTGCTGGCGCAAATCGCCAGTGGGCAGGTCGCGGGGGAGCGGAAAGTATTGCCGGTGACGCCCATCGTAAGGGCCAGCGCCCCGGCAACGGGGCGTGGTGTTGCGTCATCTTCATGAAGTTTGCCGCCTTGCCCGGCAAGGCGGCAACGCGAGGGCGTCAGTTTAGCCCAGCAGCATGCGTGGCAGGCCGGTGACCAGCCATGGGAAGAACGACATCAATACGCACGCCAGCAGGATCAGCGCCACGAAGGGAACGACCGCTTTGTAAAGGTCGACGATCTCTACCCCAGGCGGTGAAACCCCTTTCAGATAGAAGAGCGCATAGCCAAACGGTGGCGTGAGGAAGGAGGTTTGCAGCACTACGGCCACCATCACCACGAACCACAGCGGATCGACGCCCATTTGCTGAACGATGGGCAGCATGATCGGGAAGCTGAGCAGGACGATGCCCGTCCAGTCCAGGAACATGCCCAGAACGAACACCAGAAACAGCATCATGATCAACGCGCCGGTGGTGCCGCCCGGCATGGCCAGCAGCAGGTCCTGAATCACCTGCATGCCGCCGCCCCGTGAGAACACCCCGGTGAAGGCCGTCGCGCCCACCAGCACCAGCATGACCATGGTAGTGGTCTTGCCTGCTTCCAGCAGCGTCTTGAAGCAGGTGGAGACCCGGCGATCACCAAAGATCAAAAACAGGATAAAGGCAATGAACACGCCGATGGCCGAGGCCTCGGTAGCGGTGGCCACGCCGGTGAAGAGCGCGCCGAGTACCCCGAGGATCAGCGACATGGGCGGCACCACGTACTTGCCCAGCATGATCAGCAGTTGCCGAGTGCTGACTTCCGCACGCTCTTCCTTGGGTACCGGAGGGCCATAGGAGGGCTTGAAGTAGCAGATCAGCAGTACGTAGAGCGCGTACATCACCCCCAGCATCAGGCCGGGAATCATCGCCCCTGCAAACAGAGCGCCTACCGATACCGGCGAGTAGCTGGCCATCAGGATCAGCATGATGCTGGGTGGAATCAGGATGCCCAGACAGCCGCTGGCCATGATGACCCCGGTGCTCAGCTCCTTGTTGTAGCCATACTTGAGCATCGGCACCAGCGCAATCATGCCCATGACGGCAATGGAGGCGCCCACGATACCGGTGGTGGCGGCCAGCAGGACAGAGACGATGACCACGGTCAGCGCCAGCCCGCCCCGCAGGTTGGCCAGCAGCAGGCGCATGGCATCGAACATCTTTTCGGTGACCCCGGAATCGTTGAGAAACCGTGCCATCAGGACGAACAGCGGTATGGCAACCAGCACGTAGTTGTCCATGGCGTTGCCGAAGATGTTGTTGATCAGGGTGCCCAGCACTCGCTCGCCAGGGCCGAGAAAAGCGCCGATGACGGCGACGCCGCCGAGCACGAAGGCCAGCGGATGACCCATGAACAGGCCGATCAGCAGCCCGCCAAACATCACCAGCGCCAGCAGTTCAGGACTCAGGTTCATGCTGATTTCTCCTCGCGCAACTGCATGATGGCCCGCAGTACGATGGCAATGGCCTGCAGCAGGATGAGGGCAGCCGCCACCACGATAACGCCTTTGATCGGGTAGACGGGAATCGACACCATGCCGTAGGTGGTTTCACCCCGGGTATAGGAGCGTTCGAAGAAGCGCCAGCCGTAGGTCAGCAGCATCCAGATGAAGGGAACGAAGAAAATCACGTAGGCCACGACTTCGATCAGGGCCTGACGCTTGCGTGACAGCAAACGTTTCAACACGTCGACCTCGACATGGGCGTGGTGGCGCAAGCCGTAGGCAGCCATCAGCATGAAGTGGGCACCAAACAGCATCTTGGTAACATCGAACGCCCAGTTGCTGGGGCGGCCGAAGAAAAAGCGTGACGCAATGTCGTACAGGACGATGAGGGTAATGATGGCAATCAATGGCGCGATCAATCGCCCAAACAGCTCATTGATTGCATCGATCGCCTTGGCAATCGCATTCATGGAAGATCTCCGCGGTCAGCACACAAAACCGCCCCGGGCAGCCCGGGGCGGTGCAGAAACGCCTTACAGGCAGGCTTCGATCTCTTCCAGTGAGGGCAGGTTATCCATAGTGCGGCTCATGTTGAAAGGAGCCGAGATGTCACGCCATTTGGCGTAGTCTTCCAGGTAGGTCACCATGGAGTGGTAGACCTTGGCGTGGTCGCTGTTTTCACAGGCGCCGCGCACGATGACCTCGTTGGTGATCTCCTGAATACGGGCCAGGTCTTCGTCAGAGAACTGGTTGATGGTGATGCCCGCATCGATGAACCTTTGGGTGGCCTCGGTGGACTCACGCTCGGACCAGGCCAGTGACCAGGCCATGGTGGCGTCGGCGGCGATACGCAGCTTCTGCTGGGTCTCTTCCGACAGCGCGTTCCAGGCGTCGAGGTTGATCATGACACCGAAGACGCTGGCGGACTGGTGCCAGCCAGGCGTGGCCCAGTAGTCGGCTACTTCGGCAAAGCCTGCGTTGTAATCCACGCCGGGGGTCGCGAATTCACCGGCATCGATCACACCACGCTCGATGGCCTGATAGACTTCGCCACCGGCCAGGGTTACCTGAGAGCCACCCAGGGCTTCCAGCACGCGGCCCTGGTCTCGGCCCGAGAGACGCAGACGCTTGCCTTCCAGGTCGGCAATGCTTTCGATGGGCGTACGGCCCATGAAGCCGGACTCGTTGTTGAGCGCGGCATAGGGCAGGTACATCATGTTGTACTGGCCGTAAATCTCTTCGTACAGTTCACGGCCGCCCCACTGCTGAATCCAGTTGATGTAGTCAACGGCGTTGAACAGGCTGGTGGTGGTGGCCAGCGGCGAGAACGCGGGGTTCAAGCCTGCCCAATAGCCTGGCCAGTCACCGGCGGCTTCGATACTGCCGGTCTCGGTGGCATCGAACACTTCCGTGCCGGGCATCAGCGTACCGCCCGCGCGGAAGTTGATCTGAACTTCGTCTCCCGCCAGCTGGTTGACCAGCTCGGCCCAGTGCTGGTCGAGTTTGATCAGATCGAGGTTGTCGGGCCAGGTGGACGTCATGGTCCACTGCTCTTGTGCCTGGGCCGTCGTGGTGAGAGCGGCAAATGCGACGCCAGCTGCAAGGCTGGTCAAGGCAAATTTTGTAGTCTTTTTCATTATCAATTTCCTGGTACTTTGGCGGTTGGCGTTATTAGTGTTGATTACCTGAAAGCAGGAAAGCACAGCGAGTAGGGCTGACGTTTACGTAAAGTAAAAGCGGCCAAGGCTGTACCGCTAAGCTAGCACACTCCCCCCGCTGCGGCGCAATATCAGGATTTGCAGGAAGTTAACGCACGCTATGAAACATCGATTGATGTAAAAATTGTTTAAAAACATTTGGTTAAGTAATTGTTTAAACGGTTGGACAGGTCTGGATAGCGCGTTGAAGCGTTGAAAACTGTGTGCCTTGTTGTACCAAAGTTGTAAGCAATCGACCCTTGAGGAGCGTGATGAGCGAAGCAAGTGATGACCGCCGCATATCACTACTGGTGGGCCATGCGCGGCGCTGGCAACGCCGCCGTTGGCGGGGGCTCGTGTGGCTCAGCGGACCCGCCGAGCACACTCGCCGTCTGGCACTAATGCTGTGGCACGCCCAGCCATGGCAAGCGCCCTTGTGGGTGGGCGACCCGCAGGAAGCCCCCGTGGCGCCTTGCTTGCCTGCAGGTAAAGCGCGCACGCGGCTGGGGGCCGAGCATCAGCTGATCGTCATGGACGTCAGCGGTCGTGACGGGCTGGACCCGGACGCCCTGGGCGCGCTGGCCGGCACGCTGACGGCGGGCGGCATACTGCTGCTGGTAACCCCCGAGCCATGGGGTGAGCGCCCCGACCCGAACTACGCACGGTTTGCCGACCACCCCTGGCAATGGACCGCGCTGAGCAGCTTTTACCTGGCACGTTTGGCGCGCCAGCTCAGTGCTTCGCCCCAGGTGGTGCGCTGGCCGGTGGCTGGCCCGCTGGTGCTTTCCAGGCTGCCCGCCGGGCAGCCCTCGCCACGCCGCCCTGAAGACCCCGCCTGCCTGACGCCCGACCAGGCCCGTGCGGTCACGGCCCTGAGCAAGCTCAAGCGTCGCCGCCCGCTGGTCATCACGGCCGACCGAGGGCGCGGGAAAAGTGCGGCGCTGGGCATTGCCTGTGCGCGCTTGCTGCAACAGGGGAGCTACCCGCGGCTACTGGTCACCGCCCCCAGGGCCAGCGCGGTGGACAGCCTGTTCGAGCGTGTCATGGTGCTGTGCCCTGAGGCGCAGCGCCGCGGCCATGAGGTGCAGCTGCCTGCCACGGGAAGCTCGCTGTGCTTCTTGCCACCCGACCTGCTCGATACCCAGCTGGCTCAGGGCACGTTGGGAGGCAGCGGGGCGCTGCTGCTGGTGGATGAGGCCGCGGCACTCCCAGCAGCTATGCTGGCCCGCTGGCTGGCCGCGTTCCCGCGTATGGCCTTTGCCACGACGGTGCATGGTTACGAGGGCTCTGGCCGGGGCTTTGCGCTGCGTTTTCGGGAGGTGCTCGAGCGCCAGACACCCCAGTGGCGGGAGCTGAGCCTGGACACCCCGATTCGCTGGGCAGCCAATGACCCTCTGGAAAGCGTCATTCAACAGGCGCTGCTGCTGAACGCGCCGCTGCCTGAGGCTCACGCGCATGGCCTCATCGACGCGCAGACCCTCAGCGTGAGCCAGGTACAGCTGGCTGCCAACGAGCCGTTGCTGGAGCAGCTGTTTGGCCTGCTGGTGCAGTCGCACTATCGCACCACCCCCAGCGACTTGCGCCAGCTGATGGATGGCCCCGGCACGCAGCTGCGCATGGTGATGGCAAGCCAGGGGCACGCCTCGACTGCTGCCACGGGGGCCACCGATACGG
>NZ_LFGS01000004.1:581618-585242 GCF_002078135.1 Halomonas sp. BC1 | reverse complement strand
CGGCTTTGACCCGGCGCTGGCCGAACAGGTGGCGCTGGGCCAACGGCGGCCCCAGGGGCATTTGCTGGCCCAGTCCCTGGCGGCTCACGGAGGGCATCGCGAGGCGTTGACCGCCCGCTGGCGCAGGGTGGTGCGCATTGCGGCTCACCCCGAGCGGCGTCGCGAAGGTTTGGGGCGCAGGCTGTTGGTAGCCGATATGGCCAGCGCAGCAGAGCAGGGCGTGGCGCTGTATGGCGCCACCTTCGGCGCGGAGGCGGGGCTACTGTCATTCTGGCTGGCCCTTGGGTTCACGCCGGTGCGGCTGGGCGTGACCCGGGAAGCGGCCACGGGGGAGTATGCCATCATGGTCGCCAAACCGTTGAACGAGATCGGCCAGGCCGTATTGCACAGTATGCAGCAAGGTTTTGTGGCGTCTTTGCAGGGGCTATTGGCCTTCGAGCTACGCGACTTACCCGCGCCGGTGGTGGCGCTGCTGCTGTCCGAGCTGCCTGAACGGCCGCTGAGTGCCGTGGAGCGACAAACGATTCACGACGTGGCCTATGCCCATCGCGACCCCGCCCTGGCGCGGGCTGCCTTGCAGGCGCTGGGGCGGGAGGCCAGCCGTGCGCCGCTGGGAGAGGCCCGGCTAGCGCATCAGCAGCTGGTGGCCTGGGCCTACCAGAATCAACCGCTGGCCGATGCCCCGCGCGAAGCCACGCAGCAACTGCGCCGAGTGACACAGCAGCTGATGACCGCGTCGATGCTTTTCTCGGATGGGCAGGAGCGGTTAAAGTAGCCCGGTTATCGATGACGAAGAGTTTCCATGAACGCACATCTAGAAGCGCTCGCGCCCACGTTGGTGTGGCAGCATTTTCGCACGCTGTGTAATACCCCTCGGCCATCGGGCCACGAGGCAGCGCTGGTCGCCAAGCTGGAAGCCTGGGCCGATGGCCTGGGGCTTGCCCATGACCGGGATGCCTTCGGCAACCTGCGTATCCGTAAGCCCGCATCACCGGGGTGTGAGGCAGCGCCGGGCATCATCCTGCAGGGGCACCTGGACATGGTGGCGCAGGCCAACGCAGGCCATGCCCACGATTTCACGCGGGACCCCATTCGTACGGTGGTCAAGGAGGGGTGGCTGCACGCTGAGGGCACCACGCTGGGGGCTGACAACGGCATGGGCGTGGCTGCCATTCTGGCCGTGCTGGAGGACCCGGAACTGACCCACGGGCCGCTGGAAGCGCTGTTCACCCTGGAGGAAGAGACCTCCATGGGCGGGGCGCTCAATCTGGCCGAGCAGTGGCTCGAGGGCTCACTGTTGCTCAACCTCGATAGTG
The DNA here is from genome assembly GCF_002078135.1 of Halomonas sp. BC1. NCBI lineage: Bacteria > Pseudomonadati > Pseudomonadota > Gammaproteobacteria > Oceanospirillales > Halomonadaceae > Halomonas > Halomonas sp. BC1. The sequence goes on along the minus strand of NZ_LFGS01000004.1, from coordinate 583,926 downwards.
AAGACCGTGGCCAGGTCTATATCGGCTGCGCGGGCGGTGCCGACGTGGTGGTGGATGCCCAACTGCCTGGTGCTGCGCTGCAGCCCGATGAGCAGGTCATCTCGCTCTCCTTGACCGGCCTCAAGGGCGGTCATTCGGGCATGGATATCGACAAGCCGCTGGGCAATGCCAACCGACTGCTGGTACGCGTGCTGTGGGCGCTTGAAGCCTTCGATGCGCGGCTGGTGAGCTATCAGGGCGGCACGCTGCGCAATGCCATTCCCCGTGAAGCCTTTGCCCAGGTGGCGCTGCCCGCCGACGATGTCGAGGCCGCGCTGGCTACGGTGGAAACCCTCGCTAGAACGCTCAAGGCGGAGCTGGGTAGCGGTGACCCTGGCCTGGTGCTGACGGCTACGCAAGCGGCCCCTGCCGAGGCCGAACCGCTGACCCGCGACGCCAGCGCCATGCTGCTGGCCGCCTTGCATGCGGCTCCTTGTGGGGTCGAGCGGATGAGCGCCGATGTGCCGGGGGTGGTCGAAACCTCCAACAATCTTGGCGTGCTGAGCGTGGAGCAGGGACGTTTTCACCTCTGTGCACTGGTGCGCTCGCTGCACGACAGCGCAGCGATGGCCATGGCCGGGCGCTTCCAGGCGCTGTTCGGGCTGATGGGTGCCCGCGTAAAGGTCGAAAATGGTTACCCAGGCTGGGCGCCCAACCCGGAAAGCCCGCTGTTGGCCACCTTCAATACTCGCCATGCGGCGCTGATGGGCCACGCTCCAGAGGTGAAGGTCATTCATGCCGGGCTGGAGTGCGGGATTCTGGGCAGCAAGTACCCTCATCTGGACATGATCTCGTTCGGGCCCTTGATTCGCGGTGCTCACTCACCGGACGAGCGCGTCGAAATTGCTTCCGTGGCGGAGTTCTGGGCCATGCTGCGTGACCTGATCGAAACCCTGGCCAGGCAAACCGCCGACTCGGCCAGTCGCCAGGTCTGAGCTGACATGCCCGCCCAGCAACATTGGCGGGCAACAAAAACGGCACCGCAAGGGTGCCGTGGGTGGTGTCTCGGCGGTGCGCCGCCGAGAGGCCTACTTGCCCAGGTAGGCGTTGAGCATCCAGACGGTCTTTTCCTGCTCGCGAATGTAATCGCCCGCCTGAGCGGCGGTACCTTCGTCGTCGGCGTCCGAGGCCAGCGACAGCAGCTCGCGCTGCAGCTCGATCAATGTCTGATATCCGCTGAGCACGCCTTTGACACAGGTTTTGCCGTCGTGGACATCCTTGTCTTCCTGAATGCGCGACAGGGCGATGTAGTCGCTGTAGGCGTGGATGGGCTTGTGTCCCAGGGTCAGGATGCGTTCGGCGACTTCGTCCACTTTGGTCAGCAGGTCGGTGTAGAACTCTTCGAACTTGGCATGCAGCTCGAAAAAGTCGTTACCCTTGACGTTCCAGTGGTAGCCCCGCACGTTCATGTAGAAAATCTGGTAGTTGGCCAGTAGATGATTCAGCTTTTCCGCAAGCTGGCTGGCGCTGCCTTCGTGTAGGCCAATGCTGTTGGTATCTTCCATTGTCTGCTCCTCCATCGTTTCGTTTTTTCCAGCTTAAGGCCCTGGTTGACCAATGCAAAACAGGTTTTTTGCATCGCCACCATAGCGGCCTGCCATGACCGGCGGTGAGCTGGCGACGGCTGACTCATCGCAACATATCAAGAGATGTTGGCGACCCGGCGATTTTTCAAGGGGGCCGCCGCCTTCAGTGGGCCAGCCACAGCCGGGCTATGCTGTCGCAGCGGTCGCTGAGCAGTTCAGCGGTACGCGGCAGGGCGTCTTCCAGGCCCATGGGGCCATCGGCCAGGGCAAAGGCGGCGGTGACGCCTTCATTCAAGCAGGCCTGCCAGCCCTCCCCCAGGCTGCCCGCCAGCACGATGACCGGTTTACCCAGGCGCTGGGCGGCACGGGCCACGCCAATCGGGGTCTTTCCAGAGAGACTCTGGCCATCCAGGCGGCCTTCGCCGGTGATCACCAGATCCGCCTTGGCCAGCAGGCTGCTCACCTGGGCTTGCTGCATGATCATGTCGATACCCGGCGAGAGTCTGGCGTTCAAGAAGCTGCTGGCGGCAAAGCCCATGCCGCCCGCGGCACCCGCGCCTGGCATGTCTCGGTCATCGCGACCCAGGGCTTCTACGGCGAGCGTGGCAAAGTGCCCCAAAGCGCGGTCGAGGGTGGCCACGTCGTCGGGGCTGGCCCCCTTTTGCGGCCCGAACACGGCGCTGGCACCGCGCTCACCGAGCAGCGGGTTATCCACGTCCACGGCGGCCGTGACGTCCAGGCTG
>NZ_LFGS01000004.1:557434-581296 GCF_002078135.1 Halomonas sp. BC1 | reverse complement strand
CCCAGCGCCTGAAGCATGCCGGCGCCCGCATCGTTGGTGGCGCTACCGCCCAACAGGAGCAGGGCCTGGGTGGCGCCGGCGTCCAGGGCCGCCAGGAACAGTTCGCCCACGCCATGGGTGCTGGTGTGCAGGGCATTGCGCTCGTCGCTGTTCAAGTGCTGCAAGCCGCTGGCTTCTGCCAGCTCGATAAACGCGGTACGCTGCTCGCCAAGCCAGCCCCAGCGGGCCTGGCGGGGTCTGCCCAGGGCATCTTGAACGGTGAGCGTGCGACACTCTGCCTGAGTGGCTGCCATCAAGGCATCCAGGCTGCCCTCGCCGCCATCGGCCAGCGGGCAGAGGTGCGTGATGGCCGAGGGTGCCGCCCGTGTAATGCCGTGTGCCATGGCCTGGGCCGCTTGTTCGGCGCTCAGGGCATCCTTAAAACTATCCGGGCAAAGCAGTACATTCATCGCACAACCTCCTTGAAACGTTGTCTCAGCGTATTGTCGTTCTTTTTCGTGTTAGCCTGCGAGCTTAGCGTGCTGCTGGACCGCACACCAGTCGCACAAAGGGCAAGAGGAATTCACATGAAGGTTATCCCGATCAGCATGACCTGCCTGCTGGCCTTGGCCGGCTGCCAGACAGTGCCAGACCGCTTGCCCCAGGCCGAGCCTGGGCCTGCTGCGGCCTGTGCATTCCCGGTCCATCAGGCAGCCGACTCCCTGGCGGCGGTCACTCGTGCTGTCGATGTGCTGGAAGCGTGGGGCTTTAGCCTGGACGCCACCGACACTCGGCTTGGCCTGGTCAGCGCCTCCCGCGAGCGCGAGCTGGTGGGATATTATGACCGTTATGATTATTACTCCCCCTACGGCAGCGGCTTCCGGCTGTTTGGCGGGATGGGCGTGGGACGCGGCTCCAGCATCGGCCTGGGAGTCGGCGGGCGTTTTGGTGCGGGCGCCGGGCAAACGCCCACGGAAGTGGAGCGTGTATCGGTGCTGGTCAGTGACGCGCAGCTACGCCTGTCTCGGGACATTCGCCGTTTCGATCACTTCGGTGAGCAGCGCGAGGCCTACAGCGCCAGTAACGATGACTTTTGCGGACGCTTTCAAACAGCCTTTCAACAGGCCCAGGGGCAGGGGGGCTTATGAGCCGTTTCATCAAGTGGGGAGCCGCGCTGGTCACACTGCTGTGGCTGGCCGGATGTGCAACGACGCAGCCGCTGGAAAGCCGCGATTTGCACTACCGTGCCGATACCGAGCAGACGTTCCGTGAGGCCGTCGCGATGATGATCGAACAGGGGTATGTGGTGCGCCATGCCGATATGTCCCTGGGGCGGGCGGAAGCGGTGCTGGCCCGCTGGCCCGGCTACCGGTTGCAGCTTCAAGTGAGCGAATCGGGCGGCGGCACGCGGGTGCGGGTATCTGCGCTCAGCGGCAGTCAGCCGATTCCCCCCTATGTGCTGGACCCGTGGCTGGTGGAGTTACAAAGCAGATTAGGAGAGTTACCGTGACGTGGAAAACAGCCAACCGCTGGAGGTGGATGAAAGGGGTAGCCTTGGGCATGGGCCTTGGGCTGGCCAGTGGTAACGTATGGGCGCACCCCCATAGCTGGATCGATCTCAGCATACGCGTGATCACCAACGAGGCGGGTGAGGCCACTGGCGTGCATCAAACCTGGCGCATGGATCCGTTTTACAGCCTGGTGGTGTTCGAGGAGCTGCAGCAGGTGCCCGGCGCGTCGCTGGAAGAGGGCCTGGACCAGCTGGGCAGCGATATCCGCGACAATCTGGTGCCCCAGCACTACTTTACCGAGCTGCGTATCAACCGCGAGCGGCTGGCCTTTGGCGAGGTGACGGAGTATACCGCCATGGAGCGGGATGGCCGTTTGACCTTCATGTTCATACTGCCCCTGGAGAGCCCTCAGCCGTTGCAAGGCAACGTGCTGGAGTACCAGGTCTTTGACCCTACCTATTACATCGAAGTGGTGCATGAGGCCGATAACGATGGCCCCAGCAAGGGGGCGCTGGTGTTGAATGGCGAGCCCGCCTGCGAGCTGAGCATCATCGCGGCCGATCCAGACCCCGAACTGGTGCTGCAGGCAGCCCTGCTGGACGTGGACGAAGAGGGTGAGCCGGGCCTGGGCCGCCACTTTGCCGAGACCGGCAGGGTGGATTGCCGCTGACGCAGACGCCTGCTATCGTATATCAATTTGTTACTTTATAACTTTTTTGCCGTGGAGGGAGGATGCCGGTAACACGACAACAGTTGGCCTGGGCAGCAGGCGGTATTCTGTGTGCCATCCTGTTGGTCTGGGTCGTGCAAAGCAATCTGCAGGGCGTCAGCTACCAGCTGTTGGGCTGGCAGCGCGACTTGCATCGCAGCCTGACGCTGGCCATCACGGAACTCTCCCGCACGCCGTCTACGGGTGCGTGGATGACGCTGCTGGGAGTCAGCTTCGCCTATGGCGTGTTTCATGCTGCGGGGCCTGGTCATGGCAAGGCGGTGCTGGCCACTTACCTGGCTTCCCATGGGGGAGCGACCCGGCGTGCACTGGGGCTGTCGTTTGCGGCTTCCTTGCTGCAGGGTGTGACGGCCATCGTCATGGTCGTGGTGCTGGTGCACGGGCTGGGGTGGCTCACTCGGCAGGCCATGGGGAGCGTGGTCTGGGTGGAACAAGCGAGCTTTCTGCTGGTGGCGCTGCTGGGCGTCTGGCTATGCTGGCGTGCCATCAGGCAACTGCGCCACGCCCATCGCGCGCAGGCACCGGTGGCCGAGCCCCACCATCATGAGCACAGCCACAGCCACAGCCACAGCCACAGCCACAGCCACAGCCACAGCCACGATCATGCCCACTGCTGCGGCGGAGCCCACCATATCGAGCCACAGCAGGCGCTGGAGTGGCGTACTGCGTTGATGACGGTGGGGGCCATTGGCATGCGCCCCTGTACCGGGGCCGTGTTGATGCTGGGGGCAGCCAGCCTGCTGGGGCAGTTCCATGTGGGGGTGGCCTCGGTGCTGGTCATGTCGCTAGGTACCGGCATCACCGTTTCGGCGCTGGCCATGGCCAGTATCGTGGCGCGGGGCTGGGCGACTCGGCGGCTGCAACGACAGCAGAGCCAGCAAGTGGTGGAGAAAGTCGCGGGGTGGGTCGCCCTCACGGGGGGCGCGCTGATCGTGGCGCTGGGCGTCTCCTTGTCGTTGGCGGGAGCAGCGCAGCCTGCCAGCGGCCCGCTGCTGAGCGAGCCGCCGAGTCGCAGTGTACTGCCCGGCGGCTGAGGCAGCCTAAACGCTCAAGCCATTGATCAGGGCGAGTAGCTGTTCACGCTGCTTGCCCTGGTCCGCAAGCTCATACGGCTCAGGCGTGCCGTTGCCCCATACCGGGGCTGGCCAGCTGGCATCGTCGCGGTAGCGGATCACTACGTGAAGGTGCAGTTGGCTCACCACATTGCCCAGTGTGGCGATATTGAGTTTGTCGCCGTGATAAGCCTCTTTCATGACCGCTCCCAGGGCCGAAGCTTCTCGCCACAGCTGTGCCTGGTCTGTGTCGCTTAGCTCGAAGACTTCGCTGACATCGTTGACGCGGGGCACCAGCACCACCCAAGGGTAACGGGCATCGTTCATAAGCAGCACACGACACAGGGGCAGGTCGGCCAGTGGGAAAGTGTCTGCTTCCAGGCGAGGGTCGAGAATCAGGTCGGCCAAGTGACGTCTCCAGGTGGGGCTTGATGGCAAGCGTAGGTTCAAGGCTGCAGCATAGCAGGCGAAATACCGAAAATCTGTTACGTTAAGACGGGAGCCGCTTCGTTCTCGACGAAGGGAGGCTCGAAGGCGACATCACTTGTTAAGGAGAACATGATGAAAAAATTACTGGCGACAAGTTTTATCCTGCTGATCACTGCCGGTGCGCTGGCGGGCTGTAATACCGTGGCAGGCGCAGGCCAGGATGTTCAGGAAGGTGGTCGTGCCGTTCAGGATGCCGCTAGCTGATCAAGGCGGGCTTTGAGCAAGCAAGGGTCAGGCAGTCATGCCTGACCCTTGCTTTTAGAGGACGACCATTAAGCGCTTTTCTTGAGGAACACGCATGCCACTTCCCCGTTTCACCTTCCGACATACACGTGCCCTGACGGCGCTGCTGGCTACCTTGCTGCTGGCCGCTTGTACGTCCCAGGCTCCCAGTGAGCCAGCCACCGAGCCTCCCGTAGTTGGCCGCACGCCGGTGGATGCCGAGGCGGTCTGTGATGCCGATGCCGTGGCCCATGCCATTGGCGCCTCTTTTGACGAGGCCCTTGTCGAAGCGCTGCGCGACGAGAGCGGTTCCCGTCATGTACGGGTATTGCGGCCTGACAGCGCCGCGACCATGGATTACCGGGAAGATCGTTTGAACATTGTGCTGGGCAGTGACGAGCTGATCGAGGCCGTGCGCTGCGGCTAACGCAGTATCAGCCACACGCAGGCAGCGGTGAGCACCCCCATGGTGATGTTGAAGGCCCGCCATGCCCGGTCGCTCTTCGTCTTCGATACGCTCCATGAGCGGGAGAGCGGCCTGACCGACCTCAGCTTGAGCCTGCCGCCGCCTCATCCATTGAGAGCCCAGGCGCTGAGTACGGCGCTGCATGCCCTGAGCGGCGACCCAGAGGTACTGACACGCGGAATTACCTACTCCGGCGCGCAAGGGAGCGAGCACCATCGCCAGCTGCTGGCACGCTGGCTGGGCCGGCTTGGCATGGCCCTGGCGGCCGACGAGCTGCTGGTGACCCAAGGGGGCCACCACGACCGTGTGATGCCAGGGCCCGTGGCCAGCCGCCTCACTCGTAGCGATCTTTCCAGCGCTGTCGCGCTACCTGCTCCTTGAGCATCTCCAGAATATCCAGCAGCACCTGCTCGGTTACCTGCTGGCTACCCTGGTCGACCTGCAGCCAGCTATCGAAGCTGCTATCGGCAGTCTGCTCCAGCATCTGGCGAAAGGCTGGGGAGTGCAGCTGCTGAGCAATCTCGTCCACCAGCCGCTGGGCCACGCCGCTCAGCGACGCTTCCAGAGCGCTGGAAGCCGCGTGGCCCATGGGCAGGCGCTGCAGGCGACGGATCTCCGGGCTTTCGCGCAGCGTGCGGCTGACCAGCTCGCTGATGGTGGTCTGGATGGCGCTGCGGTTTTGCTGATAGGCCTGCCCTGCGGTGGCTTCCAGGCGCTGGGTGATCTCATGGATCAGCTGGCGTTTGCGCGGCATGATGACCCGCTCGATGACCCGCTCCGAGAGGGAGTCGCTGGCCGTGATCTGCTGTTGAACGTTGCCCAGCAGGCGCAGAGCGATACGGTCCGAGAGCTCTTCCAGCAGAATGTCGTAATACTTGGCAAAGAAGCGGTAAAGCGGCCACTGAGTGACCGTGATGAGGCCAAGCCGATGCAAGCGGTGCAGCAGCGACACCACGCGCAGGATGCGCAGCAGCCGGAAGCCGCCCACCGGAATACAGCCCAGTACGTCGTACCAGTGGACGAACGGGTAGAAAAACCAGCGGTGATAGCGCCGTTCGGCGATGGCCACCGTCCAGCCCAGCAGGACATCGGCCACGAACAGGCCGACAAACATCAGGTCGATGGTGGTGAAGCGGCTATGGATCGCCGTGTCGTAGGCCGCATGGGCGCTCGGGGCCATGGCGGAGAAGGCTTGATTGAGCGGCTCGATCAGAAACAGCGAGTCGAACAGCAGCAGGCTCAAATTCACGGCCACTGCGGTCAGGATCAGCAAATCCCAGCCGATGTGTGCGTATTCGACCCCCTTGGGCAGATGGGGGTAGCGCCGCCTGATGGGCATGGTGACTCCTTGTCATGACGAATAGGGCAGCGACTAGCGCTGCCGGTGATACTGTTGGGCCCGCTCCTCTTCCTGTTCGGCCTGCTTGCGCAGCTTCTTGCGCAGGGCGGCTTTTTCGAAGCGCAGCTTCTGTAGCGGCGTCTCCAGTGCCAGCGGCGGCACGCGAGCCGGTTTGCCCTGCTCGTCCACGGCCACCATGGTCAGGTAGCAGCTGTTGGTGTGGCGTATCAGCTTGGCGCGAATGTCTTCCGCCACCACTTTGATGCCGATCTCCATGGAGGAGCGGCCAACGTGATTGACGCTGGCCAAAAAGGTGACCAGCTCACCCACATGGATGGGCTGCTTGAACAGGACCTGATCCACCGAGAGCGTCACCACGTAGTGGCCCGAGTAGCGGCTGGCACAGGCATAAGCCACCTCGTCCAGCTTCTTCAGGATAGCACCGCCATGTACTTTGCCACTGAAATTGGCCATGTCGGGGGTCATCAGGACCGTCATGGACAGTTCGTGCTGGCCAGGCAGTGGGCTGTGTTCAAGCGTCGTGTCGGTCATGGAGATCACCTTGTGAAAGCCAAAAAATACCCGCCCCCCTGGCGCGCTGGCCGAGTGAGGCGGGTGGTCAACAGCGTAGCGGGTGGCTTAGAACCAGACCAGCCCTACCGAGATGATCGCGCCGGTAATGAACAGCTGGATCAGGCAGAAGCCCATGATGTCCTTGGCCTTGAGCCCGGCAATGGCCAGTACCGGCAGCGCCCAGAAGGGTTGCAGCAGGTTGGTCCAGGCGTCGCCCCAGGCAACCGCCATGGCGACCCGAGCGATATCCGCTCCGAGTGCTTCGGCCGCCGGTAGCATGACCGGTGCTTGAACGGCCCACTGGCCGCCGCCGGAGGGCACGAACAGGTTGACGATACCGGCGCTGATGAACGACCAGAACGGCAGCGAGTTAGCCGTGGCAAACGAGACCAGCCACTCCGACATGCTCTGCGCCAGGCCCGACTGCACCATGATGGCCATGATCCCCGCATAGAAAGGGAACTGGATGACGATGCCCGCGCCGCCCTTGATGGCTTCGTTCAGGCTGGTAAGCAGGTTGCGCGGCGTGCGGTGCAGTACGATCGCCAGGAACAGGAACATGAAATTCACCACGTTCAGGTTCAAGCTGCCGCCGCGCAGCAGGAAGTGGTCCAGCAAGAACAGCAGGCCAGGTACACCCACCAGCAGGGCCAGCGGCATGCTGTTTTCGAGCTTTTCGGCGGGGCGGGTAATGCGACCGACGGGCTCGGGCTCGTCATCCAGCAGCCTGGGGTCTACATACACGCTGTCCTTTTCATCCGGCAGCATCAGGCGATTGACCAGCGGTACGGCAATGAACAGACACACCACGATGGCCAGGTTGAAGAAGGCAAAAATCGTCGAGCTGGTACTGATGACGCCGATCTGATCGGCGGAGAAATGCCCCTCGGTGGCGATGGTGAGCGGCACCGAGCCAGCCAGCCCGCCGTGCCAGACCACGAAGCCGGAGTAGGCGCTGGCCACCAGCAGGCGATAGTCCACTTTGATCAGGCGGGCCAGCTCCTTGGCGAACAGGGCACCGACGACCAGGCCGAAGCCCCAGTTGATCCAGCTGGCGGCTAGCGATACCAGGGTGACCAGAATGATAGCCCCGCCCGGCGTTTTGGCGGTACCGGCAATTTTCTGCAGGATGCGCTTGACCGGCGGCGAGCTGGCCAGCATGAAGCCGGTGACCAGTACCAGCAGCATCTGCATGGAGAAGGTCAGCAGGCCCCAGAAGCCATCTCCCCACATGCGCAGTACGGCCAGGGGCGTTTGTCGCTCGACGGCGATGGCCGCTACCGCCGCTACCAGGGTCAGCAGCAGCACAAATATATACGGGTCGGGTAAATAGCGTTCGACCAGCTTGACCGCCGGTTTCGAGATGAGTTTTAGCATGCAGTGCTCTCTTTATTCGTTATTAGGAAGTGCGCGGCTAATATACGGCGGTGCGGCATAATTTTCACCCCTCGACGACTCATGGAGCGGCCCCCTCAAGCTCACGTTAGCGTAATTGGCCAAAGCCGCCCGTTGTGGGCTTCAACGCTAGCTTAGCGAGCTGGATGGTCGCACCACCGGGTGCGCCGGTAGTGGCGGTAATAGAGAATCAGCACCAGCGAACGTGTCACGGTGAACAGGGTGAGTGCCAGCCACAGGCCATGATTGCCAGCATCCTGCAGCCACCACCAGCAGGGCAGGTAGACGGCCAGCCCGGCAAAGATGCTGTTACGCATTTGGCTGACGGCGGTGGTACCAATGAAAACGCCGTCCAGCAGGTAGCTCCACACGGCGATCAACGGCATCAGCACCATCCAGGGTAGATAGACGGCGGCCACCGCGCGCACTTCTTCCAGCCCGGTGAGCAGGGCAATTAGCTGGTTGCCGAACAGGGCAAACAGCAGGGCGGCGGCCCCGGCGGTCCAGAAGGAGAAGCGTGCCGCGGCCCGGACGGTGGCGGCGAACGCTGACCAATCACGGCGCCCGTAGGCTCTGCCCACCAGCGATTCTGCGGCGTGGGCAAAGCCATCCAGGGCGTAGCTGGTCAGCATGATGAACTGCAGCAGCACGGCGTTGGCGGCCAGCACGGTATCCCCCTGGCGAGCCCCCTGGGCGGTGAAGAATGCCATGGCGAACAGCAGCCCCAGGGTGCGCACGAACAGGTTGGCGTTGACATTGAACAGCGCCGCATAGGCGCTCCATGCCAGCAGCCGCTGGCGCTGAAAGTGGCCCTCGAGAAGCCCCAGTTGGCGCATCACCAGATAACCGCCAAACGCCAGCGCGCTGTAGTCGGCCAGTACGCTGGCCAGCGCAACGCCGTTGCTGGTCATGCCCAGCCCCACCACGAACCAAACATCCAGAAGGATGTTCACACCGTTGGTCAGTAGTAGGATCATCAGCGTCACTCGGGAATTCTGCTGCCCCAGAAACCAGCCCAGGATGGCATAGTTGGCCAGCACGGCAGGGGCCGACCAGAGTCGGATTTCAGCGTATTCCCGGGCCAGCGGGGTGGCCTCGGCGCTGCCGTCCAGCAGCCACAGCCCCAGCGAGATCAACGGGGAGCCCAGCAGGATCAGCAGCACGCCAATCCCAACGGCGATGATCAGCGATTGGCCCAGCAGGTTGCGTACATCGCTGGGCGCATCGCGCCCCATGGCTTGCGCCACCAGGCCAGTGGTGCCCATGCGCAGGAACCCGAATCCCCAATAGAGAAAGCTGAACAGGGTGGCCCCCAGCGTGACGCCTGCCAGATAGCGGGGGTCGGGCAGGTGGCCCACCACGGCGGTATCCACCAGTCCCAGCAGCGGAACGGTGATGTTGGAGAGAATAATGGGCCAGGCTAACGCCCAGATACGCACGGGTCAGGCTGCGGTGATGATGCGGTACTTCTCCATCAGCTGTGCCTGGGTCTCGGGGCGCTCCGGGTCCAGGGGAATACAGTCGACCGGGCACACCTGCTGGCACTGAGGTTCGTCGAAGTGGCCGACGCACTCGGTGCACAGGTTGGGATCGATGACATAGATCTCCTCGCCGGGAGAAATGGCATCGTTGGGGCATTCGGGTTCACAGACGTCGCAGTTAATGCATTCGTCAGTAATCATCAGGGCCATGGGCATACCTCACGAATGGCGGAACACTCGGGCGGTGATATACCCGAGTGTTTTACTCAACAATAGCGATGGCTAGTTAGTGTAGTGCTTACGCAGCGCCTCTGCGACCTGCGGATGCACCAGCGATGAAATATCGCCTCCCAGCTTGGCGATTTCACGCACGATGGTCGAGGAGATGTAGGAGTTTTCCACCGCAGGCGTCAGAAAGACACTTTCCAGCTCGGGGTTCTGGGCGCGATTCATGTTGGCCAGCTGTAGCTCGTACTCGAAATCCGAGACGGCGCGCAGGCCGCGCAGAATGATCGTCGCGCCCTGTTCGTGCATCATGGTGGTGAGCAGCGACGAGAAGCCGATCACCGACACGTTCTCCAGCGAGGCGCACACCTGCTGAGCCAGCGCGATGCGGGTCGGCAGCTCCAGCGCGGGGCGTTTGCCAGGGCTGGCCGCCACGGCGATGACCACCTGATCGAACATGCGCGCTCCACGCTCGATGAGATCGAAGTGGCCATTGGTGATGGGGTCGAAGGTACCGGGGTAGACCGCGATATTGCGGCGAGGGGCGCTCATGACTGCCCCTCGCCGTTCAGTGAGCCAAACGGGTTGTCGACGTTCAGCGATACTGCCTGGTGGTAGCCGGGGATATGAATGCGGTCGGCCCGGATATCCAGCTCCGGGCCTTCCAGCACGGCTTCGCCAAACTGGTAGCGCGGGGCGTAGTGGCCCTTGTCCGCCTCGCTGAGATACGCGGCGGCCTGGGCACGCACGGTTTCCCGCTTGGCTTTCCAGGCCTCCACGGCAGCGCTGCCATGGCGCTGGAGCAGCAGCTGCTCGGTGACCTGGGGGGACAGCACCACGCCGGTGGCGTTATTGCCACCAAACCCTTTGGCGTTGATGAAGGCGGCATCGGCGCTGAACGCCTGGGGCGTCGTGAAAAAGCGCAGCCGCTCGGCATAGACGTCATCGGCCACTGCATCCAGAGTGGGAATGCCCGGCAGCAGGCCGTGGGCGAAGCTGCCCAGGGCGCTGGCCAGCTGGTCGCCCGCCGCAGAGCCCTGGGAGTGGCCAATGAACGCCTTGATGGCCACCACCGGCCACTGCTCGATTCCGTTCGCACGGGCAATCTCATCGAACACATGGGATTCCGTGGTGCGGTTCTTGGGCGTGCTGGTGCCATGGGCATGCAGATAGGTACGCTCCTTGAGCGCGGTCTCTCCCAGCATGTTCCTGACCAGCGCCGCAGCCTTGCCCAGCGTGATGTAGTTGCCGATCCCCGGCGCCGAAATGGAGCGCTTGTAGCCGTCGGCGTTGACGAACACATCGGGGACGGCCCCCAGAATGTCGGCCCCCAGCGCCAGAGCCAGCGCATCGTCCATCAACAGCACGAACTGGCTGGCTTCGGCCATGGTGAAGCCGCAGTTGCGGGCAAACGGGCGGCATGCGCGCTGGTAGTCGGCATCGGTGAGCAGGGTCAGGGCGTCCAGGGCTTTCAAGCTGGCGTCGTCTGCCAGCGCGCCCATGGCCCGAAAGCCTTCGATGATCTCGGGGGTGATCGGCGCATCGGCGGTGCCGACCATGACCACTCGGCGGCGTCCGGCGCGAATATCGTCGATGCCTAGGCGCAGGTTGTAGAGGAAGCTGGCACAGGCACCCAGCGCCGCGCCGGTGCCACCCACGCTGCCCAGTACATAGGCATTGAGGAAATCGGCCGGCATCTGCCCATACCCCAGGGGCATCTGCTTGGACGTTGCGCGCTGCCCGCTGACCAGACTCTTCAGCAGCCCGCCCCAGCCTTCGTCATCCAATTGGCCAATCGAGTTGCCCGCATAGACGGCGATATGGTCAGGGTTGAGCTGCTGGCGCAGGGTCTCCCAGTCAAGGCCACTGGCGCCAAGGCAGTCGCTGGCCCCGAAAATGGCCATGGCCAGCCCGCGCGGGTGATGCACGCTGCGGTACAGGCTGGCCGGGTCGAACCCTGAGGGCAGCTGGGCAGCGGCCTTCACCTTGGGTTCCTGAGTATCGGGTAGCAGGACCTCCAGCATGCCCGCTGGCAGGGTCACTTCTACTTCTCGGGCGTCCAGTTCGCGTACTTCCCAGCCTTCCGGCAGCTGCTCGGGCAGCTGTTTGCGACGCAGCGTGACGCGCACGGGCTCGGCCAGCGCCAGCTCTGCACGGCGGTTGGCAGGCAGGCCCGGTGCCTGGAAGCGTGGATCCTCGTTACGGCGGATCAAGGTGTGGTCGAGCACCTGCTCACGCAGCAGGCTGGCAGGCGAGTCAATAGGCTGGCCTGTGCTGTCTTGCCATCCATGGTCGGAGTGCTCGGCGAGACGCATGAGCGCGGCCAAGCCTTCCAGTGTTTGGCGCTGCTGATCGGCGGGTAAGGCATCAAGCACGGTGCGGCGGAAGGCCTGATGGCCCGAGGTTCTGCCGGCGGGATTGATGCCGCCCATGCCGACAATCACCGGTAAGTGTGACAAGCCGGGTTCCTCGTGGTGCGGTGGTGTTTAATGACAATTATCGCCAGGAGGCCGTTTCACAGCGCCTGTCCTGAGCTTAATAGTGAGCTTGAACATCGACTCTGGCGTGATCATAGCACCGGGCGAGCAACGGCGTCATGCCGCGCAGCCGGGAGACTGGTAGAATCACGTTTTTTTCATGCAGAGGATGTCATGCAGCACACCTCACGATCGGTGACTTCCAACCAACCGGGGCCACACCAGGATGTGGTGCGGCGCGTCGAGCGTGCCCTGGCGCATCCGCTGCGCAAACCCATTGCCGACCATACTCGCCTGGCTTTCGAGCAGGCGGAGGCCTGGCGGCGACAGCATCCCGCACCGTTGATCATCGATGCAGGATGCGGGGTCGGGCTATCGACCCGCCGTTTGGCGCAGAGGTTCCCTGATCACTGTGTGATCGGCGTTGACCGCAGCGCAGATCGGCTGGGGCGAGATCACGGCGAGCTGCCGGGCAATGCGCTGCTGGTGCGCGCTGACCTGGTGGATTTCTGGCGTTTGGCGCGGGAAGCCCAGTGGGCGCCCGTGCGCCACTATCTGCTCTATCCCAACCCTTATCCCAAGTCGTCCCACTTGAAAATGCGCTGGCATGGTCACCCGGTTTTCCCCACACTGTTGGCGCTGGGTGGGCGGCTGGAGCTGCGCTCGAACTGGGACCTCTACGTGGAGGAGTTTGCCCAGGCCGTACAGGTGGTCACCGGTCGCGAGGCGGCGGTGGCCCGGGTAACGCCCAGCGGCGATTATCTGACGCCGTTCGAAGCCAAGTATGATCAAAGTGGCCAGGCGCTATGGCGCTTGACCATCGATTTAGAGCGGCCGTAGCGAGTCTCTTCCTGAGCATGGCCAGCGTTTTCCACGATGAATCTGTATTGATACTGTGCATTGAGGTAGTCCAACGTGACGTGTTTTTTTAATTTACCTGCGCGCTGGCTGCGTGGCAGTGTCGTGGCGGGTATCGCCAGTGCCGCACTCTGCGCCAGTACCTCCCTGTGGGCGGATTTCACTCGGTTGAGCCAGCTGGAGGCCAAAGGGTTTTCGGTGAGTGCCGAGGCGCGTCTGCTGGAGGGGGAGAGCCCTGGTGAGCTGCTGTTGGGAAGCCTGAACCCCGAGCGTCAGCTGTCGCCTGCGTCGGTGACCAAAGCTTATATGGCGGCAGCACTGCTCAACCGCTTTGGCCCCCAACACCGCTTTACCAGCCAGCTGGTGAGCACCGCGCCGGTGGAGAATGGCGTGCTTCGCGGCGATCTGGTGTTCGAGGGTGGCGGTGACCCTGGGCTGACCAGCGAAGACCTCTGGCGACTGGTGCAGCGCCTGCAGCTGGCAGGTGTCGAGCATGTGGACGGTGCGTTGGTGGTCAGCCAGTGGCGCTTTGGCCCGGTGGAGTGCATCACCACCGACCGCTGCAACGCACGCACGCGGGTCGCCAATGCTTACAGTGCGCCGCTGACCTCGGCGGGGGTCAACTTTGGTACCTGGTGCGTCAATGTGGCGCCCGCTACCACTGCTGGGCAGCCCGCGCGCACGGGCTTGTGCGACAGCGCCGCGCCGCTGATCGTGATCGACAATCAGGTCGTCACGCGCTCGGCCAATAGCGGCACGGAAATCAGCGCAGAGCGGATCACCGATGAGCGTGGCGACGTCATGCGCCTGACCGGGCAGATTTCCACCAACGCGGCGGCCCGGGATGTCTATCGTGGGGCTGGCGATGCGGCTGAGCAAACGGCACAGCTTCTGCTGGCCATGCTGAATCAGGCGGGGGTGACGGTACGTGACCCTTGGCGAGTGGGCTCGACGCGTCCGCCCAGCGAAGCGCGTCGTCTGGCGGCCGTCGACGGTCAGCCGTTGCAGGAGCTGCTGCTGCGGACGATGAACTATTCCAACAACTACATGGCCGATGTGCTGGCGCTGAACCTGGTGGAAACGCCCCAGGCACAGCTGCGTCAGGCGGGGCAGGCCATCGAGGCCTATGCCCAGGGGCTGTCTGGCCACGGCCCGATCACGCTTTCCAGCGGTAGCGGCTTGACCACGGACAACCGCACGTCGGCCCATGGTACTAACGTGATGCTGGAAGACATGTATCGTCAGAGCGCACTGTTTCCGAGCTTCGTGGCATCGTTTCAGTCGCCTGCCAACGGAGTGATGCGCTTCATTCGCCGCGGTTCGCCCACGTTCCAGAATAACGTCATGCTCAAGACCGGTACGCTGAATCAACCCTTTGCCGTGCGCGCAGTGGCGGGCTATTTCCGCACGGCGCAAGGGCGCTGGGGGGTGTTCAGCGTACTGGTCAACGGCAGCGGCAGTACCCCTTATCTGAGCTGGCCGGAAGTGCTCGACCCGCTCTCCCTGGATCTGGACGCCATGATCCTGGCTCATTAATCAACGTGCAGACGAGACAACGGGCATGAAGCCACAACACACCGGGTTAACCCATCTGGTTCACTCCACGCGCTACTCATGGAAAGGCCTGAAGGCCGCGTTTCGTAACGAAGCCGCCTTCCGTCAAGAGTTGGCCATTGCCGCCGTACTGCTGCCGTTTGCCTGGTGGATCGGCGAGGGCCCGGTCAGCTGGCTGCTGCTGGTGGGCAGCCTGCTGCTGGTACTGATCGTGGAGCTGTTGAACAGCGCCATCGAGAACGTGGTGGACCGTATTGGCACCGAACATCACGAACTCTCTGGCCGTGCCAAGGATATCGGCTCGGCGGCGGTCATGCTGTCACTCATCATGGCGGGGCTCACCTGGGGCCTGTTAGGCTGGGAGAAGTGGCTGGGCTGACCCGCTCCCATGGCCCAGACAAGCAATGAAAGGCCAGCAATGACAGACCCGTAATGACCGACAAGCAATGAGTCGTGTCACTTCGACGTGCGTTAGGCGCAGAGGTAGATATGCAGACACCGCAGGCTCTCTTTTCCACCACCACGTTGCCTGACGCACTGTCAGGCCCGGCCGCCGATGCTCGGCAGCGTCTCGTGGATGCCCTGACACAGGCCGACAACCTGGCCTCGATGACCGGCAAGGCACTGCCCTCTGGGCCATGGCATGACCTGCCAGAGGCGCGTCGTGAAGCGCTGGCCCGCGTGGTGACGGTCTCGACGTTCGCATTGGAAACCCTGGCGCGCTTTCCCCACTGGCTGGCCGAGCTGGAGGCTTCTGGGGAGCTGGACCGCGCTCCCGACAAGGCGACGCTCGTGCAGTGGCTGCACGACGCCCTGGCAGACTGCGAGGATGAGGAGAGCCTGCAGCGTGCCCTGCGCCGCTTTCGCCGTGCCCGTATGCTGGGCATCGTCTGGCGTGACCTGAACCGGCCTGCAGGCGCTACCATGTGGCAGACGGCACAGTCGGTTTCCTGGCTGGCAGAAGTGTGCATCGAGGCGGCACTGGGTTGGCTGGAAAACTTTTACGCCTCCCGGTGGGGGCTGCCTGACGTGCGAAGTGATGGCTCACCCCAGCGGCTGGTGGTGCTGGGCATGGGCAAGCTGGGCGCGGGCGAGCTGAACCTCTCCTCTGATATCGACCTGATCTTTGCTTTTCCCGAAAAAGGCGAAACCCAGGGAGGGCGCAAACCCCTCGAGCATCAGGAGTATTTTACCAAGCTCGGCCAGCGCTTGATTGCTGCCCTGGATGCCATGACGGCCGACGGTTTCGTGTTTCGCGTGGACATGCGTCTGCGCCCGTTGGGCGACGGCGGGCCGCTGGTGGGCAGCTTCTCGATGCTGGACAGCTACTATCAGGATCAGGGGCGTGAGTGGGAGCGCTACGCCATGCTCAAGGCGCGCCCCGTGGCAGGGGATATCGACGCCGGACAGACGCTGCTGGCGAGCCTGCGCCCGTTCGTCTATCGCCGCTATCTGGACTTCGGCGCCATCGAGTCGTTGCGCGAACTCAAGGCGATGATCAACCGGGAAGTCAAACGCAAGGGCATGGAGAGCAATATCAAGCTGGGGCCCGGGGGCATTCGCGAAGTCGAGTTCATCGTGCAGGCGTTTCAATTGATTCGCGGTGGGCGAGATACCGAGCTGCAAGTGACATCGCTGTACACGGCTCTCAATCGTCTGCCTGAATTGGGTTTGTTGCCCACTGCCGTGGTGGACGAGCTGCTGCCGGATTACGCCTTCTTGCGTGATCTGGAACATGCCATTCAAGCCCTGGAAGATCGCCAGACCCAGCAACTGCCTACCGATGACGATGATCGCGAGCGGGTTGCCTTCGCGCTGGGCTACGACGGCTGGTCATCCCTGAAGGAGCAGTTGAACCGCGTGCGTGAGCGGGTGCGTCGACACTTCGATGCCGTGATTGCCGACCCCGAAGAAGAAGCCGACGCGCCGCAGAGCGAAAACGCCCTGGCGCAGTGGCGCTTGCTGTGGCGCGAAGAGCTGGAGCCCGACGAGGCGCAGGCCTTGCTGGCCGGGGCAGGGTTCCATGAGCCTGAGCGAGCCCACAAGCGGCTGGTCAGCTTCTACCACTCACGGGCAGTGCAGAGCATGCAGCGCATTGGCTTCGAGCGGCTGGACGCCCTGATGCCGCTGCTGCTGGAGGCGTTGGCCAGCAGCGACGCGCCGGACACCGCCTTGGCGCGGGTGCAGCCCTTGATCGAGGCCGTGCTGCGGCGGACGGCCTATCTGGCGCTGCTGCGTGAAAACCCCCATGCGCTGGAGCATCTGATGCGGCTCTGCTGCGCTAGCCCCTGGATTGCCGAGCAGCTGGCCAGATACCCCATCCTGCTCGATGAGCTGCTCACCCCGGACACGCTCTACACGCCTGCCGACAAGGCGCGCCTTGCCGACGAGCTACGCCAGACGCTCAATCGCCTGCCCGAGGATGACGAAGAGACGCAGCTGGAAGCACTGCGGGTCTTCAAGCACGCCCAGATGCTGCACGTGGCGGCATCGGATGTGGTCGGTACGCGGCATCTGATGAAAGTGAGCGATTACCTCACCTTCATTGCGGAAGTGATTCTGGAAGCGGTGCTGGCCATGGCCTGGAAGCACTTGGCCCGCAAGCATGGCGTGCCCCCTGGTTGTAATAACCGTGAGCCGGCGTTTCTGATCATTGGCTATGGCAAGCTGGGCGGCATCGAGCTGGGCTACGGCTCGGATCTCGATCTGGTGTTCCTGCACGACAGCGACGGCAAGGGCGCTACCGATGGCCCGCGCCCGCTGGACACCCCGGTCTTTTTTACTCGCCTGGGGCAGCGCATCATTCACCTGCTGACGGCCATCACGCCTGCGGGCAGCCTCTACGAGGTGGATATGCGGCTGAGGCCTTCGGGCAACGCTGGTCTGCTGGTGACCTCGCTGGAGGCTTTCGCCGACTATCAGCGTCAGAATGCCTGGACCTGGGAGCACCAGGCGCTGGTGCGGGCCCGGGTAGTGGCGGGCAGTGACGCACTGGCCGCGCGCTTCGAGACGCTGCGTGGTGCGATTCTGGGCGTCGAACGTGCCCAGGACACCTTGCGCAGCGACGTGGTCAACATGCGCCACAAGATGCGTGACCATTTGGGCAGCAAGGGAGCGGCCAATACCGTGAGCACCGAGGGCACCTTCGACTTGAAACACGATGCGGGTGGCATGGTGGACATCGAATTCCTCTGCCAGTATGCCGTGCTGGCCTTTGCCCACCAGACGCCCGCGCTGCTGACCTACAGCGACAATATCCGCATTCTGGAAACCCTGGCCGATAGCGGGCATATCACCCCCAACGAAGCCGAACAGTTGAAAGAGGCTTACCTGGCTTACCGCAGCCGTACACACCGAGCCGCGCTGACCGGCGAAAAGGCAGAAGGAAGTGCCCGCGAGCTGGCGAGCCATCGTCGCGTGGTGGCGGACTTGTGGCAGCGTTTTCTGGGCGCATGATCCACCAAGGGCTAATGGGCAGCCGCAGGGATAAAAAGATAGCCTGTTAAGATAACAACAAGGACGACAGGACATGCATGCCACAACCCCAGCGGGCTCGCCGGTTCGGCAGGGCCGCCCATGACTGGCCACATACTCGCCACGCTGCTGCCGGTGTTCCTCATTGCTGGCTGCGGCGCTGCCTACGGGCGCTACCGCAGCCCCGACATTGGCAGTCTGAATACCCTGAACATGGAACTGTTCGTACCGCTGCTGGTATTTGCCGTACTGGCAGACCGCCAAGCGCCGCTGGCCGACTATGCCTGGCTGGCAACGGCGGCTGCCCTGGTGGTGCTGGGTTCCGGCCTGGTGCTGTGGCCAGTGGCCAAGTGGCTCTCGCTGGACATCAAGGTCTTCCTGCCGCCCATGATGTTCAACAACTCCGGCAACATGGGAGTGCCGCTACTGGTGCTTGCCTTTGGGCCCGAGGCGCTGCCCGCTGCCGTGGTGGTGTTCATCATCGAAATGCTGCTGCATTTTTCGGTAGGGCTCTACATGCTGGACCCGCGTACTTCCCTGTGGCGGATGCTGCGCATGCCCATCGTGGCTGCCAGTGTGGCAGGGCTGCTGGTCAATGTGGGGGGAGTGGCACTGCCCAGTTGGCTGTTGGAAGCCATGCACATGTTGGGAGGTATCTGTATCCCGCTGATGCTGTTTGCCTTGGGGGTACGGCTGCTGGAGATCGATTTCAGCGACTGGCGCACAGGGTTGCTGGGTGCCGTGCTGTGCCCGCTGTCGGGGCTGGTGGTTGCCTTTCCCTTGATGTGGCTACTGCCGTTGAACTCGCTGCAGACCGCCGTGCTACTGGTATTTGCAGTGCTACCCCCGGCAGTGCTCAACTATCTGGTCGCGGAACAGTACAAGCTGGAACCCCACAAGGTGGCTTCGCTGGTACTGATCGGTAATCTGGGCAGTCTGGTGGTCATGCCGCTGGCGTTGGCAGCGGCCTTTGCCTGGATACAAGCACCACCCTAGTGACGTGCTGGCCAGGTGACGTGCCGACTCAGTGGCGCGGCTCGTCCTTCACTTCATAGCTGCCTTCCAGAACGTCCTGGTGCGGGCGATGGCCATGAGATGCCTGGTTTTGGGAAGAAGCATGACGTTGAGAGGCATAGCCGCCACCGATATCCTGAGCCTGCTCGGCACGCATCTGTTCCATGCGCTTTTTCATCTTGTGGCGCACGAAGGGCATCATGGCCCAGCCGATCAGCAAAAATATCAGGCCCAGCACCATGCCGACGATCATCAGCGCCCCGAAGGCAAGCCAGGTCAGCAGCAGTTTGACGCTGCCCATGACGCCAGTGGGGCGTGACTGAGCAGCTCGGGCGCGCCACTGGTGCGCAGCTTGCCAGGCAGCATTACGTTGATCGCGATTCATCTGTGGCATATATGCCTCCATCGTTCATTTGCCTTATTGGAACATACCCCGATGGGCAAGTTCACTCTTGTGCTCGCCGTTTATCCGATTTGAAAATCAGTAAAGGCTAATTATGCAGCGTTAAACACCTGACATGCGGCTGCCCCCGTTGAGTGTTAGGATTTATGAGAACGCACCAGGAGAGTGCCAACCAAGTTCATTAACCAGGGTGGTGATATGACGAATCATGGAGGCAAGTCGGTATTTATCGCTTCGGCGATCATTATTTTCGGCTTGGTCATTATTGGCGCAGCGTTTCCAGAGGCCTTTGGCAGTGCGGCGGAAACGGCACTGGCAACCGTCACGGAACTGTTTGGCTGGTTTTATCTGTTTTCGGTCTTTGGCTTTGTCGTGTTCTTGATTGGTCTTGCACTGAGTAAATACGGCAAAGTGCGCCTTGGGCCACAGGATAGTACGCCCAGCTACAGCTTCTTTTCATGGATCAGTATGTTGCTGGCGGCTGGTTTTGGGGTAGGCCTGGTGTTTTACGGTATGGCCGAACCCATGTCGCACTATATCAACCCTCCCTACGGCGATGTGCCCGCCGAAAGCGAAGCTGCCGCCCGTTATGCCATTCAGTACAGCTATTTCAACTGGGGTATCCACCAGTGGGCGGCGTTTTCGGTCGTGGGCCTGATCATTGCCTATTTTCAGTTTCGCAAGGGCCAGGCGGGGCTGGTGTCGTCGGTTCTCTCTTCGGTCACCGCAAAACATCCACGAGTGCGCCCTTACGCGTCCTGGCTGGATGTGTTTGCGGTCGTGGCTACCGTCATGGGGGTCGCGACCTCGCTGGGGTTGGGCGTACTGCAGATGAACGGCGGCTTGAACGCCGTTTTTGGCTTGCCTGAAAACGGCTGGTGGCAGTTCGTGATCCTGCTGGTGATGTTCTGTGCCTACATGGCCTCCACCTGGTCAGGGCTGGATAAGGGTATCAAGCGGTTATCCAACCTCAACATGGTGCTGTGCATCAGCTTGATGGTCTATGTGCTGGTCACGGGGCCGACGGTGGCCATCCTGGAAACCATCACCTTGGGGATCGGTGACTATCTGCAGAACTTCATTGGCATGAGCCTGCGTATTTCCCCCTATAGTGATAACGAGTGGGCCAGCAGCTGGACGATCTTTTACTGGGCTTGGGTGATTGCCTGGTCTCCCTTCGTCGGCACCTTCGTGGCTCGTGTTTCACGTGGGCGTACGATCAAGGAGTACGTGTTTGGGGTGCTTTTCGTGCCGCCGCTGTTGGCCTGCCTGTGGATCGGGGTGTTTGGCGGTGCCGCTTTGAACCTGGAGCTCAACGGTGATGTGGGGCTGGCGGCGGCCACGGAAGCGAATATCACGGTGGCATTGTTCGAGATGTTTGCCCTGATGCCGTTTTCTGGCGTGCTCTCGGTCATTGCCATGATGTTGATCTTCATTTTCCTGGTGACTTCGGCGGATTCGGCGTCGTACATCGTGGCGCAAATGACCGACAACGGCTCGATCAACCCGCCTCTTTACAAGCGCATTATCTGGGGCGTCTTGATTGCCGCGATATGCCTGACGCTGATCGTGGCAGGCGGGCTTTCAGGCCTGCAGTCTGCAGCCGTGCTTGCGGCGCTACCGTTTACGTTCATTTTGTATATGATGATTGTCGTCCTGGTGCGGGAGCTGCGTGCTGATCGTAAAGCCATGCTGACCCAGCTGTATCGGCGTCATGGTGAAACCCCGGTGGGAGCCGATGCCTTCGAGGCCGAGCAACTGGGTGAAGAAGAGCGGCTGCGTCGTGCACCCAGCGTCGTCAACAGACGTATCAAATAGTGAGCGTTGTGTCGCCGCCATAACGTCGACATATAACCACAATGGCGCAGAGGAAGCACTGATGGAACAGGTGTGCTAATGGCTCGACAGGGGCGTCACGGAGCCACGCGAAGGCAGCCCAAAGGTGTTGCCTTCGACCGTTGGCTGGATCGTATCGTGACCGTCGCCGTAGCGACCGCTATGGTGGTGGGACTCTCCGCCGTCCTGGCGCACTGGCTGCTGTAACGAGCTGCTGAGTGCCATCGAGCAACGCCCGGCTAAGCCGGGCGTTTTTGCGTTTCGATGCGGTTTCGGCCACGGCGCTTGGCATGGTAGAGCTGCTGGTCGGCCCTGCTGAGCAATTCGTCATGACCCAAGGGATGGTCAGGGGGGCGTTGCAATGCCCATGCTGGCGGTCAAGTGCGAATGCGTGGTGGAATAAGCATGGGGAATGGCCAAGGCAAGAATGGCCTGACGTAGGCAGTGGGCGGTTTGCATGGCTTCATCGGCATCCACGCCGGGAAGCACACACACAAACTCTTCCCCGCCGTAACGTGCCAGCAGGTCGCGGTGCGGTGTGATGCAGCCATTGAGCGCCTCAGCGACAGCACGCAGCGTGTCGTCACCCATGGCGTGGCCATAGTGATCGTTGAACTCCTTGAAGTTGTCGATATCGATAAAAATCACCGACAAGGGCTGATGCTGGCGTGCACAGCGTTGCCACTGCTAATCTTGAGCTTCTTTTCCTGTGAGTCCTTTATATGCTGCCCAGTGCTGCGCCAGTGATTAAAACGCCTTATGCTTCCCGCCGGGAAATTTTCGGCTGGGCAATGTTCGATTTTGCCAATCAGGCCTATACGTTATTAATTATTACCGTGGTATTTGGCGAGCTGTTTACCACCGTCATTGTGGGGGACCGCAATGACGGCTTTCGCCTGGCCAACTTTTTGTGGAGCCTTGCGCTGGCGATCAGTTATCTGATGGTGGTGATCACGGCTCCCTTGTGTGGCGCGATCATGGATTATCGTGCCGAGAAGAAGCGCTTTCTGTTCTTCAGCTATCTGGCCACGGTGCTGACCACCGCCATGCTCTATTTCGTGACGCCAGGCTACGTGGTGTTGGGGCTGCTGCTGATCGTGCTTTCGAACTATGCCTACTCCATGGGCGAATCGTTCATTGCTGCCTTTCTTCCCGAGTTGGGCCCACCGGATGCATTGGGACGGATTTCCGGGTTTGGCTGGGCGTTAGGCTATGTGGGTGGACTGGTGGCTGCAGGTTTCACGCTGATGGTGCTGGGCGAGGCGACGGCGGATAATTTCGAGCAGATCCGCTGGGTGGGGCCCTTCGCAGCCGGGTTCTTCCTGGTGGCGGCAATCCCTACGTTCCTGTGGCTGAAAGAGCGTGGCATACCGCAGCCCGCTGGCGTCCCTTACCGTCAGATTGCTCGGCAGCGGATCATGGGCACCTTTCATGAGCTGCGTTACTTCAAGGATTTGAGCATTTTTCTGGTGTCGCTGCTGTTCTCCATGGCCGGTGTTTACATCATCATCGCTTTTGCCTTTATTTACGGGGCCCAGGTCATTGGCTGGGATGAGAGCGTACGCAATATCATGTTCATCATCGTCCAGGTGACCGCGGCCACCGGGGCCATCGGTTTTGGCTTTTTGCAGGATCGCCTGGGCGCCAAACGCACTTATCAGATCACCCTGGGGCTATGGGTAGCCGCCATCGTCGCCATTTGGGCCACGCCTGAACTCACGGCCTGGTTGAATGGCCGTTTCGGGCTGGAGTGGCAGGCGCAGCATCTCTTCCTGTGGGTAGGCTGTCTGGCGGGCTTGAGCCTGGGATCCAGCCAGTCCGCCAGCCGTGCCCTGGTGGGGGTCTTTTCCCCGTTGCCGAAATCTGCCGAATTTTTTGGTTTCTGGGGGCTGGCCAACAAGCTCGCAGGGGTGATGGGCATCGTCATGCTGGGGGTGTTGCAGGCCCTGATAGGCCTTCAGGCCTCCATTCTTCTGTGTGTGGTGCTGTTCATAACGGCTATGCTGATTTGTATGTTCGTGAACGAACGACGGGGTCGCGATGCAGCGGCGGCCTGGAAAAGCTCCTGAACTCGTGAGGTACGTCATGACGACAGCCAAGTCACAGCAGGGCGGTATCGTCATGATGCTGCTGTTCTGGGTGCTGCTGATCGGTGTCGGCACCTGGTGGGTCCAGGGCGGGCTCGAGCAGATGCTGTACCCCAATGCCCAGATCATGAATACGTCGCCGGAGAATGGCCCTGTCACGCTCAAGCGCAACCGTGCCGGCCACTTTGAAGCGCCGGGTGAGATCAACGGCGAAAGCGTTACGTTCCTGCTGGATACCGGCGCGACCTATGTGGCCGTGCCCGGGGAGTTGGCAGCGCAGCTGGGCCTGGAGCCTGGTCGACGTGCCTGGTTCAATACTGCCAATGGCCGTGTCGAAGGCAGCCTGACTCAGCTGGATGAAGTGGCGCTGGGCGGCATCCGCATGAGTAACGTGCAAGGCTCCATCAGCCTAGGCATGGAGCGGGATACCGTCCTGTTGGGCATGAGCTTTTTGAATCACTTGGCCATCGAGATTCGCGGTGGTGAAATGATTCTACGTGTGCCAGAACCTTGAACCAACCTTGTGCGCTTGCCTAACATGTGCTTAGCTAAATGCTCACGGATGCAACCCAACAAGGAGTTACCATGGGTATTGAAGTCGGCGGTTTGTTAGGTTTGATTTGGCTCGTCATTGTCGTGTGGGCCATCGTCAAGGTCGCCAAGAGTTCGGCGGGCGGCCTTGCCAAATTGCTATGGA
>NZ_LFGS01000004.1:533566-556228 GCF_002078135.1 Halomonas sp. BC1 | reverse complement strand
ACGTGCTGTTGATGTTCCCGCTGGTGGGCTTGATTGCCTGGTTTTTGTTGGGGCCCAAAGGGTAGCGTAACCAACGGCTAACACTGTTGAACAGGCAGATATTAAAAAAGGCAGGCCCTATGGGCCTGCCTTTTTGCGATCAGTGCGATGGACGCGCTCGAGTCAGCTGTTACTATCGCTGGGTGGGGCCTTGTAATGCCCCGGGATTTTCAACTTCTCACCGTTGGGCAGATCGCGCACCTGGGTGGGTACATAAACACGCTTGATCACACTTTTTGCCTTGCCATTTTCCATGGCGATATCCTCCTGCCACATTGTCGACAGTTGCGCATTCACATTAGCGCTTGATGGTGGAAGAATCAAGCCACCCACGGAAACGTCAGGGAGATGGGTGCTGAACGTTGATCAAGGGGCAGGCGTTACCGCAGTTTTAGGGTATCCTGAAAGCGCTCACAACCTGCGGTTGCAGAGGGGATGTGCGGGTGACAACACAAACTGCCTAAGCGGAGTGAAGGAAAAGGATGGTGGATCACTTGGAACAGCAATTTCAAGCACTTGGATCGCAGGAGGCGGTAACGCCCGACTACCCCGACCAGGATCATGTGCTGATTATTGAAGATGATCAGCGCTTGGCGGAGCTCACCCGTGACTACCTGGAAGCCAACGGCTTTCAAGTGACGATCGAAGCGGATGGTGCCAAGGGGGTAGATCGTATCCTGACGCTGCAGCCGGATCTGGTGATTCTGGATCTCATGCTGCCCGGTGAGGATGGCCTGGCCATCTGCCGCCGTGTGCGGCCCAATTTCGCCGGGCCGATCATGATGCTCACCGCGCGCACCGACGACCTGGATCAGGTGCTGGGGCTGGAGATGGGCGCCGATGACTACGTACCGAAGCCGGTACAGCCCAGGGTGCTGTTGGCCCGTATGCGTGCTCTGTTGCGGCGTGCCGACGGCCCTGCTCCCGACGGTGAAATGCGCCTGAAGTTCGAGAATCTGGAAATCGACAACGCCACCCGCGAGGCCTGGTTGGCAGGTGATCGCATCGACTTGACCAGCGCCGAGTTCGACCTTTTATGGTTGCTTGCCCGCAATGCGGGGCGGGTGTTGACGCGGGAAGAGATCTTCAGCGATTTGCGCGGCATCAAGTACGATGGCCAGGATCGCTCGATCGATGTGCGGGTCTCCCGTATTCGCCCCAAGATTGGCGATGACCCCAATCAGCCTCACCGCATCAAGACGGTGCGTAGCAAGGGCTATCTGTTCGTCAAGGACAGCTAACCAGGAGAGGTCGCCCAATGCGGCGAGTGCTGAGTCACGGCTCGTTTTTACGCTTCTACCTGCTGCTCGGGTTGGCGCTATGCGCGGTGTTTCTGATTGCCCTGGGGGGGCGCTCGTTCATCGAGCAGGTGCGTCGCGAGGATTACCGAGAGCAGCTGGCTGCACTGCCTATGTCGATGATGACTCAGCGACTGGCCAGCGTGGCTGAGGAGGAGCGGGAAGCGCTATTGGGCGAGCTCTCCGAGCGCCTGGGCATGCAGCTAGCGCTGCGTCGCATGGCCGATACCCCGCTGGGCTATTTCGAACGATCCCGCATCGAGCGGGGTCGTGTGCTGGTGGAGGAATCCCCCTGGCAACTGCGCCAACGTTTGCCGGATTCTCCTCGCCAGCATGAGGTATGGCTGCTGGAAGCGAATTTTGCGGCTTGGGGGGAGCGCCAATGGCAGGGTAGCCTGGTGGCGTTGGGCGAATGGCTGGCCAGCATGCCGCCTCAGGAACGGGCCGATACCCTCAGCCACTTGCGCCCTGGCAGCTGGCCATTGACGCTGCTGAGCGCACCACCAGAAGACCTGACTGCCGAACAGCGCTTTCAGATGACGCTCGGGGGTGTCATTACCCGACTGATGTCCGACAAGCTCGCCATCACGCTGGTCTACCAGCTCCCCGTCCCGCCGGGCGACGCTCCCCAGTGGCTACAGGCAGGACCGGTGACCCGGGGCGACACGCTGCCGCTCAACTTGCATCTTCCTTTACTGGTTGGCCTGATGGCCGTGCTCAGTCTGATCGTTTATCTGATCATGCGCAGTATCGAATCACGCATGGCGCGACTGGAGCTGGCGGCAACCCGCATCGCCAGTGGCCGCCTGGAAACCCGTGTAAAAGTGGAAAGCGGTGATTTTCTCGGCCGTGTCGGCATGGCTTTCAACGGTATGGCCAATCAGGTACAGAGCTTGCTCCGTGGCCAGCAGGAGATGATCCGCGCGGTCTCCCATGAGCTGCGCACCCCGGTGGCGCGTATCCGCTTTGCCGTGCAGATGGTGGAAGACATGACCGACCAGCCGGCCATTCAGAGGCAGCTACAGGGCATCGATGCCGATATTACCGAGCTGGACGAACTGGTCGATGAGATTCTGACCTATGCCCGGTTGGGGGGAGACACCCTGCACGGTGGCGAGCTTGAAATGAGTCTGGTCGACTGCCGTGCCATGGCCAACCGGGTCATCGATACCCTGGCCCCGCTGCACGCAGGCCTTACGCTTGAGCTCGACCCTGGCCCAGACATCGAACTGCTGGCCGAGCCTCGCTATCTTCAACGGGCGCTACAGAATCTGGTCGGCAATGCCTGTCGTTACAGCAAAACACAGGTGATCATTCGGCTCTGGGATGAGCCCCACCTCGTGCGCATCGACGTGGAAGACGATGGGCCGGGCATACCGCTGGAAGCCCGGGCCGATATCTTCAAGCCGTTTGCCCGGCTGGACGATAGCCGCGCCCGCAGCTCGGGCGGGTATGGCCTCGGGTTGTCCATCGTGCAGAAAATCATGAGTGGTCATGGCGGCAGCGTCACCGTGGACAGCAGCCCAGCGCTGGGCGGCGCCCGCTTTACCCTGCTGATTCCTCGTCGCGATTCGCCGGCCTGATCCCGGAGAGTACCGCAAAGGAGGTCTCCTGAGCCGTGCGTAAAAAGTCCTGCATCCACGGCGCCTCCATGGTCTCTTCACGAATGGCCGCGTACAGCGTGCTCCAGATGCCCTGTTCGCCCAGCTTGACGGCACTGACGTAGTGGCGCTCCAGATACTCGGTCAAGGCCCAGTTGGGCAGCGCGCAAACCCCACGGCCGCTGGCCACCAGCTGCATCATCATGATGGTCAATTCGGCCGTACGAATCTCCTTGGGGCGCACATTAGCGGGCGTCAGGAATTGGGTGAAGACGTCCAGTCGTGACTGCTCCACTGGGTAGGTGATCAACGTCTCTTCGGCCAGCTCGGCGGGCAGAACATAGGCACTGCCCGCCAGGCGATGCTGGCGGGCTACGGCCAACAACCCCTCGTAGCGAAACAGCGGCTCGTAGTGGACCCCTTCCAGTGGCTGTGGGTCGGCGGTGATGACCAGGTCCAGCTGCTCGCGTGCCAGGGCAGGTAGCGGGTCGAAATGGTGGCCGCTGGGGATGTCGATTTCCACCTCTGGCCAATGGTCACGAAAATAGTCCACGGTGGGCATCAGCCACTGAAAGCAGCTGTGGCATTCGATGGCCATGTGCAGGCGCCCCTGCTCGGTGCCTGCCAAGCGCGCCAGGTCTCGCTCGGCCTTGCGTACTTCGGGCAAAATATCATCGGCCAGCGCCAACAGGCGCAAACCGGCGCGGGTAAATTCCACGGGGCGCGTCTTGCGCACGAACAGCGCGCTATCGATACGGCCTTCCAGGTCTTTCAACTGGTGGGAAAGCGCTGACTGGGTGAGGTGCACGCGCTCGGCGGCTTCCACCAGCGACCCCGTTTCCCTCAGCGCCAGTAGCGTGCGCAAATGGCGTAGCTCAATCATGGTGAGTAATTTTCATGTTTTATATTAGAATCTTTAGTTTGATTCACTTTTGTGCGGTGAGCAAACTGAGTGACATCATTCGCATGGGAAGGATTCATCATGACAGTGTCTCATATACTCGGCTACCCCCGCATTGGTGCACGACGTGAGCTGAAGAAAATCACCGAGGCTTACTGGCGCGGTGAGGCCGACCGAGAAGCTTTGGAGAGCACCGCTCAGGCGCTACGGCTCCATCATTGGCAAATTCAGCAGGCGGCTGGGCTGGACATGGTCAGCGTCGGTGACTTCGCCTTTTACGACCAGGTGTTGAATGTTTCGGTCATGTTGGGGGCGGTACCCGAGCGCTTTGATGCTGCCGATGAAGTCAGAGACGGCAGGGTAGACCTGGATACCATGTTTCGCATGGCTCGCGGGCGAGCACCTGACGGAAAACCCGCTGCCGCTTGCGAGATGACCAAGTATTTCGATACCAACTATCACTACCTGGTGCCCGAACTTCACCAGGGCCAACGCTTCACACTGGCCTCGGAGCGGCTGTTCGATGAGGTCGATGAAGCGCTGCAGGCAGGGTTCACCCCCAAGGTCACACTGGTAGGGCCTCTGACCTGGTTGTGGCTTGGCAAGACCAAGGGCAGCCGTTTTGATCGACTCACGCTGTTGGATAGCGTGCTGGATGTCTACAGCGATATCCTGGCGCGCTTGGCGACCCAGGGCGTGGAGTGGGTGCAGCTCGATGAGCCTGCTCTGGTGCAGGACTTGCCCGTGGCCTGGCAGCAGGCGTATGAACGCGCTTATCATCGCCTTCAGGCGGCACCGTCTAAACTGTTGCTGGCGACCTATTTTGGCGCCCTGGGCGATAACCTTGCCTTGACCACTCGACTGCCGGTCGCTGGGCTGCATATTGATGCTGTGCGTGCTCCAGAGCAGGTCGAAAGTGTTATCGACCGTTTGAGTCCGCACCAGATTCTTTCGCTCGGTTTGGTCGATGGCCGCAATGTCTGGCGGGCCGATTTGGCCGCCTTGCGTGAACGCCTGCTGCCCATCAAGGTGCGTCTCGGCCGGCGGCTCTGGCTGGCGCCCAGCTGCTCGCTGCTCCATGTGCCCGTGGATTTGGCCCAGGAAGATAGCCTGGACCCGGAGCTGCGATCATGGCTGGCCTTCGCTCGTCAGAAATTGGACGAGGTGGTCAGCCTGGCGCGTCTGATCGACAACCGCGCCACGCCTGCCGATGAGCAGCGCTTGAACGAGGCCACACGTGCGCTGGACACGCGGCGTGAGTCGCGGCGTATCCACCAGCTCGAGGTAAGCACGCGCCTCGCAGGCATCACACCAGCAGATAGCCAGCGACGGTCAGCTTACCCCCAACGCGCGCTGGAACAGCGGCGTGCGCTGGCGCTCCCACTGTTTCCCACCACTACCATTGGCTCCTTCCCGCAAACCAGCGAGATTCGTGAAGCACGACGAGCATTCAGAGCCGGTGAGCTTGGACAGGCCGATTACGACGCGAGAATGGCGCAGGAAATTGCCTATGTCATCGCACGCCAGGATGCTCTGGGGCTGGATGTATTGGTACATGGCGAAGCCGAACGTAACGACATGGTGGAATACTTCGGTGAACAGCTGGACGGCTTTGCCTTTACCCGATTTGGCTGGGTACAAAGCTACGGTTCACGCTGCGTCAAACCGCCGATCATCTATGGTGATGTAGCCCGCCCCGCGCCCATGACGGTGCGTTGGAGTGAGTACGCCCAGTCGCTGACGCAAAAACCGATGAAGGGCATGTTGACCGGCCCGGTGACGATTCTTCAATGGTCCTTCGTGCGTGATGACCAGCCCCGAGCCCTCACCTGTCGCCAGATAGCCCTGGCACTGCGTGATGAAGTTCGTGACCTGGAAAGCGCGGGAATTCGGGTGATCCAGATTGACGAGCCCGCCCTGCGTGAAGGCTTGCCGCTGCGCCAGAGTGAGTGGCAGACCTACCTGGACTGGGCCGTCGAGAGCTTTCAGCTCAGTGCGGCGGGGGTTGCCGACAGTACCCAGATTCACACCCATATGTGTTACTCGGAGTTCAACGATATCATCGGTGCCATTGCGGCCCTGGACGCGGACGTGATCACCATCGAGACATCGCGCTCGGACATGCAGCTGCTGGATGCTTTTCAGGACTTTGCTTACCCTAATGAAATTGGGCCTGGGGTATACGACATTCACACGCCCAACACTCCCGAGGTGAGCTGGATGGCAACGCTCATGGAGAAGGCGTTGGAAAAGATTCCCGCTGAACGGCTATGGGTCAATCCTGACTGCGGGCTGAAAACCCGTGAGTGGGCCGATGTGGAGCCGGCCCTGGCCAATATGGTGAAAGCTGCCCGCCAGCTGCGCCAGCAACACACGTGAGAGGGAAGTGTGCCTGAGCTGCCCCGGCTACCAGGCCAGGGCGGCGGCCTCAGCTCTTCGTGGCGTAAGCGTAGAGCAGCGTTTCCTGGGCGCTGATGGCATCGCCGTGGCCTGGGTCCTGGAGCTGGTAGCTGCCATCGCTCTGCAGTAGCCAGCTTTGGCAGTTATCGACCAGGTAGGTCTCCAGGTCCTTGCGCACCCGGGTGGCGAGCTTCTTGTCCAGCAGCGGGAAGCAGGTTTCCACGCGGTGGAACATGTTGCGCGACATGAAGTCGGCGCTGGAGCACCAGGTTTCCGGTTTGCCGTCGTTATGGAAGTGAAAGACTCGGGTATGTTCCAGAAAGCGGCCAATGATCGAGCGTACGCGAATGTTGTCTGATACGCCCGGCACGCCGGGTTTCAGGCAGCACATGCCGCGAATGATCAGGTCGCACTCCACGCCCGCCTGAGAGGCTCGGTAAAGCGCCTTGATCAGCTTGGGCTCGGTCAGCGAGTTGCACTTGATGATGATATGGCCACGTTTGCCCTTGCGGGCGATCTGGGCTTCCCGATCGATCATTTCCACCAGCCGCTCGTGCAGCGTGAACGGCGCGTGCAGCAGCGTATCGATCTTACGCGCGCGGCCCATGCCCGAGAGCTGCTGGAAGACCTTGTGCACGTCGGCACACAGCGCCTTGTTGGCAGTCAGCAGGCTGTAGTCGGTATACAGCTTGGCGGTCCTGGCGTGGTAGTTGCCGGTGCCCAGATGTGCATAGTGACGCAGCTCACCCCGCTCACGGCGGACGATATGCAGCATCTTGGCGTGGGTCTTGTAGGCCATGATGCCGTAGATGACGATGGCCCCGGCTTCCTGTAGGCGCGAGGCAAGCTGCAGGTTGTCTGCTTCGTCGAAGCGTGCCCGTAGCTCGATGACCACGGTGACCTCCTTGCCCTGGCTGGCGGCATCCACCAGCGCGCTGACGATGGAGGAGTCGGCACCGGTACGGTAGAGCGTCTGCTTGATGGCCAGAACGTCTGGATCGCGTGCGGCTTCGCGCAGCAGGTCTTCGATGGGGGAGAAGGCCTGGAAGGGGTGGTGCAGCAGAATGTCGTTGTTGGCAATGGCGCTGAACAGGCTGCCGCCCTTCAAGCCCTTGGGCACGCTGGGGGTAAACGGGCGATAGAGCAGCTCGGGGCGGTCCACGTCGCCCAGCACGGCCATCATGCGGGTCAGGTTCACTGGCCCCTGTACGCGGTATAGATCGTCGTTGTCCAGCTCGAACTGGCGTAGCAGGAAGTTGATGAGCTCATCCGGGCAGTTATCGGCGACCTCCAGGCGTACGCCGCTGCCATAGCGCCGTGCTAGCAGCTCGCCGCGTAACGCCGATGCCAGGTCTGAGACCTCTTCCGGGTCGACGGTCATGTCCGCATTGCGGGTCAGGCGGAACTGATAGCAGCCGCGCACGCGCATGCCGGGGAACAGCTCTTCGGCATGGGCATGTATGAGCGAAGACAAAAAGACATACTCGGTGTAGCCCTCTGCACACAGCTCTCTGGGCAAGGCCATCAGCCGTGGCAGCGAGCGTGGGGCGGGCAGAATCGCCATGCCGCCAGCACGGCCAAAGGCGTCTTTACCATCGAGCTCGACGATGAAGTTGAGGCTTTTATTGACCAGCCGAGGGAACGGATGAGAGGGGTCCAGGCCGATGGGGCTGATGACCGGCATGATCTCGTTATCGAAAAATTCCCGCGCCCAGGCCTTCTGCGCCTCGGTCCATTGATCGCGGCGGCGAAAACGTAGCCCCTGGGCTTCCAGGGCAGGCAGCAGGGTGTCATTGAGGATCGCGTATTGGCGGGCGATTTGCTGGTGGGCAATGGTGGAAATCTCCCCCAGCACGGCCTTGGGTAAGCGACCATCGGCGGCGGTGGTGTCATCGCCCAGCGCCATTTGGTGCTTGAGCCCCGCGACCCTGATTTCGAAAAACTCGTCCATGTTGGACGAGAAGATCAGCAGGAACATGAGACGGTTCAGCAGCGGATGCGCATCGTCCAGCGCCTGCTCCAGCACGCGAATATTGAACTGCAGGTGCGAAAGCTCGCGGTTGAAGTAGAGCTGTGGGTCATCCAGGTCGGCTTCCGGAAGCACTTCACGGGCCTGTACTCCCGTCGGTGTACGGTTGACCCGTAAAGGCAGTGCCTCGGTACTGTCGCTCACGAAAGTCTCGTTACCGGGCACGGTACTGCTGACATCGGTGGTGGAATCGGCTGAGTTGTCTTCCATGCTGGCCCCCTGCGGTAATGGCGCTTGCCTGTGCTGCTTGTTATAACGCGAATTGCGTTAAGTATGCAGGGGCAAGATGACAAACAGGTGTCACCGATTTGTCATCCTGGTGGCATCAGCGCTGCAGCAGACGCGCCGCTTCCAACGCGAAGTAGGTCAATATGCCGTCGGCCCCCGCCCGCTTGAAGCACATCAGCGATTCGAGAATCACCGGCTCTGCGGCCAGCCAGCCGTTGTCGAAGGCCGCGCGGTGCATGGCGTACTCACCGCTCACCTGATAGGCGAAGGTTGGCACCTGCAGCTCGCTTTTGACACGCTGCACTACGTCAAGGTAAGGCATGCCTGGCTTGACCATCACCATGTCGGCACCTTCGGCGATGTCCAGCGCCACTTCGTGCAGTGCTTCGTCGCTGTTGGCGGGGTCCATCTGATAGGTGCGTTTGTCGGCCTTGCCCAGGTTGGCGGCGGAGCCGACGGCATCCCGGAAGGGGCCGTAGTAGTTCGACGCGTACTTGGCGCTGTACGCCATGATGCGCACGTTGTGCAGCTGCTCCTGCTCCAGTACCTGGCGAATCGCACCAATCCGGCCATCCATCATGTCGGAGGGGGCCACGACGTCGGCGCCGGCTTCCGCATGAGAAAGAGCCTGCTTGAGCAGCGTGTCCACCGTACGGTCGTTTTGCACGTAGCCCTGGGCATCGAGAATGCCGTCCTGACCGTGGCTGGTGTACGGGTCCAGCGCCACATCGGTGATGATGCCAAGCTCTGGCACGGCTTCCTTGAGGGCACGCACGGTGCGCTGTACCAGGCCACTGGCATTGTAGGCTTCTTCGGCCAGCTCGCTTTTTTGCTCGGCGCCGATCACCGGAAACAGTGCCAGGGCCGGTATGCCCAGGGCATGGGCCTCCTTGGCTTGCTCGATCAGCAGGTCGATCGACAGACGCTCCACGCCGGGCATGGAGGCCACCGCTTCACGCTGATTTTCGCCTTCCAGCACGAACACCGGCAGAATCAGGTCGTTGGGCGTCAGGGTCGACTCCTGCATCAAGCGGCGTGAGAAGTCGTCCCGGCGCATGCGGCGCATTCGGGTGGCGGGGAAGTGGCGCGGGCTTGAGGTGTTCAACGGCTCTCTCCAGGCAGTCTCGAAAAGGGTGCCCCACGAGCATTGGCCAACAGCGCGGTCAACTCTCTGGGCGTGGGTTGAGTATATCAGTCATGCCATGCAGCGAAAGCCGCCTTGTGGCCGCAGGGCAGACTGACTAAAGTGAGTCACTCAGCCATTCGCATGGCTTCGACAAGGAGAGAGGTATGACCAAGCAGGTAGCGGTGGTATTAGCTGGCTGTGGCGTGTTCGACGGTTCGGAAATCTACGAAACGACCCTGACACTGCTGCGTCTGGATCAGTTGGGCATCGGGTATCGCTGCTTTGCACCCGATGTAGAGCAGCACCATGTCATCAACCACCTGGATCAGACGCCGGTGGAGGGTGAGCGACGCAATGTGCTACAGGAGTCGGCCCGTCTGGCGCGTGGCGAGATCAGTCCGATCACCGAGCTGGTGTCCGATGACTTCGATGCGGTGATCGTGCCTGGCGGCTTTGGCGTTGCCAAGAACCTGTCCGACTTTGCCATGCAAGGCGACGAGATGCAGGTGCTGGAAAGCGTCAAGGAGGCGCTGGCAGGATTCAAGAAAGACGCCAAGCCGATTGGCTTGATGTGCATTTCCCCGGTCATGGTGCCCCGGCTGTTGGGGGATGGCATCGCCGTCACGGTAGGTCATGATCCGGGCGTATCTGGGGCGATCAGTGCCATGGGCGGGCTGCACCGTAGCTGCGGCGTAGAAGAGATCGTCGTGGATCTCGAGCATCGCGTGGTCACCACGCCTGCCTATATGCTGGCAACGCGCATCAGTGAAGCTGCCACGGGCATCTTCAAACTAGTGGAGCGTATCGATGAAATGATGGGCTAGGCTGGCTGGCAAGCCCGTAGGGAAAAAGCCTCTGTCATCGTGGGATGACAGAGGCTTTTTAATGGCCTTGAGCATACAGGAGCGCTAGTCGGTCTGCTCTTCCTCGGTGGTTTTTGGCTTGCGCACCAGACGGCCAAACAGCAACCCCACTTCGTACAACAAGTACATGGGAATCGCCAGCAGGCTTTGAGAAATCACATCGGGCGGCGTCAGCAGCATACCGACGACAAAGCAGCCCAGTATGATATACGGGCGCTTCTTCGACAGGCTTTCCACGGTCGTCGCGCCGGAGAGAATCAGCAGGAACGTGGCGATGGGTATTTCAAAGGCCACGCCAAATGCAAAGAACAGCTTGAGCACGAAGTTCAGGTACTGGTTGATGTCGGTCATCACCGCGACATTTTCCGGCCCCGTTTGGGTAAAAAACTCGAACAGCAGCGGAAACACCACGTAATAGGCAAACGCTGCCCCAGCATAAAACAGCGCCACGCTGGAAACGAGAATCGGAATGGCCAGCGCTTTCTCGTTATCGTAAAGCCCCGGCGCCACGAAGGCCCAGGCCTGGTGCAGCACGAAAGGAATGGCAATGAAGACCGCCACTACCAGTGTCAGCTTGAAAGGTGCCAGGAAGGGCGAGGCGACCTCGGTGGCAATCATCTGGGAACCTTCGGGCAGCAGTGCCATCAGCGGCTCGGCCACGAAGGTGTAGATATCGTTGGCAAAAGCATAGAGCCCCAGGAAAATCACCAGGATCACCACGACCGCCTTCATCAAGCGCGAGCGCAGCTCGATCAGATGCTCGATGAGAGGCGCCTGGCCCTGGTCGTTGTGCGGTGGCTGGGAGTTGCCAGACATGCTCATGAGTGGGGTCTATCCTTTTGATCGGCCGTATCGGTGTCGCTCGGCAGGTCTTCACGCACGGTCTGCAAAGCGTCATCCAGTCGTGCGCTGGCCCTGGCCACCCGCTGTTCGGTGTCTGCCTGGGCGGAAGGCTGGGCAGGCACGGCTGAAGGGGCGTCAGCAATGCTCTCGACATCCTGCTTGGCTTTTTTCAGGCTGTCATCGAGCTTTTTCTGCTGCTCATTCAGCTTTTGCCGCAGCTCTTCGGCTTCCAGTTGGGCACTGATTTCACGCTGCATGCCGGATACCGTGCGCTTGATCTTGCCGATCCATAGACCCGCCGTGCGCGCCGCCTTGGGCAGGCGTTCCGGGCCCAGCACCAGCAGTGCCACGACGCCGATGAGCATGAGTTCAAGAAAGCCGATATCCAGCATGGGTTATTTGCGCTCTTCGTTGCGGTCGCCAGAGTGAACGTCTGCCGCTGGCTTCTGCTCAGCTTGAACGTCGTAGGTGTTGCCGTTCTCTTCGTGGGCGACCTTGGCCTGAGGCTGGTCAGAGGGCTTGTCGCCGTCCTTCTCTTCCTCGTGCATGGCTTTCTTGAAGCCCTTGACCGCGCCGCCCAGGTCGGTGCCCACGTTACGCAGTTTTTTGGTGCCGAAAATCAGGATGATGATGCCCAGAACAATCAGCAGCTGCCAAATACTGATACCACCTAACATATGCGTTTCCTCATGGATGCAGGGTTAACGTTGTGATCGGGACGCTTTTTCGTCGTGACCAGAGATTCCAAACCGTCGCGCAAGCTCGTCCAGCACGGGCTGATGGTCCAGGTCCAGATGCGACAGCATGACCAGGCTATGAAACCACAGGTCGGCCGTTTCGGCGATCAACGCTTGACGGGCCTGCTCATCGCCGTGCTCGGCATCCTTGGCGGCCAGCAGCGTTTCGGTGGCCTCTTCGCCCACTTTCTCGAGTATCTTGTTCAAACCCTTATGATGCAAGGAGGCAACATAAGATTCTTCTGGTTGGGCATGGCGACGCTGTTTCAAAACGTCGGCCAGGGTGTCCAGTACGGGGGCTTGGTTGGCATCTGTCATGGTGTTCTCGTTATTCATCGCAATAGAGTGTCATCCGGCACGCACTGGAAAGGCTCACTGCCAGATCAGCAGCAGCAACCCGACCCCGGCAGCTGCCAGAATCGGCCAATCCTGGGTGGCGGCCCAACTGCTCAGCGGCTGCCAGGCAAGCGCGATGGCCACGAGTGCCAAACCGATGCGCAGCCGATGCTGGCGTTTGCCCTGTTGTTTCAACTGGTGGCGCATCTGGCTGAGCGCGGTGACCTGCTGATGCCGCTGGCGGTGTTCATGTTCCATGCGGCTGAGCGCCTGATGTGCCAGCGCCGGCAGCTCTGGCAATTGATGCGAAAGCTCCGGCGCCTGGCGCTTGAGCGATGCCCAGAGCCCGCCGATACCGGCACGCTCTCTCATCCACTTTTCCAGGTAGGGCTTGGCGGTGCTCCATAGGTCCAGCTCCGGGTAGAGCTGACGCCCCAGCCCTTCGATGTTAAGCAGGGTTTTCTGCAGCAGCACCAGCTGCGGCTGAACTTCCATGTTGAAGCGTCGCGCCGTTTGAAACAGCCCCAGCAGCACCTGCCCAAAGGAAATATCCTTCAGAGGCTTTTCCAGAATCGGTTCGCACACGGTACGAATGGCTGCGGCAAATTCGTTGGCACGGGTGTTCTCGCCCACCCATCCCGACTCGATGTGCAGGGAAGCGACCTCGTAATAGTCCTGATGGAAAAAAGCCAGCAGGTTGCGCGCCAGATAATCCTGGTCTTCCCGGGTGAGGCTGCCCACGATACCGCAGTCGATGGCGATGTACTGGGGGTCGTCCGGGTCGTCACAGTTGACGAAGATATTGCCGGGATGCATGTCCGCGTGGAAGAAGTTGTCCCGGAATACCTGGGTGAAGAATAGTTCCACGCCGCGCTCGGCGAGCTTTTTCAGATTGGTGCCGCGGGCCCGCAAGGTCTCCAGGTCGGCCACCGGTACGCCGCGAATGCGCTCCTGCACCATCACGTGGCGCCGGGTGTAGGGCCAGTAGATGGTGGGCACGAAGAGGAGCGGCGAGTCCTTGAAATTACGTTTGAGCTGAGAGGTGTTGGCCGCCTCCTTGTAGAGGTCCAGCTCGTCGAACAGGGTGGCTTCATAGTCGCGAATGACTTCTACCGGGCGCAGGCGTCTGGCTTCGGGCACTTTGGCCAGCAGCTTCGCTACCTGGTACATCAGCCCCATGTCCTGGCGCATGATTCGGTCGATGCCGGGGCGAATGATCTTGACCACGACCTCTTCGCCACCGTGCAGGGTGGCGGCGTGCACCTGGGCGATGGAGGCCGAGGCGAGGGGCACGCGGTCGAAGGCCGCAAAGGCCTCCACCAGGGTCATGCCCAGCTCTTTCTCCACTCGGGCCGCTGCCAGCTCGCCAGCAAAGGGCGGCACCTGATCCTGCAGACGTTTCAGCTCGTCGGCAATGTCTTCCGGCAGCAGGTCGCGGCGGGTCGAGAGCATTTGGCCGAATTTGATGAAGATCGGGCCCAGTGCCTCCAACGCCAGCCGCAGCCGCTCGCCGCGGCTGCGCTTGCCCACCGGCACCAGTTGGAGGGGCGAAAAACGGGTCAGCAGCCGCAGCCAGAGTGGCATGCGCTCGGCAGGTACGAGCGTGTCCAAACGGTGCCGCGTGACTACCCAGAGAATCTTGAATAGCCGCAGGCTCATTCGCTCGGCTCCTCGGGCGCGCTGGCCTTGGTCAGCTGGGTAAGGCGCCGATTCAAGCGCTGCAGTCTGGCATCCAGGCGGTCGGTGGCGATTTCCAGCTCGGTGAGGTGATCGCGCAGCACGTCGCGCTGCTGACGGCCCGGCAGCAGGCGTGCCTCTTCGAAGACATACTCCGACACATCCTGCAGTAGCTCGTCCTTGGCGCGCAGCCCCCAGCGCGCGGCTCGGCGTAGCCCTTCGGCCAGCGAATGGGCGGGCATGTCACCCAGCCAGTGCGCCAGCTCGCCTTCCCAGTCGATCTCCAGGTCCAGCAGCAGCTCTCGGGTGGCCTCCAGCAAGTGCACTTGGCCTCGAATGGCCAGCTTGCCCTCGAACATCAGCCGCTCCACGGAGGCACCGCTGAGCCACTCTGAGAGGGTTTCCGGGGTCAGTTCGACCACCGCATCCACGTTGCTTTCATCGACGTCGTCGCCGTGCTGCAGGTCCAGTCCGGCATTGTGATAGCAAAGCAGCAGCGCCAGCTGTGGCTTTTCCAGACGCACCAGCAGGCGGCTGCCCGCCAGCGCGGCCAGCCGCCCAGGGGCAGCAGGGTCACGGGCAAGCAGTGCGTTCAGCGTACGTTCACAACCGGCCAGCAGCAGGGTCGGGGTGACTAGCATGCGGGCCTCATCGTCCGGTGGGTCAGCGTGCGAGGCGTCATAGCTTGATGCCGCGGTGCAGGGCGACGATGCCGCCGGTCAGGTTGGTGTACTCCACTCGATCGAGCCCGGCGGTTTCCATCATGCCCTTCAGGGTTTCCTGGTCGGGGTGCATGCGGATCGATTCGGCCAGATAGCGGTAGCTTTCGCCGTCGCCGGCGACCAGTTCACCCATTTTGGGCAACAGCCGGAACGAGTACTCATCGTAGGCCCTGGAGAGCAGTGGGTTGTTGGGTTTGGAAAACTCCAGCACCAGCAGGCGGCCGCCGGGCTTGAGTACCCGTGCCATGGAGCGCAGCGCGGCGTCCTTGTCGGTCACGTTGCGCAGGCCAAAGGCGATGGTGATGCAGTCGAAACTGTTGTCCGGGAAGGGCAGACACTCGGCATTGGCCTGGACGTACTCGACGTTGCCACCGACGCCGTTGTCCATCAGCTTGTCGCGGCCTACCTTGAGCATGGAGGCGTTGATGTCGGCCAGGACGACCTTGCCGCGGGGGCCGACCAGACGCGAGAACTTGAGGGTCAGGTCCCCCGTGCCGCCAGCGATGTCCAGCACATGATGGCCGGGACGAACGCCAGCACGCTCGATGGTGAGGCGCTTCCACACACGGTGGATGCCCATGGACATCAGGTCGTTCATGACGTCGTAGCGAGCGGCGACCGAGTGGAAGACATCGGCGACGCGTGAGGCTTTTTCGTCGACCGGGACTTCCTGGTAGCCAAAATGGGTGGTGCGTTTTTCCGTGGGGCTCATGGGGCTTCAGCTCCCGAGTTCGAGGCGGTAGTAGTCGACCATAAGGTCATCGCAATCATTGATTGGCAACATTGTAGCCTTCTCGAGCCTGCTTTGTCTGCGCTTCACCTGGGGCGCGGCGTCACAGCTGCTTGAATTGAATGCCCGCAGGCTCGCGGGAGGCGCCTGCTGCTTCCAGCCGCTCGAGGTAGTTGTTCCAGTAGGCGTGTTGATGCGTCGCTAGGTCGTGCAGGTAGTTCCAGCTGTAGAGGCCGCTGTCGTGACCATCGTCGAAGTGCAGCTTGAGGGCGTAGTTACCCGCTTGGGTGATGTTCTGCAGGCCGACGTCCTTCTTGCCCACTTGCAGGACCGCCGTGTCGCCACCGTGTCCACGCACTTCGGCAGAGGGGGAGTAGACGCGCAGCAGCTCCACGGGCAGCCGGTAGGTGTCGCCCGAGGCGTAGCCGAGTTCCAGCTCGCGGGCCTGCTTGTGGTAGTGCACTCGGGTGGGGACCGGGGCATCGGGGGTAGAGGGCGTGTGGGTAGACGTGTGGGTGTTGGAGGCGTTCATGGTCGGGGCACTCATGGTTGGCGTGACGTCGTTCAGGCACGAGTGACACCTGGCCGGGGTAGCCAGGTGTCGGGGTGCGGCAGACGTTACAGAATATAGCGGGAGAGATCTTCGTCTACCGCCAGTTCTCCCAGCTGCGCGTTGACGTAATCTGCATCGATCACCAGCGGGCTATCCATATCGCCGCCTTTGAAAGAGGCCTCTTCCAGTAGCCGCTCCATGACCGTGTGCAGGCGGCGCGCACCGATGTTTTCGGTGCCTTCGTTGACCTGCCAGGAGATCTCCGCGATGCGCTCGATGCCGTCGGGAGTGAACTCCACGTCCAGCCCTTCGGTGCCCAGCAGCGCCTGATACTGCTTGGTCAGCGAGGCGGAAGGCTCGGTGAGAATGCGCTTGAAGTCGCCGGGAGTAAGGGCATCCAGCTCCACGCGAATGGGCAAGCGGCCCTGCAGCTCGGGGATCAGGTCGGAAGGCCGCGCCAGGTGGAAAGCACCGGAGGCGATGAACAGGATATGGTCAGTCTTCACCATGCCATATTTGGTCGACACCGTGGAGCCTTCGATCAGTGGCAGCAGGTCGCGCTGCACGCCCTCGCGTGATACTTCACCACCGCTGGACTGGCCACTGCCCTTGGCCACCTTGTCGATCTCGTCCAGGAAGACGATGCCGTGCTGCTCGACGGCCTCGACGGCGCGGGCCTTGATCTCCTCTTCGTTGACCAGCTTGCCCGCTTCCTCGTCACGCAGCAGCACCAAGGCTTCCTTGACGGTAACGCGACGCTTTTCACGCTTTTGCTGGCCCATGTTGGAGAACAGGCTCTGCAGCTGGCTGGTCATCTCCTCCATGCCCGGCGGCGTCATGATGTCGATGCCCTGGCTCTGGGCGGTGATTTCGATGTCGATTTCCTTGTCGTCCAGCTGGCCTTCGCGCAGTTTCTTGCGGAACAGCTGGCGCGTGCTGTTATCGTCCCGGGGCTGCTCTTCCTGGCCGCGGGGCGGCGGCAGCAGCGCATCGAGAACGCGGTCTTCGGCGGCATCTTCTGCGCGGTGGCCGACTTCTTCCTTGGCGTGCTCGCGCACCATCTTGATGGCGGCTTCCATCAGGTCGCGGATGATCGATTCCACGTCGCGACCCACGTAGCCCACTTCCGTGAACTTGGTGGCTTCGACCTTGATGAAGGGCGCACGGGCCAATTTGGCCAGGCGGCGGGCGATTTCGGTTTTACCCACGCCGGTGGGGCCAATCATCAGAATATTCTTGGGGGTGACTTCCGGGCGCAGATCATCGTCGAGCTGCATGCGCCGCCAACGGTTGCGCAGCGCAATGGCAACGGCGCGTTTGGCATCCTGCTGGCCGATGATGTACTGGTCCAGCGCATGGACGATTTCACGGGGTGTCATCTGAGTCATAAAGGGGCCTCAACGGTCGTCGATGTTCAGCTCTTCGAGCGTGACGTGGTGGTTAGTGAATACGCAGATGTCACCCGCGATTTGCAGGGATTTTTCGGTGATTTCACGGGCGGAGAGATCGGTGTTTTCGAGCAGCGCGCGGGCGCTGGCCTGGGCAAAGTTGCCCCCCGAGCCGATGGCGATGATGCCGCGTTCGGGTTCGACCACGTCACCGTTACCGGTGATGATCAGCGAGGCGCTGTGGTCGGCTACGGCCAGCAGTGCTTCCAGACGGCGCAGGGCGCGGTCGGTGCGCCAATCCTTGGCAAGCTCCACGGCCGCCTTGGTGAGATGGCCCTGATACTTCTCCAGCTGAGCTTCGAAACGTTCGAACAGGGTAAAGGCATCCGCAGTGCCGCCGGCAAAACCGGCCAGTACCTTGCCGCGATAGAGGCGGCGAACCTTGCTGGCGTTGCCTTTCATCACGGTGTTGCCCAGTGATACTTGGCCGTCGCCAGCAAGAGCGACCTGGTTACCGCGGCGAACGGAGACAATGGTGGTCATGGAGATAACTCCTTGGGGGAGACGCGCTCCCGATGACTGATCGGCCACCCTGGGTGGCCGTAAAAAAAAGCGATTCCCAACAAAATGCGGGCGGCTGATGAAAAATCAACCGCCCGCTCGAGAAAGCCAGGTGATAAAACCGCGCCTTCAGGCGCGGTCAGGGGATAGCTCAGTTCTGCAGCTGTATCAGCAGGGGTTCGATCCCTTGAGT
The DNA here is from genome assembly GCF_002078135.1 of Halomonas sp. BC1. Classification (NCBI taxonomy): domain Bacteria; kingdom Pseudomonadati; phylum Pseudomonadota; class Gammaproteobacteria; order Oceanospirillales; family Halomonadaceae; genus Halomonas; species Halomonas sp. BC1. The sequence goes on along the minus strand of NZ_LFGS01000004.1, from coordinate 538,003 downwards.
GCTCATCAGGTCCTGGGCGCGGTTCAGCTCCCGGGTATCCTCGTAAGGGCCTACCTGCACGCGGTGCCAGGTGTCGCCATTGGCCTGCACTTCGCTGATTTGTGCCAGCAAACTCAGGTTGCGCAGCCGGCCGCGCAGCTGCTCGGCGTCGCTGAGGTCGCGAAACGAAGCGGCTTGCAGCATGTAGCGGTTCGGCGTGCTGGCACTACTGCTGGTGCTAGTGCTGCTAGCGGCAGGCGGCTGGGTAGCCGCCACGGCGGCCTGCTCGTTGGGTCGCGTGTTGGCGGCAATGACCTGAGCAATCGGGTCGTTGGCGCTGCTGCCGGTGCTGCCCGGCGAGGCGTCGTCCGCGGCTGCCGCGTTGCTGGCAGCCTCTGTGGCGGCTTCGGCGATCTCAGGCCGAGTGATATTGGCCGGAATGGCGCCTCCCGGAGCGATGACCTCGGTTTCGGGGAGCAGCGTGTAGAACTCGAAGGTGGGCATGGCAGGCTCGGCCGAGGCTGCCTGCCCAGTGCCCTGGGCGTCTCCGCGCTCATCGCTGGAGGGCTTGGGCAGCACCGTGGCCTGGGGCGTGCTGCTCTGCTCCTGCCACGGGGCGGTGCCGTGCTGATGCTGCGCCAGGAAGAAGCCGGCGGCCACCCCGGCCACCCCCCACAGCCAGCCGGGAATACGCCACCCGTCGCCGGAGCGGCGAGCAGATTTACGCTGCGAGGTGGCGCCTCGACGGGACGGCTTGTTACGCGGGCTGGCCATGAATTACATCTCCTCTGGGGCACTGACCCCCATCAGATCCAGCCCGTTGCGCAGCACCTGACGTGTGGCCAGGCCGAGCGCCAGGCGGGTGTTGCGCAGCGTGTCGTCTTCGACCATGACCTTGACGGCGTTGTAGCAGGTGTGGAAGTCGCCCGCCAGATCCAGCAGATACTGGGCCACCTGCTGGGGCTCGCGGTTGCGGGTCGCATGTTCGACCACTTCCGGGTAGCGGGCCAGGCGGTTGAGCACGGCTTTTTCCTGATCGCTGTCCAGCAGCGCCAGGTTGGCCATTGCCACGCCGTGGTCGAAGGGCTGGCCTGCCTCTTCGGCCTTGCGCAGCATGCTGCATACCCGAGCATGGGCATACTGGATGTAGTACACCGGGTTGTCGTTGGACTGGGAGCGCGCCAGGTCGATATCGAAGGTCAACTGCGAGTCGGCGCGGCGCGCGGCCAGGAAGAAGCGGGTGGCGTCACGGCCGACTTCGTCGATCAGGTCGCGTATGGTGACGTAGCTGCCTGCGCGCTTGGACAGTTTCACTTCCACGCCCGAGCGGGTCACCATGACCATCTGGTGCAGCACATAGTCGGGCCAGCCCTGCGGAATGCCCACGCCGAGTGCCTGCAAGCCTGCACGTACGCGGGTAACGGTAGAGTGGTGATCGGCGCCCTGTTCGTTGATCACGGTCTTGAAGCCGCGCTGCCACTTGTTCAGGTGGTAGGCCACGTCGGGCAGGAAGTAGGTGTAGCCGCCTTCACGCTTGCGCATGACGCGGTCCTTGTCGTCGCCGAAAGCGGTGGTGCGCAGCCACAGCGCGCCATCCTGCTCGTAGGTGTGGCCGTTGGCGACCAGCGTCTCGACAGTGGCCTCGACCTTGCCGTCCTCGTAGAGGGAGGATTCGAGGAAGTAGACGTCGAATTCGACGCCGAAGGCTTTGAGGTCCAGATCCTGTTCGCGGCGCAGCCAGGCCACGGCGAACGCCTGAATGGCTCCCAGGTCGTCGGCATCGGCCTTGGCCGTCACCTTGCGGTCGTCGGCGGTGACCGTCTTGCCAGCCATGTAATCGGTGGCCACATCGACGATGTATTCACCGCGATAGCCATCGGCAGGCCAGCTCTCATCCTCGGGGCCCAGCCCCTTGGCACGGGCCTGCACGGAGAGCGCGAGGTTGTTGATTTGCGCGCCCGCGTCGTTGTAGTAGAACTCCCGAGTGACGTCATAGCCGCTGGCTTCCAGCAGGCGGCAGAGGCAGTCGCCAATCGCCGCGCCGCGGCCATGGCCCACGTGCAGCGGGCCCGTGGGGTTGGCCGAGACGAACTCCACCTGCACTTTTTCACCCTTGCCGATCAGGCTGCGACCAAAGGCGTCGCCGCTATCCAGTACCTGGGCAACGATCTGGGCGGCGGCATCGGCGGCGGCAAAGAAGTTGATGAAGCCGGGGCCTGCGATGTCGGTTTTCTGAATGGCGTCGCTGGCGGGCAGGGCGGCTACCAGGGCGTCGGCCAGCTCTCGGGGCTTCATGCTGGCGGGTTTGGCCAGCATCAGGGCCAGGTTGGTGGCGTAGTCGCCGTGGGCTTTGTCCTTGGTGGGGTCGACCTTGATGACCGGCTGTACATCGTTGGGCAGCACGCCTTGGTGCTTGAGCGCATCAACGGCGCCTTCGAGCAAAGCAATAATCGTGTCTTTCATGTCAATATCCGGGTGTCTTCGGTGGCGGCGTGTGCAAGCGCCCAAATGGTGCAGCGTCAAAGCGGCCATTATCGGCAATTGGCGCGCAGTTTCAAAGCCGTATTCCAGGCCGGGGCAGGCTGGGCGTCGCGGGCGTGGTCATGGCTAGGCCAGTGTTTGCGGGTCGATGTCCACGGACCAGCGCACCTTGCGCGCATCGCGATGAGCTTCCAGCCACTGTACCAGCCAGTGGGCCGCCGTGTGTCGGTGGCTGCGTTTCTGGGCCGTGATCATGACATGCAGGTGGTAGCGATTCTGGCGGCGCTCCATGGGGGCTGGCACTGGCCCCAGGCAGCGTACCGGCAGGTTGGCATCCGTGAGCCACTGGCGCAAGGCCTGTGCAGCCTGCTGAGCCAGCGCCATGGCAGCAGGCTCCTGGGGGCTCTCGACGCGCAGTAGCGCCATGAAACAAAACGGGGGAAGCTGTGCCAAGCGCCGCTCCTCCAGAAGGTTGCGGGCCAGGGCGCCATAGCCATGTTCGGCCAGCTGGCCCAGATGGGCGTCGTCGGGGTGCAGGGTCTGCACCAGCACGCGGCCTGGATGAGCGGCCCGCCCGGCTCGGCCAGCCACCTGCTCCAGCAGCTGGGCGCTATGCTCCAGCGCGCGGAAGTCGGCGGCATAAAGGCCGCCATCGGCATTGACCACCACGACCAGGGTGACGTGGGGCAAGTGGTGTCCCTTGGCCAGCATTTGCGTGCCCACCAGCAGGCAGGGCTCGCCGCGATGGATCTCCTTGAGCACCTGCTCGAAGCTCTCCTTCTTGCGGGTGCTGTCGCGGTCGATACGGTGTACGACGGTGTCAGGAAAGAGCCCCTGCAGGGTCTCTTCGGTACGTTCGGTGCCGCTCCCCAGTGCGCGCAGGTCGCCGCTGCCGCACTCGGGGCAGGCATCGGGCAGGGCGCGTCGGCTGTCGCAGTGGTGGCAGGCCAACAGAGGGGGCTGCCTGTGCAGCGTCATGCGGGCATCGCACTGATGGCACTCGGCCAGCCAGCCACAGTTGTGGCACGCCAGGCTGGGGGCAAAGCCGCGCCGGTTGATGAAGACCAGCGCCTGCTTGCCAGCTTTCAGCGTCTGGCGGATGGCTTGCAGCGCCCCGGGCAGAAGGCCTCCCTGGCGACGCTGATGGCGCATGTCCAGGAGTTCCAGCTTGGCGGGCGGGTGGCGGCTGGGGCGCTGGGTCAGGCGCAGGTGCCGATAGACGCCCGAGAGCGCTTGCTGAAGGCTTTCCAGCGAAGGGGTGGCGCTACCCAGCAGCAGTGGGATCTGGTGGTGGTGTGCCCGGGCCACGGCGAGATCCCGGGCGTGGTAACGAAGCCCGTCATGCTGCTTGTAAGAGCCGTCGTGCTCCTCGTCGACGATGATCGCACCAGGCTTGGCCAGCGGTGTGAAAATGGCCGAGCGGGTGCCGATGATGACCATGGCGCGCCCGCTGGCGGCGGCTTCCCAGACGTCCAGGCGCTCCGGGTCGGTGAGGCCCGAATGCAGGGCCACCACGGGCACCCGGAAGCGGCTCTTGAAGCGCGCCAGGGTTTGCGGCGTCAGGCCGATTTCGGGTACCAGCACCAGCGATTGCTTGCCCTTGGCGGCCAGCGCCTCGATCAACTGCAGGTAGACTTCGGTCTTGCCGCTGCCGGTCACGCCTTCCAGCAGGCATGGGTGGTAGCCGTCCAGCTTTTCGTGCAGCGCCGCCAGGGCCGTGGCCTGCTCACGGTTGAGGGGTAATGACGGCGTTGCCAGCAAGCTGCCGGAGACGGGCTGCCCCGCCGTCAGGGTGATCTCCTGGGGTTCGGCCAGACCCTTTTTTTGCAGCGCCTGGAGCTGTTCACGGGTGAACCCGTGGGCACTGATGGCCCGCCCTGCCAGCCCGTGGGGGTGCTGGCGCAACAGGCGGTAGAGCTCGGCCTGCCGCGGCGCGCGCTGTAGCGGCGTGTCATCGCCCTGACGCGCATGCCACAG
>NZ_LFGS01000004.1:416231-533118 GCF_002078135.1 Halomonas sp. BC1 | reverse complement strand
ATGGTGTCGCCCAGGCTGTGCTGGTAATAGCGGGCGGTGAACTGGCACAGCCACTGCCAGTCTTCGGGGAGCGGCGCGTCGTCCAGCGCTTCACTGACCGCGCGCAGCTGAGCGCGGGGCAGCTCGCTGCCGGAAGCCAAAGAGACGACGACCCCCACCACGTCGCGGCGGCCAAACGGTACCCGCACCCGCAGCCCCGGCAGCCAGCCACAGGCGGGCGCGCGGGGGGCTGGCAGGTAGTCGAACAGGCGGCGCAGCGGCGATGGCAAGGCCACTTTCAGCACCTGAAAAGCGCCCGGAGTACGCTCTGCCGTGGCGGACGGGGAAGAAACAGAATCAGACAATTGGCCTCCGGCGTTTAGTTTGCTAGAATGCGCGGCCGCTCTCAATCTATCGGATCGAGCGGCTAACCGGTTAGCAGTTTTTCACACCCGTATGCGGTGCCTGGCAGCGGATCAGGTGGCGGCATATAGCTCATGAGGCTCAAGATGAAACAAGGTATCCACCCGAATTACAACACGGTCACCGCCAACTGCTCTTGCGGTGCCAGCTTCCAGGTTGGTTCTACTTCTGGTCAGGACTTCTCTCTGGACGTATGCTCCAACTGCCACCCCTTCTACACGGGCAAGCAGAAGCAGGCGAGCACTGGTGGCCGCGTAGAGCGCTTCAACAAGCGTTTTGGCGCTGCCGTCAAGCGCGGCTGATCCCGACGGATTCAGCCCATCGCAGGCACGCCATGTGCCCTGTGCAAAAACCCACGCTACGGCGTGGGTTTTTTGTCCCTGCCTTATTTGGCCGCTCCCTGGCGGCACCGGCATCTGAACGCTGGCCGAACGCTGTGTGATGAAGCCATGGCCCTGAGCCTCCTGTTGCGACATTGTCCACAGCCGCTATCGCGCGGCGGGTGTGGATAAGTCTGCTCGTCGTTTTGGAATCTATTTCCAGCTTATGCTGCAGTGCATCCATAACGAAACCGTTATGGGTCAGGGTGCTATGCATAAGTTGCAGCAAATGAAGCTGAAAAGTTCCGAATGGATGGGAAAAGCCGCTAAAACGCACGTTTCATAGGCTGGTTGACTAGCTGCTTGAGACGCTTGGGTTTTTTCTATATTCTGATATGACTTTTCTACTTTAGGCTGATTGGACCTTGACCATGACGGATGCAAATAAGCAGGCAGCTCTGGATTATCACGCTAAACCGATCCCCGGTAAGCTCTCCGTTGAGCTGACCAAGCCCACCGCGACGGCGCGGGATCTGGCCCTGGCGTATAGCCCGGGGGTGGCTGAACCGGTTCGCGAAATCGCTCGCGAAGCGGAAAATGCCTACCGTTATACCGGCAAGGGAAATCTGGTGGCGGTCATTTCAGACGGCAGTGCCATTCTGGGCCTGGGTAACCTGGGGCCGCTGGCCAGCAAGCCGGTGATGGAAGGCAAGGGCGTGCTGTTCAAGTGCTTCGCGGGCATCAACTCGGTGGACATCGAAGTGGATGCCGAGAATCCGCAGGCGTTCATCGATACCGTGGCACGCATCGCCGATACCTGGGGCGGTATCAACCTGGAAGACATCAAGGCCCCCGAGTGCTTCGAAATCGAAAAGGCGCTGATCGAACGCTGCAACATTCCCGTGTTTCATGACGATCAGCACGGCACGGCCATCGTCACCGCTGCCGGTATGCTCAATGCCCTGGATATCGCCGGCAAGCGCATCGAAGACGTGAAGATCGTCTGCATGGGCGCAGGTGCTGCGGCGATTGCCTGCATGCGCCTGCTGATCTCCTGTGGCGCCAAAAAAGAGCATCTGGTCATGCTCGACCGTCGCGGCGTGATTCACACCGACCGCGATGGCATCAACGAGTACAAGGCCGAGTTCGCCCGTGATACCGACATGCGCACCCTGGACGACGCCATCGACGGTGCCGACGTGTTCATCGGCCTGTCTGGCCCCGGGCTGCTGTCTGCCGAGCAGGTGAAGAAGATGGCGGCGGATCCGGTCATTTTTGCCTGCACCAACCCGGACCCGGAAATTCATCCGGATGTGGCTCGGGCAGCGCGCCCGGACGTTATCATGGCCACCGGCCGCTCGGATTTCCCGAACCAGGTCAACAACGTGCTGGGCTTCCCGTTCATCTTCCGTGGGGCGCTTGATGTTCGCGCCACGCGCATCAATGAGGCGATGAAGCTGGCCGCCGTGCATGCGCTGAAAGATCTGGCCCGCGAGCCGGTGCCCCAGGAAGTGCTGAACGCCTACGAGCGTACCGAGATGAGCTTTGGTCGTGAGTACATCATCCCCACGCCGGTCGATATTCGCCTGCTGGAGCGTGTCTCCTCGGCGGTGGCCCAGGCGGCGGTGGACTCCGGGGTTGCCCGCAAGCCCTACCCGGCGCACTATCCGCTCAAGACCATCAACGATGTCTACGGCAGTTAAGCGCTGCTCGACACGTAACTGGCTGTTCGAGACGCCATGACGACAACGCCCGCTTTCTGCGGGCGTTGTCGTGTGTGGTGTTCGTATGGGTGTTGGGCGTCAGGTGAGCGGGTAGCGTACCAGCCCCTCTTGTGCCGTCGAGGCAATCAGCTGCCCATCGCGGCGATAGATATGGCCTCGCGCCAGCCCTCTGGCACTGCCGCTCCAGGGAGAGTCGATGGCGTACAGCAGCCACTCGTCCAGCCGCGTATCTTCGTGCAGCCACAGCGCGTGGTCGAGGCTGGCGATGCGCAGCTTAGGGTCCGTGTACTTGATGCCGTGAGGGATCAGCCCGGTGGTCAGCAGGTTGAAGTCCGACGCGTAGGAGAGCAGGTGGCGATGCAGCGCGGGGTCGTCGGGCAGCGGGCCGCCAGCGAACCGGAACCATAGGCACTGCCCGGCAGGCGAGGCGCTGTCCGGATTGTTCTTCAGGTGCAGGAACTCGATGGGGTGGCCTGGGAAACGAGCATGTTTGGCGTCACCGCTCTCCAGCAGCGCTTCGGGCGTGGGCACGTCAGGCATGGCGCGCTGATGGCTGATGCTCTCTTCAGGGCTTTGAAACGAGGCGCTGCAGAAGAAGATGGGCCGCCCCTTTTGAATGGCGGTGACCCGGCGGGTGGTGAAACTGCCGCCGTCGCGAATGGTATCGACCTGGTAAACCACCGGGCGATGGGGGTCGCCGGGGCGTAGAAAGTAGCCGTGCTGGGAGTGAGGGCGACGCTCCTCGGGGACGGTGCGGGCGGCGGCGGCCAGCGCCTGGCCAAGTACCTGCCCACCGTACAGCTGGGGAAACCCGAGGTCCTGGCTTTGGCCGCGAAACAGCGTCTCTTCCAGGGGTTCCAGCTCCAGCAAGCTAACCAGTGACTTCAGCGCATCGTTCATTCTCGGTATCCTTGGTGCTGTCTGCTTGATCACTGAGGAGGCCGCCCTCAGCGTTTGGCGATCACGCCATTGAAACGATCGTTTCGCTACCTTAACGGAGTTCGTCTTGATACGCAGCGATGAATTTTACATGCACCGCGCGCTGGACCAGGCGCACCTGGCGATGGCCGCCGGAGAGGTACCGGTGGGGGCCGTGGTGGTGGACGCCGGGGGGGAGATCGTCGGGGTGGGCCACAATGCGCCGCTGTCCAGCTGCGACCCCAGTGGTCATGCGGAAGTGCGTGCGCTGCGCGATGCCGGGCAGCGGCTGGGCAACTACCGTCTGGAGGGCTGTACGCTCTACGTGACCCTGGAGCCTTGCATGATGTGCACCGGCACCATGGTGCATGCCCGCATTCAGCGGCTGGTGTACGCTGCCGCCGAGCCACGGGCAGGAATGGTGGAATCAAAGGCCAATCTGCTCGCCCAGCCCTGGTTCAATCACCATATCGACGTCACCGGCGGGGTGCTGGCGGCGCAAGCCAGCAAGCTGCTCAAGCAGTTCTTTGCCGACAAGCGCTAGCGCCGTCCCGGTATCACGGGGTGAGCGGTGGCACGATCTCGAACAGCAGCAGCGGCTCTTCACTGGCCGGTGTCTGCTCCAGTTGGAAAAACTGCTGTCGACTGCGCTCCACGTATTCGATCATTTCGTAGTAACGGCGAATGTTGCGCACGTAGATCACCGGCTCCCCGCCACGGGCGTACCCGTGGCGCGTTTGGCTGTGCCACTCGCGCTGCTGCAGCAGCGGCAGCGCGGCACGCACGTCCTGCCACAGGTTGGGGTCGCCGCCGCGTCGTTCGGCAATGTTGCGGGCATCATACAGGTGGCCAAGCCCCACATTGTAAGCCGCCATGGCCATATAGAGGCGATCTTCGCCGGTGATGCTGTCCGGTAAGCGGTCCTTGATGCTGCGCAGATAGCGGGCACCGCCGTCGATGCTCTGGGCGGCATCGGTGCGGTCCGTGACGCCCATCTCACTGGCCGTGGGGTTGGTCAGCATCATCAGGCCACGCACCCCCGTGGGGGAGACGGCGTTAGGGTCCCAGTGGGACTCCTGGTAGCCCACGGCGGCCAGCAGTTTCCAGTCGAACCCCGTGTCTCGGGCGGCCTGCTTGAAGAGCTCGGTGTAGCGGGGCAGGCGCTCATCCAGATGGTCCAGAAACGTGCGCGTGCCCACGTACTCCAGGTAATCGTCATGGCCAAAATAGCGGCTGATCAGGCGGTCCAGGGTGCCGTTTTCATGCAGCTCCTGCAGGAACTGGTTGGCCGCCTCGAGTAGCCCCAGCCCGCGCCCGCTGGGCAGCGCCCAGACCAGCGAGAGGGGCTCGCCCAGATAAAAGCCGCGCTCGACATTGGGAAAGAACAGCCGGTTCAAACGAAATTGGTGATCGAAGATGATGGCCGCATCCAGGGTACCGTTTTCTACCCTGGCCATCAATTCGGCCACTTCCAGTTCGTTGGACTCTTTCCAGCTCAGGTTGGGATAGTCGCTTTGCAGGGCTTTCAGAGCACCGCTGGTGCCCGCTTCGCTCTGGGTGCCAATGGACAGGCCGACGAGATCTTCGGGTGCGTTGATGCCATAGAGGCCGCGCCGGTAGACCACCAGTGGCTGCATCTCGATGATCGGACGGGTGTAGTGAATGCCGGGGGTATCGGCCATCAGCGGCAGCGACGCCGCCCCCAGGTCGCCCTGTTCGCGAACGGCAGGCAAGACGCCGTCCGGGTGGTGGCTGGCGTTCAGGTTGAGGCTGACCCCCAAGGCGTCTGCAAAACGGTGCATCAGTTCATATTCGAACCCGGTTGGCCCCTGGCGGCCTTCGTAGTAGGTGGTGGGGGTATTGCGGGTATGTACGGTGATGAAGTCTTTGGCCAGCACGCGGGCGAGGTGTTCGCCGTCGGGAAAGGTCGATGGGCGCGGTGTCAAAACCAGCAACAAAGTCGCGATCATCGCGAAATATGCCCGATAAAAGGCGCTAAAATGTCGGCAAATCAATGTCGGCATGGTGTCTTGTCGGCGTGGGACGAGCTGCCACGATACCCAGCCTTTATCGCCGTGTCACCTTGTTGATTTCGTGTGGCCGCCGCTTTCCAGTATCATAGTGCGCAGTCCGTGTGTCGGTCGCTTAGCGGCCCGGTGATTTCCTGCTCGACTCTTCCTGCTTTAGAGGCTTCCAGATATGCTCGAACTTCGAGGCGCGCCCGCCCTTTCTGCCTTCCGCCATGAACGGCTGCTAACGGTGTTGCGTGAATGTGTTCCAGAGGTGGAAGCGTTGTCCGCCCACTACGTCCACTTCATTGACCACCACGAAGAACTCGATACCGCCTCTCAGGAACGGCTGGCCAGGCTGCTCGATTACGGCAGCCGAGCCGCCCAGGAACCCCTCGAACAAGCCCTGCGTTTTCTGGTGGTGCCGCGTCTGGGCACCCAATCGCCCTGGTCTTCCAAAGCCACGGACATCGCCCATAACTGCGGGCTGAGCCAGATCCATCGCATCGAGCGCGGCGTCGACTACCGCGTTGCATTGCGTGGCACGGCCACGGCGGAGCAGTGGGACGCCATCGGCGCACTGCTCCACGACCGCATGACCGAAAACGTGCTGGCCGACACGGCGGCGGCCAGCCAGCTGTTTGCCCACCACTCACCGGCCCCGCTGGGCAGCGTGGATATTCTGGAGGGCGGGCGTGCCGCGCTGGAGGTCGCCAACCGGGAGCTGGGCTTGGCGCTGGCAGACGACGAGATCGACTATCTGGTGGCCGCCTTTGTCGAGCTGGGGCGCAACCCCAGCGACGTGGAGCTGATGATGTTTGCCCAGGCGAACTCGGAGCACTGCCGCCACAAGATTTTCAACGCGGACTGGATCATCGACGGCGAAGCCCAGCGCCATTCGCTGTTCAAAATGATCAAGAACACCTTTGCCACCTCACCGGATAACGTGCTGTCGGCCTACAGTGACAACGCGGCGGTGATCAAGGGCAGCCACGGCGGTCGCTTCTTCCCCACACCGCTGACCGGTGCAGAGGGTGAACGCGCTCACTACGATGCTCATCAGGAGCCCATCCATATCCTGATGAAGGTGGAAACCCACAACCACCCCACGGCGATTGCGCCTTTCCCGGGGGCGGCCACCGGCTCCGGCGGCGAGATTCGCGACGAAGGCGCCACCGGTATCGGCGGCAAGCCGAAGGCGGGCCTGGCGGGCTTCACCGTTTCAAACCTGCGTATCCCCGAGTTCGTGCAGCCCTGGGAGGCCTTCGATTACGGCAAACCCGAGCGCATGCAGTCGGCGCTCAACATCATGCTGGAAGGCCCGATTGGTGGCGCGGCTTTCAATAACGAGTTCGGCCGCCCCAACCTGACCGGCTACTTCCGCACCTACGAGCAGGATGCCCTCAGTGCCAATGGCATCGAGCGTCGCGGTTACCACAAGCCGATCATGATTGCCGGTGGGTACGGCAATATTCGTGCCCAGCACGTCCAGAAAGGCGAGATTCCGGTGGGCGGCAAGCTGATCGTGATGGGCGGCCCGGCGATGCTGATCGGTCTGGGCGGCGGTGCGGCGTCCAGCATGGCGTCGGGGGAGTCGAGCGCCGACCTGGATTTCGCCTCGGTGCAGCGGGAAAACCCGGAAATCGAGCGCCGTGCCCAGGAAGTGATCGACCGCTGCTGGGCAATGGGTGAGAAAAACCCCATTCGCTTCATCCACGACGTGGGTGCCGGTGGCCTCTCCAATGCGTTGCCGGAGCTGGTCAAGGACGGCAACCGTGGCGGCCTGTTCGACCTGCGCGCGGTGCCCAACGCCGAGCCGGGCATGAGCCCGCTGGAAATCTGGTGCAACGAAGCCCAGGAGCGTTACGTGCTGGCCGTGGCCCCGGAAGACCTCGACACCTTCGATGCGCTGTGCAAACGCGAGCGCTGCCCCTATGCGGTGGTGGGCGAAGCTCAGGCAGAGCACCATCTGGAAGTGCGCGATGGCCACTTCGAAACCAAACCCGTCGATTTGCCCATGAGCGTGCTGTTCGGCAAGCCGCCGAAGATGACCCGCTCGTTCGAGCGCCAGACGCCCGAGCTTTCCGGCGTGATGCTCGACAACCTGGACCTGCGCGAAGCCATGGACCGAGTGCTGCGTCTGCCCACGGTGGCCTCGAAAAGCTTTTTGATTACCATCGGCGACCGTTCGATCACAGGCCAGGTGGCTCGTGACCAGATGGTCGGCCCCTGGCAGGTGCCGGTCGCCGACGTGGCAGTGACCACCGCCAGCTTCGATACCCATGCCGGTGAAGCCATGGCCATGGGCGAGCGCCCGCCGGTGGCGCTGATCGACCCGGCTGCCAGCGCCCGTTTGGCGGTGGCAGAGGCGATTACCAATCTGGCCGCCGCGCCGATCGCCAAGCTCTCGGACATCAAGCTCTCCGCCAACTGGATGAGTGCTGCCGACCACCCTGGCGAAAACCAGGCGCTGTACGACGCCGTGCACGCGGTCGGTATGGAGCTGTGTCCGGCGCTGGGGATTGCCGTGCCGGTGGGCAAGGACTCCATGTCGATGCGTACCGCCTGGCAGGAGGGCGACGATGCCGAAGAGAAGAGCATCACCTCGCCGCTGTCGCTGGTGGTCACTGGCTTTGCACCGGTCACCGATGCGCTGGCCACGCTGACCCCACAGATCAACCTGGAGCAGGCTGAGTCGGACCTGATCCTGATCGACCTGGGCAACGGCCAGAATCGCCTGGGCGGCTCGGCGCTGGCCCAGGTGTATGGCCAGGTGGGCGACGAGTGCCCCGACGTGGACGACCCGGAGGACCTGAAAGCGTTCTTCGAGGTCATTCAGGGCCTGAACCGGGATGGCAAGCTGCTGGCCTACCACGACCGCAGCGACGGCGGCCTGCTGGTGACGCTGCTGGAGATGGCCTTTGCGGGTCATGCCGGTCTCGAAATCAAGCTCGACTGGCTGATCGACGAGCCGGTGGAAGCCTTCAATGCGCTGTTTGCAGAAGAGCTGGGGGCGGTGATCCAGGTCAATCGCCAGCACACCGAAGAAGTGCTGACCCAGTTCGCCATGGCCGGTATCGAAACCTGCGGGGTGATTGCCCGCCCGCGCTACGACGATCAGGTTCGCGTGACGCTGTTCGAAGAGCCGCTGCTGGAAACCACCCGTCAGCTGACCCAGCGCACCTGGGCCGAGACCAGCTACCGGTTGCAGGCGCTGCGCGATAACCCCGAATGCGCCAAGAACGAATTCGACAACCTGCTCGATGTGCGTGACCCCGGTCTCAGCGCGGCGCCGACCTTCGATGTCAATGACGACATCAGCGCGCCTTACGTCAACACTGCCAGGCCAGCGGTGGCCGTCCTGCGGGAGCAGGGGGTCAATGGTCAGGTGGAAATGGCCTGGGCCTTCCACAAGGCCGGGTTCGATGCGGTGGATGTGCACATGAGCGACATCCTGGAAGGTCGTGTCTCGCTGGATACCTTCCAGGGCCTGGTGGCCTGTGGGGGCTTCTCCTATGGTGACGTGCTGGGGGCTGGCGGCGGCTGGGCCAAGTCGGTGCTGTTCAACGAACGCGCCCGCGAGCAGTTTGCGACGTTCTTCACCCGAGATGACAGCTTCTCGCTGGGCGTATGCAATGGCTGCCAGATGCTGTCGCAGCTCAAGACGCTGATCCCGGGCGCCGAAAACTGGCCCAGCTTCGTGCGCAACGAATCCGAGCAGTTCGAAGCCCGCGTGGCCATGGTGCGGGTAGAGAAAAGCCCCTCGATTCTGCTGGCCGGCATGGAAGGCTCGACGCTGCCCATCGCTGTGGCCCACGGCGAAGGGCGTGCCGAGTTCCGCGATACGGCGCACCTGCGCAGCATGCAGTCGAGCAGCCAAATTGCCCTGCGCTACATCGACAACTACGGTCAGGTCACCACTCGCTATCCGGCCAACCCCAATGGTTCCCCGTCGGGGATCACGGGGCTGACCACGCCAGATGGCCGTGTGACCATCATGATGCCTCACCCGGAGCGGGTGACGCGGGCAGTGACCAACTCCTGGCATCCGGCAGAGTGGACCGAGGATGGCGCCTGGCTGCGGCTGTTCCGCAATGCGCGGGTATGGCTGGGTTGATGAGCAGGCGCAGCATGAGGCTGGTGTGCCATGACATACCCTGAAAAGGCGGCCTCCGGGCCGCCTTTCTCGCCTGATGCGCCGCCGCAGCTGCGCGCCTACCAGCAGGAAGCGGTCAAGCGGGTGGTTCACCACTTTCGCGCCACCAGCGACCCGGCGGTGGTCGTGCTGCCCACGGGCAGCGGCAAGTCGCTGGTGATTGCCGAGCTGGCGAGGCTGGCCCGTGGGCGGGTGCTGGTACTGGCCCACGTTCGCGAGCTGGTGGAGCAGAACCACGCCAAGTACCAGGCCTATGGCCTGGTCGCGGATATCTTCAGCGCCGGGTTGAAGCGCAAGGAGGCCAGTCGGCAGGTGGTGTTTGGCTCGGTGCAGTCGGTGGTGCGCAACCTGACGCAGTTCAACGACGCCAGCTTCACGCTGCTGGTAATCGACGAGTGCCATCGGGTGTCGTTGGAGGAGGATTCCAGCTACCGCCAGGTGATCGACCATCTGCAGCGCCAAAACCCGCAGCTGAAGATTCTCGGCCTCACCGCCACGCCCTTTCGGCTGGGCCAGGGGTTTATCTACCACCGCCACTACCACGGTATGGTGCGCGGGGGAGAAGAGAGTTTCTTCACCGACTGCGTGTTCGAGCAGCCGCTGCGCCTGATGGTCAAGCAGGGCTTTCTGGCCGCCCCTCGGCGGCTGGACATGGCCATTGAGGGGTACGACTTCTCGGCGCTTGCTCCCTCTTCCAGCGGGCTGTTTCGGGAAGAAGAGCTTAATCGGGTGGTGGCCGGAAGCCGCGCCACGCCGGGCATCATTGCCCAAGTGGTCGAGCAGGCGGCCGACTGCCAGGGCGTGATGATTTTTGCCGCGACGGTCGCCCACGCCGAAGAGATCATGGGGTATCTGCCTGCCGAACAATCCGCGCTGATCACCGGTGCGACGGTCTCCGCCGAGCGCACCGCGCTGATCGATGCGTTCAAGGCGCGCAAGCTCAAGTATCTGGTCAACGTGGCGGTATTGACCACCGGGTTCGATGCTCCCCATGTGGATCTGATCGCGATCCTGCGCCCCACCGAGTCGGTGAGCCTCTATCAGCAGATCGTGGGACGCGGACTGCGCCTCTCGCCGGGGAAGGAGGCGTGCCTGATCCTGGATTATGCGGGCAACCCCTGGGACCTCTATGCCCCTGAGGTAGGCGAGCCGCGTCCCGACAGCGATAGCGAGCCGGTGCAGGTCGAGTGCCCCGAGTGTGGGCATGCCAACCTGTTCTGGGGCAAGCGCGACGGTGAGCTGGTGATCGAGCATTTTGGTCGCCGCTGCCAGGGGCTGGTGGAGGACGACGCCGGACGCCGTAGCCAGTGCACCTTTCGCTTTCGCTTCAAGGTCTGCGATGCGTGCGGGGCAGAGAACGATATCGCTGCCCGGCGCTGCCATGGCTGCGAAAAGCTGCTGGTGGATGCCGATGACAAGCTCAAGGAGGCGCTGCGGCTCAAGGACGCCAAAGTGCTGCGGGTGAGCGGCATGCAGCTGGAGGCGACCACCAACGGGCGCGGCCTGCCGCGCCTCAAAGTGACCTACCATGACGAAGACGGTGCCAGCCTGAGCGAATGGTTTGCCCTGGAAACCGCCGCCCAGCGCCGCGCCTTTTATGCGGTCTTCTTGCGCGCCCACCTGCGCGCGCCGGGCGTGCCGTGGCAGCCAGCAACGCCAGACGACGTGGTGGCTGCCCAGTCCCGCCTGCGCCATCCCGACTTTGTGGTGGGCAGAAAGGTAGGCCGCCACTTTCAAATCCGCGACAAGCTGTTCGACTATCAGGGCCGCTATCGTAAAGCCGCCGAGGCGGCCGAGATGCCGCGTTGATGGAGCGCTGTTACACTGCCGTTTTCAACTGACAAGGACTCGACCCGCGTGAGCGAGACGCCCAGCGCCGTGCCGGATCAAGACGCGATGCCCTCTACGGTGGAGCCCACCGTGGAGGCCCTTGGGCGCCTGTTCGATGAGCCCATTACGCAGCTGCCGGAAGATCTCTATATTCCCCCCGAGGCGCTACGGGTTTTCCTGGAAGCGTTCGAGGGGCCTTTGGATCTGCTGCTGTATCTGATTCGTCGGCAGAATCTCGACATTCTGCGTATCAACGTGGCGGTGATCACCCATCAGTACATCGAGTACGTGGAGATGATGAAGGCCATGGAGATCGAGCTGGCTGGCGAGTACCTGTTGATGGCGGCCATGCTGGCCGAGATAAAATCACGCACGCTGCTGCCGCGCCCCCCCAAGGCGGAAGGCGAGGAAGAAGAGGACCCCCGGGCGGAGCTGATACGCCGCCTGCAGGAGTACGAGCGTCTCAAGGAGGCCGCTGAAGCGCTGGATGCCCTGCCCAGGGTGGGCCGGGACTGGTTCAGCGTGCAGGCGGGCCTGCCACCGCTGGAAACCCGCGTGATTCATCCCGATGTCGAGCTGGACGAGCTGCTGGGCGCGTTGTCGGACATTCTCAAGCGGGCCGAGCTGGCTCAGGCCCACCAGATCAGCCGAGAGGTGCTCTCGACCCGGGAGCGCATGCTGAAGATCATGGAGCGCTTGCACGAAGATGGCACCCATGGGCGCTATACCCCCTTCGAAGCGCTGTTCTCCCTGGAGGAGGGGCGGGCAGGGATCGTCGTGACGTTCATGGCCATTCTGGAGTTGGCCAAGGAGTCGATGATCGAAATCGTCCAGAACGCGCCGCTGTCGCCGATCCATGTGCGTGCTCGGCAGGCGGCGCTGGCCGATGGGGACCAGGACCCCTTTGCGCGGGAAAGTGATGATCCTGCGGACGAAGAGTCTGCCTTCGAACCTGACGAGGAGTCACGGTGAGAGACACCACGTTGGACGATATTGTCGAAGCCGCGCTGCTGGCGGCCGGAGAACCGCTGCCCGTGGAGCGGCTGGAGACGCTGTTTCTGGCGGATGAGTGCCCGTCTCGCAAGGCGCTGCGCGACGCCCTCGCGCGGTTGGCACGGCGCCACGAGGAGGGGGCGCTGGAACTGGTCGAAACGGCCTCGGGCTTTCAGCTGCGCATTCGCCCGCGGCTGTCGCACTGGGTGTCGCGGCTGTGGGATGAGCGCCCCCAGCGCTACTCCCGTGCTCTGCTGGAAACCCTGGCGCTGATTGCCTATCGCCAGCCGGTGACCCGGGGCGATATCGAAGAAGTGCGGGGCGTCAGTGTCAGCAGCTCGATCATTCGCACGCTGATGGAGCGGGGCTGGGTACGCATCGTCGGTCACCGCGACGTGCCGGGGCGTCCCGCGGTGTATGCCACGACGCGCAGTTTTCTGGACGACTTCGGGCTCAAGACGCTGGATGCCTTGCCGCCCATGCACACGCTGGTGGCCGCCGACGAAGCAGCATTGGCTGAGGAACCGCCCGCTGCGACGCATGTCGCACTGGACGAAGCCGTCGAAACCGTGCAGGATGCGCCACCCCAGCAAGATCAGAACACGTCGGCAACGAGTGCCGACCCCCACGCCGAGACGGCGTTAACCCAGCCGCTGAGCTTTGCCGATCTGGAGGCACGGCTTGCGGCACGTGCCCAGCGTCGAGATGAGGACGCGGGCACGCAGACCAACGATGTGAGGTCAGACGACCATGAGTCAGAGTAACAACACCACGCCGCCCACCAGCGAAAAGCTGCAGAAAGTGCTGGCCCGTGCGGGCCTTGGCTCCCGCCGTGAAATGGAAACCGCGATTGCCGATGGCCGGGTGAAGGTGAACAGCCAGGTGGCCAAGCTGGGTGACCGCGTGGAAGCCCGCGACAAGGTCAGCTTCGATGACCGCCCGGTCACGCTGCGTCCGGAAGAAGAAGTGCCACGCCGGGTCATCATGTACAACAAGCCGGAAGGCGAGCTGTGTACCCGCAAGGACCCGGAAGGCCGTCGCACGGTCTTCGAGCGTCTGCCGCGCCTGAAAGGCGAGCGCTGGATTGCCATCGGGCGGCTGGATATCAATACCAGCGGCCTGCTGCTGTTCACCACCGACGGTGAACTGGCCAACCGCTTGATGCACCCCTCCACCCAGGTGGAGCGTGAGTACGCGGTGCGGGTCATGGGCGACGTCAAGCGAGAGCATATCGTCGCCATGGTGGATGGCGTCATGCTGGAAGACGGCCCCGCCCGTTTCACCGACGTGCAGGAGTTTGGTGGCGAAGGCATCAACACCTGGTTCCACGTGGTAATTCTGGAAGGCCGCAACCGCGAAGTACGCCGCTTGTGGGAGTCCCAGGGGCTCACCGTCAGCCGCCTGAAGCGCGTGCGCTACGGTAATATCTTCCTCGACAAGCGTGCCAAGGCAGGCGAGTGGGTCGAGCTTTCCCAGGACGAAGTCGACGATCTGGCGACCCTGGCCCACCTGGAGACCCGCAAGGTGCCCGAGCTGACGCCGGACGAGAAAAACCGCTGGAGTCGCGACAAGCACAAGCGTCGCCCGGTTCAGGCCATGCGCAAGCCCAAGCGTCGTTAAGCGATGCTCGCCGCGCGGTGTGGGGACACCGAGCACCGCGCGGTTTTTTTAGACGAAAGACAAAAAAGGCTTGCTATTGTCGGGTGTGATCCGTACTATATGCATCCGTTCGGACGGGTCGTTAGCTCAGTTGGTAGAGCAGTTGACTTTTAATCAATTGGTCGTAGGTTCGAATCCTACACGACCCACCATTCGAACAGCGGTGATGTTATCAGGTGATACACTACGGTAACGCCGTACAGAGCGGCGAAAGCCCTCAGAAAAGCAGCAGGATTTGGGTCGTTAGCTCAGTTGGTAGAGCAGTTGACTTTTAATCAATTGGTCGTAGGTTCGAATCCTACACGACCCACCAAATTCAACGCCCCTGGTAGCTTGCTGCCAGGGGCGTTCTGCTATGCGCGTTCTGCCCTGGCGATGGGCAGGGTGCATCGGCAAACCATGCCGCACTGCAGCGTGCGGTTCTGCTTGCAGCAGGCAATACTTGTCCACCACAATGGACCTGTAACGATGTGTGGATTTGGCTGTCGATCATGCTCGGCAGCGCTGGCCCGCAGTAGCAGGCCAGATCGGCAACCGGCGAGTGCGACAGACGCAGCGGCCAGTTGCCCCGAGGGCGGCGCATGCGGAGCGCATACGTCGCAACTGGTGTTTAACGGGGGGATTCCCTGTTCGTCACAGTGGTAGACACGATGACTATTCTGACTTCTCAAGTGGCGCTGGAGGCACCGCTTCCCAGCCCGTACTGCCCAACGCGCATCCCGGCGGAAGACGAAGCCCGCGTGGCTGAGATCAAACAGCTGCTCAAGGCCCACAACGCCGTTCTGGTGGCGCACTACTATACCGATGATGCCATTCAACAGCTGGCCGAAGAGACCGGTGGCTGCGTGGCAGACTCCCTCGAAATGGCCCGGTTTGGCGCTCGCCACGACGCCACTACCCTGGTGGTGGCCGGGGTACGCTTCATGGGCGAGACGGCCAAGATCCTCTCCCCGGAAAAGCGGGTGCTGATGCCCACCCTGGAGGCCACCTGCTCACTGGATATCGGCTGCCCCATCGACGAATTCAGCGCGTTCTGTGACGCCCACCCGGATCGCACGGTGGTGGTCTACGCCAACACTTCGGCGGCCGTCAAGGCGCGTGCCGACTGGGTCGTGACCTCCTCGATCGCCGTCGAGGTGATCGAACACCTGCAGGCCAAGGGGGAAAAAATCCTCTGGGCACCCGACAAGCATCTGGGGGGCTACATCCAGAAGAAAACCGGCGCCGACATGCTGATGTGGGATGGCGCCTGCATCGTCCATGAGGAGTTCAAGGCCAGGGGGATCGAGGACCTGAAACGCCTGTACCCCGAAGCAGCCGTGCTGGTGCACCCGGAGTCGCCGGAAGCGGTCGTCAAGCTCGCCGATGTGGCTGGTTCGACCTCGCAATTGATCAAGGCGGCGCAAACGCTGCCCAACGACAAGCTGATCGTGGCCACCGACCGCGGCATCTTCTTCAAGATGCAGCAGGCCGTGCCGGGCAAGACGCTGTTCGAAGCGCCGACCGCAGGCAATGGAGCCACCTGCCGTAGCTGTGCCCACTGCCCGTGGATGGCGATGAACGCGCTGGATAACCTGGCGGGCGCGCTGCGCGAAGGCAGCGGCGAAATTTTCGTCGATGCGGCCTTGCGTCAGCAGGCACTCAAGCCGCTGGAGCGGATGCTGAACTTCAACGCATAGGTTCTGCCTGGTGTGAACGAACAAGGCCCGACGCCCTTTGGCGCCGGGCCTTGGCGTATTTGGCTGAGCGGTGGCTGGGCGGCGTGGCTAAAACTTTTCCAGCGCCTCTCGGTATTCGATGAACGCCTCGCGGCGCTGCTCGATGCGCGCCAGCGCCTGCTGGTCGTTCTCCTGCTGGGCAGCGTCTCGGGCGATGCCCAGCTGGCGAATGCCGCTATCCATTCGGCCGGTGAGCTGCAAATGTTCGGCCCGGGCCAGGTGCCCCCAGCCATTGTGGCCACTGCGGCCAGCCGCTTCCGCCAGCAGGTTGAACCCCTGAGGATTGTCCGGGTGGCGCGCCGTGACTTCTCGCAGCAGCGTGTAGGCTGCCTGGGGGTCGCGCTGCAGCTGCGCTTCTGCCAGGGTGAGCTGAGCGGGCAGGTAGTTGGGCATCAGCCGCAGCAGCCGCTGGCTGCGCTGGATGGCATCGTCATAGCGCTGGGCCTGCAGGGCTACCTGGGCGGCCGAGGCGGGCAGCATGGCGTAGTCCGGCAGCTCGCTGGCCAGCCGATCCAGAGTCTGGAGCGCCTGATCGGTCTGGCCATTCTGCGCATCGATCAGGGCCGAAACATAGCGTAGGGCGGGCTCCTCGGCGCTCTCCTGTTCGAGGCGGGCCGCCGCTTGCTGGGGGCTGTTGCGATGGATGCTGAGCAGTGCTCGGGCACGCATCATGTCGTACAAAGTGTCGCTGGTGTATCGATTGGCGACGCTGAGCTGTGCCGCCCGAGCCTGGGCATCGCTCAAGCGGCTGTCGGAGACCGGGTGGGTCAACAGAAATTCCGGGGGCGTGCCGCCCTGCAGGCGTGCCATGCGCTGCATGGCGCCGAACATGCGCACCATGGCTTCAGGGTCGTAACCGGCGGCGGCCATGGCTTGCAGGCCCACACGGTCGGCTTCCTGCTCGAAGCGCCGCGAGTAGCTGAGCTGGTCCTGAATCAGCGCCGCCTGGGAGCCCATGGCGGTGGCGATACCGGCATCGCCACCGCCGCTGGCGGCAATCAGCATGCCCGCCAGCATGGCGGCCATGGCGGGCAGTTGCGTCTGCTCCGCCCGAGCGCTGCCGCGCGCAAAGTGGCGCTGGGAGAGGTGCCCCAGCTCGTGGGCGATGACCGAAATGAACGCGCCTTCATCCTCGGCAAAGGCAAACAGCCCCGAGTTGATGCCCACCACGCCACCGGGCACGGCAAAAGCGTTGAGCGAGCGGTTATCGACCATTACCGTGGTCGTCTGCAGAGTGCCCAGCTGGCTATGGGGCGCCAGCCTGGCCACCAGGCTCTCCAGGTAGTCGTTGACGATGGGGTCCTGCCACTGGGGTGCCTGGGCCCTGAACTGGCGCAGCCAGGCACGGCCCAGGCGATACTCCTCGTTGCTCACTGAAGTGGAGGCGCCCCCCAGGGTGGGCAGCTGATAGTTGTCACTGCTCTGAGTAGGCGCGCTGAGGCCCACAGTGCCCAACAGTAGGGCCAGTGCGCAGGCCAGGCGTGGCGTAACAGTCTTAAGGTGCGCCATGGCATCCCTCGTGATGGTTCTCGATTCGCACGATCATTACGGTGGTGGATGTTGCAAACACAGGCTGTGACATTGATTCAGGCAAGGAAGTGCCGTTAAATCGAGACAGGCTGGTCATCGTCCGAACAGTGTATGCAACAATACCGTGGTTATGGGTCGTTTCGTTATAGGTACAAGCGCTTTCACAAGGGAGAGGGTATGTCTGAGCAAATAGCATCCGCGCTGGCCGAGGGGGTGGAGCCCGATGCGGTACTGGACGCTACCGGGCTGCACTGCCCGTTGCCGCTGTTGAAGGCCAAGCAGGCGCTAGCCGGGTTATCGGCAGGCCAGTTGCTGGAGATACGTGCCACCGATGCGGGTTCCTGGCGCGATGTCGCTTCCTTCGCCGAGCTGAGTGATCATCGGCTGGAAGCCAGAGTTCAGCAGGGCGAGATCTACGTGTTCTGGCTGCGTAAAGCCGGGGCGGCTCGCTCATGACCATGCGCGCCATTCTCAGAAGCTGGATCGAACGCTATTTCTCCGATGAAGAGGCACTGGTTCTGCTGGTGGTGCTGATCGCGGGGCTGGCAGCCATCGTGCTGTTTGGCCGCATGCTGGCGCCTTTCTTCACCTCATTGGTGCTGGCGTTTTTGCTGCAGGGGCTGGTCAGTGGGCTGACCCGGCGAGGCGTGCCCCACCTGTTGGCGGTCATCATCGTGTTCGTGGCCTTCGTCAGCGTGTTGCTGACCATGGCGTTCATCCTGATGCCGTTGATATGGAACCAGTTGGTGGGGCTGGTGCAGGAGACACCGCGCATGTTTGCCACGGCGCAGATATGGCTGGACGAGCTGCAGGCGCGCTTCCCCAACCTGATCACGCCTGACCAGATGCAGAGCTGGATCGGGGTGGCCGGGCGCGAGATCAGTCAGGTAGGGCAGCGTGCCTTGACGCTGTCGCTGTCGTCGCTGGGTAACGTGATGTCGCTGATCATCTACCTGGTGCTGGTGCCCATTCTGGTGTTTTTCATGCTCAAGGATCGCGAGGTGCTGGTGGGGTTTGCGCTCTCGCTGCTGCCGCAAAAGCGCTCGCTGTTGACGCGTATCTGGCAGGAAATGGATCGCCAGATCGCCAACTACATCCGTGGCAAGGCCATCGAAATCGTCATTGTCGGTACGGTCTCGTACCTGACCTTTGCCCTGTTTGGGCTGCCTTATACGGCGCTGCTGGCCGTGCTGGTGGGCTTCTCCGTGCTGGTGCCTTATATCGGTGCTGCGGTGGCTACCATTCCCGTGGCGGCGGTGGCGGTCTTCCACTTCGGCGTGAGCGAGCAGTTTGCCTACGTGCTGCTGGCCTACGGCATCATCCAGGCCCTGGATGGTAACGTGCTGGCGCCGGTGCTGTTTTCCGAGACCAATAACATCCACCCGGTCTCGATCATCGTGGCCGTGCTGTTCTTTGGCGGCATCTGGGGGTTTTGGGGGGTCTTTTTCGCCATTCCGTTGGCGACTCTGCTCAAGGCGCTGGTCTTTGCCTGGCCCAGAGGGCTGGAGGAGCATCAGGAGCGGCGTGAGCAGATAGAGCTGAAGGCCGATTGACGAGGGCTTGCCAAGTGGCACCGGATGCTGTCCCGGTGCCATGGTTCAACGAGCCTTCAGGGCCGGTTATTCGGCATGCAGTGCCTGAGCGGCTGCCAATACCTCTTCCGCATGACCGGGCACCTTGACGCCACGCCACGCTTTGGCCAGCTTGCCGTCCTTGTCGATGAGAAACGTGCTGCGCTCGACGCCCAGGTGCTCCTTGCCGTACATCTTCTTCAGCTTGATGACGTCAAACAGCTGACAGACCGCTTCGTCCTTATCCGAAATCAGCGCAAAATTGAAGTCCTGCTTCGCCTTGAAACTCTCCTGGGCGCGCAGGCCGTCTCGAGAAATGCCGATGACCACGGTGTTGGCGGCATCGAAGGCCGCCTTGCGGTCACGAAAGTCGCCGCCTTCGGTGGTACAGCCCGGGGTGCTGGCCTTGGGGTAGAAGAAAATCACCACCTGCTGGCCGCGCAGTTCGGACAGCGTGATGGTGGTGTCGCCAGTGGCGCTGGCCGAAAAGTCGGGAACGGGTTGACCGAGTTCGAGTGACATACAAGCTCCTCACAGATAGGGGTTCGCCAAGATTACACGCATGCGCCGCCGTGCTGTCAAAGCGAATCGTTCTGGTTTGGCCCAGCTCAGTGGTAAACTCTGCGTGCTTTACGCTGTACAGGCTCGAATCGCCTGAGTACCATTTGCTGTTTACAGGCGGGGTCATCGTGTTCCTTCGAGGTATCCGCGCCGCGTCTTTTGCTCGATCATGGGCCATGCCACCCCGCCTGGCCGGGCGAGTTCCACTTTTTTGCAGGTGAGGAAAATACGGATGATCACAGGCAGCATTGTCGCCCTGGCGACGCCGATGAAGGTCAATGGCGACATCGACTGGGAGGCGCTTCGTCGCCTGGTGAACTTCCATCTCGAGAACGGTACCGATGCCATCGTGGCCGCAGGCACCACCGGTGAGCCCACCACCATGTCGTTTGCCGAGCACTTCGATGTGATCCGCAGCGTCGTGGAAGAGGTCAATGGGCGTATCCCGGTCATTGCCGGTACCGGCGCGAACGCTACCTCGGAAGCGGTCGAGCTGGCGCGCTATGCCAGCGAAGTAGGCGCCGATTACTGTCTCTCCGTGTGCCCTTACTACAACAAGCCTACTCAGGAAGGCCTGTACCAGCACTTCAAGGCAGTGGCCAAGGGCAGCAAACTGCCGGTCATCCTCTATAACGTGCCGGGACGTACCTGCTCGGATCTCTACAACGAAACCGTGATTCGCCTGGCCGAGGTGGACAACATCATCGGCTTGAAGGATGCCACCGGGAACCTTGAGCGCGCCGAGGATCTAATCTCTCGCCTGAAAGGCAGCGGCTTCATGCTCTACTCCGGTGACGATGCCACGGCCTGTGATTTCATGCTGATGGGCGGACATGGCGACATTTCGGTCACCGCCAATGTGGCGCCCAAGGCGATGCACGAGCTGTGCGCCGCCGCGGTGGCAGGGGATGCCGACAAGGCCCATCAGATCAATACGCGCCTGATGCCGCTGCATACCAATCTGGGTATCGAGTCCAACCCGATCCCCGTCAAATGGGCGCTGAATCGCATGGGTTACATGGAGCAGGGCATTCGTCTGCCGCTGACCTGGCTGTCCGAAAAGTACCACGGTACGGTAAACGAAGCGCTGCAACTGGCGGGTGTGATCAAGGAGTAAGCCCAGGCGCTGCGAACGCATTTGCTACCCGGTGACGATGTACCTGCCGGGTAAATGACCTGATGACTGTTAAGGTGGCTTGATGAGCTCTGTGCTAGAAAAACGTGCGCTGAAATGGATTCCGCTGGCGCTGGCTGCAACCGTCACGCTGGCGGGCTGCGCGCGTGACGGGTACTACCACGACCGTAACCTGGACTACACCGAAGCCGCGCCAGCGCCGCCTCTCGTTTTGCCGGAAACGCGCAATACTCAGCGTTATCGGGATGCCATGCCGGTTCCTCAAGCGGGCCTGCAAGGGTCGCGTGTCGATGAAGTCGCGCGTATCGGTCCGCCACCTTCTCTGGCGCTAGGCAGCGGGCTGGAGCCGGAGTACGTCGAGCGGCGTCAGGCGGGTGACCAGGTCTGGCTGGTGGTCGCTGCAGACCCCGGCGCGGTATGGCCTCAGTTGGAGGGATTCGTGCGCAGTCGCCAACTGGGCGTTCAGGAGAGCAGTGCGACCCAGGGCGTCATCGTGACGCCTCAAGCCACGTTGCGCTTGCAGAGCGCCCTGCGTGCCGGCAGCAGCGAAGTGCGCTGCGAGCAGGGTGGACAGAGCGTCGAGAGCTGTGTGGCGGCGCTGGAGCAGTACCTCGGTGCGCGTAGCGCAACGGCCAGCGCATCCTCCTGGACTGCGCAACGCCTTGCCAGTGAGCAAACGTTGCAAATGCGTCAGCAGGGCGATGAGTGGGAAGTTCTGATTCCGCAGCCCATCGAACGCGTGTGGGCTGAAATGAACCACTACCTGGCACTGGATTTCACCCAGGAAGGCCAGCGTGATCTGCTGGAAGCCTCGGCTGACGACTACGAGTTCCTGGTCGAATACATGACCGAGACCGAGCGTGGACGTAACCCGCTGCAGATCGTGTTCAGCCAGGACGTGCGCCGCATGTCCCAGAATATTCGCCTCGTGCTCCAGCCGGAGGGCAACCAGACCGTGCTGCGTGCCGTCAATGCCAGCGAGCGTGGATTCAGTGCAGATGACCAGCGCGAGTTGCTCGAGCGTGTCTCCGGCTACTTACGTTAACTCTTAGACCTTGATTTTAGACGGAGCCCCCATGGAAAAGCGCCAGGAACTCTATGCCGGTAAGGCAAAATCCGTATACACCACCGACGACCCTGACTTGCTGGTACTGCATTTTCGTGACGATACCAGTGCCTTCGATGGCAAGAAGAAAGAGGCGCTCGCCCGTAAAGGCATGGTGAACAACATCTTCAATGCCTACATCATGCAGCGCCTGGAAGAGGGCGGCATCCCCACCCACTTCGAGCAGCAGATTTCCGACACCGAAAGTCTGGTCAAGAAGATGGAGATGATTCCCGTCGAGTGTGTCGTGCGTAACATTGCCGCGGGTGGGCTGGTGAAGCGTCTGGGCGTGGAAGAGGGCATTGCGCTCAATCCGCCCACCTTCGAACTGTTTCTGAAGAACGACGAGAAGGGCGACCCGATGATCAACGAGTCGCTGGCCGAAACCTTTGGCTGGGCCACGCCGGAACAGCTGAGCAAGATGAAGGCGCTCACGTTCAAGGTGAACCACATCCTCAAGCAGCTGTTCGCCGAGGGCGACATGCTGCTGGTGGACTACAAGCTGGAGTTCGGTCTCTTCAAGGGCGAAGTCGTGCTGGGCGACGAGTTCTCTCCGGATGGCTGCCGCCTGTGGGATGCCAATACCCGTGAGAAGCTCGATAAGGACCGCTTCCGTCAGGGGTTGGGCGGGGTCATCGAGGCCTATGAAGAAGTCGGCCGTCGCCTGGGTATCACCTTCCCCGCCTGATCCGTCAGGCTTGCCATGGGGCCGCTCGCTGGCGCCATGGTCACTTGCGGTCTTCGGGCTCTATCGCCACCACCTCCAGGGTGGTGGCGTCGTTTTCGGCGGCGGTCAGCGCCCGAAAGCGCACATCGACATTGCGCAGGCGCACCCCGTAAAGACGTTCGGCCTGTCCGCCCCGCTGATAAGCAGGGCGGGGGTCCTGGCCCAGCACCTGCTCGATCAGCGCCCGCAGCGACGCGCCATCCTGGCGTAGAGATAGCACGCCGTGAGCCTCTGGCGAGAACACCACGGCCACCGTCTCCGGCGGTTGAGGGGCAAACCCCGCCTGGGCGCTGGGAATGGCCTCTGCCCAGGGCAGGTATGGCTTGATGTCCACCACGGGGGTGCCGCTGACCAGGTCGCAGCCCGCCAGGTGAAGCGTCACGCCGGGCCCGGTCTCGATACCGGAGAGCGCGACCAGCGACAGCCCCAGCCGGTTAGGGCGATGGGTGCTGCGGCTGGCGAAGACGCCCACTTTGCGGTTTCCCCCCAGCCGAGGCGGGCGTACCAGGGGCGACCAGCGTTCGGGGCTTTGGTGAAAGATGAACGATAGCCACAGGTGGCTGAAGTCTTCCAACCCGCGTACGGTCAGTGGGTCGTCGAAAGGGTGGGCCAGTACCAGGCGCGCATGGGCGGCCGGGGCCAAGCCAGGCTGGCGAGGCACGCCAAACTTGTCCGGGTAGTCGCTGATGATATGGCCAATGGGCGTGATCGAAAACGGCCCGTGGCCCCGAGAATCGTGCATGGCACTCCCTTTTGCGTGTCAGCGCGCTTGTGCATGGTGGCATGGCGACGCACGCTCGATGAATTCAAGCTCGGCTGGCACGGGTTGCCCGCCAGGGCGATGAGTATAGACTAGCCAACGGAACCGACACAGCGCTGCGCTTGACGGCCAGCGGTCACCCCATTGAGGCAACGTATGTCCAACATCGACCCTTCTTCACCGGCATCCACGCCAACGGCCCGCGTCACGTATCGCGCGGCGCTGGCCAAGGACGCCGCCGACCAGGCCGAAGTGTTCTATCATGCCGTCATGCAAGGCGCGGCCAACCATTATGGGCTGGCCGAGCGGCGCGCCTGGGCCCATGCGCTGCCCCGTGAAGGCACCGCCTGGGCGGCGCGTCAGGCGCTCTACACGACGCTGGTGGCCGCCTGCGATGGCCGCTGCGTTGGCTTTCTCGAGCTGGACGTGAGCGGTGGGCGCATTGAAACGCTTTACATCTGGCCGTCGCTGGCGGGGCGTGGCATCGGCACCACGCTGTTGATCCATGCCGAGCGCATTCTGCTGGAGCATGGCGTGGCGCAGGTGGAAATCGAGGCCAGCCGGATGCTGCTCGAACGACTGCAGCGCCGTGGCTACGATAACCTCGGCGAGCAGTGGGTCGAGCGCAGTGGTGAGATGCTCCAGCGCTACCGGCTGGTCAAGCAGCTCAGCGCGGTGGAAACCTGACGATCAAACGTTGAAGGTTTGAGTGATGCGCATCGACAGATCGACGGAGGCCACATCCTTGGTGAGGGCGCCGCTGGAAATGCAGTCCACGCCGGTGTCCGCAATGGCTTTCAGCGTCGAGTCATCGACGTTGCCGGAGGCTTCCAGGGTGGCGCGACCCCCATTGATCTCTACCGCTACGTGCAGGTCTTCGATGTCGAAGTTGTCCAGCATGACGATATCGGCGCCCGCCGCCAGCGCCTGGTCCAGCTCTTCGAAGGTTTCGACTTCCACTTCCACCGGTACGTCGCTGGCCAGCTTGCGGGCCTGCGCCACGGCGGCCTGAATGCCACCACAGGCCGCGATGTGATTCTCCTTGATCAAGAAGGCATCCCACAGGCCCAGGCGGTGATTATGGCCACCGCCGCAGGTGACCGCGTACTTTTGTGCCAGGCGTAGCCCCGGCAGCGTTTTGCGGGTGTCCAGCAGGCGCACACTGGTACCCTCGATCAGGTCCACGTAGCGGCGGGTGGCGGTGGCCGTGGCAGACAGCGTCTGCAGAATGTTCAGCGCGGCGCGCTCGCCGGTCAGCAGGCTGCGGGCGGGGCCTTCGAGCTCCAGAAAGCAGTGCTGGGCCTCCAGCAACTCGCCATCGCTGGCCTGCCAGCGTAGCGTGACGCGCTCGTCCAGAGAGCGGAAAATTTCCTCGACCCAGGCAACGCCGCAGAGGACCGCCGGTTCGCGGGTGATCACCTTGGCGGTGGCCCACTGGTTTTCAGGGATCAGCTGTGCGGTGATGTCCCCGGTGCCCAGGTCTTCCGCCAGCCAGCGGGGTACGCAGGTGCGAATCTCTTCATCAAGCGCGGTTTGATAATGCATAGCAGTGGGTTCTCGAAGCGTGATCTTGGGTGAAAGGCATTATAGTGAAACACAACGCGAACGTAGAGGAGCAAGTAAGCCGAATGAACCAGCTCGCATCCCCGGGCCAATGGGCCAAGGCTCGACAGGTCGTGTCACCCAACCAGGATGCGCGGCCCGAGCAGGAAGTGTCGCTGCTGTTGCTTCACGCGATCAGCCTGCCCCCCGGGCAGTTCTCGGGTCACGCCGTCGAGGCGCTGTTCACCAATCGGCTGGTGCCCGACGAGCACCCCTTCTTCGCTACGATTGCGCACCTGCGGGTGTCGGCGCACCTGCTGATTCGCCGCGATGGCGAGTGCGTTCAGTTCGTCGACATCGACCAGCGCGCCTGGCACGCCGGGCAATCGCGCTGGTGGGACCCGGCTGAACAGGCGTGGCGGACACGCTTGAACGACTTCTCCGTAGGAATCGAGCTGGAGGGCGATGACCAGACGCCGTTCAGCGAGGCGCAGTATGTGGCGCTTGCCGAGGCCACGCACTGGCTGATGGCGCGTTACCCGGCGCTGACCGCTGAGCGGATCACCAGTCATGCTCATGTGGCCCCCTTGCGCAAGACCGACCCGGGGCCCGCCTTCGACTGGGCCTATTTCCGCCAGCGCCTGTTTCCGCCAGCGCTTGATGGCACCCACCCAATAGACGGTTAAACGGGGCAAATAAGTGGTTCTTTTAGCAACAAATGAAACGGTAGTTTGGTTACAGGAAGGTATCCTAAGTCGTAGCGACCAAGGTCCTATAAAACGCTTATGTTGCAGTGCAATAGTTTGTTTTCGATGGCTTTTTGCGGCGTGCCGCAATTGGCAGCGTGACGACTTTGCGGTATCTTCGCATATACAAAAGGCTAATTTTTACCAAATACCTGTAGCTTAACTACATTCATGAAAGCGTAGCTCATTGAATGTAGGGTGAAAATCCCCTGCTCGATGCATCGCGTCGGCTATTCACAGGCCTGTGGTGGCCACACACCGCAGCCGCCCCAGGCCCGAAGGGTTGGCGGGGCTCATTGTCATTTATCGTCATTCGGAGAGACCTCTATGAGTCTGGAGACAAGAGAAGATCTCGATCCGGTCGAAACCAAGGAGTGGCTGGAATCCCTGGAATCGGTGCTGGATCGTGAGGGCGAAGATCGCGCCCGCTACCTGATGACCCGCTTGGCGGATCGCCTGCGCCGGGACGGGATGAAGGTGCCCTTCTCGGTGACAACCCCCCACCGCAACACGATACCGGTTCATCGCGAAGCCCCGATGCCTGGCGATCTGTTCATGGAGCGTCGTATTCGCTCCTTGATCCGTTACAACGCCATTGCTCAGGTCATTCGTAACAACCGTGCCAATCCTGGGCTGGGTGGTCACATTGCAAGTTTCATGTCGTCGGCCACGCTGTACGATGTGGGCTTCAACCACTTCTTCCGCGCCCCCAAGGGGGACTTCGAAGGCGACCTGATCTATATCCAGGGCCACGTGGCACCGGGTATCTACGCGCGTTCCTACCTGGAAGGCCGTCTGACCGAAGAGCAGATGGACAAGTTCCGCCGTGAAGTGGATGGTGACGGCCTGTCGTCTTACCCCCATCCCTGGCTGATGCCTGATTACTGGCAGTTCCCCACGGTGTCCATGGGCCTTGGCCCGATCCAGGCCATCTATCAGGCTCACGTGATGAAGTACCTGCATCACCGTGAACTGAAAGACATGAAAGACCGCAAGATCTGGTGCTTCATGGGCGACGGCGAGTGCGACGAGCCGGAATCGCTGGGTGCCATCTCGCTGGCTGGCCGCGAAAATCTGGACAACCTGATCTTCGTCATCAACTGCAACCTGCAGCGTCTGGACGGCCCGGTGCGCGGCAACTCCCGCGTCATGGACGAGTTAGAGGGCGTCTTCCGCGGTGCCGGCTGGAACGTCATCAAGGTAGTGTGGGGGCGTCACTGGGATCCGCTGTTCGAGAAGGACAAGAAAGGCATCCTTCAGAAGCGCATGGACGAAGCGGTCGACGGCGAGTACCAGAACTACAAGGCCAACGGTGGTTCCTATACCCGCGAGCATTTCTTCGGCAAGTACCCGGAAACCGAAGCGATGGTCAAGGACCTCTCCGACGAGGATATCTGGAAGCTCAACCGTGGCGGTCACGACCCGTTCAAGGTCTATGCGGCCTATCACGAAGCGTTCAACACCACCAACGGCAAGCCCACGGTGATCCTGGCGCATACCGTCAAGGGTTACGGTATGGGTAGCGGCGATGGCGAAGCGGCCAACGAAGCGCACCAGGTCAAGAGCATGGAGTACGAAGCGCTGAAGAAATTCCGCGACCGCTTCGGCATTCCGCTGACCGACGAACAGCTCAAGGAAGTCCCGTACTACAAGCCGGAAGAAGACTCTCCCGAGCTCAAGTACATGCACCTGCAGCGCGAGCGTCTCAACGGCTACCTGCCGAGCCGCCGCAGCGATTTCGAAGCGCTGGAAATCCCCGGTCTGGAAGACAAGACGTTTGCTTCCCAGATGGGCGGTTCCAAAGGCCGCGAAATCTCTACCACCATGGCCTTCGTGCGTATCCTGAACGGCCTGGTGAAGGACAAGCAGCTGGGCAAGCAGGTCGTACCGATCATCCCCGACGAAGCGCGTACCTTCGGTATGGAAGGCATGTTCCGTCAGCTGGGTATCTACACCTCGGAAGGTCAGAAGTACGAGCCGGTCGATAAAGGCCAGATCATGTACTACCGCGAGGACCAGAAAGGTCAGGTTCTCGAAGAGGGTATCTCCGAAGCTGGCGCCATGTCCGCGTGGATTGCGGCCGCCACTTCCTACAGCAACAACAACGTCACGCTGCTGCCGTTTTACATCTACTACTCGATGTTCGGCTTCCAGCGTATCGGTGACCTGGCCTGGGCCGCAGGCGACCTGCAGGCACGCGGCTTCATGGTCGGCGGTACCGCCGGGCGCACCACGCTGAACGGCGAAGGTCTGCAGCACCAGGATGGCCACAGCCTGATCCAGGCGTCTACCATCCCCAACTGCCGCAGCTACGACCCGACTTATGCTCACGAAGTCTCGGTCATCGTGCAGGATGGTCTGAAGCGCATGTTCACGGACAAAGAGAAGTGCTTCTACTACCTCACCGTCATGAACGAGAACTACGAGCACCCCGAGCTCGAGAACGTCCCCGTCGACGATATCGTCAAGGGCATGTATCTGCTCAAGGAGACTCAGGGTGACAAAGGCCGCGTTCAGCTGCTGGGGTCGGGCACCATCCTGCGTGAAGTCGAAGCCGCTGCCGAACTGCTGACCAACGACTGGGGCATCGGGGCCGATATCTGGAGCGTCACCAGCTTCAACGAGCTGCGCCGCGAAGCGCTGCTGCTGGAGCGCGAAGCCTTCCTGAACCCGGACGCCGAGGCCAGCAAGCCTCACGTCACCCAGTGCCTGGAAGGTCGTGATGGCCCGGTGATTGCCTCTACCGACTACATGAAGCTGTATGCGGACCAGGTACGCGCCTGGGTGCCCAGCGACTACACCGTGTTGGGCACCGATGGCTTTGGCCGTTCCGATACCCGCGAGAAGCTGCGCTACTTCTTCGAAGTGGATCGCTACTTCGTGACCGTTGCGGCGCTGCGCGCGCTGGCCGATCGCGGTGAGATTGATCGCAAGCACGTTGGTGAAGCGCTGAAGAAGTACGGCATCGATGCCAACAAGCCGAACCCGCTGACCAGCTAAACCGCTGCCCGGCGGGCCACTGCCCGCCGGCTCGATCCGATTTGGAAGGAGCGCGACCTTGAGTAGCGAAATCATCAAAGTTCCCGATATCGGTGGCGATACCGATGTCGAAATCATCGAGATTGCGGTGTCAGAAGGCGACGTCATTGAAGCGGAAGACACCCTGATCACTCTGGAATCCGACAAAGCCAGCATGGATGTACCGGCCCCGACAGGCGGCAAGGTGGTCAAAGTGTTGGTGAAAGAGGGCGACAAGGTCTCCGAGGGAGACGACATCGTCGAGCTGGAAGTGGAAGGCGGCAGCGATGCCGAACCGGAAGCCAAGGCTGACAGTGCCGCCGAGGAAGCGCCTGCGCCCAAGCAGGAAGAGGCCCCTGCACCGGCAGCGAAAAAAGCCAGTGGTGGCAAGCAGACCGTTGATATCAAGGTGCCTGACCTGGGTGGTTCCGACAACGTCGAGATCATCGAAGTGGCCGTTGGCGAAGGCGACGACGTCAACGCCGAAGACACGCTGATCACGCTGGAGTCCGACAAGGCTTCCATGGACGTGCCCAGCCCGCATAGCGGAAAAATCGTCTCCTTGACCGTCAAGGAAGGCGATACCGTGTCGGAAGGCGATGTCATCGGCAAGATGGAAATCGCCGGTGGCGATGACGCTGCCGACGAAGAGCCTGCCAAGGCCGAACAGCCTGCCCCTGCCAGCGAACCCGCCGAAGAAGAAGCGGCTGAAGAAGAGAGTGGCAGCGGTGAGCCAGAGCGCAAGGAGATCCGCGTACCGGATCTTTCCGGCTCTGCAGACGTGCCCATCATCGAGATTGGCGTGTCGGTAGGCGACGAAGTCGACGTCGAAGACCCGCTGATCACCCTGGAGTCCGACAAGGCTTCCATGGACGTGCCCAGCCCTTACAAGGGCAAACTCGTCGAGCTGACTGTCAAGGAGGGCGATACCGTCTCCGAAGGCGACGTGATTGGCTACATGGAAGTGGCGGGCGCCAGGCAGGCCGCGCCGAAGAAAGCGGCGCCTGAAAAGGCATCGCAAAGCAGTGCCAGCGCGGCCAGCGCCAAGCCTGCGGTCAGTGGCGGCTCGCCGAGCCCAGAAGCGCAAATGGCAGCGCACAAGCCCCGTGACGGCAAGCTGGTACATGCTGGCCCGGCGGTACGCATGCTGGCCCGCGAACTGGGTGTCGACCTGGGGCTGGTGAAGCCCAGCGGCCCGAAAGAGCGCGTGCTCAAGGAAGACGTGCAGGCCTACGTCAAGCAGGTGATAGCCAACCAGGGCAGCGCCCAGGCCGCCGCACCAGCAGCGTCAGGTGGCGCGGGTATTCCTGCCGTGCCGGAAGTCGACTTCAGCCAGTTCGGTGAAGTGGAAGAGAAGCCGATGGGCCGCCTGCTCAAGATGGGGGCGACCAATCTGCATCGCAGCTGGCTCAACGTGCCTCACGTCACCCAGTTCGACGAAGCCGATATCACCGAGCTGGAAGACTTCCGCAAGGCGATGAAGGCCGAGGCCGAAGCCCAGGGGGCGAAGCTCACGCCGCTGCCGTTTTTGGTCAAGGCGTGTGCCTTTGCACTGCGCAAGTACCCGCAGTTCAACGTCAGCCTGAAAGGCGACGGCGATACGCTGGTCTGGAAGAAGTACGTGCATATCGGTATCGCGGTGGATACGCCGGATGGCCTGATGGTGCCCGTACTGCGCGATGCCGACAAGAAATCCTTGATCGAGATCGCCAAGGAAATGGCAGAGCTGGGCAAGAAAGCGCAGACCAAGAAGCTCAAGCGCGACGAGATGACCGGTGGCTGCTTCACCATTTCGAGCCTGGGCTCGATCGGTGGCACGGCCTTCACGCCTATCGTCAATGCGCCTGAAGTGGCGATCCTGGGCGTGTCGAAAGCGCAAATGAAGCCGGTGTGGGATGGCAGTGCCTTCCAGCCGCGCTTGATGATGCCGCTGTCGCTCTCCTATGACCACCGGGCGATCAACGGTGCCGATGCGGCACGCTTCACTGCCTTCCTGGCAGACGTGCTCACCGATATCCGTCGTCTGTTGCTGTAATCAGACCACGAGCAAGCCACAAGCGGCGCCCCCATGGGCGCCGCTTGTGTTTCTATGGCGTCAGCAGTAAACCAGCGTGACCAAAGTACTAGCCATCGCCACTTTGCTGTTTTCGCTTGAAAAAACGCAAAATAATCGGCCTTTCAGGCTTTTGGGGAGTTGTGTCGCCTGAACGGCACGGTTATTGTCGATTCATTGATTTATTCGATCACCACCAATCAAGTACGAACATTCAAGGAGCAGTGCCATGCGTTTAATCCTGTTGGGTGCCCCCGGCGCGGGGAAGGGGACTCAAGCTCAGTTTATTTGTGAGCAGTTCAAGATTCCCCAAATTTCCACCGGGGATATGCTGCGCACCGCCATCAAGGACGGCACTGAGCTGGGACTCAAGGTCAAGGAGATCATGAACAGTGGTGGGCTGGTGTCCGACGAAATCATCATCGACCTGGTCAAGGAGCGCATCAGCCAGCCGGACTGCGCCAACGGCTTCCTGTTTGATGGGTTCCCCCGCACCATTCCCCAGGCCGATGCCATGAAAGAAGGCGGCGTGAAGCTCGATCACGTGCTGGAAATCGCCGTGCCGGACGAAGAGATCGTCAGCCGTCTGGCCGGACGCCGCGTTCACCCCGCCTCGGGCCGTGTCTACCACATTGACCACAATCCGCCCAAAGAGCCGGGCAAGGACGATGTCACCGGGGAAGCCCTGATCCAGCGGGAAGACGATCAGGAGTCTACCGTGCGCAACCGTCTGTCGGTGTACCACGAGCAAACGGCTCCGTTGGTGGAGTACTACCAGCAGTGGGCCAAAGAGGACCCGGCCGCTGCACCTCAATACCACCGCGTGGAAGGGGTGGGCAGCGTGGCCGATATCACCCGCCAGGTGAAAGAAGCGCTGAGCTGAGCCTGGTAAAGATTGTCGACTGACGATGGCCCGCAGGTTCCCTGCGGGCCATCGTCGTCAAGGCCGCCAGACGGTATACTGGCGGCCTATTTTTTTCGGAGTGCCACACGGTTATGTCGTCGCGATATCTTCTGGCATTGGATGCCTCCTCCAGTGCCTGCTCTGCCGCGCTGCTGCGTCAGGAGAGTGATCAGTCCGAGTGCCTGGCGCGTTACGAAATGACGCCGCGCGCCCATACCAAACGCTTGATGCCGATGGTCGACGAGCTGCTGGCTACCGCCGCCATTGTGCCCGGGCAGCTGGACGCCGTCGCGTTTGGCCGTGGGCCGGGCTCCTTTACCGGCCTGCGCATTGCCGCCGGAGCGGCCCAGGGGTTGGCCTTCGGCCTGGAGCGCCCGCTGCTGGGTATCTCGACGTTGGAGTCCCTGGCCCTGCAGGTGCATCGCCGCTATCACTTTCGCCATGTGGTGACCGCGCTGGATGCCCGAATGGGTGAAATTTACGTGGCCAGCTGGCACTGCCTGAATGACGTGGTCAGCCCGCAAAGCGATGAGCGAGTACTGGCCCCAGGCGCTTTTAGGCTGCCATCCGATGAAACCGACTGGGTCGGGGTCGGCTCGGGCTTTGCGCTTTGGGACGCTTTCGATGTGGCAGTGCATGTGGGCATGACCCTGCACCTCAGCGACGACCTGGAGCCGCGCGCCGAAGAGATGGCCTGGCTGGCCGCGCGGGACCTGGACGCAGGGTTGGGTGTCGCCGCCCATGAAGCGCAGCCCGTCTACCTGCGTAACGACGTGGCCTGGAAAAAGCCGGCATGAGCTCGGCGCGCCCACCGATAGCGCTGCCCGCGGGGCTGACGCTGGAAGAGCGCGATGGCCGATTGGCGCTGGTCGGTGACGAGCGCCAGTACGGCAAGCCCTTGAGCGTCGATTTCGTGTCCGGCAAGGCGGCCCATCGGCGTCAGTTTGGCGGTGGGCGCGGCCAGCTGGTGGCCAAGGCGTGCGGGCTTTCCAAAGGCGTGACGCCAAGCATCGTGGATGCCACGGCAGGGCTCGGGCGTGACGCGTTCGTGTTGGCCAGCCTGGGTGCCGAGGTGCTGATGGTCGAGCGCGTGCAGGCCATTGCCGCGCTGCTGGAGGATGGCCTGGCCCGGGCGGCCAGGGACGCCGAGACGGCGCCCATCACCGCGCGTATGCAGCTGCGTCATGGCGATGCCTGTGAGGCGCTGGCGGCGCTGGTGGCCAGCGCCGAGTTCACCCCGCAGGTCGTGCATCTGGACCCCATGTTTCCCCATCGCGAGAAATCGGCGCTGGTGAAGAAGGAAATGCGCTTGTTTCGTGAACTGGCCGGAACGGACGATGACGCCCCGCGCTTGCTGGAAGCGGCGCTGGCGGTGGCCACTCACCGGGTGGTGGTCAAGCGCCCGCGCAAGGCACCGCCTATTGCAGGTCCTGCGCCGCAGCATACAATCGAAGGCAAAACCAGCCGCTATGACCTGTATGTTCACCGCTCCTTGAGCCGCTAAGGCGGCCTGCAGGCAGGGCGCAAGAGAAGGAGTCTTTATGCAGTACGCGTGGCGAGAAGGTAACCGTGTGACGCTTCTGCCGGAAGCGTCGCGCTTTCTGCCAGCCATGTTCGACGCCGTCCATCAGGCCCAGCACTATGTTTTCGTAGAGCTTTACCTGATGGAGTCGGGGGCGTTGGCCGACCAGATGATCGATGTACTGGTGGCCGCGGCCGAGCGTGGCGTGCAGGTGTATGTGCTGCTGGATGGCTATGGCGCCATGGGGCTGAAGCGCGAGGATCGTGAACGGCTGCAGGAGGCCGGTGTGGCCTTGCAGCTGTTCAATCCGATTGGCTTCCACTCGCTGGCACGCAACCTGAGCCGTGACCACCGCAAGATCGTGGTGGTGGATGGCGAGGTAGCCTTCACGGGCGGGTTTGGCGCGGTGGATGAATTCCTGGAGGCCTGGTACGAAATCGCCGCCCGGATCCAGGGGCCCGTGGTGGCCGATTGGGAGGCGCTGTTTCGTCACTTGTGGCGCTCACGGCTGACCCGCTATGCGTCCCCGCAAGGGCCGCGTCTGGCACTGCCGGAGGCGCGGGTAGCCAAGCCGCACGAAGAGGGCGTCAGGGGCAGGGTCATCTCGGGCCGTGGCTATCGCTATCAGGCCATTCGGCACTCACTCTACGCGCGGGTCCACCAATCTCGCCAACGGCTGTGGCTATGTACGCCCTATTTCGTGCCGACCTTTTCGCTGCGTCGGCGGCTGGTGCGCGCGGCCAGACGCGGGGTGGACGTTCGCCTGCTGCTACCCGGTCCCAAACATGACCACCCCGGCGTACGTTACGCAGGCCAGCGCTTTTATCACAGCCTGCTGAAGGCGGGTGTGCGTATCTTCGAGTTCCAGCCCACCTTTATTCATGCCAAGTTTGCTTTGGCAGACGACTGGGTGAGCCTGGGCTCCTGCAACTTTGACCACTGGAACCTGCACTGGAACCTGGAGGCCAATCAGGAGGTGGAAGATGCTGCCTTCGCCAACGACGTGCGCGAGCTGTTCGAGCGCAATTTTGCTGCCAGTGACGAGGTGGATGCCCAGGCCTGGGCCGCGCGGCCCTGGTGGCAGCGCGCCCGGGAGTGGGTGTATGGCGCGCTGGATGGCCTGGTGACGCGGCTCAAGTAGCGGCTACTTGCGTTTTTTGCCCTTGGCAGGGGTTTTCTTGCGGGGCTTGGGTTTGGGCGTCTCGGGGGGCACGCGGTAGTGCAGGTAGAGGTCGAGCACCAGTTCGGGTAGCTGGGCCACCAGCGCTTCCTGATTGGCCTGGTCGCTGGCCATCTCGGCCATGTCGGGTTCGTCATCAAACAGACCCGAGAGCAGCATGAAGGGCAGCAGCAGGGTGGCCGCAGCCTCTTCGTCCTCCTGGAACCAGGCGCTTTCGTCGCTGAACACGCCTTCCATGAAGCCTGCGCACCAGTCTCCGATGGGGGTCTCTTCGGCGGGCAGACCATCCAGGGTCAGCTCGAAGGGCAGCTCTGGTAGACCGCCTTGCTCCAGCACCGCCATGGCGTTATCACGCAGCAGGCAGAGGAGGTGCGTGACCTCGTCGCGTTCGGCGTCGTTCTGGTAGTTGGGCTCGCCCTGAAAGAGCTCGGCAAGCCACGCATCGCGGGGCTGTTCGCTGGGCGCCACGGCCAGGGCCACCAGGAAGCCATGGGCCGAGATCAGGTCCAGGGCATCTTCGCCCACGCGGTCCGAATCGAGAAAGTCGTCCAGCCTGTCCAGCTGCTCATCTTCCAGCAGCGGCTGGGGTGGCACGCTGTCGGAAGCGGTTGCGGGGGGCTCGTTGTTGCGCTCTGCCATGAAAAGCCTCATCGGGTATCTTGAATCGAACAACATCTTGACGGTTAGTTTATCACTAATGAACACCACACCACTGCCTTCCTGGCCTGCTGATGAGCTGGAAGCGTTGTCACCACCCGCGCTGGCTTCCGCCGCCCGTGAACGGGTCGCGGAAGCGCTGGCCCGCTGTCGGGAAGTGTATCCGACGCTACCGACCCCCGGGGTCTGGTTCGACCTGAAGGGCGCAGGGGCTGGGCAGGCCCACTGGGGCAGACAAGGGCTGCGCTTCAATCCCGTGCTGATGG
The DNA here is from genome assembly GCF_002078135.1 of Halomonas sp. BC1. NCBI lineage: Bacteria > Pseudomonadati > Pseudomonadota > Gammaproteobacteria > Oceanospirillales > Halomonadaceae > Halomonas > Halomonas sp. BC1. Next base: position 498,112 of record NZ_LFGS01000004.1, on the reverse strand, counting down.
CGGCCAACCGCATGGCCTTCTTCGACGAGGTGATCCCCCATGAAATGGCCCACTGGCTGGTCTTTCACTTGGCCAACGGCACCCGTTTGAAACCCCATGGCCGGGAGTGGCAAACTGTCATGCGTGACCTGTTTGGGCTGGAACCCCGGGTTACCCACCGTTTCGATATCGGCCAGGCGCAGTCGCGGCCCTACCGCTACCAGTGCGCCTGCCAGACCCACGCCTTTACGGCCAGACGTCATGCCTTAGTGGTAAAAGGGCAGCGGTATCGCTGCCGACATTGTCATCAGACCTTGGTCTACAGTGCTTGATGAATCCTGGAAACATGTTTTAAGTGCATGTTTTTTAAAATAAAAATGTTAATACCAATGTCTAAGGGGAAGCCGTCATCGGGAGGTTTATGCTAGGTAAAGATTAGCCGGGTCGGTGCCACCAATAACAAGACCGACACAACTTCCACGAGAGTGCATTTTCACGGACAGAGGCAATTTCATGAGCGAGCATCAGAACGTCTATCCAGTGCGCGATAGCATCGCAGCCAAGGCATGGGCCGACAAAGACAAGTATGCGGCAATGTATCAGCAGTCCATGGAGGACCCTGAAGGCTTCTGGGCCGAGCAAGCCAAGCGTCTCGACTGGATCAAGACCCCCAGCAAGATCAAGAACACCTCGTTCGCCCGCGACAACGTCGATATTCGCTGGTTCGAAGATGGCGAGCTGAACGTCAGCGCCAACTGCCTGGACCGCCATCTGGCCACGCGTGGCGACCAGACGGCGATCATCTGGGAAGGCGATGATCCCAGTGAATCCAAACACATCACCTACCGTGAGCTGTACGAGCGTACCAACCAGCTGGCCAATGGCCTGAAATCGCTGGGCATCCAGAAAGGCGATACGGTCACGCTGTATATGCCAATGATTCCCGAAGCCGCCATGGCCATGCTGGCCTGTGCGCGGATCGGCGCAGTGCACTCGGTGGTCTTTGGTGGCTTCTCCCCGGATGCCGTGGCTCAGCGCGTCATTGGTGCGGACTCCAAGCTGGTGATCACCGCCGATGAATCAGTGCGCGGTGGCAAGCATGTGCCGCTGAAAGAGAACGTCGACTCGGCGCTGACCCGTGATGGCACCGACGTGTGCAAGAACGTGCTGGTCGTCAAACGCACCGGGGGCGATATCGACTGGCAGGCAGGCCGTGACCTGTGGTTCGACGAGCTGGTCGATCAGCAGTCGACCGAGTGCCCGGCCGAACCCATGAACGCAGAAGATCCGCTGTTCATTCTGTATACCTCAGGCTCTACCGGCGCGCCGAAAGGGCTGAAGCATACCACTGGCGGCTACCTGACCTATGCCGCCATGACCCATCAATATATTTTCGACTACCAGGACGGCGAGATCTACTGGTGTACCGCCGACGTGGGCTGGGTCACCGGGCATAGCTATATCGTGTACGGGCCGCTGGCCAACGGCGCCACGACGCTGATGTTCGAAGGCGTGCCCAGCTATCCGACCCATGGCCGGATGGGCGACATCGTCGACAAGCACCAGGTCAACATCCTCTATACCGCACCGACCGCCGTCCGTGCGCTGATGGCCCATGGTGACCGCGTGATGGATTCCAGCAAGCGCGACTCGCTGCGCCTGCTGGGCTCGGTGGGTGAGCCGATCAACCCGGAAGCCTGGGAGTGGTTCTACCGGGTCATCGGCAACGAGAAGTGTCCCATCGTGGATACCTGGTGGCAGACCGAGACGGGCGGCATCATGATTGCGCCGCTGCCGGGGGCTACCGACCTCAAGCCGGGCTCGGCCACGACACCGTTCTTCGGGGTCAAGCCCGCACTGGTGGACAACGAGGGCCAGACGCTGGAAGGGGCCAGCGAGGGCAACCTGGTGATTCTCGACTCCTGGCCGGGGCAGGCGCGCTCCATCTGGGGGGATCACGAGCGCTTCGTGCAGACCTACTTCTCCACCTACGACGGCATGTACTTCACCGGTGACGGCTGCCGCCGCGACGAGGACGGCTACTACTGGATCACCGGCCGTGTGGACGACGTGCTCAACGTCTCTGGCCACCGCATGGGCACCGCCGAAATCGAGTCGTCGCTGGTCGCTCATTCCGCCGTGGCCGAGGCCGCCGTGGTGGGCTTCCCCCATGACATCAAGGGTCAGGGTATCTATATCTACGTGACTTTGAACGATGGTGTGGACCCTACCGACGAACTGAAGAAAGAGCTGACCCAGTGGGTGCGTAAAGATATCGGCCCCATTGCGTCGCCGGACGTCATCCAGTGGGCGCCGGGGCTGCCCAAGACCCGTTCGGGCAAGATCATGCGACGCATCCTGCGCAAGATCGCGGCCAACGAGTGTGATGGGCTGGGCGATACCAGTACGCTGGCAGACCCGTCGGTGGTCGATGATCTGATCGAACATCGTGCCAACCAGTAAGGGAAGCACCCCCATGAATCGTCTTGTGGGGGCTGCTTTCAATGACCAGCGTCACGCCTGGATTTATTAAATCAGGGCAAACTGCGTTAGTCTGTTGCGGTGCCGGCCATGAGCCGGCACCGCTGTTTCTGTTTGAATGACGTTCCAATGACAAATTGTGCATGTGATGCTTGGGCATGATGAAGCCCATGGGGTACCATGCCTCAACCGTATGAGCCTAGCGTCGCGGCGGCAGGCAACCCCGCTGCTCGAGGAACCGGAGGAAAATCCATGGCAGTAGCCCATAAGTTTATCGTCGCTGACGACCATCCGCTGTTTCGCGCAGCGCTTACCCAAGCGTTGCGCCAGTTGGCCCCCCAGGCCGAGATCGTCGAAGCCGACACCATGGAAGCCACCACAGAGGTCGTCAACCGACATCCCGATGCGGATTTGATCCTGCTGGATCTGCACATGCCGGGAGCCCACGGCTTTTCGGGGTTGATTCAGCTGCGCGGGCAGATGCCCGATATTCCCGTTGCCGTGGTGTCCGGCAGCGATGAGCCTTACGTGGTGCGGCGCGCCATCGACTACGGGGCGTCCGGGTTCATCCCCAAATCCTCCTCACTGCAGCTGATTGCCGAAGCCGTGGGCGAAATTCTGCAGGGGGAAGTCTGGTTGCCTGAAGCGCTGGCCAACGTATTGGAAGAGACCAGCGAAGAGGAGTCGCGTTTTGCCGAAGCGATTGCGTCGCTGACTCCCCAGCAGTTCCGGGTATTGAACATGCTCACCGAAGGTCTGCTCAACAAGCAGATTGCCTATGAGCTGAATGTCTCGGAAGCCACGATCAAGGCGCACGTCACGGCAATTCTGCGCAAGCTGGGCGTTCACTCGCGCACCCAGGCGGTCATCGCCGCGCAAAAGCTGGAAGTGGAGCCGCCCAAAGTCGAGTCCTGATCGCGACGGTAGGCAACCAAAACGCCGCGCCTGGAATTCTCCAGGCGCGGCGTTTTGTTAGCTGTGGCTTTGTCAGGGGCAGGGTCAGAGTTTGGCCCGACTGGCCTGCAGGGTGCGTGTCAGCAGAGCACGCAGGGCGGCGGGTTTCACGGGTTTCAGGAGCATGTGGTACCCCGCCCGCTTGATCTCCTCGGCCACGGTTTCGGTGCGGTCAGCGGTGATCACGATGCCCGGCACGGCCCCTTCGAAGCGCTCGCTGAGGGCTTCCAGAGCCATCAGGCCGGTGACTTCGTTATCCAGATGGTAATCCGCCAGAATGGCATCCGGGTCGCCATCCATGTTGCGCAGAATCGACTTGGCCCCTCCGATGCTGGTGGCGGTGAAGACCTCACAGCCCCAGCCGTTCAGCATGGCGGTCATGCCCTCCAGAATCAGGGTTTCATTGTCGATACAGACGATGCGGGTGCCCGCCAGCTTGTTGCCACTGCGGCGATGGCCAGCCTCTTGCTCTATCGGCGCCATCTCCTTGGCCGCCACGATGGGCACGCTCACCGAAAAGACCGTCCCGACGCCTTCCCAGGAGCGTACCTTGATGGGGTGGTCCAGCACGCGACTCATGCGGTCAGCGATGGACAGTCCCAGCCCCAGCCCTTTTTCGCTCTCCTTGTGACGCGACACCTGATCGAGACGACGAAACTCCTGGAAAATCTCGGTGAGCTTGGACTCGGGAATGCCGGGGCCGCTATCCCATACCTCGATCAGCAGCCGTTCGCTCTGGCGGCGGCAGCCCAGCAACACGCGCCCTTCCTGAGTGTAGCGAATGGCGTTGGAGAGGAAGTTCTGCACGATACGGCGCAGCATTTGCGGGTCAGAGTCGACCCACTTCTGGGTGGGGACGACGTCCAGGTCCAGGCCGCGGTCGTCGGCCATGACTTCGAACTCGGCCCGCAGCGGGCGGAAGATGTCGGCCAGCGCGAAGTGGCTGCGGCGTGGGGTCAGCGCGCCCGCATCCAGCTTGGAGATATCCAGCAGCGTACCCAGCAGCTCTTCGGCGGCCTGCAGCGAGTTGTCGATATGCCCAATGGTGCGCTGGGTATCGCTGGCGGTGACGTTTTGCATCAGCGCCGAGGTAAACAGGCGCGCAGCGTTCAGCGGCTGCAGCAGATCGTGGCTGGCAGCGGCCAAAAAGCGCGTTTTCGAGGCGTTGGCATCCTCGGCCAGCAGCTTGGCCTGGCGCAGCGCTTGCTCCGCTTCTGCGCGCACCCGGTTCTCCTGGCGCAGAGCGGCGTTGGCCTCTGAAAGCGCCTGAGTGCGCTCTCTGACGCGCTCCTCCAGGGTTTCATTGGTCTCCTTGAGCGCAATCTCGGCCTGGCGGCGTTCGGTAATATCCTGATACAGCGCAAAAAAGCCTAAAATCGACTGGCTGTCGCCAAAGTGGGGTGTATAGGTCACCAGCATGTAACGCATGGCATCATTGACGCGCATGGAGACTTCGAAGCTGACACGCTCACCGGCCAGCGTTCGCTGTACCCAGGGCAGCCGCTCTTCGGCCTGATTGACCGGCAGGACGTCTTCATAGCGACGCCCGATGACCGCGTTACGATCAATGCTGAAGGCCTGCTCGTAGGCGCGGTTGGTGAACAGGTAGCGGCTCTCCTTATCGAAGTAGGCAATCAGCGCCGGTACGTTATCGGTATAGATACGGATATTGTTTTCAGAGCGAATCAGCGCCTCTTCGATGCGCTTTTGCTGGGTAATGTCCTGATAGGTGTAGACGAAGCCGCCTCCGGGCATGGGGTTGCCCTGCACTTCCAGCACGCTGCCATCCTGGCGGTAACGCACGTAGCGGTGGGGCTGGCCTGCTCGGATGTTGTCGAGCAGCAGTTGGACATGCTCCTCCGGGTCGCCGGGGCCATACTCGCCATTATGGGCGTTGTAACGGAAGATGCGGTCCATGGGGGCGCCGACTCGAATCAGGTGGTCGGGGAAGCGAAACAGCTCCAGATAGCGCTGGTTCCACACCACCAGTCGCAGGTTCTGGTCGACCACGCTGATGCCCTGGTTGATGTTTTCGATGGTCGCCTGCAGCAGGGCGCGGTTGAACTCCAGCACCTGGGAGGCTTCATCGACGATGGAGATCACATCGGAAATGCCGATGCCGCGCCCCTGCAGCGCCGAGTTCACCACGATACGCGCCGACGAGGCGCCCAGCACCGACGCCAGGAAGCGTTCGGTGAACTGGATGACGTCAATGGACGCGCGGGTGCCGTCGTCCAGCGGTTTGCCCGCCCGGCGGGCGTAGTCTTCGAAGGCGCGGTCCACCTGGCCTGCCCCGAGGAAGCGCTCACACAGTACCTTCAAGTCGCCTACCGTGGTCGCGCCCGTCCAGGGGCGGTTCACCGAGGTCTGGCGGGTCTCGACGCTATCGACGAACAGCGACGCCTGAATGCGCTCGACCACGCGCTGGGAGGTGATCTGCGAGACGAAGATATAGCAGAACAGATTGATGCCCAGCGAGAGCATCACCCCGTGGGTGAACGGGTCGCCCAGGTTGAGGCCGAACAGGGCTGTGGGCGAGAGCCAGGAGATGCCCAGTGGCCCGCCTAACAGCCATGCCTGGGGCAGCACGTCGGCGTTGATCATGGCCGGCATCAGCAGGCTGTAGGCCCAGATGGCAAAGCCGGCATTCATGCCGATGACGACGCCCAGCCGGTTGCCGCGTTTCCAGTACAGCCCGCCGATCAAGGCAGGCGCAAATTGCCCGGCCGCGGCAAACGAGAGCATGCCGATGGAAGCCAGCGAGGTGAACTCGCCAATCAGCTGATAGAAACCGTAGGCCATGGCCAGCACGGCGATGATGGTCAGGCGGCGGGCGCGCAGTACCAACCGCCCGTAGTCTCGGGCCTTGGTGTCGAACCAGCGCAGCCGGAACAGGGCCGGAATGACGATTTCATTGGAGATCATGATGGACACCGCCACTGCGGCCACGATAACCATGCCGGTGGCTGCGGAAAAACCGCCAATGAAGGTCAGCAGGGTCAGCCACTGCTGGCCGGAGGCCATGGAGAGCGCCAGCACGTAAGTGTCGGGCTCGACGCCGCTTTCCGAGAATAGCATCAGTCCCGCGGCGGCCAACGGCACCACGAAGAAGGCAATGGCCAGCAGGTAGAGCGGGAATAGCCAGCGCGACTTACTGGCGTCGTCCGGGTGAATGTTTTCGACTACCGCCACGTGAAACTGACGTGGCAGGCAGAGGATGGCCAGCATGGCCAGTAGTGTCTGTGCCCAGAAGCTCTGGCCGAAATCCTGGTTAGCCAACTGGCGCTGCAGCTCCAGCTGACTTTCCGCATGACCCATCAACTCACCCAGCCCGCCGAACATGCCCCAGGTGACGAAGGCCCCCAGCGCCAGGAAGGCCAGCAGCTTGACCAGCGACTCGAAGGCGACCGCATGAATCAGCCCCTCATGGTGCTCGGTGGCATCGGTATGGCGCGTACCAAACAGGATGGCAAAGATCGCCATGACGATGGCCACATAAAACGCCGTATCGGCAAACAGCGGGGTGTGGGTGAGGTCCTGTGCATCGGTCAACACGCTGAAGCTGGTCGAGACGGCTTTTAGCTGCAGGGCGATATAGGGCAGCGTACCGATCAGCGCCACCAGGCTGGCAAAGGCGGCCAGCGACTGCGTCTTGCCGTAACGCGACGCAATGAAGTCGGCAATGGAGGTGACGTTCTGGTGCTTGGCAACGCGAATCATTTTGGCCAGTACCGGCCAGAACAGCAGGAACGTCAGAATTGGCCCGACGAAAATGCTGGCAAACGACCAGCCTGCCGTGGCGGCTTGGCCCACCGCGCCGTAAAACGTCCAGGACGTACAGTAAATTGCCAGCGCCAGGCTGTAGATGATGGGGCGGCGGCGGCTGGCGCCATGGGTGCGCGCCCGGCGGTCGCCGTACCAGGCAATGCCGAACAGCACGGCAATATAGAGTAGTGATACGGCTACCAGCAGCCCGCCGTGAAACATGCTTCTCTCCCTGTCTTGTTATCTGCGCCCCATGCGGCGGTGCGTTCAGTGAGGCTCCATTCTAGGGGAATTGCCCTCCAGCGCCAGTGCTCAAGATGAATGAGCAGGCTCGGCGCAGGCTTGCTCGAGCAGCGTGGAGGCGGTGCGCAACGTGCGGATGCCGGTGATGTCCGGCGAACGGGTGTCGATATCCACCGGCACCAGCTCACGGCTGCTGCAGTTCAAGAGGTAGGCCTGGGGAATCACCAGGTCCGTATGGTGGCGCTCGAAGTGGTAGAGCATGAACTCGGCCAGCGTGGCGCCTTCGTGCTGGGTGCGCTGCAGGCTGTCGTGGTCGAGCACGCTGAAGCGCGTGGTCATGGGAAACACGAAGGTCCATGGGCGCCATATTTCGGTGCCGGTACTGCTGTCCACGACCACCGCCGAGGCGGGCAGCTGCTGCTGCTTGTGATCGAACCAGGAGTACTCCACGTGAATCTGGTAGCTCAGCATGCCGAGTCCGGCAAAGACAGGCACGATCCATTTGGGCAGACGGCGTCCTGACAGGTGGCGCAGTATCAGGGCAATACCCGCCGCCGCCAGGGCGGCGAAGACAGCGGCAATCAAGTGCCAGATCATAACGATGTTTCCTAAAACAGCTCGGGCTTCCCATGGGAAGCCCGATGCGTGATGGGTTCCAGGACTAGCCCGTTGGCTAGCCAGGAACGATTATGGCTTAGTGATCGACAGCGACACCAGCCCCTTTCGGGTAACGCACGCTCTCGACAAGCTCTTGAATCTCCTTGGGCGGCGCTGCCGTGACGCTGGAGACAGCGAAGGCGACCGCAAAGTTGATCAGCGCGCCGACGGCACCGAAGGAGAGCGGGGAAATGCCGAGGAACCAGTTGTCAGGCGTGTTCGGCAGCATGTTGGTACCGGGGATGAAGAACCAGCCCAGGTAGGTGAAGATGTACAGCAGGGTCGCCACCAGGCCCGCCAGCATGCCGCAGATCGCGCCAGCGCTGTTCATGCGGGTGGAGAAGATACCCATCATCAGCACGGGGAACAGCGAGGCTGCCGCGATACCGAAGGCCAGGGCGACCGTCTGTGCCGCAAACCCGGGAGGGTTCAAGCCCAGATAGGTGGCCAGCAGAATGGCACCCCCCATCGAGATCCGTGCCGCCAGCATCTCGTTTTTCTCGGAAATGTTGGGGTTGATGGTGTTCTTGATCAAGTCATGACTGATGGCCGAGGAGATCGCCAGCAGCAAGCCTGCGGCCGTGGAAAGGGCTGCGGCGATACCCCCTGCCGCGATCAAACCGATGACCCAGCCGGGCAGGTTGGCAATCTCCGGGTTGGCCAATACCAGAATGTCATTGTTGACGTTCAGCTCGTTACCTTCCCAGCCGCGTGCTTCGGCGGTGGCTGCAAACTCCGTGTTGCTGTCGTTGTAGAACTGGATACGGCCATCGTTGTTCAAGTCATTGAAGGTGATGAGGCCGGTATCTTCCCAGGTTCTGAACCAGGTGGGACGGTCTTCGTACAGCAGAGGCTCGGCCGCTGCCATTTCGTAATCCTCTACCTGTCCGGTCATCTCGGGATAGACGGTGGTCATCAGGTTCAGACGTGCCATGGAGGCCACCGCAGGCGCGGTGAGGTAGAGCAGGGCGATGAATACCAATGCCCAGCCAGCCGACCAGCGCGCGTCAGCCACCTTGGGCACCGTGAAGAAGCGAATGATGACGTGGGGAAGGCCCGCCGTACCGATCATCAACGACAGGGTGAACAGCACCATGTTCAGCTTGTTGTCCACATCTGCGGTGTAGTCGCGGAAGCCCAGCGCGTTGACGACGTCATCCAGCTTTTGCAGCAAAGGAACGCCCGACTCGGTGTGGGTACTGAACATGCCGAACATCGGGATCGGGTTGCCGGTCAGCTGCATGGCGATGAACACCGCCGGAATGGTGTAGGCCACGATCAGTACGATGTACTGAGCCACCTGGGTGTAGGTGATGCCTTTCATGCCGCCAAACACGGCGTACAGGAAAACGATCGCTGCGGCGATCCAGATTCCCCAGGTACTGGGCACTTCGAGGAAGCGAGAGAACGCCACGCCAGCGCCGGTCATCTGGCCGATAACGTAGGTCACTGACGCGATGATCAGACACACCACCGCTACCACGCGGGCGGTGCGGCTGTAGAAGCGCTCACCGATGAAATCCGGCACGGTAAACTTGCCGAACTTGCGTAGGTAAGGTGCCAGCAGCATCGCCAGGATAACGAAGCCGCCCGTCCAACCCATCAGGAAGGTGGAGTTGGCGTAGCCACCCGAGGCAATCAGGCCGGCCATGGAGATGAACGACGCGGCAGACATCCAGTCGGCGGCCGTGGCCATACCGTTGGTCACGGGGTGAACACCTCCCCCCGCCACGTAAAAGTCCTTGGTAGACCCGGCCCGCGCCCATATCGCAATGCCGATATAGAGCGCGAACGATGCGCCTACGAACAGAAGGTTAATGGCAAATTGGCTCATGCTTGCTTACTCCCCCAGGCCAAATTTCTTGTCGAGCTGATTCATTCTCCAGGCATAGAAGAAAATCAGGCCGATAAAGGTAAGAATGGAGCCTTGCTGAGCGAACCAGAAGCCCAGGTCCGTACCGCCAACGGAAATGCTGGTCAGCAGTGGGCGGAAGAGGATGGCGCATCCGTAAGAGACGAAGGCCCAAACGATCATGCACCCAAAGATCAGGCGTACGTTGGCCTTCCAGTACTCAGCAGCATTGGTCTTGTCGTCTGCCATTGTGTTGCTCTCCAGTTGTGATTTTTAGGGGTGGAAAGTGAACTCAAGATAGCGTGTGATCCATCAGGGCAACGTAGACAAGAGATCCTGTCGGTGGTGGATTCCTTGAATGGCGTTACCAGGCACGTCACCTTATTATTGTTAAGCCGTCAGCGTTGAGGTGTTCTCGAGTGATTGTCAGCGGCTCTGGATACATGGCTAGGGTGGTGTGCTTTAACCCTGTATGACTCGCTAATAATACTGGGCAATAAATACAAAAAAATAAATCCCAGACTTTGGTATCACGCCTTGGCAAGGGCTTTTTTTGGCCCTGTGTTGTTTTTATATCTTACTGTTTTTTAGAGAATAATCGAGGTTTTTTGCAAGCTGGGGCATGACGATAGGACAATGGTCTATGGCTCTGGCTAAACCAATGTTTGCTACCCTGGTAAAAGTGACCAAAGAGCTTTAAAGAAGAAATGGAAAAGCGCGACTTTAGTCGCTAAACCAAGGTCGTTAAGACGTTAGCTTTATAGCGTAAAGTAGCAGGTTGCAAAGCAGGTCAAAGAGAGTGACAGGTTAATAATAATCACAAAAGCCATTGCGTGGCGCGATACAAGGCGCTTGATCGAGGTTGCTACATGGTAGAAGTAGAGCTGTCTCAACTGCCCTTCACCCTGCTGGACGAGGAGGGTCGGGATCACGTGCGCCGGGGCATGGACCTGGCCTATTTCGAACGTGATGAGGTCATTCTGGAAATGGGCCAGCCTGGCGCCTCGGTGTTCTTGATCCACAAGGGCGAGGTGGCCGAGCTGGACCCCTCACTGCCGGCTGCCAGTGCGCGTATCGGCCACTATACGGCGGGTGACCTGTTTGGTGCGATCAGCATCCTGAATGGCAAGAGCCGCTACCGCTTTCAGGCCGAAGACGAGTGTCTGTGTTACGTCATGCCCAAGGTGCTGTTCAGCCAGCTGTGCCGACACTACCCGGCGTTCGAGCAGTTTTTCAAGCAGTCGCTGTCTCACAAGGCGCGCCTGTTGACCGAGAAGCGTGCCGATGGGGGAGTCACCATGGCGGGGTTCATGCTGGCCCGAGTGAGCGAGTGCATGCGTTTGCCGCTGATGATGGATGCCCAGTCCTCTATTCAACAGGCCGTCCAGCAGTTGAAAGACAGCCATGCCGATAGCCTGCTGGTGGCCACCGAAGGCGGGCCGGGCATGGTCACCAAGACGGACTTGCTCAATGGCCTGGTGCTCGAAAACGCCTCGTTGGAGACCCCGGTGGCGTCACTGGCCAATCGGTCACTGGTCACCGTTGCTCCTGGGCAGTACCTGTTTGACGCCTTGATCACCATGACCCGCCATCAGGTATCGCGGGTGGTGGTGATGGAAGAGGCTCAGGTGCAAGGGGTGGTGGAGCTGACGGATGTATTGGGGTTCTTCTCCAGCCGTAGCTATGTGGTCAGCTTGCAAGTGGAGCAAGCCGATAGCCTGCCTGCCCTGGCATCGGCTAGTCAGCGCACGCCCGAGCTGGTCAAGGCGCTCATGGCCCAGGGCGTCAAGCTGCGTTTTGCCATGGACCTGCTGGCCGCGTTGAATGGCCGCATCATGAGCAAGGCGTGGACCTTGACCGTGCCCGAGCAGTACCACCCGCAAAGCTGCCTGATGGTCATGGGCAGTGAGGGGCGTGGCGAGCAGATTCTCAAAACCGATCAGGACAACGGGTTGATCCTGGCTGACGATTGCCAGTGGCCGGACGTGGCCGAGTGCATGAACGCCCTGTCAGAGACGCTGGTGCAGCTGGGCTACCCGCCATGCCCTGGCAACATCATGGTGTGTAACCCTGAGTGGGTGGGAACGGTGTCGACGTGGGAGTCGAACATCGCCAGGTGGGTGTCGGCCCGGGATGGCGACAGTCTGATGAAGCTGGCCATTTTGCTGGATGCCCACGGCGTCGCGGGCAACCCTGCGCTGCTGGACCGTGTGCGTGAGGCGCTGTTTGCGCGCTGTTCCCATGATGAGCTGCTGCTCTCCTATTTCGCCCGCGCAGCGCTGCGTTTCTCGACGCCGTTGACGCTGTTTGGTTCGCTGAAAAAGCCCCAGCACGGCATCGATATCAAGAAAGGCGGCATTTTTCCGATTGTTCATGGGGTGCGCACCATGGCGCTGGAGCGGCGCATCAAGGCGACCTCTACGCTGGATCGGCTCGATGCGCTGGCCGCCGATGGCCGTCTGGACCGCCGCTTTGCCGACGACCTGGGTGAGGCGCTGGCGCTGTTTACCGAGCTGCGTCTGAAGCAGCAGTTGCAGGAGCTGAAAAGCGCGGGCGCCCGCGATGCCGATACCGGCAAACGCACCAACCGAGTCGTGGTCCAGGAGCTTTCATCGCTGGAGCGTGACCTGCTACGCGAAGCGCTGCACATCGTCAAGGACTTCAAGCAGCGGCTGTCCCATCGTTATCATCTGGAGTATTCGTGAGTGGAATGCGGCTATTGGATAGGCACGTGGGTCTCTTGAGCGGCTCACTGAGAACCCTGGTGCAGCGTGAAAGCGATCGACGGCGGTTCGCGGACACGCCGCATGGCTGGCTGTTCCAGCCTTATATGGGCGAAGAAGCAGTGGCGTTGGCGTGTCGTGAAAGCCAGGCTCGCCCGGGCGAGCTGCGCGTGGCCGCTGTCGTATTGACGCCGCGCCGGGTGTTGACCAGCCATGCCTGGAGCGACACGCTGGCCATGGTCGACGAGCCCTTGTCTCATCGTCAGGAGCAGGGCGCTGTGCCGGTTGCCTTGGCAGCCCGAGTCGAAGCGTTGGCGGAGTTCATCGGCAATCGGCCAGTGGTGGGGTGGCAGCTGGATACCTTGCTGGCGCCGCTTGGTCGGATGTTCAAAGCCACGCTGGGGTTTGGGCTACCCAATGCCCAAGTCGATCTGGCCAGGCTGCACGCTCGTCAGCTACGCCGCTTGCATCCCCAGGCAGAGGTCGGCCCGAGCATCAACGAAGCGCTGTCATGCTGGTCTTTGCCGCTGGCCTGGCCCTCGGTGCACAGCGAGGCCACGGCGGCGGCGCTGCTCTATCAGCGCCTGCAGAGTGAGCGCCTTTTCACGGTGTGAGCCGACGCGCTGCCGCTCGGTGTGGCCAGAGGCCGACGATGGGTTTGTATTGGGTCGCGCCTGCGAGTCTTGTAGAATAGCCGCTGCTCCTTCACCCATCGGCAGTACAACGACCATGTTATCACCTGACTTTTTCGACCCCTCCTCGGCGACGCGTGCCACCAATGCGGCGCCTGAACAGCAGCCTGAACTTCAGGATGCCAAACAGAAGCGCGAATTCAACAAGTTGCAGAAGCGTCTTCGTCGTGAAGTGGGCAACGCCATCATCGATTACAACATGATCGATGAGGGTGATCGGGTCATGGTATGCCTGTCGGGTGGCAAGGACAGCTACACCATGCTGGAAATCCTGCGCAATCTGCAGCGCAATGCGCCGGTCAACTTTTCCCTGGTGGCAGTCAATCTCGACCAGAAACAGCCGGGCTTTCCCGAGCACGTGTTGCCCCGTTACCTTGATAAGCTGGGTGTGGAGTACCACATTCTGGAGCGGGATACCTATTCGGTGGTGAAGGAGAAAACCCCGGAAGGCAAGACCACCTGCGCGCTCTGCTCGCGGCTGCGTCGCGGGTCACTTTACGGGTTTGCCGAGGAGATCGGCGCCAACAAGATTGCCCTGGGTCACCACCGGGAAGACATCCTCGAGACGCTGTTTCTCAACATGTTCTTTGGCGGGACCTTGAAGGCCATGCCGCCCAAGCTGCTGTCCGACGACGGCAAGAACATCGTGATCCGCCCCCTGGCCTACTGCAAGGAAGCGGACATTGCCGAATTCTCACGGCTGATGGAGTTTCCGATCATTCCCTGCAACCTGTGCGGGTCGCAGCCCAACATGCAGCGTCAGATCGTCAAGGACATGCTGGCCGAATGGGACAAGAAGCACCCGGGTCGCTTGGAAAGCATGTTCAAGGCCGTCACCAATGTGGCGCCTTCCCAATTGGCCGACCGGGCGCTGTTCGACTTCGTCGGGCTGGAAGCCAAACAGGCGGCGCTGATGGAAGGGCGTATTCAGGCGTTCAACGTGAGCTGATCGCCTGCTCCTCTTCTTCGGCCAGGGTGATGAGCCGCTGCAGGTCGAGAATATTGACCTCTCGGCCCGAGACGGCCACCACGTTCTGCTGCTGAAAGCGGCTCAGGATACGGCTGACGGTCTCGACGGCCAAGCCCAGGTAGTTCCCCATATCGGCGCGGGACATGGAGAGCCGGAAGCTGTAGGGCGAGTAGCCGCGCCGCCGGAAGCGGTCGGAGAGGGTAATCAGGAAGCTGGCCAGCCGCTGGTCGGCGGTCTTGCGCGATAGCAGGCGCATCATGCGCCGATCGTCACGCAGCTCCTTGCTCATGCTGCGGTAAAGCTGGCCGCGCAGCTCCGGCAGCTCTTCCGATAGGGTGTCCAGGCGGTCGAAAGGAATCTCGCACACCGTGGTGGTTTCCAGGGCGATCACGCTGCCGGGATACTGCTCTTCATCGATACCATCCAACCCCACCAGCTCGCTGGGCAGATAGAAGTTGGTCAACTGATCGTTGCCGTTGCCTTCGCTGGTCACCTGTTTCAGGCTGCCGGAACGTACCGCATAGACGCTGGTGAACGCATCGCCCTGGCGAAACAGCGGTTCGCCCTTCTTGAGCGGTGCGCGGCGGCGGATGATGGCGTCGAACTGGCTCATATCCTCCAGCTCCAGAGCGAGCGGTAGGCACAGCGAGCTGAGGCTGCAGGTCTGGCAGCGCGCCTCTTGCAGCAGTGAACGTCGTTGGCTGGCAGGATATGGCATGTTGTTCTCCCTTTTCATTAGCCATCATAGGGTCAGGGGGTGGATATCTCAAGGTGCCGTTTATACGATCTTCGAGTAGCGTTGCGATGACTGGCTTGGCAGGCGCGCATCGAACGCCATGGCCAGGTGGCGAATCAGCAGCCGCCCGGTCGGTGTTGCCCGCAGGCGGTTCCCTTCGCGCTGCAGCAGGCCATCCCGCTCGGCGGGCTGCAGGCGCTCCAGCGCGCTGGCGAAGTAGGCGGGCGCGTCGATGTGCCAACGTTGGCCAACGCTGGCCAGGTCAATTTCCATATCGCACATCAGGCGCTCGATGACGTCTCTCCGCATTAGGTCGTCCTTATTTAAACGTACTCCTTTGACGGTTGCCAGCCGACCTTCATCCAATGCCGCTTCATACGCGGCCAGCTGGGTGGGGTTCTGGGCATACAGATCATCGATACGGGAAATGGCCGAAACGCCCAAGCCAATCAGGTCGCACTGGGCGTGGCTGGAGTAGCCCTGGAAGTTACGCTGCAGAGTGCCTTGGCGCTGGGCCTGGGCGAGGCTGTCGTCCGGGCGGGCAAAGTGGTCCATGCCGATATGCACATAGCCTGCCTGAGTGAGCATCTCGATGGTGGTGCGCAGGATCGCCAGCTTCTCGTCGGCGCTGGGCAGGTCTGTCTCGCTGATGCGCCGCTGGGGGGCAAAGCGGCTGGGCATGTGGGCGTAATTGAACACCGACAAGCGGGCCGGGTTGAGGTCGATGACCTGGCCAAGCGTGTCGGCAAAGCTCTGCTCGGTCTGAAACGGTAGCCCGTAAATCAGATCCAGATTGAGGGAGCGAAAGCCCAGCCGATGTGCTTCGTCCATCAGGGTTTCGGTCATGACCTTGGGCTGCACGCGGTTGATGGCCGCCTGTACCCTAGGGTTCAGGTCCTGGACGCCCAGACTGAGGCGATTGAAACCCAGCGACTGCAGGTGGCGCAGGGTAAAGACATCTGCTTCACGGGGGTCGATCTCGATGGCGTAATCGCGGTCAGGAGCGTTGGAGAGCCCAAACCTCGCGTCCAACCTGTCTACCAGGTCGCTCATTTGCGCCAGGGTCAGGAACGTTGGGGTGCCACCGCCCCAGTGCAGTTGCTGCACGGGCCGCCGAGTATCCAGATGGCGCGAGGTCAACACCATTTCACGATCGAGGCGCGATAGGTAGGGTTCGGCCAGCTGGGTATTCTTGGTGGCGATCTTGTTGCAGGCGCAGTAGAAGCAGATCTTGCGGCAAAAGGGCACGTGCACGTACAGGGAGAGCGGTCGCTGGCTGGCATTGCTGCGCGCCAGGGCTTCAGTGACGTCGTCGGCACCGATGTCTGCGTCAAAGGAGAGTGCCGTAGGGTAGGACGTATAGCGTGGGCCGCTGGTGTCGTAACGGCGCAGCAGGGCCTCGTCCCAGGCAGGGGTCTCGGCCGCTGCGAGGTGAGGAGGTACGGTGGCAGCAGAGGCAAGGGGCATGAAGAGACGCTCCGTGGTAACAGGGCAAAGTAGCCAGGTGGTGGGCCACCGGCCGACATATGCCTGCATGCTAAGGCATCGAAGCGGGCAAAGCGTTGAGCTATATCAAGCTATGGGTGGAGGGCCGTCGGCAGCAGCGACCACAGTTGCCACAGGGCAAAGCCGATGATGGTCAAGGCGGCCACGGTACGCGTGGCGGGGTGGCGAATGAGCTGGCCCATCTGGCGAGCCGCCAGGCCGGTGGCCAGCAGGGCTGGCAGGGTGCCCAGTCCGAAGGCACCCATCAGCAACGCGCCCTGCTGCGGGTCGGCCGTGGCCAGACTCCAGGCCAGCATGGAGTACACCAGCCCACAGGGTAGCCAGCCCCAGATTGCACCCAGGGCAAAAGCCTGGGGCAGGTGCACGACAGGCATCAACCGTCGGCCCAGGGGTTCGAGATAGCGCCACAGGTAGCGTCCGGCGGCCTCGACCCGGAGCAGACCTTTCCACCAGTTGGCGATGTACAGCGCCATCAGAATCAGCATGACCGCCGCCACCACCTGCAGGCTCACTCCGGCGGCCGGGGAGAGCGAGACCAGTGTGCCCAGCGCAGCCACTAGCGCTCCGGCCACCATGTAGCTGAGAATACGCCCCAGGTTGTAGCTCATCAGCAGCCCGCCCAGGCGAGCAGGGTGGCGCATGCTGGGCGGCACGGCGAAGGTGAGGGCGCTCATGATGCCACCGCACATGCCGATGCAGTGCGCCCCGCCCATGAGGCCAAATACCCAGGCCGCCAGCAGCGGCGGCAGGTCCAGCCCGGTCGGGTTCATGGCGGGGGCTCTTGGTCGCGAGGCGGCCTGGCCCTGTTTTTTCGCTCGGCGCGCTGTTCAGGCGTCAGGTCGTTTTCGTCGTCATCGAACAGGATGCGGTGGGCAGGGCCTTCCAGGTCTTCGAACTGGTCGTGCTTCACCGCCCAGAAGAAGGCCCAGACCGCGAGGCCGAGCAGGATCAGCGATAGCGGAATCAACAGGTACAGAATGCTCATGCAGTCACCGGTTTGGTGGGGGCGATGCTGGGGGTTGGAGCACTGCGCCAACGCGATAGACGCAAGGCGTTGCCCACCACCACCAGCGAGCTCAGCGACATGCCGATGGCGGCCAGCCAGGGCGGAATGAGCCCCATGGCGGCCAGCGGCAAGGCCGAGAAGTTGTAGCACACCGACCAGATCATGTTTTGCCGCATGATGCGGCGGGTGGCCTGGGCAATATCCACGGCATCGTGGATACGCATCAGGCGTGGGCTCATCAGTACCGCATCGGCGCGGGTACGCGCCAGGTCGGTGGCACTGTTCATGGCAATCGCGACATCGGCCCCCGCCAGCACGGGCACATCGTTGATGCCATCGCCAATCATTACCACCCGTTCGCCCTGGGCCTGCAGCTCGCGCAGCCGGTTCAGCTTGTCCTCGGGGGACTGGCCCGCGTGCCAGGTCTCGATATTGAGCTGATCGGCCAGGCTTTCCACGGCTTCCCGGGTATCCCCGGAGAGCAGCTCCACCGCCAGACCGCGTGCTTGCAGGGCCGCCACGGTTTGCGCGGCGTCTTCCCGAATGCCGTCATGCAGCTTGAACCAGGCGCGCGGCTGGTGATCTTCGCTCAGCAGCAGCCACTGCCCGCTGCCCGGCACCGCGATGCTTTGCTGGCTGGCGAAGTCGGGCTTGCCCAACCGCCAGACGGCTCCATCGAGGGTGCCCTCCAGGCCGCTACCGGTATGGCTCTTGACATGGCGTGCCTGAAGCGTGGCATCGCGGAAGGGGCGGAAGGCGCGGGCGATAGGATGCTCGGAGTGGGCCTCCAGCGCGGCGGCAATGGCGCGTAGATGCTCGCTATCGTGATGCCCCAGCGGTTGGGTCTGGGTGAGCTGCATTTCACCGCGGGTCAGCGTGCCGGTCTTGTCGAAGATGACGCGGGTAACGTTGGACAGCGACTCGATGGCATCGGCGCGGGTAATCAGCACGCCCCGCTGGCGCAGCTGGCCGTGGCCGGCGGTCAGCGCCGTGGGCGTGGCCAGAGCCAGTGCACAGGGGCAGGTGACCACCAGTACCGATATCATGATCCAGAGCACTCTCGACGGGTCGATGATCCACCAGGTGATGGTGACACAGGCCGTCACCAGCAGTAGCCGAAGGACGAACAGGTGGGCCATGCGGGCGGCCATTTGCGCCAGGCGGGGGCGGCTGGCAAAGGCGCGATCGGTCAGGTCGACGATGCCTGCTACCCGAGCCGTATTGCCAGGGTGGGTGACGCGCATGGTCAGCGGGTTTTCCATGTTCTGGCTGCCGCCCACCACGCTATCGCCGATGCGCCGGGTCACCGGCAAGTACTCGCCGGTCAGCATGGATTCGTCGAGGCTGGATTCGCCCTCTTCGATCACGCCATCGGCAGGGACGCCGTGGCCTGGCTTGATCAATACGCGGTCGCCAATCGCCAGTTCGCTGGCAGGCAGAATACGCTCACTGCCATCCGCCTCCAGACGAATGGCCGAGACCGGCAGTACGCCGCTCAGCGCATTGCCGCTGTGGCCGCTACGGCGCCGCGCGCGGCCCTCCACGTAGCGGCCAAACAGCAGAAAGAAGGTGAACATGGCCACGGAGTCGAAATACACCTCGCCGACATCGAACAGTACCGCGTAGCTGCTGGCCAGGTAAGCGCCGCCAATGGCCAGCGAGACCGGCACGTCCATGCCCAGCACGCCGCTTTTCAGGTCGCGCAGGGCATTGCGGAAAAAGGGCTGTGCCGAAAACAGCACCACTGGCGTTGCCAGCGCAAACGAAAGCCAGTGGAACAGGGCATAGAAGTCGGCGCTCAGCTCCCCCGGGTCCGACACATAGATCGGTATCGAGAACATCATCACCTGCATCATGCCCACGGCGGCTACGATCAGACGGCGTACGTTCATGCGCTCTTCGTGCTGCAGGCGCGCCTGGGCCTGGTCGGGCTCGTAGGGTTGGGCGCTGTAGCCAATGCTGGCCAGCTCGGCAAACAGCTGGGAGAGCTTGATACGTGTCGGGTCCCAGCACACGCGCAGGCGGTGGTGAGACAGGTTGACCGCGCTGGAGCTGACGCCCTCCAGGGCGTTCAGACGGTGTTCGATGAGCCAGGCGCAGGCGGCGCAGGTAATCCCCTCTACGGCCAGGGTTGCCCGCAGGTGGCCTTCATCCCCTTCCGGGTGGGTGAACTGGGCCTGCAGCGCGGGGTCGTCGAACACCGACCAGGTGTCTGATTTGCTGGCCTGACGCTCGTCGGGGCGCTCCGGTAGCTCGGTGCGGTAGCGGTAGTAGCTCTCCAGGCCGCCTTCCACAATGGCGTGGGCGACCGCTTCGCAGCCGGGGCAGCAAAGCGGCTGGGGCGCTTCGTCAATGATGATCTTCCATGGTGCCCCATCAGGCACCGCGCTGCCGCAGTGGTAACAGCTGGCTAGAGATGCATTACTCATTCGCTCTGCGTGCGGCCTCCGGGTAGAAGGGCGACACTCTCTTCATTGGGGAAGCGCGCCTCACCGATCAGCCGCCAGTCGGCTTCGGTTTGCTGGGGCTGCAGCTGAATGTACCAGCGGTAGCGCAGGTTGTCGGGGCCCTGGGTGATGTAGCGGCCTTCGCGCACGTGCTGCAGCACGAACTCCTGATCACGGTCATCCTGGGTCGGGAAGATCAGCGTCAGGTAGAGGGTCTCCGGGCGGTCGTCGCCGGTCAGGTCCAGCACGATATCGCTGGTGAGCGGATCGATGCGCAGCTCGGCGGAAAGCCCCAGCTCGTTGGCACGCTCCTGCTTGGCCAAAATCATGTTGATGGCCTTGCCGTGTTCGTAGTAATCCTCCTGGACCACCATGCCGTCGGCAGTCTTGACCGACAGTACGGCAAAGGTAGTGCTGACCACGATGGACGAGGAGAGCAGTGCCAGCAGGAACCATGGCCAGAACTGCTTGTACCAGGGCTGAATCGGGGTGTCGGACATGGGGGCTTATCTCCTAACGTCGCCCAGGAAACGTGTCTCACGCTCCGAGCGAATGGTGTTGTCTTGCTGAGACTGCAAGATAAAGGTAATCGATTGGCTGGGCTCTCGCAGCTCAGCGGGGTCGGCCAGGACGGTCACGATCTGGGTGCGTGTCTCACCGGCAGGCACTTCGATCGATGTGCGGTCCAGGGAGAGCGTCTCGAGCCCGGTCACGCTCAGCTGATAGGTGTGGGCCCTATTGTCCAGATTGCGAATCGTCAGGTTGTAGACGTTGCTGACCTGACCTTCTCGCGTGATCTGGTAAAGCTGGGTGCGCTCCCGCTCGGCCTCGAAGCCCAGCGGCATGCGGTCGTTCACCGCCCAGGCAAACGTGGCGATCATGACCAGCAGCGCGGCCAGATAGCCCAGCAGGCGGGGGCGCAACACATGACTCTTCTTGCCTTCCAGCGCATTTTCCGTGGTATAGCGAACCAGCCCGCGCGGGTAGCCCATGCGATCCATGACGCTGTCGCAGGCATCGATACAGGCGGCGCAGGTGATGCATTCGTACTGAAGGCCGTCGCGAATATCGATCCCCGTGGGGCACACCTGCACGCACAGCTCGCAGTCGATACAGTCACCGTATCCTGCCGCCTGAGCCTGGGAATGGGTGAGGGTTTTCTTGCGGCTGCCGCGCGGTTCTCCCCGGGTGGCGTCGTAAGAAACGATCAGCGTATCACGGTCGAACATGACCGACTGAAAGCGGGCGTAGGGGCACATGTAGATACACACCTGCTCACGCAACCAGCCCGCATTCAGGTAAGTGAACACCAGGAAGAAGCCGACCCAGAAGTAGGACCAGCCGTGGGCCTCCAGTGTGGGCAGTTCGACCACCAGTGAACGAATGGGCGTGAAATAGCCCACGAAGGTCACGCCGGTGGCCAGAGCGATCAGCAGCCAGGCGCTGTGCTTGGCGGTCTTGCGCCACGCCTTGCTGGCGTCCATGGCCTGTTGGTCCAGCTTGATGCGCTGATGGCGGCTGCCTTCGATACGGTGTTCCAGCCAGATGTACAGGAAGGTCCAGACGCTCTGTGGGCAGGTATAGCCGCACCAGACACGACCGGCAAACACCGTGATGAAAAACAGCCCAAAGGCACAGATGATCAATAGCCACGAGAGCAGCACGAACTCTTGCGGGTAGAAAGTCGCCGCAAAGATATGAAACTCACGCCCGGGCAGGTCGAACCATATGGCCGGTCGCTCTCCCCAGTTCAACCAGGGAAGTAGAAAAAAGGCCATCATCAGCGCCCAGTTGGCGCTGCGCCGAACCTTTTGAAACAGACCTTTGATTTCACGCACGTAGATATGCCGCCGCTTGGCGTACAGCTCTTGGGTCTCGTTCTGGCCAGGCGTGTGGTGCCCAACGGTTGGCGGCGTAATATCGTGGCTAGGTATTTTTTCCATGGCGGTGATCGCAGCTCAGTGAGGCAGACGTGGGCGGCAGCCGAGTGGTGGTTGCGGGCGTTGTAGCGTTATGCCGTGTCGCTAAATCTGTTTCGATAAATCTGTGTCGATAAACAATAGTGTAACGGATCGCCGAACGGCTGAGCGGTTGCTGGATGTAGAAAGGGTGCGGTATGAGACCGCACCCTTCGTGCACGCTGGCGTCAAACGCCTGATAACGGGATCAGTCGCGGAAGCGCAGGCTGTACACGTACGCGGCCACCAGGTGGACGCGCTCTTCACCAATGTACGCCGCTTGAGCAGGCATGTGGCCGTTACGACCATTGCGCAGCGTTTGGCGAATGGAGTCGGCAACGCTCTGACCCGGTGCCTGATACAGCCAGATATCGTTGGTCAGGTTGGGCGCGCCGAGTGCCGTGTTGCCGGTGCCGCTAGGTGCGTGACAGGCAGCACAGGCGGCCAGATACGTGCTTTCACCGCTGGCGGCGCGCTCTTCGTCGTGCTCCAGGTTGGAGAGCGACAGCACGTACTGGGTCAGGTTCTCGATGTTGTTTTCACCAAGCTGCTGCCAGGAGGGCATCAGGCCGTTACGACCATTGTTCAGGGTCGCGAGAATGTTCTCGGGCTCGCCGCCATACAGCCAGTCGTCGTTGGTCAGGTTCGGGAAGCCGTAGCCGCCCTGGGCGTTGGAGCCGTGACACACCGCGCAGTTGTTCAGGTAAATGCGCTCGGCTACCTGCATGGCCTCGGCATCCTGTGCCAGCTCGGGGATCGGCACTTCCTGGTACTGAGCAAAGATCGGTGTGAAGCGCTCGTTGGCCTGCGCCACTTCCTCTTCCCACTGACCTTCCTGGGTCCAGCCCAGCACGCCCGCATAGTTGCCCAGGCCTGGATAGAGCACCAGATAGCCCAGCGCAAAGACCACGGTCAGGATGAAGAGCTTGAACCACCACTGGGGCAGGGGATTGTCGTACTCTTCGATGCCGTCAGCCGCGTGGCCAGTGGTCTCTACATTGCCATCAGCATCCGGGGTCTTGTCGGTGCGGCGGTTGGTCATGAGGATCCAAACGCTCAGCGCAATCGTGCCCAGAGTGATGACGATGATCCAGGCGCTCCAGAAGCTGGATAGGGAGTCACCCCATAAGTTATTCATCTATTCTTATCTCCCCTGTCGTGGCGGGAATCCGCTTCGCCCTCTGGCGAAGCATGCTTGTCACGGGTCGGTTGCTTATCGTTTTCATCGTCGGCAAAGGGCAGGTTGGCCGCTTCATCGAAGTCGGGTTTACGCCGCTTGGAGTAGGCCCAGAAGAAGATGCCTACGAAAGCGACAATGAGAATGAACGTGATAAGTCCGCGGAAAGTTCCCGTATCCATAACTTAACGAGTGCCCTCGAGCACGGTTCCTAGCTGTTGTAGATAGGCCACCAGTGCAGTGATTTCCTGCTGGCCGCGTACTTCGGCGGTAGCGTTGGCGATATCTTCATCGGTGTAGGGAACGCCCAGCTGACGCAGCACGCGCATCTTGCGCGGCGTTGCTTCGCCATCCAGGGTGCGCTCGAACAGCCAGGGGTAAGCCGGCATGATGGACTCGGGCACGACATCGCGTGGGTTGTACATATGGGCGCGGTGCCAGTCATCGCTGTAGCGGCCGCCTACGCGCGCCAGGTCTGGCCCCGTACGCTTGGACCCCCACAAGAAGTTGTGCTCGTACACCTGCTCACCGGCCACGTTGTAGTGACCGTAGCGCTCGGTTTCGGCGCGGAACGGGCGAATCATCTGTGAGTGGCAGCCCACGCAGCCTTCGCGGCGGTAGATGTCTCGACCTTCCAGCTCCAGAGCGCTAAGCGGGCGCAGCCCTTCCACGGGCTCCGTCGTATCCTTTTGAAAGAACAGTGGCACGACTTCGGCCAGGCCGCCAAAGCTGATCGCAACCAGGATCAAGACGGCGAGTAGGCCAACGTTCTTTTCGACAATCTCATGTTTCATTGGTCTGAACTTCCCCGGTTTAAGCGGCTTGTGGTGCCGAGTAGCTGATGGCTTCACGACGCTTGACGGTCATGTACACGTTGAATGCCATGATCAGCATGCCGACGATCCAGAACAGGCCGCCTATCAGGCGAACGAAGTAGCCTGGCCCGCTGGCCTCGACAGACTCAACGAAGGTGTACATCAGCGTGCCGTCGGCGTTGATGGCGCGCCACATCAAGCCCTGCATGATGCCGTTGACCCACATGGCGGCGATGTACAGTACGGTACCGATGGTGGCCAGCCAGAAGTGCACGGCGATCAGGCTGGTGGAGTACATTTCGGTGCGACCGAAGACCCGCGGGATCAGGTGGTACATGGAGCCAATGGTGATCATCGCTACCCAGCCCAGCGCCCCGGAGTGCACGTGGCCGATGGTCCAGTCGGTGTAGTGAGACAGCGCGTTGACGGTCTTGATGGCCATCATCGGGCCTTCGAAGGTCGACATGCCGTAGAACGACAGGGCCACGACCAGAAAGCGCAGGGTCGGGTCGGTGCGCAGCTTATGCCAGGCGCCCGATAGGGTCATCATGCCGTTGATCATGCCGCCCCAGGAGGGAGCCAGCAGGATGATCGACATGATCATGCCCAGCGACTGCGCCCAGTTGGGCAGGGCCGTATAGTGAAGGTGGTGTGGCCCTGCCCACATGTAGATCATGATCAGCGACCAGAAGTGAACGATGGACAGACGGTAGGAGTAGATTGGACGCTCGGCCTGTTTCGGCACGAAGTAGTACATCATGCCCAAAAAGCCTGCCGTCAGGAAGAAGCCCACCGCGTTGTGGCCGTACCACCACTGCACCATGGCGTCCACGGCGCCCGCATAGATCGAGGTGGAGTACATCATGGTGACGGGAATGGCGGCGTTATTGACGATGTGCAGCACGGCAACGGTCAGGATGAACGCAGCAAAGAACCAGTTGGCCACATAAATATGTGACGTGGAGCGCTTCTTGACCGTCATCAGGAACACGATGGCATAGCTGATCCAGACAACGGCAATCAGAATATTGATCGGCCATTCCAGCTCAGCGTACTCTTTCGTGGTGGTGTAACCCAGTGGCAGAGTCACCACGGCGGAAAGAATCACCGCCTGCCAACCCCAGAAGGTGAACGCGGCGAGCTTGTCAGAGAACAGTCGCGTCTGACAGGTACGCTGAACGACGTAATAGGACGTCGCGAACAGCGCCGAGCCACCGAAGGCAAAGATGACGGCGTTAGTGTGTAACGGACGAAGACGCCCGAAGCTAGTCCAAGGTAAGCCGAGGTTCAGTTGCGGCCAAACCAGCTGTGCGGCGAGGATGACGCCAATCGTCATGCCTACGATGCCCCACACAACGGTCATGATCGCGAACTGCCGAACTACCTTGTAATTGTAGGTCGGGTGTTCCAGTGCTGTGCTCATTTCATGTTCCCATCGAACGCGGTTAGGGGGTAACCCGTAGCAGTGTGCATGCGCATTTTGCCCGGGTGCGGCCACCCGCTTGATGATGCAGGTCAAGATCCGGTCTAGATTCTAGCGCAGCCGAGGCATAAGCTGAACACGCCAATGGATGTAACGCTGAATTAACAGGAGTTGCCGTTGTCTCACTACGCTGGTTTGGGGTTCGAATGCCTGACCCCAGAGGCATTATCGGAAAAGGTTGCCAGCCCCGCTGTTCAGCGCTTTAACGTGGAAGGTTATGGGCCAGTGAGCGTTTCTGGCCTGCCGAGGCAGGGCCGTGTGCTGCTGATGCACGGCGCTGGCGCCGGGCACTTATCCGACTTCATGCGTCAATTTGCCGCGACGCTGGCGCAGAATGAGGTGCAGGTATGGGCCATCGATCTGCCCTACATGCAGCAAATGAACGAGCAGGGCAAGCGCCGCCCGCCACCGCCCGTGCTGAAAAGCGTGGCCTGTGTCACTCGTTGGTATTCTCTAATCGCGCCGCTGAATCCGCTTCCTTTGTGGGTGGGCGGCAAGTCCATGGGCGGACGCCTGGCGTCGTTGTTTGCCAGTGAGCAGCCGTGCCCGGGCGTGATTGCCGTGGGGTACCCGTTTCATCCGCCGAAAAAAACGGACATGCTGCGTACAGAGCACTTTGCGTCGTTGAGCTGTCCAATGCTGGTCATTCAGGGGGAGCGAGATCCTTTTGGCACCCGTACGGAGGTGGAAAGCTACTCTCTGCCCGCTAGTGTACGGGTCGAATGGCTGGCCGAGGGGGACCATGATTTCACACCACGCAAATTATCCGGCCTCGAACAAAAGGTTTTGATTGACGAGGCGGCCCGGATTGCGGCATCCTTCGTCCGCGCTCAGGGAGTGGAAGTCGGTGATACGTGCAGCACACTGGTTTAAATGCAAAATTTAAACGTCTTGTGTTGACATTTGAACAGGCTTCTGTAGAATGCAGCGCCACGTGACCAGCGGGTGGTTAGCTCAGTTGGGAGAGCACCAGCCTTACAAGCTGGGGGTCACTGGTTCGAACCCAGTACCACCCACCATTGACATGGTGCCCTGGAAACGTAAGCAGCAAGTGATGCATTTGTGGACCGGTAGTTCAGTCGGTTAGAATGCCGGCCTGTCACGCCGGAGGTCGCGAGTTCGAGTCTCGTCCGGTCCGCCATCATCGCTCAATGCTGCAAACCTGTTATCGTAATTCGGACCGGTAGTTCAGTCGGTTAGAATGCCGGCCTGTCACGCCGGAGGTCGCGAGTTCGAGTCTCGTCCGGTCCGCCACGATAACTTGAAGTAGTCGATTGATCAGCCAACGGCTATCAATGATCGGGTGGTTAGCTCAGTTGGGAGAGCACCAGCCTTACAAGCTGGGGGTCACTGGTTCGAACCCAGTACCACCCACCATTCAAGCAGCGTGCATAGCGACTGAACCGCTTTGACAACGCCCTTGCACTGGCCTTGAAGTGCCTTAACGTGGACCGGTAGTTCAGTCGGTTAGAATGCCGGCCTGTCACGCCGGAGGTCGCGAGTTCGAGTCTCGTCCGGTCCGCCATTAAGCACTTATCGGTTATTCATGTGCATGCAAGCACGTCGATAAAACCGAACACATTCCAAAAGCCCGGATCCTTGATCCGGGCTTTTTTGTCGTTTCTATTTCCAGATGCCTATGTTCAGGCGCGCATGACGCCGTTTGTCACGGCGTCATGCGGTGCTCAGTGGTCAGGCGATAGCGCTGACACCGGCTTTGGCGATCTGGACGTCCTGGTCCGGCTTGACGCCAGAAATGCCGACGGCACCCACGACCTGGCCATCCACGATGATCGGTACGCCGCCGGACAGCAGCCCCTGCAGCGGTGCCGAGACAAACGCCGTACGACCCCCGTTGATCATCTCCTCGAAGACTTGCGTCTCCTTACGGCCCAATGCCGCGCTGCGCGCTTTTTGGGTCGCTACTTCGGCGCTGAACGGGGCAGCGCCATCCAGACGGCGCAGGGCCAGCAGGTGGCCGCCATCGTCGGTGACGGCAATGGTCACTGGCCAGCTGTTGTTGTCGGCTTCTTGCTGTGCGGCGTCCAGTACTTGAATAACGTCGGCTTGGCCCAGAACGGCTTTGGTTTGCATCAAAGTATCCTTCTTATCATGGGGGGTGAGGCGCGGCGCCTGACGGGCAAGGCGTGATGCCAGGGGCCGCGAGTATCGAGGTTATACCAGGGCAGCGTCGACGACTTCTACCCAGTGGCGGACTGGCGTGCGATTGGCACTGGCCAGATGCGTCTGACAGCCGATATTGGCGGTCACGATCACTTCGGGGTTGCCTGCTTCCAGAGCATTGAGTTTGTTGTCGCGCAGCTGGGTGGCGAGCTCCGGCTGCGTCACCGAGTAGGTGCCTGCCGAACCGCAGCACAGGTGGGCATCCTTGACTGGAGCCAGCGTAAAGCCGAGTTTGCCCAGCACGCTTTCCACCGCGCCGTTGAGCTTCTGGGCATGCTGCAACGTACAGGGGCAGTGGAATGCCAGACGCTGATGCTCCTTGAGCTGCAGGGCCTCCAAAGGCTCGTCGCGCAGAATCTCGACGATATCCCTGGCCAGTGCGCTGACGCGCTGGGCCTTTGCCGCGTAGGCAGGGTCGTCCTTGAGCATGTCGGCATACTCTTTGACGAAGGCGCCGCAGCCGCTGGCGGTTTGCACGATGGCTTCGGCCCCTTGCTCGATGTGAGGCCACCAAGCGTCGATATTGGCGCGCATGCGCTGGCGACCGGCTTCCTGTGCATTGAGGTGGAAATCGATGGCACCGCAGCAGCCCGCTTCGCTGATCGGTGTGACGCTGATGCCCAGGCGGTCGAGCAAGCGAGCCGTCGCCGCATTGGTGTTGGGCGAGAGACCAGGCTGCACACAGCCTTCCAGGATCAATACCTTGCGCGTATGGCGCTGGCTGTCGGGGCGTTGACCTGCATCCACCGGAGCGGGCGGCATTTTGCTGCGCAGCTTGCCAGGCACCAGCGGTTTGAAGGTTTGCCCCAGACTCAGCAGCGCCTTGAAGCGCTTGGGGTCCACCAGCATTTTACGCAGGGCGTAGCGTTGGGCGCGTTCGGCGGCTGAGCGGGGCACGCGGCGCTCGATCTCGGCGCGCCCTATATCCAGCAGCTTGTGATACTCGACGCCCGAGGGGCAGGTGGTTTCACAGTTGCGGCAGGTCAGGCAGCGGTCGAGGTGCAGGCGAGTCTCTTCGGTGACCTGGTCATCGTCATCGCGGCTCTCCAGCAGCTCTTTCATCAGGTAGATACGCCCGCGTGGCCCATCTCGCTCATCGCCCAGCAGCTGGTAAGTGGGGCAGGTGGCGTTACAAAAGCCGCAGTGTACGCAGGTGCGCAGAATGCGCTCGGCTTCCTGAATATGCGGTTTCTGGCGGTCGGCATCGGTAAAGTGCGTCTGCATGTCAGCTCTCCTGATTAAAATGCCGCATAAAGACGACCAGGATTGAAAATGCCGTGGGCATCCAGTTCGGCCTTCAGGTTGCGATGATACTTTTCCACGACTGAATTCAGTGGCGTGAACGGTGACTCCGCACCGCCCTGACGATGCGGGGTGTAGCAGGTGGCGTGGCCGCCTGCCTGCTGGCAGGCATCACGCAGGGTTTGCGCGGGCAGTGGGGTTTTCACCCAGCGCTGGCTGCCGCCCCAGTCGTAGAAGATATCGCTTTCATCGACGGCCAGTGCCAACGGCGGTGTATGGGGGGGTAGCGACAGGCGCCACAGAGCTTGGCCCTCGGCCAGGTTGAAAAAGGCGTGCTGCAGGTCGCGTAGCTGCTGCCAGAAGTCTGCCGAGAGGGCGTCGCCGCCCAGCCGTTCCCTGGTCGCCTTGACCGAGCTTTCGCCGCCTTCCAGGCGGATGAACAGCTCGCCCGCGTGCCAGGCTGCAGCGGTGATCGGCAGCGGCTGGCGGCCCAGCTCGGAGAGCTTCGCCAGGGCGTCTTCCAGACCCATGGAGAGGCGCAGGCTATGGCTGGCGGTGGGAATCGGCAGCACCTTGAAAGAGATATCGGCCAGTACGCCCAGCGTGCCCTGAGCGCCGGTCATCATGCGGGAGAGATCGTAGCCCGCCACGTTCTTCATGACTTCGCCGCCAAAGCGCAGCAGTTTGCCTTCCTGAGTGATCACCCGCGTGCCCAGCACGAAATCCCTGGCAGCCCCGGCCCAGGGGCGACGGGGGCCGGACATGCCAGTGGCGACCGCACCGCCAATGGTGCTGGCTTCGCCAAAGATCGGTGGCTCGAAAGGCAGCATCTGATGCTTCTCGGCAAGTGCTGCGTTCAGCGCGTCAAGCCGAGTGCCGGCCCGCACGGTCACCACCAGCTCCACGGGGTCGTAGGAGACGATGCCGCGATGGGCCGCGACATTGAGCTCCGCGCCTTCTACCGGGCGGCCATAGAAAGCCCGGGTGTTTCCCGCCACGATGCGTAGCGGGGTGCGCTCGGCGTAGGCGCTGCGCACCTGTTCGCACAGTTCAGCGGCGATATCCTGGTCAGCGTGTATCGCTAGTTCGGTCATGGTCGGTCCTTATGGCATCAGAAGCGTGGCAGCTCCGGATGCGGTAACTCGTTGTTATGTACATGCATGGCGCCAAATTCAGCGCAGCGCGCCAGGGTCGGAATGTTCTTCCCCGGGTTGAGTAGCCGTTGCGGGTCGAAGGCCGCTTTCAGAGCATGAAAGACCGTCAGTTCGTCGGGCTGAAACTGGCTGCACATCTGATTGATCTTCTCGCGCCCCACGCCGTGCTCGCCGGTAATCGAGCCTCCTGCGGCAACGCACAGCTCCAGGATCTTGCCGCCAACGTCTTCCGCCAGGGCCAGCTCACCCTCTTTGTTGGCATCGAACAGAATCAGCGGGTGCATATTGCCATCGCCCGCGTGAAACACGTTGGCCACGGCCAGGCCACTCTCCTCGGAAAGCGCGGCAATGCCCTTGAGTACCCGGGGCAGCTCGCGGCGGGGGATGGTGCCATCCATGCAGTAGTAGTCCGGTGACATGCGGCCTACCGCCGGGAAGGCGTTCTTGCGCCCGGCCCAGAATTTGGCGCGCTCGGCTGCGTCCCGGGCCTGTTGAATATGGGTGGCTCCGGCCGCTTCCAGTACGCGGCGCACGGTCTCACAGTCGTCGTCCACGTCTGCTTCGACGCCGTCCAACTCGCAGAGCAGAATGGCTTCGGCATCCACTGGATAGCCCGCCTTGATGAAGTCTTCTGCGGCTTGAATGGCGAGCTTGTCCATCATTTCCAGGCCACCGGGAATGATCCCTGCGGCAATGATGTCACCCACTGCGCGGCCTGCCTTTTCGATATCGTCGAAGCTGGCCATGAGGACCTTGGCGGTTTCCGGTTTGGGCAACAGCTTGACGGTAATCTCCGTGACCACCCCCAGCATGCCTTCGGAGCCATTCATCAGCGCGAGCAGATCAAAGCCTGGCGCATCCAGCGCTTCGGAGCCCAGCGTCATGTGCTCGCCTTCGATGGTCAGTACGTCCACGCGCAGCACGTTATGCACGGTCAGGCCATACTTGAGACAGTGCACGCCACCGGCATTTTCGGCGACGTTACCGCCAATGGAGCAGGCAATCTGGGAAGACGGGTCGGGCGCGTAATACAGGCCATAGGGCGCCGCCGCCTCGGAAATCGCCAGGTTGCGAACGCCGGGCTGTACCCTGGCCAGACGGGCATCGGGGTCGACGCTGATGATCTGATTGAAGCGCGACATGACCAGCAGCACGCCTTGTTCCAGGGGCAGGGCGCCGCCGGAAAGCCCGGTGCCCGCGCCGCGGGTCACCACCGGCACGCCCAGGGCGTGACAGCGCTTGAGCAGGCCTTCCACTTGGGCCAGCGTTTCCGGCAGGGCGACCAGCATGGGCAGCACCCGATAAGCCGCCAGGCCATCGCATTCGAATGGGCGCAGGTCTTCTTCGCGGTGCAGCAGGGTCAAGGTAGGCACAGCGCTTTGCAGGTCGCTGAGCACCTCGGCTTTATCACGGTGAACGAGCTCGCCATCGAGGCGCTCGTCGAACAGGATATTCATCGCGACATCCTTCATTTTTATCGTTGAACAGAGCAGCAGGTTGCCGCCGCTTGACGCCAATCTGAGCTTTTTTCAGGCGCCTGTCCAGCCTGTGGTGCAGTGGTCTGACCAGTAATTGGTCGATAGTCGCAAGGTTCATGGCATACTCACCCCAGGCAGCTACTTGGTCTTACCGCCAGGAGGCATTGTGGCTCAAGCAGAGAGGAGGACAAGTGGTACTCAACAACGACGACATCGCCGCGGGCAAACGCACGCCCGAGCACGTGGCGGCCAGGCTGGAAGAGCTGATTCTCGAGGGAGTCTTTCGACCGGGGCAACTGCTGCCTTCCGAGCGGCGGCTATGTGAGCGTCTGGGTGTTTCTCGTGCCTCCCTGCGTGAGGGGCTGAGGATCTTGCGCAGCAAGGGCATCATCAACACTCGCCAGGGCCATGGTTCCACCGTGGCATCTCTGTTGCCGAGCCAACACCAGAGCCCGCTGATGCACCTGTTTCGTGACCATCCACGGACGCTGTTCGACCTGCTGGAAGTGCGCGCGCTGCTGGAAGGCGAGTCGGCCTATCTGGCGGCTCGGCGTGGCACGTCCATGGACCGCGTGCTGATCACACGCCGCTATCGTGACATGGCCGAATACGCTGCCCAGACGGATACCCTGGAAGTCGAGCAGTTGGCGCGGCTGGACCACGCGTTTCATCTGGCCATCTCCCAGGCCTCCCACAACCCCGTACTGGTGCATACGCTGCAGGGGTTGACCGATCTGCTGCTCAGCTCGGTCTTTGCATCGGTCAAGCACCTCTACCACCGGCCCGGCCCCAGAGAGATGATCAATCAACAGCACGCACGCCTGCATGACTCGGTAGTCAGCGGCCACGCCGAGCAGGCGCGGCAGATTGCGCTGGAGCACCTCACCAGCATCAGTGAATTGCTGAGAGAGCTGGAGGCGGAGCACGATCGCCTGGAGCGCTCCGCCATGCGCCTGGAACAGTGGCAGTAATCGTGACACTCTTCATGAGCGAATAACCAACAAAAGGAGCGTTACGTGGCCATCTATCAATTTGGCGAGCATCGGCCCGCTATTCATGAAGACGTATACATTGCCGACACGGCGGACGTCATCGGTCAGGTTACCCTGAAGGCACGCGCCAGCGTGTGGTATCAGGCGGTACTGCGCGGCGACAGCGATCATCTGGAAATCGGTGAAGAGAGCAACATTCAGGATGGCGCCGTACTGCACGCGGACCCCGGCTACCCGCTGAAGGTGGGAAAGGGGGTGACCGTCGGGCACCAGGCGATGCTGCATGGCTGTACCGTGGGGGATGGCTGCTTGATCGGCATTCAGGCGGTCGTGCTCAACGGCGCCGTGATTGGCGAGAACAGCCTGGTAGGCGCAGGGGCCTTCATCAAGGAAGGGGCGGTCTTTCCGCCAAACTCGCTGATTGTCGGCTCACCTGCCAAAGTGGTCAGGGAGCTGTCGGCAGAGGCGGTGGAAGCGCTGAAGCTGAATGCACAAAGCTATGTGATACGAGGCCAGCAACACGCTGACTCGCTCAAGCGCATCGATTGAGTCTGACTGAAACTGAAAACGCCCGCCCCCAGGCATGGCCTGAGGGTGGGCGAGGTGGTCTGATCCGAACTGAGGTTACATCAGCGGGTCAGTGATACCCAGCACGTAGAACGCGACCAGCGCGATGATGCCGGCGAATATCAGGTAGTAGATGGTCGGAATGATCGTTTTACGAATCGTGGTGCCTTCGCGACCCAGCAGGCCAACGGTTGCCGAGGCGGCGACCACGTTGTGAATGGCGATCATGTTACCCGCTGCAGCACCCACCGCTTGAAGGGCGACCATGACGGCGGTTGAGAGTCCCAGGGTTTGCGCAATGCTGAACTGGAACTCGGCCAGCATCAGGTTGGAAACCGTATTGGAACCGGCGATGAAAGCGCCCATGGCGCCCACGGCGGGAGCAAAGAAGGGATAGACACCACCCACGCCGTTGGCGACGGCCTGGGCCATCATGACGGGCATGGAGACCAGGTCTGCGCCATTGACGCCCGAGTTGATCAGGATGCGCACCATCGGCACGGTGAAGATGAGTACGAAACCCGCACCAAAAATGGTCTTGGTGGACTCTGAAACCGCAGCGCTCATCTGACGCGGATTCATCTTGTGCAGGAAGTAGGTCACGAACACCACGGCTAGAATGATGCCGCCCGGCAGGTAGAGCGGCTGGAGGCCGCCGCTGACGCCGGTTTCACCGAAAATGTTGGTCCAGTTCAGGTTCACGGAAGTCAGTGCTACACGCAGGGGCTCGACGGTACGGGAGGCCACCAGGAAGATCGCCAGCAGTACATAGGGGATCCAGCCTTTGAGCGTCGAAATCGGCGTCTTGCCTACCACGTCATCCAGCTTGATCTGCAGATTGCCGATCCACTCATCCGGCCAGGAGGTGGCTTCCGGGAAATCCCAGTTGTCTTTCGGCAGCAGGAACCCTTTACGCGCGGCGGGTACGACAATGGCCAGACCGACCATGGCACCGATCATCGAGGGGAACTCTGGCCCCAGGAAGACGCCTACCAGCATGTAAGGCACGACGAACGCGATGCCCGTGAAAATGGCGAACGGAGCAATGGACAGCCCCTCTTTCCAGGAGCGGTTGGCGCCAAAGAAGCGCACCATGATCAGCACTAGAATCAACGGCATGAGGATACCCACGATGCCGTGAGTGATCGCCGTGGTGCTGGTGACCTGTTGGAAGAAGGCTTCCCAGGTGGAGCCGTTGGCTTCCAGCTGCGCCGTGATACCGGCACGGTCCAGGCCGCTGCCTACGCCCACTACAATCGGGGTGCCCACTGCGCCAAACGATACCGGGGTCGACTGAATCATCATGCCTACCACGACGGCTGCCAGCGCCGGGAAGCCCAGGGCGACCATCAGCGGTGCAGCCACGGCGGCAGGAGTACCAAAGCCTGAAGCACCTTCGATAAAGCAGCCAAACAGCCACGCGACGATCAGCGCCTGCACACGACGGTCCGGGCTGATGCCTGAAAAGCCGTTACGAATGGCCGTGATGCCACCGGAGTGCTTGAGGGTGTTCAGCAGCAGGATGGCGCCAAAGATGATCCACAGCAGGCCAGCGGTCTGGATCAACCCTTGAACGGTGGATGCCGCGACACGGCTGAACGACATGTCCCATGCGGTCAGGCCGATAATGGCGGCGGTGAGGAAAACGATCGGCATTGCTATCTTGGCGGGGATTTTAAAGCCTATGAGCAATATCCCTGCCAGCAACAGCGGCAGAAATGCCAGAAGAGCTAATATATTTTCATTCATGGGAGGAACGGCCCCTTGTTATTGATTTGGTATGCTCCGCGAAAGCCAACGCATCATTTTCAATGATAGTTGGGACAGCGTGAAAGATACGGTCAGGCGCCCGGAATGACTATGTTGGAAAATTGGTCTTACCAGTGAAGAGGGCTTTTTTTATCCTAGTTCATGGCATTTTTTTAGTATCAAGTAGTTGTTATTCATTGCTTTTTTAATACTTTTAGAAAGCCCCGTGACGACATTGTTATTAGACTAATAGACAGTTCAGTGACGGCGTAAAAAGGCAGTACACAGAGAAGGGCGCTCTATGCCTAGCGCAGGGACTGTGACAACGTAGCGCGTAGGCGCAATCTTTACCTCTTTTCAGGAGTCGTTCGACCATGGCCATCACGCTTTATGATTTGTGCGGTCTCGATGATCGCTTGAGATTTTCTCCCTACTGCTGGCGCGTGCGCATGGCGCTGGCCCACAAAGGGCTGGCATACACTACGGTGGCTTGGCGGTTTCAGCAGAAAGAGGCGCTGGCATTTGCCCACTACGACAAGGTGCCGGTGTTGACCGATGGTGACACGGTGGTCACCGACAGCTTCGATATCCTGCGCTACCTGGATACCACTTACCCTGAGGCGCCGGTGCTGGGCGATGGGCTGGGCTTGCAGCGTGTCACGTTGTTCAAGCAACTGGTGGATCGCAGCATTACGCCCGCGCTGTTTCGTATCGTGGTGCTGGATCTGCTGGAAGCCATCCACCCGGAGGATCGGGAGTACTTCCGCACCACCCGTGAAGCGCGCTTTGGGGCCAGCCTCGAGGCGGTTCACGACCCCGATAAAGGCCGCCAGCAGCTGCACCAGGCGCTGGTACCCGTCAGTGCGCAACTCAAGGAGATGCCTTTCCTCGATGGTGACTCCCCCGCTGGGGCAGATTACCTGCTGTTCGGCAGCATGATGTGGGCCTATAGCGTCTCGACCGAAACGCTGGTGGAGGAGCGTGACCCCGTGGCCGGCTGGTTCCAGCGCATGCTGGCGGTGCACGATGGCGTGGCGGGCAAGGCCATGACCATTCGTGATCTATACTAGGCTAAGCGGTACTCGCCGCTGACACTCACAGGCAACATGAAGGGCCACACCCCTGTATGGGCACGCCCTTCATGGACAAGGAGATGGCAATGATTGACCTGTATTACTGGACAACGCCCAACGGCCACAAAATCTCCATCATGCTTGAAGAAGCGAAGCTCGCCTATCGTGTAAAGCCCATCAATATCGGGCGGGGCGATCAGTTCGACCCCGAATTCCTGGCCATTGCCCCCAATAATCGCATTCCTGCCATCGTCGACCATGCCCCGCGCGACGGGGGGCAGCCCATGGCGCTGTTCGAATCAGGGGCGATTCTGGAGTACCTGGCAGACAAGAGCGGTCAGTTCCTGCCAGCAGAAGGGCGCGAGCGCTATGTGGTACTGCAGTGGCTGCACTGGCAGATGGGTGGGCTAGGCCCCATGGCCGGGCAAAATCACCACTTCTGCCACTATGCGCCCCACAAGATCGACTACGCCATCGAGCGCTACGTGCGTGAAACCAATCGGCTTTATAGCGTACTGGATCAGCGTCTTTCCCAGCAACACTATGTGGGCGGCGACCGTTACTCGATTGCCGACATGGCTATCTACCCGTGGATCGTGCCCTGGGAAAAACAGCGCCAGACGCTGGAGGAGTTTCCCGACCTGGAGCGCTGGTTCGAAGAGCTTTCCCAGCGTCCCGCCATTCGCAAAGCCTATGCATTGGTCGAGGATGTGAACCCCCAGGCAGGTGCTCCCATGGATGACCTGGCGCGTAAGCACTTGTTCGGTAACCGCTAGTAATGATTAACCGCGAGTGAGCTATTGGCCGTGCGAGTGAGGCGTGGGTGATGGTGAAAAAAATCATGTTGCGATGCACAAAAAGCGCTGCTAGCTTTGATATTAGCAACGGCAACCGCCCATCAAGATGCGCCGTTGAGCGCATCGTACCGCTAGCTCACTCAAGGAGATTTAGTGATGAACAAGACAGCAGAAAAAACCAGCCAGCAGTTTGAGTCCGTGTTTGTTTCCCCCATGCGCTCTTACACACTGGCAGCGCTGGACTACTACGAGCAGCTGGTCGGCGCTCAAATGGATGCTGCACGCGCCTATTCCGACATGACCATCGCCCAGGCGCGCACCTGGCTCGACGTCAAGGACGCCGATAGCTTCAAGAAAGCCATGGAAAGCCAGCAGAAAGCGGCCAGCGACATGATGGAGCGCATGAAAGGTGACTCCGAAAAAGTGACCTCTATCAGCCAGGGCTTCCTGCAGGAAAGTCAGAAAATGGCGGAAGAGACCACCAAGAAAGCAGCCGATACTGCCAAATCGTAACGGTTGCTCCATGAAAATGCCGCGCCCTGAAGCGCGGCATTTTTTTATCCAGAGAACGGGCGTTAGGTGGCGTCGCCTGCACGCGCTCTCAGCCGAAACCGTGCAATCCTGATGATTTGCTCGATGGCCGTTTTTCTTTCTTGTACCGGATCGTTGTCCAGGCGCTTTTCAAAGGCCTCCAGAATGGCATAGCGGTCCAGGCCCTTGACGGCAATCACGAAGGGAAAGCCAAATTTCTCCTGATAAGCGGCGTTCAACTGCTCGAAGCGGGCAAACTCTTCCGGTGAACACTGATCGAGCCCAGCACCGGCCTGTTCGCTGGTAGAGTCGTGGGTCAGCTCCCCGGCCAGCGCGGCTTTGCCGGCCAGATCAGGGTGTGCCTGAATGACGGCCGTCTGCTGCTCGGGAGATGCCTGTTGAAGCATCTTGCCCATCAGTTCGGCCAGCGCATCCGGGGCGTCGTGAGTCTCTTCCAGGCCGTGTTGCCAGGCGGCCTTGGCCACCCAGGGAGAGTGTTCATAGACATCGCCATAGTGTGCCACGAAGGTTTCCAGGCTGCTTTGGCTCGGGACAGGGGACAGTCGCAAAGGCGTTTCAGTCGGCACAAGGGTTCTCCAAGCGTGCGAAAAGGGAATTGCTGTATACAATAAATAGCATCAACGGTACTCTTTGACCAATAGGTCAAACCTGCCAACAACACCAATAACCCTGCCAATATGAGGAGTGACGATGGGACGCTTGACTACCCACGTGCTGGATACCGCCAAAGGGCAGCCCGGTCAGGGCATCATCATCGAGGTCTTTCGGTTGACCGGTGGCCAGCGCGAGCCGTTAGCGACCACCGTCACCAACAGCGACGGCCGCTGTGATGCGCCGCTGTTGGAAGGCGCGGCGCTGACCGCTGGCGAATATGAGCTAGTGTTCCATGCGGGAGACTATCTACGCCAGCAGGGGGTCGAGGCTGCCGAGCCCCGCTTCCTGGACGTCATCCCGCTGCGCTTTGGCGTGGCCGATGCCAGCCAGCATTACCACGTACCGCTGCTGCTCTCGCCGTATGGCTACTCGACCTATCGCGGTAGCTGAGGGGGCTTCACATGCAAGCGTACACTATCGAATTTGCCAACCTGCTGCTGCGCTGGCTCCACGTGATCGCCGCCATTGCCTGGATCGGAGAGTCGATCTATTTCGTCATGCTGGATAACAGCCTGCGCACGCCCAAGGCTCAGGAAGATCGTGACAAGGGCGTGTTTGGTGAGATGTGGGCGGTGCATGGCGGTGGTTTCTATCATAACCAGAAATACGCCACGGCCCCTGCCAAGCTCCCCAACGACCTGCACTGGTCGTTCTGGAAAGCCTACACCACATGGCTCTCTGGCTTTGCGCTGTTCGTCATTCTTTATATGGTCAATCCGGGCTTCTACCTGGTCAACTCCAACAGCAACTGGGCCTGGGCGGCCAACCTCACCGGTTGGCAAGCCAACCTGCTGGCATTGGGCTTCCTGCTGGGCGGCTGGGTGGTCTATAACGAGCTCTGCAAGCGTATCAGCCCGGATATGCAGCGTGACGGCCTGCTGAGCATTGCCGTGGCGGTGATGATGGTGGTCGTGGCGTATTTGAGCACCCAGATGTTCACCGGGCGGGCAGCCTTTCTGCTCACCGGGGCCGTCATGGCCACGGCCATGTCGGCCAACGTCTTCTTCTGGATCATTCCCGGCCAGCGCCGCATGGTCAAGGCCATGAAAGCCGGAGAGACCCCCAACCCGCTGGACGGCAAGCGCGGCAAGCAGCGCTCGGTGCACAACACCTACTTCACGCTGCCGGTGGTGCTGCTGATGGTGAGTAATCACTACTCTTTTCTTTACTCCCATGAGCAGGCCTGGATCGTCATGGCCTTGTTCATCTTTGCTGGCGCGCTGATTCGTCAGTTCTTCGTGCTGATGCATGCGGGCAAGGTCCAGCCTGCCTATCCTGCGATAGGCGTAGGGCTCATTCTGCTGGCGTTCTGGGTAGCAGCCCCCAGCCCGCGCGCCGCCGTGGAAAGTACCGGCGCGGCCCCCGACCAGGCTCAGGTCACCGCTCTGGTGGAGCAGCACTGCACCCTGTGTCATGCGCGTAACCCTGAGCACGCCGGGTTCTCCGCGCCACCTGCGGGCTACGCCTTCGATCACTGGGAAGAGATACTGGGCCACAAGGCGCAGATTCAGCGGGTCGTCGACACTCGCTACATGCCGCTGGGCAATATCACCAACATGAGTGACGAAGAGCGCGATATCATAGCGGCTTGGGAGGAGTAAATCGGTTCGCAGAGAGGAGACCCCATGAGCGAAGCGCAGACGGCGTTGAAACGGCGGCCCACGGAAAAAGAGGGTGACGAGCGCCACGAAGCCATTTACCGGGCAGTGAGCGATGCCATCGTGGAGCAACGCCTCAAGCCGGGTGCCCGGCTGCGCGAAGATGCCCTGGCAGAGGTGTTTGGCATCAGCCGCACGGGGATCCGTAAAATCCTGCAGCGGCTGGCGCTGGAGCAACTGGTGACCCTGACGCCGCGCCGTGGGGCCAGCGTGACGCGCCCTACCGCCGATGAAGCCAAGGACGTGTTCGATGCACGCCAGCTCATCGAGTGCGGCTTGATGCCGGACGTGGCAAGGCGCATGGATGCCAAGGCGGCTGCCGAGCTGCGAGACATGGCCAGGCAGGAGCGACAGGCCCTGCGCAGCGGCCAGCAAAGCGTGGCCATCCGTCTCTCGGCCGATTTCCACGTGCGCCTGGCGCAGCTCTCCGGCAACGCCACCCTGGCGGAATTCGTCGAGCGCCTCTGCTCGCGCTCTTCACTGATCCTCGCCGTATATGGTCATCGCGGCCACCTGGGCTGCGAGTCCCACGACCATGACGACCTGATCGGCTACCTGGAAGCAGGCAATGGCGAACGTGCCAAGGCCTTCATGAGCCGTCACCTCAAGGCCATCGAAGCGTCGCTGTCCATGGTCGAGGAGGAAGAAAATGTGCCGGACTTGCAGCAGATTTTTGGCGCATAGCGACGATAGTGCACAGCTCGATTGCCGCCAGCAGAAAAAACGCCACCGGAGACGATCCGGTGGCGTTGCTGAGACAGGCGCTCCTGCCGCGCTGGCGAACCGGCTTAATGAGCCCGCTGCTCAGCAAGCGTCGGCGCTGCCTTGAACTGCTTCATTAGCCCGTAGTAGAACACTCCCCCCAGGCCTGCACCAATCAACCACCCGAAGCCGTCGAGGCCGCTCAGGGCGGGGACGATGACGGTGGAGAGCGAGAATAGCGCGGCACCGCCAAAGGCCAGAAGGGCCCGGGTGTTCCAGCCGAACAGCGTCGCCGACACCATGCTGAGGGCACCGGCCCCAATCCAGCTCTGAAAGCCATACCACACGATGGCAGGCACGGCGCGCCCCAGCCCGGGGATACGCGTTCCGGTGAACCCAAAGGCGCTGCGCGCCTGCACCATGAACGGAATGCCGTGCTTGTATCCGGCGGCGCCATTGATGGCCAGCGCCACGCCGATCACAAAGCAGCCGATGGCGATGGCCAGCGTGGCTTGCAGCAAGTTGAGCGTGCCCACCACGCTGGAGCCCATGGCGAAGGTGTCAATCGACACGCAGCCACCAAACCAGACAAGAAGTTTCCGTCATGGCCGCCGTGGTATTGGGGTTGATCAGACGTATATGCACGTTTGGATGCTCTTGTGTGAACAATATTTTCTATCTTGTATACAAAAATAGGGCGGTTGTTAGCCAAGTGCAAGGGGCTAATGCACTTGATGCTCTCGATATGGGTTGACCAATCGTTCAGGTTTCAATAGCCTGGCTCAGCAGGGGCCGTCAAAGCGTCGAGAACTCAAATGATTAGCCCTGCGCTGCATTGCAGGCGCTGGTTAAAATGACTATTTTGTATACAAACTAAAATGCGCTGCCTCGCTAAAGGAGCCCGACCATGTCTTCCCATTACCCGCGTGACCTGATTGGCTACGGTCAAACGCCCCCTCATGCCCAGTGGCCCAACGGCGCCAAAATAGCCGTGCAGTTCGTACTCAACTACGAAGAGGGCGCGGAGAATTGCGTGCTTCACGGGGATGCGGGGTCCGAGCAGTTCCTTTCCGAGATCATCGGGGCAGCCAGCTATCCCGACCGCCACCTGAGCATGGAGTCCATCTACGAGTACGGCTCGCGAGCTGGCGTGTGGCGCATTCTGCGCGAATTTGAGCGTCGTGGGCTGCCGCTCACCGTGTTTGGGGTGGCCATGGCGCTGGAGCGCCACCCGGAGGTGGCGCAGGCGTTCAAGGAGCTGGGCCATGAAGTGGCCTGTCACGGCTACCGCTGGATTCACTATCAGGAAACGCCCGAGCACGTAGAGCGCGAGCACCTGCAAAAAGCCATGGAGATTTTCCAGCGTCTGTACGGTGAGAAGCCACAAGGCTGGTACACCGGCCGCGATAGCCCCAATACGCGGCGCCTGATATTGGATGAAGGCGGGTTTCTCTACGACAGCGATTACTACGGCGACGACCTGCCTTTCTGGACCCGCGTGAGCGACAGCCAGGGTGCCGAGCACCAGCATCTGGTGGTGCCCTACACCCTGGATACCAATGACATGCGTTTTGCGGCGCCGCAGGGGTTCAATACCGCCGACCACTTCTTTACCTACCTGCGCGACGCCTTTGATGTACTGTATGCCGAAGGGGAGGAGGCGCCGAAAATGCTTTCGATTGGCATGCACTGCCGGTTGCTGGGCCGCCCGGGCCGTTTCCGTGCGCTTCAGCGCTTTCTGGACCATATCGAAGCGC
The DNA here is from genome assembly GCF_002078135.1 of Halomonas sp. BC1. Taxonomy (NCBI): domain Bacteria; kingdom Pseudomonadati; phylum Pseudomonadota; class Gammaproteobacteria; order Oceanospirillales; family Halomonadaceae; genus Halomonas; species Halomonas sp. BC1. The sequence goes on along the minus strand of NZ_LFGS01000004.1, from coordinate 456,109 downwards.
ATGATCGAGTATGGGTTGCCCGCCGGGTCGATATCGCTCGTCACTGGGCCGAACACCACCCCGCACCGACTCAGTAACCCAAGGATGCGATAGGACACCATGACGCCCCACATAGGACAACGGATTGCCGCCCAATTCGATGCGCTGACGGCTGCCCAGCAGATCGTGGTCATGGGGTTTCGCAACAGCTATCCGCTGGCGTTACATCTGCGCCAGCAGTTGATTCAGGCGCGTGGGCGAGTACGCCTGGCGCCTCAGTTTCTGGGATATTTTGCGCAACCTGCTGCTGGCGGCCCGCTGGACCGTGGTGCTGTCGTTGATCGCCTTTATCGGAGGGGCCACGGCGGCGCTGGGGTACCCCGTGTCTGCCTGGCTCGGTATAAGCTTCTGGTCAGTGTCATATTCTCGTATACAAAAAATGTCAGGGAGGCCCCCATGCCAGCCAATTACTATGCGCCCACCGGCGGACACCCGCCGCAAACTCAGTTGACCGCTGACCGTGCCGTTTTCACGGAAGCCTATGCGCTGATCCCCAAAGGGGTGATGCGCGATATCGTGACCAGCAACCTGCCTTTCTGGGAAGGCACGCGGCTGTGGGTATTGGCGCGTCCGCTGTCCGGGTTTGCAGAGACGTTCTCTCAATACATCATGGAAGTGCAGCCCGAGGGCGGCAGCGACAAGCCTGAGCTGGACCCTCAGGCAGAAGGGGTGCTGTTCATCGTGGAAGGAGAACTGACGCTGACATTGGCTGGCGAGCGTCATCTCATGGGCCCTGGCGGCTACGCCTTCATTCCCCCCGGCAGCCACTGGCAGGTTCGCAACGAGTCCCGCGAGCCGGTGCGCTTCCATTGGGTGCGCAAGGCCTATGAGTTCGTCGAGGGGCTGGACGTACCGCCGGCCTTCGTCACCAACGAGCAGGAGATCGCACCGATCGAGATGCCGGGCACGGAAGGGCGCTGGGCAACGACGCGCTTTGTCGAACCTGGCGATGTGCGCCACGACATGCACGTCAACATCGTGACGTTCCAGCCCGGTGGCGTGATTCCGTTCGACGAAACCCACGTGATGGAGCACGGGCTCTACGTGCTGGAAGGCAAGGCGGTCTACCACCTCAACCAGCAGTGGGTAGAAGTGGAAGCGGGGGACTTCATGTGGCTACGGGCGTTCTGCCCTCAAGCCTGTTATGCGGGTGGGCCTGGCCCGTTCCGTTATCTGCTGTACAAGGATGTGAATCGTCACGCGGCGTTGCGCCTTGGCGCTCGCTAACGGTGGCGCACAAGCACACTGACCACCAGGAGCCATCATGCTGACACTCGAAGCAAAACCCCTGACACAAGCAGCATTTGAACCATTTGGCGAGGTGCTCGATGCGCGCACCTCGCCATCGTTTCCGATCAACGCAGGGCGTACCCAGCGGCATCACGACTTGGCGCGGGTCGAGACGCTGGGCGACAACCCGCGCACCCTGGTGAGCATTTTTGTCAGCCAGCCGGTGTCGCTGCCGTTGACGCTGACGTTTCTGGAACGCCACCCGCTGGGCAGCCAGGCTTTCATGCCGCTGCACGAAGAGCGTTTCATCGTGGTGGTCGCCCCGCCCGGCGACACCATCGCGCCCCAGGACGTTCGGGCCTTCGTGACGGATGGCCGCCAGGGGGTGAACTACCGAGCAGGCACCTGGCACGCCATTCAGTCGGTGCTGGAGCGGGAAGGCGAGTTTCTCGTGGTGGACCGCGGTGGAGATGGCAACAACTGTGACGAGTACCCGCTGTCCTTGTGCGTGCACGTGGCGCCGTAATCGCCGACATTGGCCGTTGCAACAAGTACATGCGAGTGTCATCTTGCTTGGGGTATGCTGATACGCGAACATTTCCTCTTTTACTGGTCAGGACATTTATGAGCACAAACATCCATATCCCCCTTCGTCGTACCAAGATCGTCGCTACCCTTGGCCCTGCCAGTGACCGCGAGGGCGTACTGGAGGCCATGCTGAAGGCAGGGGTGGATGTGGTGCGCTTGAACTTTTCGCACGGCACCGCCGACGACCATCGGCGTCGCCTGGCCCGGGTGCGTGAGATTGCTGCCCAACTGGGCCGCAGCGTAGCGGCGCTGGGCGACCTGCAAGGCCCCAAGATCCGCGTTGCCCGTTTCAAGGAGGGCGCCGTGTATCTGGAAGAGGGCCAGGGCTTCGTGCTCGACATGGCCATGGACAGCGATGCCGGTACTCAGCAGGGCGTCGGTTGCGACTACAAGACCCTGGCCGATGACGTCACGGCCGGCGACCGCCTGCTGCTGGACGATGGCCGTGTGGTGCTGGACGTGACCCGTGTCGAAGGCAAGCAGGTACATACCCAGGTGGTCGTGGGGGGCAAACTCTCCAACCACAAGGGGATCAACAAGCAGGGGGGAGGCCTCTCCGCGCCGGCCTTGACCGAAAAAGACAAGGCCGACTTGAAAACGGCGGTGGAGATCGGCGTCGATTACCTGGCGATTTCGTTCCCGCGCTCGGCAGAAGACATGCGTGAAGCGCGTCGGCTGCTGGGCGAGGAGGGCAAGGAGATTGGCCTGGTGGCCAAGGTCGAGCGTGCCGAGGCCGTGGCCGACGAGGCGACGCTGGATGGCATCATCGAAGCCTCTGAAGCGGTCATGGTGGCGCGTGGTGACCTGGGCGTGGAAATTGGCGATGCCAAGCTGGTCGGCGTGCAGAAACGCATGATCAAGCGCGCCCGTTCGCTCAACCGGGCCGTGATCACGGCGACCCAAATGATGGAAAGCATGATTTCTGCGCCGCTGCCCACCCGAGCAGAAGTGTTCGACGTGGCCAACGCCGTGCTGGATGGCAGCGATGCCGTGATGCTGTCGGCAGAAACGGCGGCGGGCGACTACCCGCTGGAAACCGTCGAGGCCATGGCGCGCGTGTGCCTGGGAGCCGAGCGGGAGCGGGTGGCGCAAGAGTCCGGGCACCGTATTCATGAAGGCTTTACCCGTCCGGATGAAACCATTGCGCTGTCGGCCATGTACGCTGCCAACCACATGACAGGGGTAGCGGCGATTGCCTGCATGACGGCGTCTGGCTATACGCCGCTCATCGCATCGCGGATTCGCTCCGGTCTGCCCATCGTGGGCCTGGCACACAACCCCATCGCCCAGCGTCGCATGGCGCTTTATCGCGGCGTGGTATCGCTGCCTTTCGATACCTCCGAGATGAGCGCCACCGAGCTGAATGACCAAGCGTTGACCCTGCTGGTCAAGCAAGGGGTTGCCAAGCTGGGTGACCACGTCATCCTCACCCGCGGCGACCACATGAATGCTCACGGTGGCACCAACACCATGAAGGTGATGGTGATTAACGAGCAGCATGTGGAAAGTGCCAAGGCCTAAGCGCATGCGTTGGCTGCTGTGCCTCGGTTGCCTGCTGCTGGGTGCGCCTGCCATGGCAGGCGCACCCATCGTAGCGGCGGCCTCCAGTCTGCACTTCTTTTTGGAAGAGGCTTCTGAACGGTTTACCCAGCAAACCGGGCATACGCTGCGCCTCAACCTGGGCTCTTCCGGTAACTTCCGCCGTCAGATCGCCCAGGGGGCGCCCTTCGAGCTGTTTCTTTCCGCCGATGAGGGCTTCGTGCAAGCGCTCTACCGGGAAGGGCACGTCGAGGATGACGGCGTGATCTATGCACGTGGGCGGCTGGCCTGGGTACAGCCTGCCGGTCGCTATCCTTCACCCGATGAACAGGCGCCCTTGGCCGGCGTGGAAGACGCCGTGGCCGCGTTGCAGAATGGCCAGCGCCTGCGGATAGCCATGGCCAGCCCCGAGCATGCACCGTATGGCGTGGCCGCTCAGCAAGTACTGGAAAGGGCAGGGCTCTGGGAGGCCAGTCGCCCGCTGCGCATACAGGGGGAAAACGTTTCCCAGGCGATGCAGTTTGCGCTGTCCGACGACGCAAGGGGCGGGCTGGTGGCCTATTCGCTGGTGCTGGCGCCTGGGCTGGCGGCCCGTAGCGAGAGCGTGCTGGTCCCCGAAGCGTGGCACACGCCGCTGACTCAGCGCATGGTGCTGACCCCTCATGCCGGAGAAGCCGCCCAGGCCTTCTATGCCTGGCTGCAACAGCCCGAGGCCCAGGCCCTCTTTCGCGCCTACGGCTTCAGTACCGAGTGATGGACTGGACGGCGCTGGGGGTCTCGCTGCGGCTGGCGGCGTTGACGAGCCTGCTGCTGGTGCCACTGGGCATCTGGTGCGGGCGGTGGCTGGCCACGGCTCGGTTTCGTGGCAAGGGCGTCTGCGAAGCGCTGATTGCTCTGCCTCTGGTGCTGCCGCCCACGGTGCTGGGCTTCTATCTGCTGCAGCAGTTTGGACGCGATGCGCCGCTGGGCAGCGCCTGGGCAGCGCTCACCGGCAGCGGCCTCAACTTTACCTTCACCGGGATTCTGCTGGCCTCTTTGATTGCCAACCTGCCGTTTGCCATTCAGCCCATTCAGCGGGCCTTCGAGCATGTGCCCGTGCATTTGCGCGAAGCGGCCTGGTGTAGCGGGCTCAGCCCCTGGCAGACCCTGTGGCGCATCGAACTGCCGCTGGTGTGGCCAGGCATCCTGTCGGCGACCGCGCTGACCTTTGCCCATACGTTGGGGGAGTTTGGCGTGATTCTGCTGGTGGGCGGCGCCATCGATGGCGAAACCCGAACGCTCTCCATTGCCATTTATGACCGAGTGCAGGCCTTCGACGAGCAGGGCGCGGCCACCATGTCGGCGCTGCTGCTGGCCATCTCGCTGGCGACGTTGGGGCTGGTCTATGGGTTGGCGGGCAGGCGCAGGTGGGCACGTGGCTGATTTGACGGTGTCCGTGCATCAGGCGGGGCCCATCCCCTTGAACGCCAGCTTCCGCTGCGCGCCGGGGGAGCTGCTGGCGCTGGTGGGGCCATCGGGCAGCGGCAAGACCACCCTGCTACGCTCCATTGCCGGGCTCTACCATCCTGCCCAGGGCCACATCAGCTGTGCCGGTGAGCGGTGGCTTTCGGCCGGGCAGGGGCCGCGCCAGGCACTGACACCCCAGCAGCGCAAGGTGGGCATGGTCTTTCAGGACTATGCGCTGTTCCCGCACCTGACCGCGCAGCAGAACGTCCAGGTCGCCATGGGTCACCTCCCCTCAGTGGCAAGACCCGCACGTGCCGCGCAATGGCTGGCCCAGGTGCGCCTGGAAGGGCTGGAGAACCGCTACCCCAGCCAGCTTTCGGGAGGGCAGCGTCAGCGGGTTGCCCTGGCGCGGGCACTGGCACGAGAGCCCCGCGTGCTGCTGCTGGACGAACCCTTTTCTGCGGTCGATCAGGTCACTCGGCGCCGCTTGCAGCGGGAGCTTGCGCTGTTGCGTCAGCAAATTGCCATCCCCATCGTGCTGGTCACCCACGACCTCGAAGAAGCGACGGCCTTGGCCGACCAGATCTGTGTGCTGCACAACGGCACCAGCTTGCAGCAGGGCGGCCCGGAGCGGCTGTTTCGCCAGCCTGACACGCCCCTGGTGGCGCGTTTGCTCGACCGCCACAATGTTTTTCAGGGGCAGGTGGTCAACACGGCCAGCGGGCCACGGCTGCAGTGGGGCGAGTGGTGGCTGGAAGTCGCTCGCGGCCTCGAACACTGCTCGGCGGGGGAGACCGTGACCTGGTATCTGCCGCCGTCGGATATCGTCTTGCACCGACGCGGGCGGCCCTCCCAGGGGGAGCGCGAAAACCCGGTGACGGCCACGGTGAGTGAAATGGTGATGCTGGGCAGCATGACTTCGGTTTCGCTGCGCGTTTCGCATGGGGATATGCTACGTTTCGATATCGCTACCCACGCGGCCAAACGCAACCAGCTGGCGTTGGGGGAGCCTGTGACCGTCTCGCTGCTGGCCGAGGGAATTCACCTCATGACCTCGCCGCAGGCCACTGTATAGGAAGAAGGAATCTGTCATGACCCTGTCCCGCCGCCAACTGCTGAAAACCACCCTGGGGGTCTCCCTGGCGAGCTGCCTGCCGCTATCGCTCGTGACCGCCATGGCCGCCGAGTCGGCCATGGTCGATACTCTGCCGTTGGCGATTCACAGCGAGGGCGGGCCGCATCGTCTGGAAGTGGAAGTGGCCGAAACGGTTGCCCAGCGTCAGCGTGGGCTGATGGGACGTGAGCACTTGCCAACCTCACGCGGCATGCTGTTCCGCTTTGAGAGCGAACAGCCTGCAGGCAATGCGTTCTGGATGTATCGCACGCTGATCCCGTTGGATATCGCTTACATCGATGACCAAGGCCGCATCGTGGCGATCAATACCATGCAGCCCTGTGAGTCCAGCACCCCGCGTGAGTGCCCCTCCTATCCTGCAGGCGTGGCCTACCATGCCGCCCTGGAAGTAAACGCGGGCTATTTTGCCGAGCGTGGCATCCAGGTAGGCGACTGCGTGTCCGTGCCTGCGCTGGCCGGCTTCTGCCGCCCGGAGTAACGTTCTGGGTGCGCGCAGGATTTAGTGCACCAAAATGGGAAGTGGGTGGGCACTTACTATCAGATGGCATGCTTGCTCAGCATTAGCTAAAGCTGGCATGTAAAATGCTTACTCCTTGGGTACCCAATGCTTTTTACCCAAGGATAACGGCTATGACCAACCGCTCACGACTTCCTATCTACTCCTTACTTTGGGGCGGCGCTGCAATACTGATCCTTATGGAGCTAGCAGTTGGTGCTATCGGTGTGCAGCAAGTGGCTGCGTTAAGTGCTAATGCAGCAAGTGATGTGGCAGCCCAACAGGCCCGGCATGCACAACAGCTAATAATAGGGCTAACGGCGGGGGTTATCGCGCTTAGTGTTCTGCTGGTAATCATGCTGCCGCGCATGCTGAATCGCGCCCTGGGCGCTAGCCCCGCCGAAATAAGAAAACGCGTGCGCGAAATTGGTGCTAACAACCTGCGCAGCGATGCAGCCTCCTCGAACCTGCAAGGTGTGGCCTCCGAACTCAACGTCATGACTCACTCCTTGGCTGCGACCGTTAACCAGGTTCGCCAAGCGTCGTTTGATGTTGAAACCGAAAGCAACGTTGTGGCCAATACCAGCGAGGAGCTGTTAACACGGGTCGAGCAGCAGGCCAGTATGCTAAGCGAAACCGCTTCGGCCATGGAGCAGCTGGGTGGCACGGTGGCTAACAATGCAGAACGTGCTCAGGAAGTGGGTCGAGATGCGAGTGAAGCGGCACGCTTGGCCGGTGAGGGTGGCGACTTAGTGGTGAAAGTAGAGCGTACCATTCAAGACTTGAATGCCCGCTCTGAAGAGGTGGTCAGTATCGTCTCACTAATCGATAATATTGCCTTTCAAACCAACATTTTGGCACTAAATGCTTCTGTAGAGGCCGCTAGAGCGGGGGAGCAAGGACGTGGCTTTGCGGTGGTGGCCCATGAGGTGCGTCAGCTCGCTACGCGCAGTGCAGAGGCTTCCCAGCAGATTAGCCAACTGATTCACACCAATATAGAGCAGGTGGCGTCTAGTGCCGCTCTGACTAGCCAGGCCGACGATAAAACCCGTCAAGCCGTCCAGGCTATTACCCGCGTGACTGAGCTGGTTAGTGAAATTAGCCAAGCCAGCACAGAGCAAACGCGAGCCGTACGGGAAGTCGCCAAGGCAGTGTCAGAGATGGATGCGGTAACTCAGCAAAATGCACAATTGGTAAGACAAAACGCTGAGGCCGGTGATGGGCTGAGCAAGCGTTCCAACCAGCTGGGTGATGCGATTGCCAAGTTTGACCTTGACGATGAGATACTCCTGCCGCGTGCGCGCACCACTCAAGAGGCGTTAAAGGGTCAGTTGCCCACTGGCATACTGCAGCTTGGCTAAGGCATTAGTTTGCTTGCGAAGGGCGACGTCGAAACCTGATCACCACCAGGTTGTCCGCTCCAATTTGCTTACTCCGCTATAACGTTTGATGCCTGGTGACAACACGCACAGCCCGCCGAGGATACCCTATGCAAAAATGGTATGGCCCAGGCGGGCATGTTTAACGCTGACTAAACGTTACAGATGCGCAAACCCCGCTAAACTTGTTTCCAGTGGCGTACCGAGGCAATCCGCCGCTGCCCTCAGCAATGAGGCGTTCACCGTTGGTTGCCCTCGACATCCAGGAGGGTGGTGGCGTTGCCTGGTGGGTAGCTAGTGAACGGTAAAAACGTCTCTCGTGGCTGCCATCGCAAGCGTGAAATGGCTGTGCGCTTCGCCAAGTGGTTTTTTTTCGCTAAAGTAGTCACTGTCGGCAGTAATTGCCGAGGTTGATAACAGACTGTCTTGACAACGTTTTGGAACCGTAACACCTGAAGGGAACCGTTCTGCAGGTGGTTGCAAAGCGCATAACGCTCACAACATCAAGATAAAGAGGTGTATTCATGAAACGCCATGTATTTTCTACTGCGGCCTTCTCGGGCGCGTTCATCGCTGCGGCTTCCTTCGCCTCTCCGGCGGTAGCTCAGGACCGTTACATCACCATCGGTACCGGTGGCCAAACCGGCGTTTATTACGTCGTGGGTCAGTCGGTTTGCCGCATGGTCAACCGTGGCAGCGATGAGCACAACATTCGTTGTAACGCACCGTCCACCGGCGGTTCCGTGGCTAACGTCAATGGGCTGAAAAGCGGCGAGCTGGACATGGGCGTTGTCCAGTCAGACGTGCAGTACCGTGCTTACCATGGTGAAGCCAACTTTGAAGAGGACGGCGCGTGGGAAGAGATGCGTGCGCTCTTCACCATGCATGGCGAGCCGCTGACCGTAGTTGCTCGTGCCGATTCCGGTATTGAAAGCATTACCGACTTCCCCGGCAAGCGTGTCAACATCGGTAACCCCGGTTCTGGCCAGCGCAACACCATGGATGTGGTGATGAACGCATTTGGTTGGGACGAGAGCACCTTCGCTCTGGCTTCTCAACTGGACGCTGCCGAGCAGGCGGCTGCGCTGTCTGACAACAACATCGATGCCATGGTGTACGTGGTAGGCCACCCGAACGGCTCTATCCAGGAAGCCACCACCACTATCGATGCGCGCCTGGTATCGGTCACTGGCGATGAAATCGACAGCCTGATCGAAGAGTACCCCTACTACACCCGTTCCGTGATCCCGGGCGGCCTCTACCGTGGTAATGACGAAGACGTCGAAACCTTCGGTGTGGCAGCGACCTTCGTGTCTTCCACGGCAGTAGATGAAGAGGTGGTCTACGAAACGGTCAAAGCCGTGTTCGAGAACTTCGATCGCTTCAAGCGTCTGCACCCGGCATTCGAAAACCTGAACGAAGAAGACATGATCTCCGACGGTCTGACGGCGCCGCTGCACGATGGCGCAGCACGTTACTACCGTGAGCGTGGCTGGATCGAATAAGTCTTGAAAAGCGATGCTGCTGGCTAAGGTGAGCAGCCTCGCGATGAGTGATAAAGCGCGGGCACCTCGGGTGTCCGCGCTTCTTGTTGAAAGTACTGATTCACAGTGCTGACCATTAGGCAGGGCAAGCGTATGCGTGATGACAAACAACCTTCGGCAGCCGCTGGAAGCGACCTGGAGGATATGGTCGCTTCCAGCGATACAGGGGCAAGGAAGCCCCTGGGCGTGCCGGGTAAGCTGCTGGTAAGTATTGCAGCTGCCTGGTCGCTGTTTCAGCTATGGATTGCATCGCCACTTCCTTTCATGCTCGGGTTCGGCGTTTTCAACTCTACGGAAGCGCGCTCCATTCACCTGGCATTTGCGCTGTTTCTGGCCTTCATGGCCTATCCTGCGTTTAAGCGCTCGCCGCGTGATCGCGTGCCGCTGCTGGATTGGGGATTGGCTGCGGTGGCCGCCTTCTGCGGCGCCTATCTGTTTTTGTTCTTTGGCGATTTGGCTCAGCGTCCGGGCAGGCCCATCACCCAGGACGTGGTGGTCGGCGTCGTCGGCATTGTGCTGCTGCTGGAAGCCGCCCGTCGTGCGTTAGGGCCACCGCTGATGATCGTGGCCGGGGTGTTCATCGCCTATTCCTTGTTCGGGCCTTATATGCCAGGCATTCTTGCCCACCGTGGGGTTAGCCTGAATGGCTTGATCAACCACCAGTGGTTGGGCACGCAAGGGGTGTTTGGTATTGCGGTCGGCGTATCTACCAGTTTCGTTTTCCTGTTCGTACTGTTTGGCGCCTTGCTGGATAAAGCCGGGGCCGGTAACTATTTCATCAAAGTGGCCTTCTCGCTGCTGGGGCACTTCAAGGGCGGTCCGGCCAAGGCAGCGGTGGTGGCCTCGGGCATGACGGGACTGATTTCGGGCTCTTCGATTGCCAATACGGTCACCACCGGTACCTTTACCATCCCCATGATGAAACGCGTTGGCTTTAGCTCCGAAAAAGCGGGCGCGGTGGAAGTCTCCTCCTCGGTGAACGGCCAGATCATGCCGCCGGTCATGGGGGCAGCTGCCTTCCTGATGGTGGAGTATGTGGGCATTCCCTATGTGGAAGTCATCAAGCATGCGTTCCTGCCGGCCGTCATTTCTTATATTGCGTTGATCTACATCGTTCACCTCGAAGCACTGAAGGCGAACATGACTGGCCTGCCGTCCAGCAACCCGGCACGCCCGTTGATCAATAAGGTGCTGGGCTTCCTGACCGGCCTGATTCTGATCATGGCCCTCTCGTTTGCTGTCTATTACGGACTGGGCTGGCTAAAGCCGCTGTTGGGTGATGCGACCCCGTGGGTCGTCGCAGTGCTGCTGGCAGTGACCTATGTGGGCCTGTTGAAGATCGGTTCGGGCTACCCCGAGCTGGAGATGGACGACCCCAACTCCAAGGTCGTCACGCTGCCACAGACGCGTCCCACGGTCATGGTCGGGCTGCACTACATCCTGCCGGTGGTGGTACTGGTCTGGTGCTTGATGGTCGAACGGCTCTCGCCGGGGCTGTCTGCCTTCTGGGCAACCGTGTTCATGATCTTCATCATGGTTACCCAGCGGCCAATCACCGCTCTGTTCCGTGGCCGTAGCAAAATGGCCGCCGACATCAAGGAAGGTTTCCTTGACCTCTGGGATGGTCTGGTAGCCGGTGCTCGCAACATGATTGGGATCGGTATCGCCACGGCCACCGCCGGGATCGTGGTGGGTGCGGTATCCCAGACTGGCGTAGGCCTGGTGCTGGCCGACGTGGTCGAAGTGCTGTCCGGTGGCAACCTGATGTTGATTCTGCTGCTGACGGCACTGCTCAGCCTGATTCTGGGCATGGGGCTGCCGACCACCGCCAACTACATCGTGGTGTCAGCACTGATGGCCCCCGTCATCGTCCTGCTGGGCCAGCAGAATGGCTTGATCGTTCCGCTGATTGCCGTGCATCTGTTCGTGTTCTACTTCGGTATCATGGCCGACGTGACGCCTCCGGTGGGCCTGGCGTCGTTTGCGGCGGCTGCGGTGTCGGGGGGCGATCCTCTGCGAACGGGCTTCCAGGCGTTCTATTACAGCCTGCGCACGGCGGCCCTGCCGTTCCTGTTCATCTTCAATACCGACCTGCTGCTGATCGACGTGTCGTTCATGCAGGGGATCGTGATTTTTGTCATCGCGACCATCGCCATGCTGATCTTCGCGGCGGGTACTCAGGGGTACATGCTGGTCCGCAGCCGCTGGTACGAGTCGCTGCTGCTGCTACTGGTTGCCTTTACCCTGTTCCGCCCCGGTTATTGGATGGACCGCATTCATGATCCGTACGAGTCGGTGCCGCCAGCACAGTTTGCAGAAGCACTTGGGCAAGTCGAAGATGGCAGTAACCTGCGCGTGCAAATCGCGGGAGAAGACAACTTCGGCGACCCCATGACCACGTATATTCTGGTGCCTGTACCGCGTGGCGATTCCGCTGAAGAACGCATGGAGCGTCTGGGCATGGAGCTGTGGGTAGACGGTGATCAGGCCACGGTCGACTTCGTGCAGTTCGGCGGCCTGGCGCAGGATCTGGGCTTCGACTTCGATCAGGAAATCATCGAAGTATTGGCGCCCGTCGACCGTTGGGCGAAAGAGTGGATGTGGATTCCCGGGTTCGCCCTCTTTGCTTTCGTTGTGTTACTGCAACGCCGCCGTCGCGACAAGGAACGTGCGGCAACGACTTCGGCGGCCACCTGAGGAGATGACGATCATGTATCAGAAAATCCTGCTACCGGTGGATCTGAACGAAGAAGCGTCTTGGAAGAAGGCCTTGCCCACGGCGATCACGCTGTGTCAGACCTTCGGGGCGTCGCTGCATATCGTGACGGTGCTGCCGGAGTTCAAGATGCCCATGGTGGGCGCCTACTTTCCGAAGAACTTTTCGGAAAAGGCTCACACGGCCATCAAGGAGGCGCAGCGCTCGTTCATCAAGGAGCATGTGCCCGAAGGGATCAAAACCCAGAGCGTGATCGTCGACGGCTCGCCCTGGGAGGCCATTATCAAGGTAGGCAAGAAAATCGATGCCGACCTGATCGTGATGGCCTCGCATACCAAGCGCAAGTTCGTCGATTACGTGCTGGGGCCCAACGCCGAGCACGTCGTGCATCATGCCAAAGTGTCGGTCATGATCGTGCGCTAGCCGCTCGCTCCGACTGCACCCACGCAACGCGCCAGGCATATTGTCTGGCGCGTTTTTTGTATATTAACCCGCGCTAACGCATCGAATTAATCGTTGGTAATCGGCCCTGTTGAGGGTTTTTTGTACGCGACTCCGTCAAAACACGTCGCTCCATGGCAACTCAACTACATTAAAAGAGCATTAAGCCATTAACGTGGAAGTAATGGTGTCATCACGCAGGGTAACGATTTGCTTGCCTGGGTGTTTGGTGCAACAACGCCATTTGGGGTAAAACACGGGAGTTACGCCATGAATGCAACAACAAAAACACAGCCAGTGGCAGGTGTGCCCAACGTCAAGATCATCATTAACAAGGTCGGGATGGACAGGCCACGGGCCTGGCTGGCCGCCGGTGTGGAAGATTTCCGTCGCGCGTCCGCCATCAGCCTGGCGTACGGGCTGTTCTGGGTGGGCTTGAGCATTGCCATTACGGCAGGTGCCTTTACACTGGGTTACTGGTATTGGCTGCTGCCGATGATTGCCGGGTTCATGTTCGTGGGCCCGCTGGTGGCGGTGGGCTCTTACGGCATCAGCCGGGCACTCGAGCAGGGGCGCGCGCCCACCCTGGGGGACGCTTTTGGCAGTTGGAAGCCCCACGCGGGGCAGCTGGCCATGATGGGCGTCATGATGATGATTTTCTTTCTCGCCTGGATTCGTCTGGCCACGCTACTGTTCGCGCTGTTTTTCGGTTTCGAAGTGCCTAGTCCGGCTACCCTGTATACCGCACTGCTCACCACGCCCGAAGGGCTAGGCATGCTGGCGGTGGGCACCGTGGCAGGTGGTGTGCTGGCCTTTGGCGCATTTGCCATCAGCGCCGTGGCCATTCCGACCCTGATGGACCAGGACTTGACCTTCATGGAGGGCATCGAGGCCAGCGTGCGCTGCGTGGCGCGTAACTTCCGCCCCATGCTGCTATGGGCTGCCATTCTGACTGGCTGTGTGCTGGTGGGTGTGATGACGTTCTACATCGGCTTGGCGCTGATTCTGCCTGTACTTGGTCATGCCAGTTGGCACGCCTACGAAGAGCTGGTGCGCTTTGAACCCGTTGAGCAGCTGAAAAGCTGACGGTACCTTGAGGCCACTTCTTCACTTGGCTAGCAGGATATAACCGGCTCTTTACCAAAAACATCGTCATTAGCCTGACCCGGGAATCGAGATGGCGTACCCTAAGCGCCATCTCTTTTTATTTGTGCCTGTCGCAAGGTTTGGGCGAAGGGTGCGCTCAGCACAATACGATACGAGGGCTTGGTAGTGAAAGCGTTGTTATTGGGGTGCTTCATGCTGGCGTTCAGCATTCCTCATGCGGGGCTGGCAGAAATGACTGCGCCACTGGCGTCGCCAGAAGGGCATGTCATGCTCACCGTCGATGGTCGTGTTGGGGCCACTAACGTAGGGCATCAAGCGCAATTTGATCGCGAGTTGCTGCTGACATTGCCTCAGCATTCGTTTACCACGGGAACCCCGTGGACAGAGGGCAAGAGTGACTATCGCGGCCCTTTGATGCGCACCCTGCTGGAGTTTCTGGAGGCAGAGGGCGAGACAGTCAAGGTGGCCGCACTAAATGGTTACGAGGCGGAAATTCCGGTCAGTGATTTTTACGACTACGATGTCATCCTGGCGCTCGCGCGTGACGATCGTGACATTCCAATTCGTGAGTATGGCCCCTTATGGGTGCTTTATCCCTTTGATCAGGACGAAGCACTGCTGAGCGAGCGGATGCGCTTCAGGTCGGTCTGGCAGGTCATGCATATCCATGTCGGCCAGTGAGCCTACGGCGCGGGCGCCACGTTTGCTGCGTTACCCACGGCGTCTCAAGCTGCTGGCCATCGTCACGGTGCTGCTGTTCGCGGCGGCGCTGGTGGTGGCGGGTCTCTCCGCCTGGCGCCAGGACAACCTGACCCAGAGCCTGCGCGAAGATACGGCCTGGGTGGTCTACAAACTCGACCGTGACGCCGTGCAGCTATTGAACCATTTGCTGGCGGAAACGCGTACGCCACTCTCTGCGACGGCCCAGGATGCGCTGAATCTGCGTTTCGAGCTGCTTTACAGCCGTATCAACCTGCTGCAAGAGGGCGAGGTCAGCTCACTCTTGCAGAATATTGGCACGGCGCGTGAGCTGTTGGCATCGATTCAGCAGCAGTTGGATCGGTTGGATCCGATGTTCAAACCTTATGCCGAGGGGACGCCACTGCCCGTTACGGCGCTGGAAAGCGAGCTGCAAGCCCTTACCCGGTTGACCGAGCGCTTCGTCATTGCCATCAATGGCTATCTCGCCGAATCGGCAACGGAAGAGCGCGCCTTGTTGAGCATGCTCTACAAGCTACTCATTACGCTGCTGTTCGGGATGAGTTTTGCCGTCCTACTGGTGATTGCGTTTCTGGTACGCGAGATGCGTGAAAGTGCGGCCGCGCGTCGTGAGCAGGAACAGCTGGGTAAGCAGCTTCAGGTGACCGCTCGCCAGGCGCAGGCCGCCAACCATGCCAAATCCGATTTCCTGGCCATGGTCAGCCATGAAATCCGCACGCCTCTGAACGGCGTGATCGGGATGAGCGAACTGCTTCGTGAGCCTGCCAGCCCCGCTCAGGTAGAAGATTACGCCCGCACGATCCACGAGAGCGCCAATCAGCTGCTGGCCATGATCAACGAGATTCTCGACTTCTCCAAGATCGAGGCAGGACATTTGACGCTGGAAACGACCCCCACGGCGCTCGCCCCTTTGGTGGAAGGCGTCATGGCACTGTTCGAACCCAGGGCGCAGGCCAAGGGAGTGCAGCTCTCGCTGGATATCGATGCGCTGGTACCGGCCTGGGTCATGATAGATGCAGGGCGCTTGCGTCAAATTCTGCTCAACCTGATCGCCAATGCCATCAAGTTCACCGATTACGGTAGCGTCACCATTCGGGTCAGCTCGACGGTCAACGTGCTGGTGTTTGAAATCCATGATACGGGCTGTGGGATCTATCCCGAGCAGCAGGCTGCCTTGTTCGAGCCCTTTCAGCAGGCTGACGAGAGCGTGGCCAGACGGTATGGCGGCACCGGGTTGGGGCTAGCGATTTGCAAACGCTTGTGTGAAGCCATGCAGGGCCGCATGGGGGTGACCAGCGAGCCGGGCCAAGGCAGCACGTTCTGGTGTGAGCTGCCGCTGGTCGAGGCGACCCCCGTCGATACCCCGCTACCTGCCGTGCCCTCCCGAGACTTTGCCGGTTTCTCGCTGCTGTTGGTAGAAGACAACGCCGTCAATCGGAAAGTCGCGGTGGGCTTATTGTCGCGGCTGGGGTGTGAAGTGGTGTGCGCCGAAAATGGCCGTGAAGCATTGAACATGGTCACACGGCAGTCGGTGCATCTGGTGTTCATGGATATTCAGTTGCCCGATATGAGCGGCATCGAGGTCACGCGTCGACTGCGCCAACAGGCGGGGTGGTGTCAGCAGGTGCCCATTATCGCCATGACCGCGGGCGGCGCGGACGATGATCGTCAGCGCTGCCTGGCGGCTGGCATGAACGACTACATCACCAAGCCGCTATCGCTGTTGGCATTGAGCAATGTGCTGGCACTACACCTGACAGGTCAGCAGGGCCAGCCTCTGCCCAGTATGACCGACACGCGGGAGGAGCATGATGACGCGTGCCTGTTGGACGAAGCCGCACTGCAAACGCTGTTGGCCTCGTTGGGCAGCGAGAGTGTGACGCAACTGATCGTGCTCTATCATCAGCAGATGAGTGACTATACCGCGCAGTTGGCGGGCTACTTTTCCAGCGAGGGGAGTGTGGACAGCGATCAGGCACTGCAAGTGAAGCGGTTAGCGCACCAGCTGCGTGGCGAGTCGCTAAGCGTCGGCGCCGAGCGATTGGCGGCCGAGGCCAAGCGACTGGAACTGATGGCCGATATGCCCTCGCCCGAAGGTGAGCAACTGAGCCGGGCATTCAGCAGCTTGCGCCACTGCGCAGGTCGTACTCACGCTGCGCTGGAGAAGTGGCGACGTGACCATCAACTCTACTGACAGCGGTATTCGTACTGCTGCAAGTCGCCATGCCGACCCCGCTCAGGCGGCCGCAGAGCTGGCTTCCCAACTGCACCACCCCAATGCGGGCTTTTTGCTGTTCTTTTGCAGCGCGGAGTACCCATTGGAGGCATTGGCAACGGCGCTTGGTGCGGCCTTTGGTGAGCTGCCCATCAGCGGTTGTACCACGGCAGGTGAGCTGACTCCGCAAGGTTACGAGCGAGGGTCCATTGTCGCCATATGTCTCGATCAGCGGTTTTTCGCCGTCGAAACGGCATTGATCGACGATCTCGAAGGTTTTGATCTCGCCGTGGCTCAGTCACTGGTCGACACCCTACTGGACCGCTGCCGACATCAGGCGGTGGCACCGGTCAATGAGCACAGTTTTGCGCTCACGCTGCTGGATGGCTTGTCGAGCCGAGAAGAGCAGGTGCTGGCCACTCTGGACGCCGCGTTGGGTCGCATTCCCAGCTTCGGAGGCTCGGCCGGTGACGACAATCACCTGTCCCATACCCATGTCTACGCGAAGGGCCGTTTTCATACCCAGGCGGCCGTCGTGGTAATGATCAATACCCGGTTGCCGTTTGAGGTGTTTTCCACACACCACTTGCAGCCGCTTGAGCACAAGCTGGTGGTCACGGCGGTTGACCATGCGCAGCGGCGGGTGCATGAGCTGAACGGGCTGCCAGCGGCCCAGCTCTATGCCGAGCTGGTAGGGCGTCCGGTGGCGGCGCTGGACCCCGTGGTGTTTGCCCAGCACCCGCTGGCCGTGCGGTTGGGAGGCCAGCACTACATTCGCTCCATCCAGCGCGTCAATGACGACGACAGCCTGAGCTTTTACTGTGCCGTTGAAAACGGCATCGTCCTCACCGCCATGCAGCCGGCCCCTTTGCTGGAGAATCTGGCGACCATGCTGGCGCGGGTGGAAGCTCGGCTAGGGCCTCCAGTGGCCGTCATCGGCTGCGACTGCTTTTTGCGGCGCATGGCGCTCGAGTCGTTGGGGCAGCTGGCCCAGGCCTCGACGCTGCTGCGCCATGCCAACGTGGTCGGTTTCAATACCTATGGTGAGCAGCATCATGGCATGCACGTCAATCAGACCTTTACGGGGGTGGCCTTTGGCGCTCTTCCAGCCTCCTGAGCAACACGGTGAACAGCCGACTCTGGCAACGCTGCAGGAGGAAAATCGCCGTTTGCGCAAAGTATGCCAGGCGTTGATGGCGCGCGTGGAGTCAGGCGGCAGTCCCAGCGGCGCCCCGTATGCCGCATTCGAACGCTCGGTGCTGCTGGCCGAGCAGGTGCGCGAGCGCACCGATGCCCTGCATCGCGCGCTGGATGAGCTTGGGCGCGTGAATGCTCGGCTGTTGGCTGCCAATGCCCAGGCCGAAGCCGCCAACCTCTCCAAGACCCGCTTTCTGGCGGCGGTCAGCCATGACTTGCTGCAGCCCTTGAACGCCGCGCGGCTGTTTGCCAGTGCGCTGGAATCTCACACCCTGCCCGATGCCTCGCAGGCGTTGGTGGGGCATATCGGCCGCTCCTTGAAGGATGTCGAAGGCTTGCTGGGCACGCTGGTGGACATTTCACGGCTGGACGCCGGGGTGCTCCACGCCGACAAGGCACCCTTTGCCGTGAGTACCCTGCTGGATGCGCTGGCCGAGGAGTATCGTCAGGTGGCTGCCGTGCGCGGCTTGTCGTTTCACTACGTGGCGTCTCGGGCCTGGGTGGACTCGGATCTGGCGCTGCTGGCGCGAGTGGTGCGCAACTTCCTGAGTAACGCCGTGCGCTACACCGAACAGGGGCACCTGTTGTTGGGATGTCGGCGGCGAACCAACGGGCTCGAGATCATGGTGGGAGATACGGGCACCGGTATTCCTGAAGCGCAGCGGCAGGCGATCTTTCTCGAATTTCGCCGTGCCAGCCAGCCTCAGGGGGACCACAGCCGCGGGCTTGGGCTGGGCCTGGCCATCGTCGACCGTATCAGCGCCATGCTGGAGCACCCGATTGCGCTTACGTCGCGCCCCGGGCGCGGCTCCCTGTTCTCCGTTCTCGTGCCCTATGCGGGAGCGGCCGGTGCCGCGTCTGCAAGCGGGGTAGACGCTGGCTGGTGGCACGAAGACCCTCTACAGGGCTGCGTGGTGTGGGTGGTGGATGATGACCCGGCCATCCTCGCGGGCATGCAGGCGCTGCTCGGCGGTTGGGGTTGCCGCGTGCGTGCTGCCGCTACGGTGAGTGCGCTGGAGGCGGCCAGCGACGGGGAGCGACCTGCGGTTCTGTTGGTGGATTATCATCTGGGTGAGCATCGCGAAAATGGTATCGATCTGGCCGCGCGACTGCGGCGGCGTTATCCCGGCCTCGCGACCGTCGTCATTACCGCCAACCACGAAGCCGCGGTCAAGCGCGCCTCTCGGGAAGCAGGCCTGTACTACTTGCTGAAGCCTCTGAAGCCCCTGAAGCCCCTGCGGCTCAAGATGCTGCTGGGAACGCTACTGGAGAACCATCCGCCAGGATAGGGCACGTTGGCTCAAGGGGAGGGCTTGCCCGACAGGCTGGCCGTACGCTGGGCAATATGGCTGCTCAGATCCTCTTCGCTGGCCAGCACGATGGCATGCACACGGCTGGACGCGCCCAGTTTGCGCAGGATGGCGGAAACATGGGTCTTGACGGTGGTTTCGGCAATCGTCAGTTCCCGCGCGATCTGCTTGTTCGACATCCCCTGGCTCATGCAGCTCAATACATCCAACTGCTTGTCGGTCAAGCGCGGTAGGCGCCCGGGTCGTTCGACGTCCTGGAGGGCGGTCGACGAGGAGACACTGGCCGCGGCAGGAGCGCGCTGGGCAGGAGGGCGGCGCATGATATCGGCAGGCAGATACAGCTGGCCCTGGAGTATCTGCTCCAGCGCCGACAATAGCTGCTCGCCAGGGGTGGACTTGGGGATATAGCCCACCGCGCCCTGGGTGATGGCATCCAGCACCAGTTGGCGCTCCTGATGCGCCGAGACAATGGCCACCGGCAGCCAGGGAAAGGCGCTGCGCAACGTTTTCAACCCTTCCAGGCCGTCGGCATCCGGCAGGCTCAAGTCCAGTAGCAGCAAGTCCAGCGTGTCGTGTGCCTCGATATGCGCCATGGCTGCCGCCAGGCTGTCAGCCTCCAACAGCTGCGTGTCGGCCAGCCCGCCGCGGATGACCGCTTGAAGCGCGTCGCGAAACAGCGGGTGGTCATCGGCCACTAGTAGCGAATACATGGCATCTCCTACCAAGGAATGAGGGTACATCCTGCCATTGGGCGATATCGGGATTGCCTTCGGTGGCCAACACTGAATAGGCACCTTTTAATAATCATAATACTCAGGAGCAGCACCATGATCTACGCCAACCCAGGTGAATCGGGCTCAGTCGTCTCGTTCGAAAAACGCTATGGCAACTACATCGGCGGTGAGTTCGTGCCACCGGTGAAGGGCCAATACTTCGACAACATTAGCCCAGTCAATGGCAAAGTGTTCTGTGAAATTCCCCGCTCCAGCGCCGAAGACATCGAAAAAGCGCTGGATGCCGCCCATCAGGCAGCGCCTGCCTGGGGCAAGACCTCCGCGCAAGAGCGCAGCAACATTCTGCTCAAGATCGCCGACCGCATAGAGCAAAACCTCGAAATGCTGGCCGTGGCCGAAACGTGGGATAACGGCAAGGCCGTGCGGGAAACGCTCAATGCCGACATTCCGCTGGCGGTCGACCATTTCCGTTACTTCGCGGGCTGCCTGCGGTCCCAGGAGGGCACCGCGGCCGACATCGACGCCAATACCGTGGCCTATCACTTTCACGAGCCGCTGGGGGTCGTCGGGCAAATTATCCCCTGGAACTTCCCCATTCTGATGGCTGCCTGGAAGCTTGGCCCCGCGCTGGCTGCCGGGAACTGCGTGGTGCTCAAGCCCGCCGAACAGACGCCCGTTTCCATTTTGAAAGTGGCCGAGGTGATCGGTGACCTGCTGCCGCCTGGCGTGCTCAATATCGTCAACGGTTTCGGCGCGGAAGCCGGTCAGGCGTTGGCGAGCAGCAAGCGCATCGCCAAAATCGCCTTTACCGGCTCTACTCCCGTTGGCTCGCATATTCTGAAATGCGCAGCGGAAAATATTATCCCTTCCACCGTCGAGCTAGGCGGCAAGTCGCCCAACATCTACTTTGCCGACATCATGAACGCCGAACCGACGTTTATTGATAAAGCGGTCGAGGGCTTGGTGCTGGCGTTCTTTAACCAGGGCGAAGTGTGTACCTGCCCGTCACGCGCGCTGATCCAAGAAAGCATGTACGACGAGTTTATGGCCAAGGTGATCGAGCGCACTCAAACCATCAAACGCGGCAACCCACTAGATACCGATGTGCAGGTGGGTGCCCAGGCCTCCCAAGAGCAGTTCGACAAGATAATGTCGTACATGGATATCGCCCGCGACGAAGGCGCGGAGTTCCTCACTGGCGGTGATAAAGAGACCCTGGACGACAGCATCAACAGCGGCTATTACATTCAGCCCACGCTGCTGAAGGGCAACAACCAAATGCGCATCTTCCAGGAGGAGATCTTTGGCCCGGTAGTGGCAGTGACCACGTTCAAAGACGAAGAAGAAGCCTTGGCCATTGCTAACGACACCGAATTTGGTTTGGGCGCAGGCGTGTGGAGCCGCGATATTAATGTCGCCTTCCGCATGGGCCGTGGCATTCAAGCCGGGCGCGTATGGACCAACTGCTACCACCAATACCCCGCCCACGCGGCCTTTGGTGGCTACAAGAAATCCGGTGTTGGCCGTGAAACCCATAAAGTGGCGCTTGAGCACTATCAGCAAACCAAAAACCTGCTGGTCAGCTACGACATCAACCCGCTGGGTTTCTTCTAAACAGCTTAGCTGTTTCTATTCTGTGTCTTAAGCACGCCGTTCGGCATCAGCCGGGCGGTATTGTCAGTTCCCCTGACGCTGACGCTACCGATAAGAGCCGTTCTTAAATGGCCGTATCGACAACCATTAGGAGTTGCATCATGGATAGCACAATGCGCGCGGCAGTGGTTCGCGAATTTGGTCAGCCGTTGGCCATAGAAGAAGTCGGCGTACCGCGCCCTAAGCAGGGCGAAGTACTGATGAAAGTGGCGGCCTCTGGGGTTTGCCATACCGATTTACACGCCGCACACGGCGATTGGCCGGTAAAACCCTCGCCGCCGTTTATTCCCGGCCATGAGGGCGTTGGGCATATCGTGGCGGTGGGGGAGGGCGTTTCCCATGTCAAAGAAGGCGATCGTATCGGTGTGCCGTGGCTATACTCGGCCTGCGGCTACTGCGAGCACTGCTTGGGCGGTTGGGAAACCCTGTGCGAATCCCAGCAAAACACCGGTTATAGCGTTAACGGTGGCTTTGCCGACTACACCTTGGCGGATGCAGGCTATGTAGGGCGCCTGCCTGATTCTGTCGATTTCGTCGAAATCGCCCCGGTGCTGTGTGCCGGCGTCACGGTTTATAAAGGCTTGAAAATGACCGATACCCGCCCCGGCCAGTGGGTGGTGATTTCGGGCATTGGCGGCCTGGGCCATATGGCGGTGCAGTATGCCAAAGCGATGGGGCTGAACGTTGCTGCGGTGGACATCGACGACGGTAAACTGGCCCTGGCTGAACGCTTAGGTGCCACGGTAACCGTCAACGCCATGAAAACCGACCCGGCGGCGTACCTGAAGAAAACTATCGGCGGTGCTCACGGCGCACTGGTCACAGCGGTGTCGCCTAAGGCGTTTGATCAGGCGCAAAACATGCTGCGTCGAGGCGGCACGCTGGTGCTTAATGGCCTACCACCGGGCGACTTCCCGCTGCCGATCTTCAGCACGGTGCTCAACGGTATTACCATTCGCGGCTCCATCGTTGGCACGCGCCTCGACCTGCAGGAAGCGTTGGACTTCGCCGCTGAAGGCAAGGTCAAGGCAACGGTGGCGACCGATACGCTGGACAATATCAACGATGTCTTCCAGCGCATGATCGACGGCAAAATAGAGGGCCGTATCGTGCTTGATATGGCGAGTTGATAGCTGTTTAGTGGGTGCTATACAAGGGGGAGGCAGCTTCCCCCTTTTTAATGGCAAGCTTGCCATTCCCTATCTGCTACCCAGCATTCGCAGTAGCTCTACCACCCAGCCAGCGGCGTGCCATGCGCTCGGCATGGGAAAGGTTGCTGACGACCGCTAGTTTACTCGCTTCGCGTTTAATGCCCGCGCGCTTTATTTTCAGCGCCATACGTGGCGGCAGTCCAACAAATATAACACCAACGCCTTGCTCGCCAAGCTCCCGGCGCAATGTGTCCAGCGCCACCATGGCGGTGGTGTCCAGGCTGGGCACATCGTGCATATCCAAAACGACAACCCGAACGCCGTGATCGATCACCCGCAGCGTGGCAATGGCCTTTTCGGCCGCGCCAAAAAAAAGCGGGCCACTGATTTTGTAGAGCGCTACGTCAGCAGGGAAGTGCTGGTCAGAACTGGGTCGGTCTAAGCGCTGGGTATGGGTCACCTGGGCCATGCGGCGAATAAATAGCGCCGCCGCAAGGCCAATACCAACGGCCACGGCGATCACCATGTCGAAAATCACCGTTAGGGCAAAGCAGATCACCAACACTGAGACATCGCTGGCAGGGGCACTTTTTAGTGTATGCACAAAGTGGCGCGCCTCGCTCATGTTCCAGGCAATAATAAATAGCAGTGCTGCCAGTGCCGCCATGGGGACAAACCCCAGCACACCCGCCAGGGCCACCACGGCAAGTAGCACCACGATTGAATGCACCACTGCAGCAACAGGTGAAAAGGCCCCGCTTTTGATATTGGTCGCAGTGCGCGCCAAGGCTGCTGTTGCGGTAATACCGCCAAAGAAAGGCACCACCAGGTTACCCAGCCCCTGGCCAATTAGCTCGGCGTTAGGATCATGGCGGGTGCGAGTTAAACCATCTGCCACCACGGCACACAGCAGCGATTCAATCGCTGCCAGCAAGGCGATTGCCAATGCCGGGCCAAGCAGTGCTTGTATCAGCGCAAAGTTAATCTCAAGCGGGGTGCCATCCGCGCCAGGGAAATGCCACGGAGCGGTAAAGCCAGGTGCAAAAGGGGGGATGCCGCTGCCGCTTTGTCCATCAAACTCCCAGCTAAAGCGTGAGGCGATGGTATCGACTTCAACGCCACTCATCAGCAGTAGCGCTGCAGCCAGGGTGCCCACCGCCAAACCCACCAGAGGGGCAGGAATTGGCGTATTCAAGCGGGGCCAGATCAGCAGCGCTGCCAAAGTGACAAGCCCTACACTAATCTCCGCCGGTGACAGGCTGGGCAGCGCCTGGCCAATCAGTAGTAGGTTATGCGGCGTGCTATCGCCTAGTTCGACCCCCGCTAAGCCGAGAAAATCAGGTAACTGCAATAGCGCAATGACGACACCAATGCCAGCGGTAAAACCGAGAATCACCGGGTAAGGTACGTACTGAATCAGGCTGCCGAGTCTTGATAGCCCCAGTGCCA
This sequence comes from Halomonas sp. BC1, assembly GCF_002078135.1. Classification (NCBI taxonomy): domain Bacteria; kingdom Pseudomonadati; phylum Pseudomonadota; class Gammaproteobacteria; order Oceanospirillales; family Halomonadaceae; genus Halomonas; species Halomonas sp. BC1. The sequence goes on along the minus strand of NZ_LFGS01000004.1, from coordinate 432,020 downwards.
CCAAAATGGCGCCTGCCATAAAGGTCGCAATTAGCAGCCCGCCCAGGCCGTGGTTGCCCACAATGGGGAATAGAATGACCACAAAGGCGGCGGTAGGGCCGGAGATATTGAATCGTGAACCGCCGGTTAAGGCGATCACCGCGCCCGCTACGATGGCAGTATAAAGCCCATGTTGAGGTGGCACGCCGGTTGCGATGGCCAGCGCCATGGAAAGCGGCACCGCCACTACGCCAATCGTCAGCCCCGCCATCACATCCCGCTTGAGTTTGGCCAGCGTATAGCCTTCACGCCAAGCGCTGAGCAAAGCGCTGCCAGGCACCGGGAACACGTAACCCGAGGGACGATGAGCACGGGACATGTTATTAGCCTCCTAAGCACCTTTGAGAACAAGCCATTAAGGTACGCTTGCGTTAAAAGTTGCACAACTGGGCGTTAGTCGTGGCCAAGTGTGGAGCGGCCGGTATGCCGATGAACATGCAGACAAAAAACGCCCGGAAACCGGGCGTTGGAGCTATCGCTGACGTTTTTAAGCGTTCATTCGCTATCGCCACTTTCGCCATGCTGGCCGCGTTTGCCATGTTTACCACGATACTCATCATGGGCTTCGCGCATGGCAGTGCGCAGTGCTTCCTGCTCTTCTTCAGAAAGGATTTCAGCAACGCGCTCTTTATGCTCATCGCGCAGCGCGTGCACCGCTTCACGATGTTCCGCGTGTGCTGCGTTAAGCTCAGCCTGTTTCTCTGCTGAAATATCTGCACGCTCGTACACTTCCTGGCGACGCTCTTCCATGCGCTCTTCCATGCGTTCGCGATCAGGGCCTTGGCCTTCATGGTCACCGTGGCTATGTGCTTGAGCGGTAAACGCTAATGGAGCAATGGCGATAGCCAGCAGGGTGGGGGCAAACAGTTGGCGAATTGACATTTTCCGAGTGTTTGAAACGTTCATAAATTCTCTCCTGGTGAGTTGACGATGTCAGTATCGCTAGGTGCAGTGCAAACCGTTTGCACAGAGTGTGCAACAATCGTGACCTTATTAGGGCTGAGCTGGTCGTAACGGATAGGTGAGGGGTCACCTATGTTTAAGGAGAAAGACAATGTCGCGAGTGAAGTTGAGCAATGAGAGGCAACCGCATGGCGCCCTTTCCATCTTGCGCCGTGTAGCTGGCCTGGGCACCCTCACGCTATTGCTGAGCGGCTGCGGCGCTACTCACAGTGTTAGTCAAGGCGACCCCGCCATTGAAAGTAGTGGTTTGCATGAACCTCGGCCTTTTACGCGCTTAGCGCCAAAAACCTATACGCCTGATGAGTGGCCTCAAGCTCTGGAAGCTGACGTTTATCTACCTGGAAATGATCCAACCGATACGCTGCGCCCCGCCGCATTAGTGGTTCACGGCGGTGGTTGGCGAAATCGCACGCCGGAAGATATGCAAGGCATTGCCGAACAGTTAGCAGGGCAAGGCTACGTCGCGGTTAATATTGAACACCGTTTTGCACCAGAGTACCGCTTCCCTAATCAACTGTATGATTTGCAGCAAGCCATGGCGTGGATTCATGCCAATGCCGACGACTGGCAGGTGGATACCAACCGCATAGTGGGGGTTGGTTTTTCCTCTGGCGCGCATTTAGTAAGTTTGTTGGCACTGGCCGGTGTAGAAGGGCCGTTGGCCGAACCCTACGGTGGTGAGCAGAGCCGTTTGGCCGCGGTACTGGCGGGGGGCTACCGAGTGATTTGCTTAAATTCGACGATGGCCGCCTAGTGGTCGATTTTATCGGCGGCACCCGTGCTGAAGAGCGCGCAGCGTATCACCTGGCGTCACCCGCCCGGCATATAACCCCCCAGGCACCGCCGTTTTTCCTATTTCACGGTAAGTGGGATCGGTTAGTGCCCGTGGATCATGCAACGGACTTCTATCAAGCCTTACAGGACAACAATATTGAGAGCGAGCTTTATCTACAAAACTACCGAGGCCACTTTGCCAGCTTTCTACTACGCGGCAGCGCCATTAATGCGGGCATCGCATTTCTTAATCGACAGGTATTTAGCGAGGATTAGACGTTAGGTGTTTTCTTGCTTTATGCAAGGTGGGTGACAGTTTTGTGGGGTATAGGTGAGGCCGGCGGCAAGAACCCCGCCGAAGCGGGGCCCTTATTGGTTACGAGAAGCGCGAAGAGAATCAGCCGCTGCTGCGCTGGCCTTTCAGGCCAAGCACTGCGGCCGCGATGCCGATGATCACCATCACGACGACGACCCATAGCGGGCTGTAGAAGGTGGTGTAGACCTGCCAGCCCATCAGGCCGAGCACCTGGGAAAAGGCGGTGGTGGAACCCGCCAGATGGCCGCCCAGGGTGCCAGCAGCCGAGAACATCAGGCCACCGGTCAGCGCTAGGATCACCAGCGCCCAGCGGCGGTTGCCCTGGAAGGCGGCATCGCCGGCTTTCCAGGCCAGCACGGTAAGCATGGTGTAGATGCCTAGCGACCAGAAGGCCATCAGGATATGGTTGCGCGCCAAGGGGCTTGCCAGGTTGGCTTCCATCGGCCAGACCAGGAAGCCGCTGACGATAGCCGCCAAAGCCCCAAGCAGGCTGAGCACCAGTACGGGCAGCAGGGCGGCGCGGCTGATTTCGGCCAGCCGCCCAGTCATAAAGACACCGGCGAGGATCATCAGGGTAGAAAGGGCCCAGAAGCCCACCGGGAAGTGGGAGAGCATGGCATGAGTGCCGTTCATGAGCGGTCTCCTTGACGAGTGGAGCGGAAGCTAGGTAGCAGGGCGAGAGTGGTGCCGAGCATGGCGATCAAGCCGGCGATCAGTGTCATCAACCAGCGCGAGGTGATGGCGTCGTTGAATTCCATCTCCACCCCGTAGAGGGCGAGTTGCTTCTCGCTGTGGCGGGGGCGCACTGGCTTACCCTCGGCGATATCCTCGGCACCCGCATGGGCGCGGCTGACCAGCAGCGGCCAGTCGACTTGGCCGGGGTAGAAGAGGGTCATATCGAACCAGTCATTCGACCAGTCTGGTGAGTCCCCGTCGAACGCCATGGCCTGAAAGTCCGCCTCGCGTCCCAGGCCCACCGTGTAGGGGTGCGATACGTAGTGCCAGCGGCTCCCGGTGGCGTTGCGATAGACGCCGATGCCGATGTCGTACACGCCCTGTTCGCGGAACGCCTTGTCGTCCAGCGGGCTGCGGGTATCCATGTCGCGGATCAGGGTCACGTCCCAGTAGCCATCTTCCCAGCGGGCAGGGCCTTCGTGCACCCTTATATCGCCGCGGGAACCGGCCGGCTCACGCAGCAGGCGCCGTGGGATGACATCACCGTTCTGCCAGTCGTGGTCGGGGTCGAAATCGGTGCGGTTGTCCTCGGAGAGGTAGTAGATGCCGTCGAAATCAACGCCCCCTGAGGTCACATCTTCCCAGCGCAGCGCGCGCTGGCCGGTCTGGTCTGGGTCGAGCATCCAGCGCGGCTGGCTATTGTCGCCGTCCCAGTTGGTGGTGAACGGGCCGCTGCCGGCATCGCCGTGGCGATAGTCGCCGACCCACTGGTCATCGGAGGCGCCAATGGCATTGGAGCGCCCGGCACGCCAGTGCCAGAGATCCAGAAAATAGCCGGCCTCCCGTTGAGCTTGTAGCACGTCAGCATCGACTACGCTGCGCCAGTCATTCTGGTCGCTTCGTGTGGCGGGCAGGTACTTTCGCACATCGCTCTTGCCGAGGGTTTCACCCAGGTGTGGATGCGCCCGTACATCAGCCGGTGAAGCGGAGTTGGAGAAGAAGCGCATCTGATCGCCGACGGTGATGTAGCCGCCATAGCGGCCGAAGTCGGGGACGCCGCCATCGTCCACCAGCATGGCTACTCGGTCCTCGTAGGTACCATCTGGATCAGGCCCTGGCACCGAGCGGCCGTGGCGAATCCACTCGCCGTCCTCGTAGCGCAGCATGTCGTGATAGACATGGGGCTGAGATGCAGGCCAGCGATAGCGGAAGAAGATCTGTTCGCCGTTGTAGGCGGCCTGCACCTGCAGCGGCATGGTCAGCTCATCGGGAATCCAGATATTGCGTTCGAGATCGTTCTCGATCACCCCGGTGCCTTGGGTCACCCAGGCCAGCCCGAGGGCGATCGGCACCCCGAGAACCAGCCAAGGGGAGGCACCCTTGTCTTGATCTTTTCTTGTCATGAGAACTCCTGAGCCTGGATGTAAGGAACCTTCGATAGAACCTTTAGTATTGCTTAGGCTATCATGAGTGATCTTGATCTATATCAAAAAACAAACGGTCATCCGCCTTAATGCTTGAAGTGGAATACTCTCGGTTGAGATCCTTGTTTCAATCAATTTTGATCATTAACCAGAGGATCTTTCGATAATGCGGCAAATCTACCGACTCGCGGTACTGAGGGCTACGCGCCCGAGCTTCCTGGTGTTGGCGCCGCTCTGCGTGCTGCTCGGCATTGCCCTGGCGGCCCGCCAGCCGGTGCCGCTCTCTCTCACCGAGGTGGTGCTGGTGCTGGTGGGGGGTCTGTTGGCTCATGCCGCGGTCAATCTGCTCAACGAGTATGACGATTTTCGCTCGGGGCTGGATCATCTCACTCAACGCACACCCTTTTCCGGCGGTAGCGGAGCCCTGCCTGCTGCTCCCGGGGCGGCTCCTGCAGTGCTGGCGGCGGGACTCGTCGCGTTGGCGGGAGTAACAATTATCGGCGTGGCTTTCTTGTGGTGGCGGGGCTGGCCTATGCTCGCGGTGGGCCTGCCTGGGCTGGCATTGGTCGTCGCCTACACGCGTTGGCTCACCCGCTCCCCCTGGGTCTGCCTTATGGCACCGGGGTTGGGCTTCGGCCCGTTGATGGTGCTTGGCACCATGCTGGCACTTGGCGGTACACCGGATGCGACCTCGCTGTGGGTGTCCCTGGTCGTCGGGCTACTGGTGAGCGAGCTGCTGTTGCTCAACCAGCTGCCCGACCGTGACGCCGACCGCCGCGTAGGTCGCCGCCATCTGGTCATTCTGCTCGGGGCGCATCGTGCCGCTCGCCTGGTAGGTGTACTGTTGCTTGCGGCCTTTGCAGTGGTGGCGGTTGGCGCAATCGCACGCCAGAAGATATGCAAGGTATTGCCGAACAGCTAGCGGGACAGGGCTATGTTGCGGTCAATATTGAGCACCGCTTTGCGCCGAAGTACCGCTTTCCTAATCAACTGCACGATTTGCAGCAAGCTATGGCATGGATTCACACCAATGCCGATGAGTGGCAGGTCGATACACGTCGCCCTGTGGGGGATGGGTTTTCATCCGGTGCGCATTTAGTAAGTTTGCTGGCATTGGCCGGTGTGGAAGGCCCGCTGGCCGACCCTTACGGTGGCGAGCAAAGTCGTTTAGCCGCTGTGCTGGCTGGCGGGCTGCCCAGCGATCTACTTAAGTTCGACGATGGCCGACTGGTGGTCGACTTTATCGGCGGCACCCGTGCTGAAGAGAATGAAGCGTATCGACTAGCGTCACCCGCCCGGCATATAACCCCACAGGCACCGCCGTTTTTTCTATTCCACGGTAAGTGGGACCGATTAGTGCCCGTGGATCACGCCACAGACTTTTACCAAGCGCTTCAAGACAACAACATCGAGAGCGAGCTTTATCTGCAAAACTTCCGGGGCCACTTTGCCAGCTTTCTCCTTCGTGGCAGCGCTATTGATGCAGGCATCGCATTTCTTAATCGACAGGTCTTGAGTGAGGACTAGACTTTAGTTGCGTTCTCGCACTATGCAAGGTTGGTGACAGTTTCGTGGGGTAGCGTCTTAGGCTTACAGGTGAAGACCTGTTTCAAAACGTAACAATCTTATAAAAAAGAGAGCCCGCTATGCCTAACAGTCACACTACTTCTTTATCGCTCAACTTTAAATCCTTGTTAGCAGGGGCTACAGCCGTTGTTGCCTCACTCGCTATCGCGCTGCCTGCTGCGGCTGAAGACTATCCCACACGGCCGCTTAATATGGTGGTGGGGTTTGGCACTGGTGGGAGCGCAGATCGCTTGGCTCGCATTATGTCAGGGCCTATCTCTGAAGAGATAGGTGTGCCTATTCAGGTAACGAATCGTCCAGGCGCTGGAACGCAGGTAGCTTCGAACTACGTTCTGAATGTTCCTGATGACGGTTACAACGTATATGCCTCCACGTTTGCTCCTTACTTAACCAACTCGATACTTACTGGCGGTGCCGATTTTAGCGTCGATGATTTCTCCTACATCAACTTTCAGTGGTTCGACCTAGACATTATCGCGGCGAATAAAGACAGCGGTTATGAAGATTTGCCTAGCCTCATGGAAGCCATTCGTGAAGAGAGAGGGCAGGTGCGTGGCGCGGTAGTGCAAGGGTCTGCTGGTCACTTGATGGTGCGCTTACTGCTTGATCAGGCGGGTATCCCTCAGGAGAACCTGAATTTGGTGACCTATAACAGCGGTGGCGAAGCACGTTCCGCTGTGGCGGGTGGTCAGGTGGATTTTGTCTCTATCAGTGCCCAGGGTAGTGAGGGTATCCGCGAATTTCTAACGCCGCTGGCGATTGTGAACGATGAGCGCATTGAGCAGTGGGATGCGCCCCCAATCAATGAAGCGTTAGCACCGATGGATCTTGAAGTGCCGGTACTGCAGGGTTCCATGCGTGGTTTTGCGGTCACCAGTGAAATGGAGCGCCAACATCCTGAGCGTTTTGAAAAACTCTCTTCAGCAATCCAAAGCGCCCTCGCTCGTAAGGATGTTCAAGAGCAATTGGAGCGCAACGAAATGGGGGGTGTTTGGGTAGGCCCAGAACGCTCCAATGAGTTGATGCGCGAAAACTACCAAGTATTCGAGCAGTACGCTCACCTGCTTAACTGAGTTCCCCGTATTAATCGTAATTAACTAATCCTTCCATGATAGCTGGCCCTTCACCTTAATGAAGGGGCAGCATGGGGTTTTACCATGTCTGAATATAAACGTGACTATGGGGATTTCATCGTTCTCATGGGGCTGGCTAGTTTTACGCTTTGGTATTTATTAGACGCTATTAGCGTATCCGCTAGCCCGCAAAACCTGCTGCTGATACTGCCACTTGCGGTCATTGTGTTGGCGATTATTGCACTTGAATTAATCCTGCGCATAAAACATGGCTCGCTGTTCCGCTCTACTGAAGAAGAGCCGCTGCATAAAACATTACCCGTGGTGGGCTTATTTGCCGCCTACGTGTTGTCGCTTGAAGTCCTGGGCTTTGATATTGCCACTGTGGTTTTTTTGGCGCTGTTTTTGATCCTCAAAGGTGAGCGTAATTGGTTGCTACTGGGTGGCTATAGTGTCGCTTTTGGACTTAGCGTCGCGTTCTTTTTCTCACAGATGCTGCCGTACCCCATGACACTGCTGCTGCTACCCAGCTAAGGAGAAACCATGATTGATTTTGGCGCGGTAGGGCAGAGTATGGATCTGCTTTTTTCCAGTTTTGGCCCTTGGCTAGTGGTGGTTCCGGGGATCATATTAGGGCTGATTTTTGGCGCTACGCCAGGGCTACAAATTTCCATGGCTATGGCTATTTTTCTGCCAATGACCATGTATATGGATTTTATCCAAGCCATGCTGTTTTTGACGGCTATTTTTACGGGCGGCTCATTTGGCGCCGGTATTCCCGCCATTTTGATGAATATACCGGGTACCTCTTCGGCGATTGCCACCGCATTTGATGGTTATCCTATGGCACGCAAGGGGCAGCATAATCAGGCGTTAGGCGTTGCATTAGCATCATCGGTGATTGGCGCACTGATGGGCTACATTGTGCTGTTCTTTATGATTCAGCCACTCTCCTACATGGTGCTAAGACTAGGCCCGGCCGAGATGTTTGTGGTTATTCTCTGGGGGATGACGCTTATCGCTAGCCTAAAAGGCGAGCAGGTGCTTAAAGGCTTAGTGGCCGGGTTTATCGGGCTGTTAGTCGGCACGATTGGATTCAGCGAAATTGGCTTGGCACGCGGCACGATGGGGCAAACTTATCTATTGGATGGGGTGCCCGTTATTCCTGCCATGATGGGTATGTTTGCAGCCTCTGAACTTTTTAAGCTAGCCAATAAAGGATTCATTGTTGAGTCTGCCGATGATCGTAAAGTAAAAATTGGCGAGATATTCGAAGGCTGCAAAATGGCAATGCGCTACCCCGTGGTAATGGTTCGCGGTGGCTTAATCGGCGTGTTAGTCGGTGCCGTGCCTGGTGTGGGCTCTTCGGTTTCTAACCTGCTTTCCTATATTGAAACCAAGCGTCGTGATCGCGACCCTGATTCATTTGGTAAGGGTAACCCAAAGGGCGTGGTGGCATCTGAAGCGGCGAACAGCAGCTCCGAAGGGGGCTCGATGGCAACCTTGCTGGCGCTGGGCATACCCGGTGGGGGCGCCACAGCGGTGATGCTGGCGGCGTTTGCTATGCACAACATTACTGGCGGGCCGCAGTTTATACGTCAGCAGACCGATGTTGTGTACGCGATCATTTTTGCTAACTTTGCTCAGGTGTTTCTATTGGTGATCATCGGTTTACTGTTTATTCCGTTACTGGCCAATATCGTTAAAGTGCCGATGCGTTACCTGATTCCATCCGTATTAGTGCTTGCAGTGATGGGGTCCTTCGGGCTAACCGGCAATATGACTGGCCCTGCTACAGTGCTGGTGTTTGCTGTGATCGGTTGGATATTCCGTCACTACGGCTACTCAGTACCTGCCGCGGTGATCGGTATGCTATTGGGGTCGCTGGCTGAAAAATCCTTGCTTCACTCCTATCAAATCAGCGGTGGTGACATTACCTATGTGTTTGAGCGCCCAGTGACGCTAGGGATTTTCGCCCTGTTGCTAATCTCGTTGTTTAGTCAGCCACTAATGAAGAAGCTTAAAGCACGCCAAGAGGCTGCCCAATTATGATACCTATTTTAAATTATGATTAATAAGCTCAGTCACTGATATGTTGAAAAGAACAGTAATTACCGTTGGTTTGGGGTTTTTGGGTGGCTGGGTTGCCACCCTTTTTTCATTACCCCTGGCATGGATGCTGGGGTCTCTATTTATGGTGATGAGCTTATCATTGGCTGGCGTGAAGACCGGTGTCGATAAGCGCTTACACCGCACCGCCATTGCGCTGTTGGGCCTTTTTATCGGTAGCCGAATTCATGCAGATGAGTTGGCTGGGCTTGTGTTTTGGTACCCTAGCGTGCTGGCGATGCTGGTCTATATGGTGCTGATGTTATTTGGCGGATACTGGATATTTAATCGCGCCAACGTTGGGCGCATGAATGCGATGTTCTGCTCTTATCCTGGGAGTATGAATTCAGCGTTAGTACTGGCAGAACGTGCTAATGGGGATTTGCGCTGGATTGCTATTTCACACTCGCTGCGCTTAGTCACCGTTGTGTCAGGTGCGGCAATATTAGCGAGTTTTTTTGTCAATGACGTGACGCTGAGTGGCGCGCCAACATCATTAACCCTGATCGATAGCCTACCGCTGCTACTGGCACCGCTTTGTTGGTGGTTAGGGCGCTTATTGAGGGTACCCTTGCCGGAGTTTCTAGGGCCGATGGCAGCTGGGGCGATTATCGCTAATCTGGGATTTGAAACCTCATTACCCACATGGATAGTACTGGCAGCATTTCTGGTATTGGGCGCCTCAGTGGTTCGCGAGTTTGGCCAGCCGCTGGTCATCGAAGAAGTCGATGTACCTCGTCCCAAACAGGGCGAAGTATTGATGAAAGTGGCGGCCTCCGGGGTTTGCCATACCGATTTACACGCCGCCCACGGTGATTGGCCGATCAAGCCTTCGCCACCGTTCATTCCCGGGCATGAGGGCGTCGGCTACATCGTGGCCGTGGGAGAGGGCGTCTCTCATGTCAAAGAGGGGGACCGCATAGGTGTTCCCTGGCTCTACTCCGCCTGTGGCTACTGCGAGCACTGTCTGGGCGGGTGGGAGACGCTGTGCGAATCTCAGCAAAACACCGGTTATAGCGTCAACGGCGGCTTTGCCGACTATACATTGGCAGATGCAGGCTATGTGGGGCGCCTGCCGGAGTCGGTGGATTTCATCGACATCGCTCCGGTGCTGTGCGCTGGGGTGACGGTCTACAAAGGCTTGAAGATGACCGACACTCGCCCGGGCCAGTGGGTAGTGATCTCCGGGATTGGTGGGCTGGGGCACATGGCCGTGCAGTATGCCAAGGCCATGGGGCTGAACGTCGCAGCGGTGGATATCGATGACGGCAAGCTGGCCCTGGCTGAACGCCTGGGAGCGACGGTGACGGTCAACGCCATGAAAACCGACCCGGCGGCCTATCTGAAGAAGACCATTGGCGGTGCTCATGGGGCATTGGTCACGGCCGTTTCACCGAAAGCCTTCGATCAGGCGCAAAACATGCTGCGTCGCGGTGGCACGCTGGTGCTGAATGGGCTGCCGCCCGGTGATTTCCCGCTGCCGATCTTCAGCACGGTACTCAACGGCATTACCATTCGCGGGTCCATCGTCGGTACACGCAGCGACCTGCAGGAAGCGTTGGACTTCGCCGCCGAAGGCAAGGTCACGGCCACGGTAGCCACCGACACGCTGGACAACATCAACGACGTTTTCCAGCGCATGATCGATGGCAAGATCGAAGGCCGTATCGTATTGGACATGGCGAGCTAATCGCCAGTGAATGGTATCACCTCAGGGGAAGGCTACTTCCCCTGTTTTAGTACTTCACACCCCCAGGTTCGCTATCGGCCACCACCTAGCCAACGCCGAGCCACTCTTTCGGCGTGAGCAAGCGTACGGACGACCGCCAGTTTGCCTGTTTCACGCTTAATGCCTGCGCGCTTTAATTTTAACGCCAGACGGGGCGGCAGCCCTACGAAGACGATCCCTACACCTTGCTCGCCCAGCTCTCGGCGCAGCGACGCCAGTGCCACGATGGCGGTGTAAAGCCCGTGTTGTGGGGGCACTCCTGTGGCTACAGCCAAAGCCATGGAGAGGGGCACCGCGACCACGCCGATGGTCAATCCCGCTAGAACATCGCGCTTCAACCGATCCAGCGTTATAGCCTTCACGCGTCTCGAACAGGCATATAGAAATCCCGGCACGGTGGCCGGGATCGGGATTGCATGGAAAACGCGCTGACGCTACATCTGGGCGTCTTCTGGCGGCTCGCCGATGGTGCCGGGCATGGCTTGCACATGGCCCATCTGCTCCCCGGCCAGGGTCAGGAAGTGCAGGTGGCGTTCGTACTCGGCCACCAGGTCGCCAATCACCTGACCACGGGTGTAGCCGTTGAGGTCTTTATCCTGGCCGCCTTCGGCCAGATAGACATCCAGGCGCACGTAGAAGTCATCGTCTGCCGGGATGAAGCTCGGGGTGCGCATGCGGTGCGGGCAGACTTGGTAGACAAAGCTGGTGGCCTCGCCAAGGTCGACCTGCAGCGTCAAGGTGGGCAGCGATTCGCCGTCCATCTGCTCTTCGGTCACGTTGGCGGTTTGGCCACGGCTTTCGAGCTCCTGGGCAAACTGGGTCATGGCGGGACGGATCGAGTGCTCGATGGTGGCCGCTGCCCCGGCACGGTTGGAGGTATCCAGCGCGCGGTCCAGGCGCTCGCGCCAATCGCCGCCAGGCGCACTACCTGCAATCATGCGGCGTGCATCGGCCTTGCTGCCTTCCAGCTTCAAGGCTTTGTAGGTGCCTACCATGATGGCAAAAATCACCACCGAGAACGGCAGGGCGGTGATCACCACGGCGCTTTGCAGCGCGTTCAGTCCGCCTGCCATCAGCAGTGCCACGGTAATCAGGCCGATCACGGCCGACCAGAAAATGCGCAGCTTCACCGGGGCATCATGGTTCACGTCGCTCAGAATCGAGGTGAAGTTGGCCAGTACCAGGGCGCCGGAGTCGGCGGAGGTAATGAAGAACACAATGCCCAGCACGGTGACCACGGCGGCAGTGATACCGACGTAGGGGTAGTACTCCAGCAGCGTGTAGAGCGTGGTTTGCGGCGAGTTCAACGCCTGTTCGCCCAGCTCGGCGACGCCTTGATTGGCGACCAGCTCGATACCGCTGTTACCGAAAATGGACATCCACACCATCATGAACGACAGCGGAATGAACAGCGCACCGGCGACGAACTGACGAATGGTGCGGCCACGAGAAATACGCGCCAGGAACAGGCCCACGAAAGGCGTCCAGGCAATCCACCAGCCCCAGAAGAAAATGGTCCACCACATTTTCCACTCCTGGGCGCCTTCGTCGGCAAACGCGTAGGTATCGAAGCTGGCAGCGACAAACCCGGAGAGATAGTCACCGGCGTTGTTCACCACCTTGTCGAGCAGGGTCAGGGTATCGCCAGAAAACAGCACGAACAGCATCAGCGCCAGCGCCAATAGCATGTTGAACTCGGAGAGGCGGCGAATGCCCTTCTCGACCCCGGTCACCACGGAAATGGTGGCCAGCACCACGACCAGGCCAATCAGAATGATCTGTACCGTCAACGTCTCGGGAACGTCGAACATGTAGTTAAGGCCGTAATTGAGCTGCAGAACGCCAATCCCAAGACTGGTGGCGATACCGAACACGGTAGAAATGACCGCCGTAATATCCACGGCATTACCGATGGGGCCGTGGATGCGCTTGCCCAGCAGTGGGTAGAGGGCGCTGCGGATCGCCAGTGGCAAGCGGTGGCGGTAGCTGAAGTAGGCGAGTGCCATGCCCATCAGCACGTAGAGTCCCCATCCCGAAAGGCCCCAGTGCAGGTAGGTCTGAACGACAGCGTTGCGCATGGCCTCTTGGCTTTCAGGCGTCAGGTCCGGCGGGGCCAGGTAGTGGGCCACCGGCTCTGCCACGCTGAAAAACAACAGGTCAATGCCAATGCCGGCGGCAAACAGCATGGCGGACCAGGAGAGCAGCGAGAACTCCGGGCGTGAATGGTCCGGGCCCAGGCGTATGCTGCCGAAGCGCGACATGCCGATCAGTACCACGAACACCAGGTAGGCGACGATGGCGAGCATGTAGTACCAGCCGAAGGTGGTGCTGACCCACGCCAGGCCCGCGTCGAAGAAAGCGCCTGCCTGCTCGGTAAACAGCATGGTCATCACCAGAAAGATGAGTATACCGGCGACGCTGCCGTGGAACACCACGGGGTTGAGTCGATCCCGCGAGGGGAGGGTCGAGTTGTCTTTCGCCATGGAGGCGGACTCCTGTTGTTAAGACAAGGGAAGAATTATTTTTGAATGAACGTTCAAATAAAATACGCGGTTTGCTACGTCAGTTCAAGTGACGAACCACTCACGTAAAATGAACGAAACAGGAGTATAGATAGCCCTGCGCCCAGCAGAGCTGGGCGCAGGGCGGTAGGACGAACGTTAAATCAACGCTTATTCAGCTTTGGCCTGGTCGCCGTGGCGGCCTCCGCGCTTGCCGTGCTCCTGACGGTATTCGGCGTGCACCTCGTGCATGGCATCCCGTAGTGCCTGCTGCTCTTCATCTGACAGAATTTCTGCAACGCGGGCCTGATGCTCCTCACGCAGCGCCATGACCGCTTCACGATGCTCGGCATGGGCCTGATTCAGCGCGGTTTGCTGCTCTTCGCTCAGCTCGGCGCGCTGGTAAACTTCCTGGCGGCGCTCTTCCATGCGCTCGTGCATGGCTTCACGGTCCATGCCACGGTGCTCATGATGGTCGGCTTGCGCGGTGAACGCCAGGGGCATCAGGGCAATGGCCAGAAAGGCGGGAGCAAAACGTTGGCTAAGAGACATTTTCATGGCATACCTCATGGGTCATTAATGGGCTAATGTTGACCATGGCAGTATCCAGGGGCTTGGTGTAAATCGGTTGCAGGAAGTGTGCAACAACCGTGGTCTTATGCGGAGGGGCAAGGGTCACGCCACAGGGTGAGGGGAACAGGCAACAGGAGAACACCATGCCAGAACCTGGGTTCATTGGCCGCTATGCGCGCCTGGGCGCGCTGGTAGCGCTGCCGTTCACGGCGCTGGTCCAGCAGCGCTATACCCCGGACGACTGGCCCGAGCCGCTGGTGGCCGATGTGCTTCCCCGCCCAGCTGCTCTTTTCCAGTGCAGGGCCCTGGTTGGTAGTGGTTCCCGGTATCGTGCTGGAGCTGATTTTTGGCGCAACGCCTGGCCTTCAGATCTCCATGGCCATGGCGATCTTCTTGCCCATGACCATGACCATGTACATGGACTTCATGGTGCATTGACCCGTAGCGGTGCCCAAGTGCGCCTGTCGACCTGCCAGGCTTACCCTTCGGGCTGATATTTGTAACCCACACCATACACCGAGCGAATGATTTCCTGCTCGGGCAGGGCTTCGGTGATCTTTTTGCGCAGCTTCTTGATATGGCTGTCGATGGTACGTTCGGACACGATGCGGTTGTCGCGATACATGTGGTCCATCAACTGCTCTCGGCTGAAAATACGCCCCGGCGACTGCATCATAACGCGTAATAGCTGAAACTCCACGGCGGTGAGCCCCAGGTCCTGGCCATTGACGAGGGCCTGCCAGCCCTCTTCATCCAGGGTGACCGGCGCTTGCCGTGTGCTCGGGGTGTGGCCGGTGGCCTCGGCAATGGCTTGGCTGCGGCGCAGCACGGCCTTGACCCTGGCCACCACCTCGCGGGGGCTGAACGGCTTGCAGATGTAGTCATCGGCGCCCAGCTCCAGCCCCAGCAGCCGGTCCACCTCCTCGACCTTGGCCGTCACCATGATGATGGGCAGCAGTGGCCACTGCTGGCGTATTTCCCGGCACAGGGTGAGGCCATCCTTGCCGGGCAGCATGACGTCCAGCAGTACCAGCGCCGGGGAGTGCTGGGTGAGCCAGGGCATCACGTCGCTGCCATGGCCGATGATGGTGGGGGCGAAGTTATGGCTGCCAAGGTAGTCCGCCATGAGCCTGGCAATTTTGGGTTCGTCTTCGACGATCAGCAGGGATGCTTCCTGGGTCATGGTCAACTCGCATTCAGTAAGGGTCAGAAGAAATCAGCGGAAAGCGCAGTGTCCAGGCCAGCCCGCCCAATGTCGAGGCGCTGGCTTCCATGGTGCCCCCGTGAGCACTCACCAGGGCGCTGGCAATCGACAGGCCCAGGCCGCTACCGCCGCTGGCACGGTTACGCGACCCCTCGACCCGATACAGGCGCTCGGTGAGCCGCCCCAGCTCGCTGTCGGGGACACCGGGGGAGCTGTCCTGCCAGACGATGACGGCCTGACCGCGCTCGCAGCCGAGCGTGACGCGCAGCGCCCCAGGCGATTGCGTATAGGCACAGCTATTGTCCAGCAGATTGCTCCACAGCTGGCGCAGGCGTTGGGCGTCGCCGCGAATCATGATGTCCTCTTCCAGCTGGCAGGTCAGGCTCAGGCCGCTCTGTTCAAGCCAGCGGTCGGCGTCGGTCAGGCGGCTGCCCAGACTGTCGCTCAGGTTCAGCGGGGCCAGCTGGATGTCCAGCGCTCCCGCATCGCTTTGCGAGAGCAGTCGCAAGTCGGAGACCAGGCGCTCCAGCTGAGCCACTTCCTGGGCCAGCGAGCTCAGGTTTTCCTGATTCAGCGGGCGAATACCATCCTGCATGGCTTCGATTTCACCGCGCAGTACGGCCAGCGGCGTGCGCAGCTCATGGGCCGTGTCCGACACCCAGCGTGCCCGGGCCTCGCGGCTGGCTTCCAGGGTGGCCGCCAGCACGTTGAAATCCCGGGCCAGGCGAGACAGCTCATCGCGGCCGCGTTCGGGCAAGCGGGTATGGTAGTCGCCTTCGGTGAGCCGCAGGGTGGCACCGGCCAGCGCCCGCGTGCGTCGGC
>NZ_LFGS01000004.1:390476-415983 GCF_002078135.1 Halomonas sp. BC1 | reverse complement strand
GCGTCGGCCCAGCCACCAGGAGAGCCCGCCGGCCAGCAGCAGGGAGGCAATGCCCAGCGAGATCACGATCAGGATCAGGTTACGCTGCTGGCGCTCCAGAAAGCGGCTCTCCATGCGCTCCATCATCTCCCGGGGTGGGCGAAAACCGAGGGCACCAATGGCCTCGCGCTGGCCATTGGGCGCCAGGTCGCTGTAGAGGGTCATCCAGTGCCAGTTGCGGGAGCCCCGCGGGGTGCCGCCGGGGGGGATAATGGAACGGCCATCGGCACCCTGCAGAGCGAAATCCTGCGCTTCCCCCAGGGGGGATGGCCGATCACGATGCTCCTGGCCCAGCTCGAAGCGCACGATGTAGGGCCAGCGGTCGGGGGCCTCTTCCAGCCACGCCCAGCTGTTCTGAGTTTCCCAACGGGTAATGAGGCCGTCGGCCAGCAGCGTGGCACGGCGCTCCTGGGCCTGGTTCAGGTAGTCGAGAAAGCCGCGGTCGATACTGTAGGTGACCGCCAGAAATACGCTGGCGGCAATGGCCACATTGACGCTCAGGATGGCCGCGAACAGCTTCATGCCCAGCCGCGAAGGGCGCCACTGGCGCAGGCTATGTAACGCCTTCATGGGTTAGCCCTCTCGGGTTCGGGAGGGGACGGTGCGCTGAGGCGTTCGCGCAGATTCTCCAGGCTGAGATAGAGGCAGGGCACCAGAACCAACAGAATGACCGTGGCGAACAGCATGCCAAAGCCCAGAGAGATGGCCATGGGAATCATGAAGCGTGCCTGTCGCGAGGTTTCCAGAATCATCGGTGCCAGCCCCAGGAAGGTCGTCAGTGTGGTCATCATGATCGGCCGCAACCGGCGTGTGGCAGCGGCCACGATGGCTTCCCGAGGCGCCATGCCTTCGCGCCGCTTGCGGTTGGCGTAGTCGATCAGCACCAGGGCATCGTTGATGACCACGCCGGACAGCGCCAGCATGCCCAGCAGGCTGATGATCGACAAGCCAAAGCCCATCAGCATATGTCCCCCGATGGCACCCACGATACCAAACGGAATGGCGGCCATCACCAGCAGCGGCTGCAAGTAGCTTCGGAAGGGAATTGCCAGCAGGGCATAGAGCGCCGCAATCATCAGCCACATGGCCTTGCGCAGCGTGGCCAGGTTGTCGGCGGTATCCTGCTGGCGGCCACCCATGCTGACTTCGAGGCCCGGCCAGGTATTGCTGAGGGTGGGGAAGACATCCTCCTGCAAGGTGGCGAGCACCTGATTGATGGCCTGGTCGCCCTCGGAGTCGGCGGTGACGGTGATGATGCGTCGGCCGTTGATGCGTTGCAGGCTGCTGGACGCCTGGCTGAGGGTGATGTCGGCCACCCGCGACAGCGGCACGCTGAGCCCCTCGGGGGTGCGTACGGGAAGCCGGTACAGCTCACTGAGGCTATCGCGAGAGGCTTCCGGTAAACGCACTTCGACGCTGACCTCTCGGCGGCCGATGAACTGCTCGACGGCGGTGGCGCCTTGCAGCGGAGCACGCAGGGCCTGTGCCAAGTCACTGCCGGTCAGCCCCAGCGAGCGGCCTTCGGCCGACAGGCGCATTTCCAGCTGTGGCTTGCCGTCGCCCAGGCCGCTGTCGATGTCCGTCAGCCCGTACTCTGCCAGCTGTTCGGCCAATCGTGTGGCGGCTGCCTCCAGCACCTGGGTGTTGGGGTGAGAAAGCCGCAGGCTCAGCGCGGCGCCGCTGCCGGGGCCGCCAAAGTCGGATTCGAAGCGGACCGATTGCGCGCCCAGCAGGTCGCCGGTCAGTTCACGCCACTCGCGGGCAATGCGTGAGGGTGGCCAGCTCTCCAGGCTTTCCGAAGCGATGTCGAGGCGTACGGAGAGGCTTTCGCCATCCAGACGGCTACGGGTGCTGGTGAAGCTCAACCCCTCTTCACGCTCGCTGAGGGCCGTGGCGGCGTCCAGCAATTGCTGGCTCAATTCGCGGCTGACGCTGATGTGGCTACCAATCGGCAGGGTGACGCTGGCCTGCACCTGGTCGGATTCCACCCGAGGCATCAGCGAGAAGCCCAATCGGCCGCTCATGGCCCATGCCAGGGTGATCGCCAGCAGCGCCACGCCCAGCGAGACGGTCAGCAGGCGCTGGTTCAGTGCACCCTGCAGAAAGGGCTCGAAGCGCCGGTAGGTGAAATGGTGCAGCCCCTGCTGCATGCGTAGCCGCACGGCCTCCAGAGGACGCTGCCAGGCTGGCGTTTGCCTCGGTTTGCTGGCGTGGGCCAGGTGTGCGGGCAGGATCAGCAGCGCTTCCACCAGCGAGATCACGAAGACCGTGATCACCACGACCGGCACCGTGGCAAAGATCAGCCCCAAAAAGCCGGGCAGGAACAGCAGGGGCAGGAAGGCCACGATGTTCGAGAGGATCGCAAAGGTGAGCGGCGTGGCAATTTCCTGGGCGCCCTTGACCGCCGCATCGCGCAACGAGTAACCCTCTTCGCGATAGCTGTAGATGTTCTCGCCCACCATGATGGCGTCATCGACGACGATGCCCAGCGCAATGATGAATGCGAACATCGACATCATGTTGAGCGAGACGCCAATCCAGGGCAGGAACAGCATGGCCCCCAGAAACGCCGTGGGAATGCCCAGCGTCACCCAGAATGCCAGTCGCGCTTCGAGAAACAGCGCCATCAGCACCAGCACCAGCGCCAGGCCCATCCAGGCGTTCTTGAGCAGCAGGCCGAGTCGGTCTTCGTAGACCTCCGAGCTGTCCCGGGCGATGTCCAGGCTCACGCCGTCGGGCAGGTTGGCGCGCAGCCGTTCCAGCTCGCCGCGTACCGCGTTGGAAATGCTGGTGGGGGTTTGGCCGCCAATCTGGTACACATCCACCGAGATGCCTGGCTGGCCGTTGTAGAACTCCTCTCGGTCGGTTTCGGCAAAGCCTTCACTAACCTGGGCAATGTCGCGCAACAGCACCGGCGAGCCCTGGGCCGTGGTCAGAATGGGCAGCTCGGCGAACTCTTCGGCGCTATTGCGGCGCCCCTGGTAGCGGATCAGCCATTCTCCCTCGGCGGTGGTCAACTGGCCGCTGGCCAGATCCAGTGCTTCGGCGGCGATGCGGCTGGCCAACTGCTGATGATCGAGCCCGTAGCGCTCGATGGCTTCATCGTCCAGGTGCACCTGGATTTCCCGGTCTCGGTTGCCGGAGAGCTCTGCCCGGGAGATGCCGCTGGTGGCCTGTAACTCGGCCCGCACGTTCTCGGCCGCGTCGTGCAGGGCTTCCTGACCCACCCTGCCGTACACCTGCAGGCTGACGACGCTGCGCGAGCGGCCTGCCAGGGTAATACGGGGCGGGTCGGCAGCGGCGGGCAGGGTGGTAATGGCATTCACGGCTTGTTGAATGTCCTGGTAGGCGCGCATCACATCCACGCCGTCGATCAGCGTTGCGCTGACCACGCCGCTGCCTTCGCTGGCGCTGGCGGTCATCTCGTCGATGCCTTCCACGTTGGCGATGGCGGCTTCCATGGGCAGCAGCAGGCTTTGCTCGATATCTTCTGGGGTGGCGCCTGGGTAGCTGATGGAGACCTGGACGATTTCCGTTTCGAACTCCGGAAAGACCTCTTTCTTGATGGCCATCGAGGCCATCAGGCCGCCCACGATGAACAGCACCATCATCAAGTTGGGGGCAACGCCGTGATCCACCATCCACGCCAACGGGCCTTTACGCATCATTGAGCGCTCTCCTGATCACGTGCCGGGGTGTCGCCACGTTGGCGTAGGCGAACTTCCTGCCCCTCGCGGGGCTGCGCCAGGCCTGCAACGACCACGCGCTGGCCCGCTTCCAGGCCCTCCCGGATCAGTACGTCATCCTGGCCGCGATAAGCGAGAGTGACGCGGGTACTGCGCAAGCGGTTGTCGTCGTCCACCCACCAGACCTGCTCGCCGGGGCGAAGCGCGGCAGAGGGTAGCCTGATCAGTGGCTCCTGGGCCCGGGTGTGGAAGGTGAGCCGCATGACGTCGCCCAGCCGCAGGGCGGGACCCTCATGATTCAGGGCCAGTGGGTCGTTCACGGCAATCAGCAGCTGGGCCTGCAGGCCGTTCTCTTCCAGGTTGGGCAGCACGGAGAGCAGTTCGCCCTCCCGTTCGGCCTGATCGGGCCAGCCCTGGCTGGTGAGCGTGACGCGACCGCCACTCTCCAGCCAGGCCAACGTATCGCCGGGCAGCGACGCGCGTACCCAGAACTGCTCGACACCCACCAGGCTGAGCACTTCGGTGCCCTGGCTCAGCAGGCTGCCAGCCCCCACCAGGCGCTCCTGAACCATGGCGCGCCAGGGCGCCGTGAGGGTGGCTCGTTCCAGGTTTAGCGCCGCCTGGTCGCGGACCACGCGCGCCTGGGTCAACTGCGCCTGGGCCTGGCGCAGCTGGGGTTCGCGCAGCACCAGCGCTCGCCGTTCGGCGCTCAGCTGCCTGCCGAACGACTCGTACTCACTGCGGGCGCGCTGCTGTTCGGCCTGCTCCAGGGCCAGCTGGGCTTCAGCGTTTGCCAGTTGAGCCTGGGCATCCTCCAACGCCAGCTGCAGGTCGGCCTGGTCGATGTAAGCCACCGGTGCTCCCTGCTCGACCACACGGCCGGGCAGTACGCCTTCGGCAAAACGTTCCAGCTGCCCGGCCACGCGGCTGGCCAGCAGCGTCGACTGTTCCGCTTCGACACGACCAAAGCCGCTCAGGGTCGGCGACTGTAGGCGCTGTTCGACGGTCATCACGTCGACCACCGGGGGCACGGGCGGCGGCGGCGGCCTGCGCTCTACCCTGGGTGGCTGGCTGATGATCCACCAGGCCACGGCAAGGCCGCCTGCCAGTACCAGCAAGGCGGCCAGGGCACCCAGGCCCAGGCGGCCTTGCTGTGAGGAGGCAAAAGAGCGAGGTGGAGTCATGGCCGGGGGGTATCCATTGGCTGAAGGCAAAAATGCCCGAGAAGTGGCAAGACCATGCTAGCATCACCGATTCCTACGCAGCGATTAGGCAAGCATTGTGCAAATAGCGTGCAACCCAAACGCTGACGCGGTTTCCGATACCTGTCATCATTGACGTGAAAAACCATAGACTTCCTGGTCTGCATGACGCTATGAAAAACACCGCCACGCGCGATAAGTTGATTGATACCGGCGCTGAGCTGATTGCCCAGCAGGGCTATAACGCCACGGGTATCAATGCCGTTCTAAAAACCTGCGGTGTACCCAAGGGTTCGTTTTACCACTATTTTGCCAGTAAAGAGGACTTTGGTCTGGCGGTGATCGAGCGGTTTGCCAGCCAATACGATGCCAATCTGGCCACCTTGATGGAAGATTCGGCCGTGCCACCTCTCGAACGTCTGCGTCGCTACTTCGCGGCAGGTAGGGCGCATATGCTCGACTGTGACCACTCCACGGGCTGCCTGATCGGCAACCTGGGGCAGGAGCTGGCGGGCCAGAACGACACCTTCCGCGATGCGCTCAACGTGGTCTTCCAGCGCTGGGAAAAACGCCTGGTCACGTGCTTGAGCCAGGCGCAGGCAGACGGCAGCGTGCCGGAAGGGTTGTCACCTGACACGCTGGCCAGCTTCATTCTCTCGGGGTGGGAAGGCGCCATCCTGCGCGCCAAGACGCTCAAGTCGCTGGCTCCCATGGAGCAGTTCGAAGCCATTCTGTTTTCCCATGTGCTGACGACTGCGACGCCACCGCCACGTTAATGGCGCGCACGAAAATGGTACTCCCCTGCGGCGATATCGTTCTGAATGGCGGCCAGTAGCGCCGCATCCAGGGATGGGTCGTCCAGTGCCAGTAGCCCGCACTGGGCGAGCGCTTCGCGCAGGCTGGTCTGTTCTCCAGCCGCTGATACACCACTCTCACACAGCAGGGCATGCGCTCGCTGTTGTCTGCCACGCCCATCTTCAGCCCCGTCAATCGCGTTACCTGGCTTTGAAAGCTGGGAAACAGAATGGTCTGGGTGATCTCGTGACCGTTCAGAGTTTCGTGGTCGATCAAGAACAGCCGGTCCGCGAGTTTGACTGCCGCCCCCACATAGCGGTTATGGCAGGGGCGTTTGCCGGGGGCCACCGGCATGCGTTCGGTGCGCTGATACACCACGCCGCCGTCGCGCTCCTCCAGACAGACCAGCGTACGCATGATATGACCAGAGCGCGAAAATCCTGGTGGGGGAGGGCAATGTCGTCTGCGGTGACGCCAAGAAAATGGCATATTCGTTGGAGCGCCGCATGACTGGGGTAGTAGCACCCGCTCAAGTAGCGGTTGAATTGCGCTCGGTTCATCGGCAGGCGGCGGCGCACATCGGCAATCGACGGGTAGTAGCTGCACAGCAGGCGCAAATTGGCCACAAATTCATCGTGCATGGGCGTGACTCGGGGCTCTTGGGCGGTGGCGGCTAATGTGCCGCCTTGCGCCCAAGAGTGCAACGGCTGATACCTCAAGCGGGCTTGAAATGATCGGCGCGCGTGCTTAAAACCCCGCTAGCACCAGCTTGCCTACGGTGCGGTTGCTCTCGATCAGCGCGTGGGCACGCGTCAGGTTGTCGGCAGTGATGGGGCCAAGTACCTCGCCAAGCGTCGTGGTCAAACGGCCGCTATCCACCATGGCGGCAACTTCGCTCAATAGGTCGTGCTGCTTGGCAATGTCCTCGGTAGTAAACAAAGGCCGAGTGAACATCAGCTCCCAGTGCAGTGACAGGCTCTTGAGCTTGAGTTTACGCACGTCGATCAGCTCCGGGTCATCGATCAGTGCCAATTTGCCCTGGGGCTTCAAGGCATTGATGATCGCCTCGAAGTGGTGATCGGTTTGGTTAAGGCTGATGACCATATCCACCTGCTCGTAGCCTGCGGCTTTGAGCGCTTCATCCAGCGGTTGGCGGTGGTCGATCACCGCATCGGCGCCGAGCGACGTGACCCAGGCTTGGCTTTCCGGGCGTGAGGCCGTCCCAATCACGGTGATATCGGTGAGCTGCTTGGCCAGCTGAATCAGAATCGAGCCAACGCCACCGGCAGCACCTACCACTAATAATGTTTTGCCTTTGGTGTCGCGCAGGCCCAGTTCCAGGCGGTCAAACAGTAGCTCCCAGGCGGTAATGGCGGTGAGAGGGAGAGCCGCTGCCTGGACGTCAGACAGACTTTTCGGCGCCAGGCTGACGATACGCTCATCGACCAGTTGGTACTCGGCATTGGAGCCTTGGCGCGCAATGCTGCCTGCGTACCACACCCGGTCACCCGGCTGAAAGCGAGTGACTGCACTGCCCACGGCATCGACCACGCCCACCGCGTCGTAACCCAGCACCCGCGGCTCGCCGCCTTCGGGCAGCGCGCTTTTGCGCACCTTGGCATCTACCGGGTTGACGGAAACTGCGCTGACCGCGACACGAATATCGTGGGGCTCGGGTGTGGGCAGCGGCAGCTCGACGGCGTGCAGGGCGTCTGGGTGGTCGATCGGTAGGCTTTTGGTAAACGCGAATGCTTTCATGGTCGTTCTCCAAGCGATGATGAATGGCGATATCATGCCTGGGTGTCGTTTTATGAAAAAGAGGGCTAATGTAGCTAACAGTTTCCAATTTTTTTTGAAAATAAGGGCGCTATCGCTCCATGCGTACCGATGACCTAAACGTGCTTGTCTATGCCGCCGAGCACGGCAGCCTTTCCGCCGCCGCGCGGGAGCTGGCGATTACCCCGGCAGTGGCTAGCGTGGCGATCAAACGCCTTGAAGACGCGTTGGGCACGCGGCTACTGGTACGCTCTACCCGCAGCTTGCGGCTAACACCCGCCGGGGCGCACTATTTAGTGCATGCGAAAACGGCATTGAGCGCCCTTGCCGAAGGGGAAAAAGAGCTGCACCGCGAACGCCAGGAGATCGCGGGAGAGCTCAGCCTCTCCATGCCTTCCGATCTGGGCCGCAACGTGCTGCTGGGCTGGCTGGACCATTTTATGGCGCTGCATCCGCAGCTGCGTCTGCGGCTTCGGGTCAGCGACCGGGTGAGCGATCTGTTTCGCCAGCCAGTGGAGATTGCCCTGCGTTACGGCGTGCCGGAGGATTCCAGCCTGGTAGCCCTGCCGCTAAAAAGTGATAACCAACGGGTGGTGTGCGCCGCACCTCGCTATATCGCGCGCCACGGCGAGCCCGCCACGCCAGATGAACTACGCCAGCACAACTGCCTCTGCTTCAATCTTGGTGAGCGGGTGCATGACCAGTGGCAGTTCGGCAGTGAGCGTATCAGCGTGCAGGGCAATCGGGTGAGCGACGATGCGGAGTGCGTGCGCCGCTGGGCGCTGGCGGGAGAGGGCGTTGCCTATAAATCTCGCCTTGATGTTCAGGCGGATCTCCGCGCAGGCCGCTTGGTGGCGCTGTTGGCTGCGTTTCCTACCGAGCCCGCGCCGCTGTATCTCGTCTGCCCGCATCGGCTGTCGCTCACGCCCGCCGTGGTCGCGCTGAAAGACTTTCTGATCGAGCGGTTACAAGAAGTCGTCGAATGAAGAGCATCATCTATCCGCGAGGAGCTAGCCATGTTTGCAAGGTTTGAAAAACAGACGCGCCGCGTTAACGGCGTCGAAATTGCCTATCGGATGGGCGGCAGCGGCCCGGCGCTACTGCTGCTTCACGGGCACCCGCAGACCCATATGATTTGGCACAAAGTCGCGGCCACGCTTGCCCAGCACTTTACGGTTATTGCTGCCGACCTGCGCGGCTACGGCGACAGCAGTAAGCCCGACGACGACGCAGAGCACTTCAATTACGCCAAGCGCACTATGGCCGCCGATATGGCCGAACTAATGAGCGCGCTGGGGTTCGAGCGTTTCAAGGTGCTGGCCCACGACCGCGGCGCGCGGGTGGCGCATCGTTTAGGCGTTGATTACGCCGAGCGGATCGAGCGCATGGTGCTTTTAGATATCGCCCCCACGCTGGCCATGTACCGTGGCACCAATGAGGCGTTTGCCCGCAGCTACTGGCACTGGTTCTTTCTGATTCGCCCTCAGCCGCTGCCGGAAATGCTGATTCAAGCCGACCCCGCGCAGTACCTGAAAAGCGTGATGGGCGCCCGCAGTGCCGGTATGGCACCGTTCGCCCCAGAAGCGCTGGCGGAGTACGAGCGCTGCCTGTCGCTTCCCGGTACGGCCACCGGCATCTGCGGCGACTACCGCGCCAGCGCCACCATCGACTTGGAGCACGACCAGGCGGATATCGACGCGGGTGTGAAGCTCACCTGCCCGATCAACGTGATGTGGGGTGCCCAAGGCGCGATTGAAGCCTGCTTCGATGCCTTGGCTGAATGGCGCAAGGTAGCGACGCAGGTAGAGGGCAAGGCGCTGCCTTGCGGCCACTACATTGCCGAAGAGATTCCTGACCTGCTGCTGGAAGAGGCGCTGCCGTTCTTGCTACATCAGCCATGAGCGATTCAAGCGACTGCCCAAGACGAAGCGGGCAAAAAACTGGATAATGGCCGCCATTCGCCTGATGCGTTGGCGCTCAGGCACACTCATTACTCCGGACACCCGCTTATGGAAATCAAAGTTAACTATCTCGACAACCTCCGCCTGGAGTCCAGGTTCGACGATTTTACGGTCATTTCCGACCAGCCGATTCGCTACAAGGGCGACGGCTCGGCCCCTGGCCCGTTTGACTACTTCCTGGCGTCGTCGGCCATGTGTGCCGCCTACTTCGTCAAGGTGTACTGCAACGCGCGCAATATTCCCACCGAGAACATTCGCCTGTCGCAAAACAACATCGTCGACCCGGAAAACCGCTACAAGCAGATCTTCAAGATTCAGGTCGAGCTGCCGGAAGATATCTCGGAAAAAGATCGCGAAGGTATTCTGCGCTCCATCGACCGCTGCACAGTGAAGAAGGTCATCCAGACCGGCCCCGAGTTTCAGATCGAGGTGGTCGAGAACATCGACGAGGACGCCCAGGCGCTGCTGATGGGCGCGCCGGAAGGGGGCAGCACTTACATCGAAGGCAAAGACCTGCCGCTGGAGCAGACCATCGCCAATATGAGTGCGATTCTTGCCGACCTTGGCATGAAGATCGAAATCGCCTCCTGGCGCAATATCGTGCCTCACGTGTGGTCGCTGCATATCCGCGATGCGGCGTCCCCCATGTGCTTTACCAACGGCAAAGGCGCGACCAAAGAGAGTGCGCTGTGCTCTGCGCTGGGCGAGTTCATCGAACGTCTGAGCTGCAACTTCTTCTACAACGATCAATTCTTTGGCGAAGAGATCGCGAACAGCGAATTCGTGCACTATCCCAATGAGAAGTGGTTCAAGCCGGGGCCGAATGACGAGCTGCCCGCCGAGATTCTCGACGAGCACTGCCTGGCGATTTACAACCCGGAAGGCGAGCTGTGCGGCTCGAACCTGATTGATACCAACTCAGGCCGTGAAGACCGGGGCATCGTTTCGCTGCCCTTTGTGCGCCAAAGCGATGGCGAAACGGTCTACTTCCCCTCCAACCTGATCGAAAACCTGTTCCTCAGCAACGGCATGAGCGCGGGCAATACGCTGGTGGAGGCTCAGGTACAGTGCCTTTCAGAGATTTTCGAGCGGGCGGTGAAGCGTGAGATCCTCGAACAGGAGCTGACCCTGCCCGACGTACCGCAAGAAGTGCTGGCCAAGTACCCCAGCATTGTCGAGGGCATCAATGCCCTGGAAGCCCAGGGCTTCCCGGTGCTGGTGAAGGATGCCTCCATGGGTGGGCAGTTCCCGGTCATGTGCGTGACGCTGATGAACCCGCGTACCGGCGGCGTGTTCGCCTCCTTCGGTGCTCACCCAAGCTTTGAAGTGGCGCTTGAACGCAGCCTGACCGAGCTGCTGCAGGGGCGCAGCTTCGAAGGCCTGAACGACCTGCCGCTGCCGACCTTCAATTCCCAGACTGTCTCTGAGCCGAACAACTTCGTCGAGCACTTCATCGACTCGGTGGGCGTGGTCTCCTGGCGCTTCTTCAGTGCCAAGCCCGACTTTGAGTTCAGCGAGTGGGACTTCTCTGGCAGCAACGAGGAAGAAGCCGAGACCCTGTTCGGTATTTTCGAGGAGCTGGGGGCTGAAGTGTACATGGCGGTACACGAAGACCTGGGCGCACCGGTGTGCCGCATTCTGGTGCCGGGCTACTCCGAGGTGTACCCCATCGAAGACCTGATTTGGGATAACACCAACAAGGCGCTGGATTACCGCGAAGATATCCTCAACCTGCACCGCCTGGACGACGCACAGCTGACCGACCTGGTCGAGCGGCTGGAAGAGAGTCAGATGGACGACCACGTCGATATCATCACGCTGATCGGTATCGAGTTCGACGAGAACACCGTGTGGGGGCAACTGACCATTCTTGAGCTGAAGCTGCTGGTCTACCTGGCGCTTGACCGCCATGAAGAGGCGCTGGACTGCGTGCAGATGTTCCTGCAGTACAACGACAACACCGTCGAGCGCGGCCTGTTCTATCAAGCTGTGAGCGCGGTGCTGGAGATTGCCCTGGACGACGAGCTGGCGTTGGACGACTACCTGCCCAACTTCCAGCGCATGTTCGGCGAAGCCACCATGGCGGCGGTGGTTGGCTCGGTAGATGGCAGCGTGCGCTTCCACGGCCTTACTCCCACCAACATGCAGTTGGAGGGGCTGGAGCGCCACCAGCGCCTCATCGAAAGCTACAAGAAGCTTCACGCGGCCAGGGCGGCAAACGCGGGCATTGCGTGCCCCTGGTAATGATGTTACGGATGTAGGGGTTGGCGATGTATTAAGCACTCCGTAAGCTAAGCGTTATCCACGCCCTGGGCAGTAAGCTTTCCCACATATCTCGGGATAAGCCGACCCCTGGGGCGTTTTTCGTTTGAAGAAGGAAAAGAAGCCATGCCTGCAGCAATGTTGATCGATGGTGGCTATTTTATTAAGCAGCTCAAGCGGATATTGTGATCAGCTCTCAATGTACCGCGACCCGGTAGGCCGCAGCGAACTTGTCCGCCATATCCGCGAGACGCTTGTCTAGCGTCCATAACTGCGTATCGGGCGTGATAAGTGTTGAGGCAAGTAAGCACATGTCGACTAAGCCGCAGCCCAGGCCATAGAGCTTTTCACGTTCGATGAAGTCCATCACCTCCGACAAACTAGCCTGATGACAGGGCCGCAAGAGGGCAACACTCTTTAGCGTTTGAGTGCGCGGGGAGGGAGGTGTCCCGCAGGCAAGCTCAGCTAAAACCATGGGGTGGTTGAGCACAAGATCTTTTTCGATCAATCCGATCAGGGCATCGTTTCGTTTTCTGAAATGATCCACCCAAACCGATGTGTCGACTAGCACGTTCATTGCGTTGAAGGCGCCTCGCGACGGCGGGGTATGTCGGGCATCTCTGGCGCAGTCCCACCCAAGGCTGCAAGACGTCGACCGGCTTGCACGCGGACATAGGTCTTCATGGCCTCGCGAAAGAGGTCTGACGGTTTATC
The DNA here is from genome assembly GCF_002078135.1 of Halomonas sp. BC1. Classification (NCBI taxonomy): domain Bacteria; kingdom Pseudomonadati; phylum Pseudomonadota; class Gammaproteobacteria; order Oceanospirillales; family Halomonadaceae; genus Halomonas; species Halomonas sp. BC1. Next base: position 403,548 of record NZ_LFGS01000004.1, on the reverse strand, counting down.
CACTCCCGGCTCGGCAAACGCCAATGCCTGCTCGTAGAGCTCATCGTCAATGGTAACAGTGGTTCGCATCGTTCACTCCTGCCTGGTCGTGCACTCGCTTGCATCGATATTGATGTTATTTAACGTCAATCGGTGCATCTTCACAAGTGGGCATCGCAGTAACATCATCAGATGACTGCTCGGTACATTCTCTCTAGCGGTCATCATCTCGCGGGGGCTGTATACGCCTGATGCACTGTGATGCACCCACTGGCGCAGTGAGTGCAACCAACTGCATCGCTGCGCCAAGCGTCATCCCGCTTTTGGCTTGGTACAACACTCTGCGCGCCTTTCAATCGCAAACAAGGACGCGATTACAACCATAACGCCAATATAAAAATGCGGAGACTATCCCATGCTCGATATGCTCAACGACCTCCTCTGGGGGAGGGTTCTGCTCGTATTACTGGTGGGCGTTGGTATCGGTTTTACCGTCGCCTCCCGCTTCGTACAGTTTCGTTATTTTGGTCAGATGTTCCGTATTCTGGGTTCCGGTCAAGCCTTCAAGCGTAATCAGCACGGCCACTTGAGCTCGTTTCAGGCGCTGGTACTGTCGGTAGCGGGGCGCGTGGGCGGCGGTAACATCGCCGGCGTGGCCGTGGCGATTACGCTGGGCGGCCCGGGGGCGATTTTCTGGATGTGGATCGTCGGTTTGATGGGTATGGCGACCAGCTTTCTAGAGTGCACCCTGGCGCAAACCTACAAACAGGCGGAAGGTGATGGCACTTACCGCGGTGGTCCGGCGTACTACATCGTCAAAGGTTTGGGCAAGCAGTGGCGCTGGCTGGCAGCGTTCTACTCGGTACTGCTGTTACTCACCTTCGGTTTTGCCTTTACCGCCTTGCAATCCTATGCCGTTGCCACTTCGTTTGGCGACGCCTTCGGCGTGCCGGTGCTGTACAGCGGTATTGCGCTGGCAATGCTGGTGGGCCTGATCATCTTTGGCGGCATCAAGCGGATTGCTCGCATCTCCGAATTCCTGGTGCCCTTCATGGCCGTGGGCTATATCGCCGTGGCGCTGTTAGTGATTGCCATGAACCTGGGGGATATCCCCGCGGTGATTGCCCTGATCGTCAAGAGTGCCTTTGGCCTTGAGCCGCTGGTAGGCGGCGGTATTGGCGCTGCCATCATGATGGGCTTGAAGCGTGGCCTGTTCTCTAACGAAGCGGGCCTCGGCAGTGCGCCCAACGTGGCTGCCGTGGCGTACGTTCCACATCCGGCCAACCAGGGCATCGTGCAGGCGTTCTCGGTGTTTATCGATACGGTGATCATCTGCTCGGCCACGGCGTTTCTGATTCTGCTCAGCGGCGTGTATGACCCCGCCGCCGGGGCGGGTGTCGAAGGTATCGCGCTCACCCAGGCTGCCTTGGCAGACCACGTGGGCGAGTGGGGCCGCACCTTCGTGAGCCTGGCGCTGCTGCTGTTTGCCTTCAGCACCATCCTCTATAACTACTACCTGGGCGAAAACAGCCTGAACTTCTTCAGCCGTGACAACCAGAACCTGTTCAACGCCTTCCGGGTGGCGATTGTACTGCTGGTGTGCTGGGGCGCGACCACCGACCTAGGCACCGTGTTTGGCTTCGCCGATGTGACTATGGGCCTCTTGGCAGTGGTCAACCTCGTGGCGCTGATCCTGCTGTTCAAGTGCGGCCTGCGCATTCTGAACGACTTTGATCGCCAGCGCCGAGCTGATGCCCGAGGCGTGGAATCGACTGATCGCGGCGCTGGAAGCCCACTGGCAGGTCTACGATGCCTTCGTGATTCTGCACGGCACCGATACCATGGCCTACAGCGCGTCGGCGCTGTCGTTCATGCTCGGGGCCTTGAACAAGCCGGTGATCTTCACCGGCTCTCAAATTCCGCTGGGTGAGCCCAGAAGCGACGCGCTGAACAACGTGGTCAGCGCGCTACAGCTGGCGGCTCATCCGGCCACACCCTGCGAAGTGAGCCTGGTCTTCCATGACCGGCTGCTGCGCGGTAACCGCGCCCGCAAGGTGCGTACTCAAGGTCTGGATGCCTTCGACTCTCCCAACTTCCCCTGGCTGGCCGAGATCGGCATTGGCATCACCTTTCCCCAGCCCTCGGCGCTGCTCAGCGGGGAGCCTAGCTTTTCGCCGCTCCAGCTAGACGATGAGGCGGTGGCCGTGCTGCCGCTGTACCCGGGTATGTCGCTAACGCGCGCCAAAGCGCTACTGGCAGACGACACGCTGAAAGGTGTGGTGCTACACAGCTACGGCGTGGGGAACCCGCCCAGCTTTGACGGTGCACTGCTCGACGCCTTGAAAGCGGCCCATGAGCGGGGCGTGGCGCTGCTCAACGTCACGCAGTGCGCTCAGGGGGAGGTCATTCAAGGCGCCTACGCCACCGGGGCGGCGCTCAATCAGGCGGGCGTGATCGCTGGAGGAGACATCACGCTGGAAGCCGCCGTGGCCAAACTCATCGTTCTGCTTGGCCGTGGGCTTTCCGGGCCAGCGCTGCGCAAAGCGCTCAGCGCAGCGATGCGTGGCGAACGATCTTGCTGATTCAGCCAAAGAACCAGTAACACACCAGAATGGCGGTGGTGATGCCTGCCACATCGGCGACCAGGGCGCATCCCAGTCCATGGCGAATGCGGCTAATGCCTACGGCGCCGAAGTAGACCGCCAGCACATAAAAGGTGGTTTCGGTGCTGCCCTGGAACGTGGCGGCCAGTAGCCCTGGGAAGCTATCGACACCAAAGGTGTTCATGGTCTCGATCATCATGGCGCGGGAGCCGCTGCCGGAGAGCGGTTTCACAAAGGTGGTGGGTAGCGCATCCACAAAGCGGGTATCCCAGCCAATGCCTTCCACCAGCCAGCGAATGCCGCCAAGCCCGGCATCCAGCACGCCGCTGGCGCGTAGCACCCCAACGGCCACCAGCATGGCAATCAGGTAGGGCAGCAGGGTGATGGTAAAGCTCAGGCCTTCTTTGGCACCCTCGATAAAGGCGTCATACACCTTCACGCCGCGCAGCGCCCCCACGACCAGGAACATGATCACAATGCTGAACAGCGTGAGGTTGCCAACCAGCGTGGAAGCCGCGGCCAGCGCTTGAGCCGACATCCCCGCCAGCGTGGTGATCAAAAGCCCCAGGGCCAGCGCAGCGGCCAGCAAGTACCCCAGCACCACCGGTTGCCAAAGCTTCAGACGCTGCATGATGGCCACCGCCAGCAGCCCGGCGAGGCTGGACGCACTGGTCGCCAGCAGAATCGGCAGGAACACCAGCGTCGGCTCTGCCGCCCCTTGCTGGGCGCGGTACATGAAAATCGTGACGGGCAGCAGGGTCAGCGACGAGGTATTCAGTACCAGAAACAGGATTTGCGCATTGCTGGCGGTATCGCGGCTGGGGTTCAGGGTTTGCAGCGAATGCATCGCCTTGATGCCAATGGGCGTCGCAGCGTTATCCAGGCCTAGAATGTTGGCGGCAAAGTTCATGCTGATCAGCCCCATGGCCGGGTGGCCGCGGGGCACTTCGGGCATCAAGCGGCAGAACAGCGGGTCGAGCACTCGCCCCAGCAGGCGGATTAACCCCGCCTTTTCAGCAATGGCCAGAAATCCCAGCCACAGCGTCATGGTGCCCAGCAGCACCAGAATGATATCGACGCTGACCCTTGCCATTTCGAACAGCGACTGCACCAGGCGGGCAAACACCTCGCTGTCGCCACCCACCAGCCATTGCCAGAGCGATGCCGCAAAGGCGGCAATGAAAAAGCTTAACCAGATTCCGTTGAGCATGGTGGGTGGGCGTCCTTGATGATCGAAGCAATACGCTAGCTGCGTATCCTACCCAAGGAGCGCCCGCTCACGCTAACCCGACAGCGAAAGAAAGAACAGAATCAGCGGCGGGGAGAGTAGCGAGAGGATAAAGCCGCTGACCACGGCAATGGGCACACAGGCCACGCCGCCATGCTGCTGAATCACGGGCAGGGTGAAGTCCATGGAGGTGGCCCCGCCATAGCCAATTGCCAGCGCGGTGTGGCGGTGGATGACCAGAGGAATCAGTATGAACGCCAGCAGCTCGCGGGTCAGGTCGTTGAAGAACGCTACGCCGCCCATCAGCGGGCCGAGCTGGTCGCCAATCAGAATGGCCGACAGCGAATACCAGCCAAATCCGGAGGCCATGGCCAAGCCTTCGTTCCAGCGCAATGAGAGCAAGGGGGCGGCGGCCAATCCTGCCAACAGCGAGCTGAGCGCCAGGGTGACCGCAATAGCGAGCCCCAGGCGATTGAGCAAAATCTGTTTGAGCGGCATGCCCGAATTACGCAGTTGGCAACCAATCAACACCAGCAGCACGTAGAGCACCCACTCTGCCAGCCAGTCCGCCATGGTAAATAGCGCTTCTCCCAGCGTGGGGCCGAGCAGCAGCCCCAGCGCCACGCCACCTGCCACCACGGCGACGAGCATCAGCGAGCCGCCCATGGCCGCCAGTTTGCTGGTGGGGGCGTCCTTGACCACGGGAGAGCTCCCCGCGCTCAGGCGTACGCGTCTGGACAGCCACCAGAGGGCGGCAAGATTGAAGAGGGTGGTGATACTGAAAAGCAGCAGGGCGTTACCCCCGAGGCGAGACAGCTGGCTACCCAGATTTTCAAGCCCCGCCAGGCTCACTCCCATGAACAGCAGTATCAAGTACACCGAGCCACTGACGGCTCGGTTGATGAGATTCAGCCACGCCGTGGAGCGAACGCGAACCAGATAGCCCAGAAACAGCGGCAACAATACGATCAATAAGCCTGAGAGCATCTAGCGTTCATTACCCTCGTCAGGCGTGAAGCGTGTCATGGTGATGGTGGTCTGGCGACGCCCCTCCTTTTGGTACTCCGCAGAAAGGATCAGCCCGGGCCAGTCAGGGTGAAAATTGATCACCAGGTAACGGTCGGGTTTGTCGGCATCCACCAGGGTAACCGGCTGGGCATCGAAATCCCCAGCGGGGACGCTGACGCTGGCCGGGGCATTCAGGTAGTACTGAAAGTGCTCGTCTCGGCCCCGGTGATCCACGAACGAGATATCGCAGGGCGCCTGCTGGGTGCAGTTTTCATGGCCGACCCGCCGTGACAGGTCGAACAGGGCCGTCTGACGGTCCAGCGAGTGGATATCGGCTTCGTTCAGCTGGTAGCTGTCGCCCACGCCAAACAGCGAGTAACTGCTGTTGTAGAGCAGCGAGCGAGTGGCGTCATCGTCCACCGCAAAGCGGCTGCGCTCTTGGCCGCGCGCCACGGCCACGGAAAAGCTCATGTCGCTGAGCCAGTGCAGGCCTTCGTTGGATAGCGTATGGGTGATGGTCGCGCCCGGCCAACCACGAATCTCCAGCCGGTACTGTGCTTCGAACGGCTGCGGGGCAGCCCAGGCAGCATCCTCGACGGGCTGCTCTGCGACGGCGGCTGTCATGCCAGACATACTCAGGGCACCCACGGCAATGCTCAGCCAGCGATGAGCCGCAGTGACGTTAATATGACGCAAAGGCCATTCCTCCATTGAATATATGATCCTCAGAGCCCTTGACTCAGCCCTTGGTTCCCTTGCGTCGCTGGCCCGTTCTCAGCAAACGATAGCACTTGGCAAAGTATAACGTGCCGAGCAGTGGGCGTCAGTAGCCCGCCTCAGGGTTGACGGTGGCGAGAGGTTCACCGGCATCGAAGGCATGCAGATAGGAGATGACTTGATCGATGGCGTCATTCAACGGGGTCGGGGCCGCCATATGCGGCGTCACGATCACCCTAGGGTGCTGCCACAGTGGGTGGTTGGCAGGCAGCGGCTCTTCGTGGAAGACGTCCAGCAGCGCACCGCGCAGGTGGCCTGGCTGCTGTTCCGTGCCAAGGGCTTTCAACAGGGCTTGTTCGTCGATCAGACTCCCGCGCCCAGGGTTGATCACACTTGCCCCTGGCGGAAGTTGCGCCAGCCGGGCGGCGTTCAGGATATGCCGAGTGGCCGGGGTATCCGGCAGGATGGTCACGACGCTCTGCACCTTGCTTAACAGCTGGTCCAGGCCCTCGTCACCGTGCAGGCAGCGTACCCCGCTGATCTGTTTGGCAGAGCGGCTCCATCCCCAAACCGGAAACCCTGCCTGCTGCAGTGCACTGGCCACATAGCCACCAATGGCCCCGAGCCCCAGCACGCCCACCGGCCAGTCGGCCTTGCCGGCGACTGGCTGCGGCGTCCACTGGGCGTGGGTCTGCTGTTGGCGATAGCGGTCCATGCTGCGGTAGAAGTGCAGCACGCCGTATAGTACGTAGTCGGCCATCAGTTCGCTCATGCCCGCGTCGCGCAGTTTGACGATGGGCACGCCGTCAGGAAGGCCCGGCGTATTGAGCAAGTGGTCGACGCCTGCCCCGAGATTGATGATGCCCTTCAGGTGCGTTTGCTCCTGCAGCAAATGGGCCGGTGCCTTCCAGACGGCCAGGTAATCAGCGTCGAGCCGCTCGCTGGCCGGGGCGTCGCTGGTCAATACCGTGGCCTGGGGCAATGCGTCGGCAATAGCGGCCTGCCACTGCGCGGCATTGTCGATATGGACGACAATTTTCATGAAGGCTCCTTAGCTGCGGCTTCTGGGGGAAGCTCTATCATGAGCGAGAGAACCCGAAGACCGCAACCCATGCGAGGCGCGTCGCTTCGCGGTCAACGCCTCGTTAGAAGCGATGTTAACGGTCTATGCAATTTTTGCCATAAAGGCTTTGACCGCTGACCAAGGAGGGGTGCTAGTATCGGGGCAAGGCGACATTGGCGGGCCAGCAGCGGCGGTGACCAGGTCGATCCTGTGGCCCAGTGCCGCGACTTACCGCGGGCGCTGGTTCTAAGTGATCTTTTATTGGCGAGTTGCCCGATGACAGAGGTTTCCCTGCCTTTCACCCGTGAAGAGTACGCCAGCCGTTTATGGAAAGTGCGTGCTGAAATGGCCGGTCGCGGCATCGATGTGTTGATCGTCAGCGACCCTTCCAACATGGCGTGGCTGACCGGCTACGACGGCTGGTCATTTTATGTGCACCAGTGCGTGCTGGTGGGGTTGGAGGGTGAGCCGGTGTGGTTTGGTCGCCGGATGGATGCCAATGGCGCGCTGCGCACCTGCTGGATTCACCCCGATAACATCACCTATTACCCGGATTACTACGTCCAGAACCCCGACATGCACCCGATGGAGTATCTGGCGCAGTCGATCATGCCCGACCGTGGCTGGCACACCGGCGTGGTGGGCATGGAAATGGACAACTACTACTTTTCTGCCAAGGCTTACCAAAGCCTGCTCAAGGAGCTTCCCCACGCGCACTTCATGGATGCCAATGCGCTGGTGAACTGGTGCCGGGCGATCAAGTCTCCCCAGGAAATTGCCTATATGCGGGTCGCCGCCAGGATTGTCGAAGGCATGCACTCGCGCATTCTGGAAGTGATCGAGCCGGGGTTGCCCAAGAGCAAGCTGGTGTCTGAAATCTATCGCGTGGGCATCGAAGGGTTCATCGACGAAAACGGCAAGGTGTTTGGCGGTGATTACCCGGCCATCGTGCCCATGCTGCCTACGGGCAAGGATGCAGCGGCGCCACACCTGACCTGGGACGATACGCCGTTCCGCAGTGGTGAAGGCACCTTCTTCGAAATTGCCGGGGTGTTCAAGCGCTACCATGCGCCCATGTCGCGCACTGTGTTCCTCGGCACGCCGCCCACCGACTTCATCCGCGCCGAATCGGCCTTGCTGGAAGGCATCGAAAACGGCTTGGCCGTTGCCAAGCCCGGCAATCGCACGGCCGACATCGCCATGGCGCTGGGGGCGGCCATGGACAAGTATGGTTTTGACCGCGGTGGCGCGCGCTGTGGCTACCCGATTGGCATCTCTTACCCCCCCGACTGGGGCGAGCGCACCATGAGCCTGCGCCCCTCGGACGAGACGATCCTGCAGCCGGGCATGACCTTTCACTTCATGCCGGGCCTGTGGGTCGATGACTGGGGGCTGGAAATTACCGAAAGCATACTGATTACCGAAGACGGCTGCGAAACGCTGGCAAACTTCCCCCGCCAGCTGTTCGTGAAATAGCCGCACGTTCAATAAAAAGGATTCACCATGACGCTTCAACCGAACTCACTGCGGCCCAGCCCCATCTCTGCCACCGTCGACTTCGACGCCGACGGCGTGCAGCACGGCTTCTTGAAGCTGCCGATCTCCACTGATGAATCCGCCTGGGGGGCGGTGATGATTCCCGTGACCGTGGTGAAGAACGGCGAAGGCCCCACGGCCCTGTTGACGGGGGGCAACCATGGTGACGAGTACGAAGGCATAACGTCGCTGCTCAAGCTCTCCTCGGCGCTCAAGGCCGAGGAGGTGACTGGCCGTGTGATCATCGTGCCCTGCATGAACACCCCAGCGGTGATGGCTGGCAAGCGCACCTCGCCGATGGACAAAGGCAACCTGAACCGCAGCTTTCCCGGCGACCCTAACGGCACGGTGACCTCACAAATTGCCGACTACTTCACCCGAGTGCTGGTGCCCATGAGCGATGTCGTGCTCGACCTGCACTCTGGTGGCCGCACGCTGGATATCCTGCCGTTTGGTGCGTCTCACGTACTGGATGACAAACACCAGCAGCAGGCGGCGCTGGAAGGCGCCAAGGCCTTCGGTGCGCCTTATGCCATGGTGATGTTCGAGCTGGACGCTGAAAAACTGTTCGATACCGCCTGTGAACGTCAGGGCAAAGTATTCGTGGCCACCGAGCTTGGCGGCGGCGGTACCTCCACCCCGCAAAGTATCGCCATTGCCGAGCGCGGCGTGCGCAACTTCCTGATTCATTACGGTTTGGTAGAAGGCGAAGTGAAAATGCCCGAAGGTGGGCAGATGTACCTGGATATGCCGGATGCCAGCTGCTACGTGCAGAGCCAACACGCCGGCGTGTTGGAGCTGCTGGTGGCACTGGGCGACGAAGTGAAGAAGGGCCAGACCATTGCCTACGTTTATGACATGACCCGCAGCGGATCATCGCCGGTGGCGTACCAGGCCGAGCGCGACGGTATTCTGATGGCGCGCCGAGCCCCTTCGCTGATCAATATGGGCGACACCCTGGCGGTGGTTGCCGATGTTGTCGAACGCCTGGAGGTGTAGCCCCCAGCATGATGAAACTGGATCGCTATGATTTAAAAATCCTCGATATCCTCTCCCGGGACGGGCGAATCACCAAGTCGAAGCTGGCCGAGGCGATCAATCTCTCGGTCAGCCCCTGTTGGGAGCGGGTGAAGCGCCTGGAGAAGGCGGGCGTGATCGAAGGCTACACGGCACGCATCAACGCGGAGGTATTGGTGCCGCGCAACCCTGTGTGGGTGCAGATCGAGCTCAAACAGCACAACGCCGAAAGCTTTGCCCGTTTTGAAGCACTCGTGATGGCTACCCCCGAGGTCACCGAATGTGTGGCCGTGGGCGGTGGCGTTGATTACCTGGTGAAGTTCGAGGCCCGCACCATCGACAGCTACCAGCGGCTGATGGACAAGTGGCTGATATCGGAGGCGGGGATCGAACGCTATTTCACCTATATCGTCACCAAAACCGTCAAGCAAGCGCCCATCGGAATCGATATCGACAGCGCCCAGTAGCCGCGCTGCCGAAAAAAACCACGCTCACGCCGCATTTTGCAAAAAAAGCGCAGGGTTTGCCGGTCGCTTTCAAAAACACTTCGTGGCCACTCTCCGTTAACCTGAAGGCATTCGATAGCCGGGCGGACCTGCCTGGCTGACCATGCTGTTCAGGAAGGGGAGGTGCCATGACCATACTATCGGCCACGCTAGTAAAACGCCTGGAAGATCCGCGCCTGTTTCGCCAGTACGCGTATGTGAACGGCAAGTGGGTCCATGGAGAGGGCGGCCGTGAGGAAGCGGTGGTTGACCCCGCGACGGGTGACGTCATCGGCCATATTCCCCTGCTGGAAGCCGAACAAATTACCGCCGCAGTGGATGCCGCCGAAGCGGCATTCGTTCACTGGCGGGCGCTGCGCGCCGATGAGCGCTACGAGCGCCTGCTGGCGTGGTACGACCTGATTCAGGCCAACCGCGAAGACTTGGCCACCATCATGACGCTCGAGCAGGGTAAGCCGCTGCCGGATGCCCGTGGCGAGGTCGAGTATGGCGCCAGCTTCGTGCGCTGGTTCGCGGAGGAGGGCAAGCGCACCTACGGCGAGACCATTCCCAGCCACATTCCCAACGCATCGCTCGGCACCATCAAGGAGCCGGTGGGCATTGCGGCGATGATCACGCCCTGGAACTTCCCGCTGGCGATGATCACACGTAAAGCCGCCGCTGCGCTGGCGGCTGGCTGCCCGGTGATTGTGAAACCGGCCAACGAAACGCCATTTTCGGCGCTGGCGCTGGCTGAACTCGCCGAGCGTGCGGGCATTCCAGAAGGTATCTTCAACGTCGTGCTGGGCGAGCCTGCGGAAGTCTCGAAAATTCTGTGCGGAGAGCCGCGCATCCGGGCGCTTTCATTCACTGGTTCCACCCGTGTTGGCCGCTTGCTCATCGAGCAGAGCGCCAACACCGTAAAGCGGCTTTCGCTGGAGCTGGGCGGCAACGCCCCCTTTATCGTCGGGCCGGATATGGACCCCAAAGAAGCGGCCTACGCCGCCGTGGCCGCGAAGTTCCAAACCTCCGGGCAGGATTGCCTTGCCGCGAATCGTATTCTGGTACACGAATCCATTCACGATGAGTTCGTTGCCCGGTTCACCGAGCGCATGGCGGCACTCACCGTAGGCAACGGCCTGCACGGCGAAGTGGATCTTGGTCCTCTGATTCACCGCCAAGCGGTCGAAAAAGCGGCTGCGATTGTGGACGATGCCATCTCTAAAGGGGCCACCCTGATCGCGGGTGACCAAAGCCAAGCGCCGGGCGACAACTTCTTCATGCCGGTACTGCTGACCGGTGTGACGCCACAAATGAAGGTATGGCGGGAAGAGAACTTTGCCCCGGTGGCTGGCATTACCGCTTATAGTAGCGACGACGAAGTCATCGAAATGGCCAACGACACCGAGTACGGCCTGGCCGCGTATATCTACACCCATGATATACGCCGCATCTGGAAGCTGATGCGTGCATTGGAGTACGGCATGGTGAGCGTCAACTCGGTGAAAATGACCGGGCCGCCCGTGCCTTTCGGCGGCGTCAAACAGTCCGGCCTTGGCCGTGAAGGTGGCGCGACGGGGATCGATGAGTATCTGGAAACGAAGTACTACTGCCTGGGCGCGCTGGGATCGGTATCGGGGAGCTAGCGCGGATAGTGTCGCAGTCGAGGCTGGTTAAGCACTAAGCGAACCGTCTTTTTCAGGGATGAAAAAGCCGAGCGCCCAGGGACGGGTTTACAGCGTGTTCGCGTGTGCTTAACCAGCCGTTCAGCCCGCAATATTTTAAGTGCCGCCCCGCTGATCGGGGAGGCTTATCGTACAGAGAGAACGTTATGAGCTTGCATCAGGATCTGATTGAACGCGATCGCAAAGTCACCTTCCACGCCTCTACCCATCTGCGTGATTTTGCCCATGGCGATGCGCCGGGCCGCGTGATTACCGGCGGTAAAGGCATCCACATCGTGGACAAGGATGGCCGCGAGTTCATCGATGGTTTTGCGGGTCTTTACTGCGTCAACATCGGCTATGGTCGCACCGAAGTGGCGGAAGCGATTTACAAGCAGGCGCTGGAACTTTCCTACTATCACACCTACGTGGGCCACTCCAACGAGCCGCAAATCGAGCTTTCCGAGCGTGTGCTGAAAATCGCAGGCCTCAACATGTCCAAGGTCTACTACGGCATGTCGGGCTCTGATGCCAACGAAACCCAGCTCAAGATCGTGCGTTACTACAACAACGTGCTGGGCCGCCCGCAGAAGAAAAAGGTCATCTCGCGCATGCGCGGTTACCATGGCTCAGGCATTGCGTCTGGCTCGCTGACTGGCCTGAAGGCGTTCCACGACCACTTCGACCTGCCCATCGATACCATTCGCCATACCGAAGCGCCGCACTACTACCTGCGCGCCGCCGAGCAGCACGGCATGACCGAGCTCGAATTTTCTGCCTACTGCGCGGACAAGCTGGAAGCCATGATTCTAGAGGAAGGCCCTGAGACCGTCGCGGCCTTCATCGGTGAGCCGGTGCTGGGCACCGGGGGCATCGTGCCGCCGCCGGAAGGCTACTGGGAGGCGATTCAGCCGGTGCTGGACAAGTACGATGTATTGCTGATTGCCGACGAAGTGGTGTGTGGCTTTGGCCGTACCGGCTCCGACTTCGGCAGCCACCACTACAACATGAAGCCTGACCTGATCACCATCGCCAAAGGCCTGACCAGCGCCTATCAGCCTCTTTCAGGTGTGATCGTTGGCGACAAGGTGTGGAAAGTGCTGGAGCAGGGCACCGGCGAATTCGGCCCCATCGGCCACGGCTGGACCTACTCCGGCCACGCCCTGGGCTGTGCCGCAGGCCTTGCCAACCTGGATATCATCGAGCGCGAGAACCTGGTGGGCAACGCGGCAGAAACCGGCGCTTACTTCCAGCAGCAGCTGAAAGCAGCCTTCGAAGGTCACCCGCTGCTGGGCGACGTACGTGGCGTTGGCTTGATGGCGGCGTTGGAGTTTTCGCCGGATGCCAAACAGCGTCTGCACTTCGACCCCATGCTGAAAGTCGGCCCGCGCGTCGCGGCGGCGGCCATGGAAGAGAACCTGATTGCCCGCGCCATGCCCCAGGGCGACATCCTCGGCTTTGCGCCGCCGCTGACCATCAACCGTGGTGAGGTGGACGAGATGATTGGCCGCGCCAAGCGCGCCATCGACCGTGTCACTGACGAGTTGGTACGCTCTGGCGATTTGAAGACCGGCCAGCAGGAAGCGGCTTTTACCGTATAAGTTCAGGCCTGCATTGCTTAAACGCCGCTGCCGATGGCAGCGGCGTTTTGGTTTGAGTAGCCGCATTGGGCCAAAACTGGCTCAGGACGACAGGGCGATAAACTCGCTAAGCTGTAGCAGTGCGCCAGGAGATGGATTGAACCAGGACTGTCGTTAGCGCATGAGCACACG
>NZ_LFGS01000004.1:381244-390125 GCF_002078135.1 Halomonas sp. BC1 | reverse complement strand
GTTGTTCCATCATCAGGATGCTTGATCATCAATTTTGCGCGGGAAACCCCGTCCTTTTAGGGCGGGGAGGGATAGCGCGGCGGCGTCAGCCGCCCCTGTTCCCGCTCCTCCGTTTTAAGTTGGTTGCCATCTTCACAGAAATGATACTAAAATGTGACGCATGACGAAACGCGCCTATAAATATCGGTTTTACCCGACGCCCGAACAAACTGAGCTGCTGGCTCAGACCTTCGGCTGTGTGCGTTTTGTCTATAACGCCATACTGCGCTGGCGTACCGATGCCTTTTATCAGCGCCAGGAAAAAATCGGCTATGTCGGCGCTAACGCCCGGCTGACCGAACTCAAGAAAGATCCTGAGCTGGCGTTTCTATCTGAGGTGTCGTGCGTACCCTTGCAGCAATGCCTTCGCCACCAGCAAGCCGCCTTCAAAAACTTCTTTGAGGGCCGTTCCAAGTACCCAGCATTCAAGAGCAAGCGGCACCGCCAGTCGGTGGAGTTCACCCGCTCGGCCTTTAAATACCGGGACGGCAAGCTGTATCTGGCCAAGAGCAAAACCCCGCTGGACATTCGATGGAGCCGTGAGCTGCCCGGCAATCCCAGCACCGTGACCGTTTCCAAGGACTCGGCAGGCCGTTACTTTGTGAGCTGCCTGTGCGAGTTCGAGCCCAGCAAACTGCCTGTCACACCGAACATGACCGGCATTGATCTGGGTCTGAAAGACCTGTTTATCACTGACAAGGGTGAACGGGTCGGCAATCCCCGCCATACTGCGAAATACGCCGCCAGACTGGCCAAGGCACAGCGCCGACTGAGCAAGAAAAAGCTCGGCTCGGCCAACCGCGCCAAGGCCCGGATGAAGGTGGCGAAACTTCACGCCAAAATCTCCGATTGCCGACAGGACATCTTGCACAAGCTGTCCCGCAGATTGATTAACGAGAACCAAGTGATCTGCGTCGAATCCCTGAAAGTGAAAAACATGATCCGTAACCCTTCCCTGAGCAAAGCCATTGCCGATGCAGGCTGGGGCGAGTTCGTGCGCCAGTTGGCGTACAAGGCGGAATGGGCCGGGCGCTCACTGGTCGCCATTGACCAGTGGTTCCCCAGCACCAAACGCTGCTCGGATTGCGGGCATACCTTGTCGTCGCTGCCGTTGTCGGTCAGGAAATGGGACTGCCCCGAATGCGGCGCACACCATGACCGCGACCACAACGCCGCGACCAACATTAAAGCCGCCGGGCTGGCGGTGTTAGCCCTTGGAGAGAATGTAAGCGGCATGGGGTCAGTCTCCGTGTCCTGTTCTCGGTGAATTGGGAATCCCCTTCCTTTAGGGAGGGGAGCAGTCAAGTCGAAGAAAATCTACTGCACCGCCAGCTTCAAACCCAAGCCTGGCAAAGAAGAAGCGGTCTTCAAGGCGCTGCAAAGTCTTGAGCCCAACGCCCATCGTGAAGATGCTTGCCTGCTGTACACGGTGACTCGCCAGATCGATAACCCGCTTGCCCAAGGCACCAGCTACCCCATCGTGTTTCATGAAATCTGGGCCAGCCGTGAGGAGTTTGAAGCGCATTGCCAGCGTAAAGAGATCCAGGAGTTTTTCGCTCAGCACGTCGAGTCGCCGGATGGCGACATCGAAGACGCCAACGTATGTGTCTACACCGATGAGCCGTGGAATTTCGACGCCCCCAAGGTGTCATGAGTGCACAACGTGTAGAATAGCCCCGCGAACGAGAGCGACTACGGAGCCAACATGACCGAAAAAAAGATGAACGTCGAAAGCTTTAACCTGGACCACACCAAAGTGAAGGCACCCTATGTGCGTCTGGCCGATATCAAGGAAGGCCAGCACGGCGACCGTATCCACAAATACGACCTGCGTATCTGCCAGCCCAACAAGGAGCACATGGAGATGCCCGCGCTGCACTCCCTGGAGCACCTGATGGCGGAGTTGTCGCGCAATCATACCGATAAAGTCGTCGATATCAGCCCGATGGGCTGCCAGACCGGCTTCTATATCGCGTTGATCAACCACGACGATTACGACGACGTACTGTCGATCATCGAGCAGACGCTCAACGACGTCTTGACCGCCACCGAAGTGCCTGCCTGCAACGAAATACAGTGCGGCTGGGCCGCCAGCCACAGCCTGGAAGGTGCTCAGGAACTGGCGCGTAACCTGCTGGCCAAGCGCGGTGAGTGGACTGAGGTGTTTGCGTGAGTCGTTGTGTAAGTAAGCACTGACTGCTGAACGCCCCCTTGATGGGGGCGTTTTTGTAGGGTAGCTTTAGGTGATATGTCGTTACTTATGCTGTTCGGCTATACGCTGCTTTAGAGTTGAACGGTGTGCTTATTGCTGCGTTCGGCTTTTCGGGCGGCTGGAAAGAAAAACTCAGAACAATTCAAGCATGGCCTGAGAATTTCAAAATATTCGGAACAGACTCCTTCATAATGCAACTGAATCGCGCCAGCCAACATGTCAGCAAACTGGATGCCAAGTTCTGACTTGCTATCTGCTTGCTTTATGCCTAGAGCGGTGTGGTTGTGGCCGTCTACTAGCCGTTCATAAAGCGCCCCTTGAAGATAAATATGAAGTGGGTGGCCTGCATTGGGGGCAATACCCCGAGGGTCAGGTATCAACGTAACCTGCCGGTATCGAGAGATAGGCTCCAATAAAAAAGACTTAATAAAGTAATTATAAAGCATGGAGTCATCATGCCGAAGACGTTCGTGTACGCCTTGTTTGGCAACAACGATAGCTCTGTATTCAATTGCTTGATGTTTTTGGCAGATTTCCGCAGCTTTTTCGCAGAACCATAGGCGAAGGCTATGCGGCATGTTGACCCACTTCATTTCTTCTTTTGGAGGCCATTTAGCTTTTTTCTTAACGTCCTTCACAGACCTGCAAAGGTATTTGTTGGCTTCCAGACAAGTGAAAGCGCTGGCAATCGTTAGATGCTTTGAAGATCCGCCTTTGCCAAAAGGCGCATCAAATTTCCAGCCTAAATCTCCGCTTTCATCAAGGTATACCAGTCGCTGCATAGGTGAGATCTAGTGCCAGAGAAAGTAAAAGGCCACTGCGATAGCAATGGCCTTGAAAGCAGGTGCGACCCCTGGGACCGGCGCACAAATCAGTACGCTTACGATGCTTACGCTGTCGCGGTTGTCCAGGCCTTACTCGCACATACCAATCATCGCTGAATCTACAAATGTGGTCAAGCGTCGATAGTGTCTATGCCAGCCTTGCTGTTTATCGTCATATCACCTTACCAACCGCCAGTGTTCGTCATCCTGCTGGGCTTGGCCGAGGGCGGCGAGGGCGGAGAGTACCTCGTTGACGCCTTTTAGCGGTTTGCGTTTGAACTGGGCGGCCAGGCTTTCCGCGCTGTGGGGGCTTTGGGCGAGCATGTCCCGCAGCAGCGTGACCTGGGTGGCGAGGTCTTTGGGCCAGGTGGCTTTTGTTTTGTCGGCGGCTGGGGCGCTGGCCTCAGCCGTAGTGCTTTGCAGCTCTTTTTGCGTGGGGGCGGCTTCTTCCGGCGCTTGGTAATCTGGGCGTAGCCAGCGCACCTTGCCTTGCGCTTCTTCCGCAGCGCGCTGTTTGTTGAGCGCCACTAGGCGCATCAGCAGCTCTTCTTCAGCTTCTGCCTGGGCGGCGGGTTTATCCGGCAGGGGCGTGGTGGCACCGGGTAAGCCCACGAGTGCTTTTGCCAAGTCATCCCAGCCGTAGGCGTTAAATACCGCGCGGTCTAAGGCATCGTGGTCGGTGAGCAGGGTGCTGACCAAGCCTTGCTGGTTAATGGTTTGCTCCTTGGCGTTGAGTTCTTCGCCTGCGCGGAGCTTTTCCATTACGTTGTACATGCCAGTGAGCGTCAGCGTTGGGTGCTCGGCCTGCTGGCGCTTGCGGTGGGCGTCGATCTGTTCGGCCAGTTGTCCGATCTGTGTCGCCTGTTCATCGGTAAGATCGGGGAAGGGGAAGGTCTCGAAACACTGAGTTTTCGGATAGACAGGTCGGTCTTCCAAAGTGCTACCAGTCGCAAGCGACCATTTAATATGAACACGACTCGATATAATTCCAAAACTATGAGCATCTTTTAACGCAATATTAATCAGTTTGTTGTCCGGTAAGATATCGGCATCCAAAAACGTAAACAGGCGGTGTTTTGCTGTTTCGACAGTGGCGATATAGCGGGGAAGGTCGGCAAGTTGATTACGTAATTTCGGGTTGGTCTCTCCAAAGAGCCACCAGTTGCGCTTTCGTGACTCACGCTTATTGTTGTCCCGCTCAGGCTTAACCCGTTCAAGTAACCACTGATAAGCCGCTGGGTATTGTGATTTTGCTTCATCGGCAGTTAGCCCGAAGAAGTCAATGACCATTACATCCCGAGAACTTTGGGTTAGGTCTCGGCCATTTCGGTAATGCCTAATATGTTGCTCTAAGCCTTGAGTAGCGCCAAGCCCAAGATGCCTAGCTTCTTCCTGCGAAACAATGAACCCTTTACCGAATAATGATACGCCTCGGTTACTAAGTTCGCTGTTAGATTGTAATGGCTGTGCATTTGCCACATCTGCCCCAATACTTAAATCGGCAAACACCTTACCCTCGCGGCGGCTTAGCGATACGCCGCGGGCTTCGCGGTTTTCTTCGCTACTTTCACTTGTTACTTGCTGCAACAGCCCCGGTGCTTCGCCGGCACGGCCTACGGTCATGGCGATGCGCACAGCGGCGCCGTTGTTGCCGTCTACCCAGGGGTGGTCGGGAATCGCAAAGGTGAGCGAAAGCGGTTTTTTGGCATCGTTTAAGTGTGGTTCCAGCACGCGGCGGTTGAAGGTTTGGCGCAGGCTATTGGTGGTAATAAAGCCAAACTGCTGAGCGTGGCCGTTGCGCACCGCGTCAGCAGCAATGTGCCACCAGTACATGACAAAATCGGCAGATTCCGGCACCGTGCCTTTAAATACCTGGCGCACGGCGTCTACATAGCCATCGCCGAGGGCGCGGCGCATGGTAGAGGCCCCAATAAACGGCGGGTTGCCGACAATGTAATCCGCTTCCGGCCACTCGGCGCGCTTGGGGTTGTGGTAGCGGTACACCGTGGTGCGGGCGGTTTCATCGGGGATCAGCTCGCCGGTGGCGGGGCTTTTCTTCATGCTGATGCCGTCCCAAATGGTGACTTCTTTGCCTGCGTCATCCAGCAGCGGTTCGCGGCGTTCAAACTCAATTAGCGCATCGCGGTTTTCAATGTTGTGGAAGTCTTTAAGGATCGGCTCGGGCAGGTCGAGCTTGCCGTTAATGCGGTAGTGCCACTGCAGGTAACCAATCCACAGCACAATTTCGGCGATGGCGGCGGCGCGGGGGTTAATTTCCATGCCGAGGAACTGCTGGGGTGAGACGGTTAGCCCTTCGGCGTCCAGTGAATCTTGCCCGCCGCTGAGGTCGGCAATCAGGTTTAACACCTCGCCTTCCAGGCGCTTCATGTGCTCTAGCGCGACATACAGGAAGTTGGCGCTGCCGCAGGCGGGATCCAGCACGCGTACTTGGCAGAGCTTGTGGTGAAAGGCGCGCAGGCTCTCTAGCGCTTTATCGGTTTTGCCTTTCTGGTTGTGGGTTTCCGCAACCACCTGGGCGGTGGCCCACTCCCGGCGTAGCGGTTCAATCAGCGTGGGCATGACCAGCCGTTCCACATAGGCGCGGGGCGTGTAGTGGGCACCTAGCTTGTGGCGCTCACGAGGGTCTAGGGCGCGCTCCAGCAGCGTGCCGAAAATGGCCGGTTCCACAAACCGCCAGTCGGCTTTAGCGGCATCAATCAGCAGTTGGATTTGCGCGGGGGTGAGCGGGATGGGGTCGATACCTTTGAACAGGCCGCCGTTAAAGCGCATTACCTTGGCCGTGAGTACGCCGCTAAAACCGCCGCTGTTCATGCTTTCCCACAGCGAGCCGATGGCATCGGTAAAGTGCTCTGGGGTTTCTTTCATGCGCTCTAAAAACGCGGTAAAGCTGCCTTTGGGCAGTAGCTCTACGTCTTCACTGAACATGGTGAACAAGCAGCGCTTCAAAAAGTGCGCCACGCGGTCCACTTCATAGCCATCGGCTTCTAGCGCTTTGGCCAGGGTGGCGAGTTTATCGCTTACGGCGCGGGTAACGCGAGCGGCATATTGGCTCGGGTCTAGGGTGTCGGGCGCTTCCCACAGGGCTTTTAGGCGTTGTTGAACCTCAGGTTGGCGCAGGTCTTCCAGCTTGATGCGGTAGTTGCGCGGGTCGGGGAAGGGCACATAGGTGCCGCCAGAGCGCGAAAATTCCGAATACAGCGCCAGGGTGCGGCCCACATCCGTTACCACAATAAACGGCGGGCGGCCTTCGTTGGCGGGCAGGGCGCGCACGTACTGGTCGGCTTGGTTATAGGCCGCCTGCATGGCTTTATCCCAACCTTTGGTTTCTAGCCCTTTGCCGGTTTGCTTGGCTTCCAAGACAAACGCGCCGCGCTTGTAGAGGTCGATAAAACCGCGGTTCTCGCTGCCGTCGGGGTTTTGAATATCTACCCGGCGCTCAAAGGTGTAGGCGTTTTCACTGTTATCTTTGCTGGCGGGGTCGGGCGTGGGTAGCGCCAGCAGTGCGCATAGCTCTGAAAGAAACAGCTGGTAGTTGGCCTTTTCGGTGCCGGTAGTGCCCTTCCAGCGGGCAATAAAGGTCTCAACGGCTTCAGGCGTAGCAACAGCAGCGGGCGCGTCAAACATCAGCAAGCATCCTTTCAGGCAGGGGTCTAACCACGTTAAGCGGGGTTAGATAGTAGCATGCTTAAGGGCTGATA
Organism: Halomonas sp. BC1; assembly: GCF_002078135.1. Taxonomy (NCBI): domain Bacteria; kingdom Pseudomonadati; phylum Pseudomonadota; class Gammaproteobacteria; order Oceanospirillales; family Halomonadaceae; genus Halomonas; species Halomonas sp. BC1. Next base: position 383,331 of record NZ_LFGS01000004.1, on the reverse strand, counting down.
AAAGAACGATGACGTGAGAGGGTGCACGTCCCTGTGCATGAAAATCGGTTCGCCTAAATATGCGTGTCAGCAGCCAGTTGCTCGATGGAGTAGGCAACGTCGCGGGCGTCTTGCAGGATCTTATTGACGATGGCATCGATTTCGCTGACGCTGGATTGGCTGGCTTTGCCTTGTTGAATCACCTGTTGCATGGCTTGCGTCGTGCGCTCTACCAACTGGCTGTTCTCTTTCAAGACACGGGTGATCTGCTCGACGGCTTCTGAGGCTCCTTTGGCTAGCTGACGCACTTCATTGGCCACGACGGCAAACCCGCGACCTTGTTCCCCAGCTCTGGCGGCTTCTACGGCCGCGTTCAAAGAGAGCAGGTTGGTTTGGCTGGCAATGTTGGCAATCGATTCCGTGATCTTGTTAATGCTCTGTGATTGCTTGTGCAGAGCATCGATCAACTCTTGTGCCTGTGCCAACGTCTGGGCTGCCTGCTCAGAGCCTTTGACCATCTCATCCAAGTGATCAAGGCTATCCTTCGCGGTGCGCTCTATTTGCGAAGTGCTGCTTTGAGCGGAACTGATGGTACCCTACATCTATTTACCAGATGAGAGGCACGAAGCGACAGGGTCGCTAGTCTATTCTGGAAGCACCGTTCTGAGGGCACCGTATTGCGGGCCAGTCACTCGAGGCGAGCATGCTAAATCAGCGTTGGCAGCACATCAGCAAATACAAGCTCACCCAGGAGAACGAGTCGGATGCCTTGGATCATCTGATCGCTTCGTTGGCAGACTTCTTCGAGTTCCCTGTTGCATTGATCTCGGTGCTTGGCCAGAAGCAGTGGTTTATCGCCAAGGCGGGGCTGGACATGGATTTCACTTCTCTTGAGGATTCCTTCTGTCGCCATGTCGTCGAACGGCGCGCTCCGCTGGTCATCGAGGATGCCAGCCAGCCCCCGGACTTTTGTGATAACCCCCTCGTGCTCTCCAGCCCATATATTCGCTTTTATGCAGGCGTGCCATTGGTGGCGGGCGGGCGGGAGGTCGGCGCCGTGTGCCTGATCGATGATCGGCCCAATACGCTGACCGCCAAAGACCTCAAGTTTTTAGAATCGCTCAGCTTTTTCATCAGTGATTACATCCGTCTCATCGACAAGCAGCGCGCCAAGGTCAGCAGCGCAGATTTTTCATTGATGATCGAGGCCGCTGATGTCGGCGTCTGGGATTGGGAAATTCCCAATGACCATAATGTCTTCAATCAACGTTGGTGCGAGCTGCTAGGGCTTGAGCGCGATGAGGTGGATAGCCGATCGTCTTTCTGGAAAGGCTTGGTACATAGTGACGACTATGCGCGGCTCAACAATGCCATACGTGCCCATCTGGCAGATGAAAGCGCCGTCTTGAATGTGGAGTATCGGCTGCGTCATGCGGAGGGTCATTGGCTATGGGTCAACACTTATGGACGTACCGTGGCCAATGATAGTGCAGGCCGCCCACTGCGCATGACCTGCGTGATTCGTGACATCAGCGAAAAGAAACGTATCGAGCTGCGCGAGTACAAGCAGGTTCAACTGCTGAATTTCATGAATCGTGCGCAGAGTGTCTTCCTTCAGGAGAAAAACATTCGCCACTCCTGCGAGCTGATTTTCGATGATTTATTAGCTCTGGCGGAAAGTCAGTTCGGTCTGATTGGCCAAGTCGTGGAACAGGAAGGTCATGGCAAGAGCGCATCAGCCCGGAAGCATTGGAGAGCTGGCTGGATCTGCTGATGGCCATGATGGGCGACAGAATGCTGCGCATGAAAGCCATCGTGCATCTGCAAGATCGAGACACACCGCTGGCGCTGCATGGCGTGCAGCATATCTTCCACCCACCGGCGTCGTTACCTGCCCACAGCGTCAGCGATCAGGTCTCCCGGTTCGTGTTCATTACCCATAACGTTTTCCCGGACACGGTGCGTCAGCTATATATGTTTTTCAACGCGAAAGCGGACAGTGTGGCTGTATTGTCTTAGCTCAAAAAGTTCTATAGTGAAGGGCGCTAAAGTCATATAAGGTATGAAAACCGGATACCCTTACTTGAGGAGCCACCATGTCACTACGC
>NZ_LFGS01000004.1:379958-380672 GCF_002078135.1 Halomonas sp. BC1 | reverse complement strand
ATCAATGCCGTTGTACCTGACTTCGAAGCGGAAACCAGCCAGGGGCCGATTCGCTTTCATGAATGGATAGGCGACAGCTGGGCGATTCTGTTTTCCCACCCCAAGGATTTCACTCCTGTCTGCACCACCGAATTTGGCGCGGTGGCTACCCTGAGCGCTGAATGGGAAAAGCGTGGCACCAAGGTGATCGGGGTGTCTGTGGACGGTGTCGAGGATCACAAGCGCTGGGCGGGCGATATCGAGACCGTCAGCGGCAGTGCTGTGAGCTTCCCTATCATCGCCGATGAAGGGCTCAAGGTCTCCAAGCTGTTCGACATGCTGCCGGAAGACGCCTACTTGCCCGATGGCCGCACGCCTGCCGATAGCGCGACGGTGCGCTCGGTTTTCATCATTGGCCCGGACAAGCAGCTGAAGCTCTCGATGACCTACCCGATGACCGTCGGACGCAATTTTGCCGAGATCCTGCGCGCGCTGGATGCTCTGCAAACCACCGCCAAGCACGGCGTGGCCACGCCTGCGGATTGGAGTGTAGGGCAGGATATCATCATTCCTCCCAGCGTTTCCAATGAAGATGCTCAGCAGAAATTTGGTGAATTCGACGCGGTACTGCCGTACCTGCGTAAAACCAAACTGCGCTAAACCGTAGCACGCCCCGCCAGCCTGAGCTGGCGGGGTAGCTCAGCTCGCTTCGAGCGCGAGTCGCTCGATCGAGTG
>NZ_LFGS01000004.1:370224-379104 GCF_002078135.1 Halomonas sp. BC1 | reverse complement strand
GCCAGGCTTCCCATAAGCCAGGCTTCCCCATGATTGAAACTCGTCTGATTCTTTTTACTGACGCTAGATCCCGACACCCAACACCGCGTCATCCGTTTCGAGGAGCTATTCCGAGGCACCATCGATTCGGCCAGTGTCTATCCGCGAGAAGTGGTCAAGAAAGTCCTGGCATACAACGCTGCGGCAGTGATCCTGGTGCATAACCATCCTTCAGGCGACCCCGAACCCAGCAATGCGGACCGACGCATCACTCAACGGCTCAAGGAGGCACTGGAACTTGTCGAGGTGCGAGTCATTGACCACATCGTGGTGGGAAGCGAAGGTTGTGAGTCATTGGCCGAGCGAGGGTGGCTTTAACAAGTCGGGCTCGATTCGAGGCAGGACCTAAAAGCCATGGTGGCTCCGCAGTGAGAGTCACCATGCTTATTAAGCGATCTGTTATTTTTTTCTTGCTTTTTATATAATCAGATGTCTAATCTGTACTCATTTAATGGTCGCAGTATGCGCGTCTTTATAGAGCAGGCGAAGCCGCGCGAAAAAGACCATCGCTGCAACATTGATTGTTATAGCTAACTGCCGATCCTCAACTTGGTTTCAGTATTAATGGCATTTGCCATCCCCAGTCTATTCATTAGGTGGTAAAAGCATCCTTTTACCCGCTCATAATGCTCTGAAGTGAAGCTCATCGTGGTAGAAGGCAACCCGCAATTTTCAACATATGTTCGCTGATTTTCATTCCATTCGCCATGTACGTAGGCGTTCCGGATGTATTTACACGCCAAATAGTCATTAAAGCATTTGCGAGCTGGCTTCAATCCGCGAATCTCAAGCGCTTTGTAAAGACGCTCCAAGCGCTCTTCATTTGATCCGCTTTCAAAGTATGATGCTATATCAGACATCATAGGCTCTGGAATGGCCCATCTTTTAATTATCATCTCAATGCTGCCAACCATCATGACTATCCATAAGCGGCAGAATGATGAATACTTGATACTATCAGGGATTTTGCTTTCCACAGGGTGGTCGTTTACCAATTCCTCGATGAGTTCCAAGTATATCTGATCATCAGAATATGCATCAATGAATTCATCTACCATCTGGATTACCTCGCTTGTTATTGCCATTTCCCCCGGATATTCTCGGCTCAAACTTGAAAACATCCACCTCTACCCCTGTCATCGGCAACACATGGCTTTTCTTTAACTTTAATTCCCAATCTTTGGGTATCGAGGAGCCGCCTCTATAGGGAAAAGTGCAACGCAGCGGCTGCGCTCAGCACGGGGCTATTTGTCGATGGTGAGCGTGGTAGGATATGCCGCATCATCCGTGCCGTTTCAGGAACATCTGCATGCCCCAACCCCTCGCTTACCAGTTCTCTGGCCTCATCACTGCCGAGGCGCCGATCACGGTGGATTACGTTGGCATGGAGCAGCGTCTACCGCGTACGCCGCATGGCCAGGTGTTTCTCAATGGCGGTACGTTGCGTGGCCCGTTGCGCAAGGCGGGGCTGACCATGTTGATCCGTGAGTTGGCGAAGGCACACGGCAAGCCGCTGGATGGCATCTTCAACCGTGCCGAGATGTACATGCTGGGCGAAGGGGTGGATATCACCCGCCAGGTCAATAGCGAGGAAGGCGGCACCCACGATCCCCGCGCCGAGGCGTTTCTTCGTGCCGCCAATCCTTTTCTCAGCCTGTTCGGACGCTGGAAGCTGGCCGGCTATCTGGAAGTCGGGGCGCTACTGACCTCACGCGATAACCTGATCACGGCGGGGCAAGGCGTGCGTCACGACCAGTTTGAGCATAGCCCGCAGTTGGCTCAATACCTGGATGAAGCCGAGCATGAAGCGCTACTCACTGAGCTGCGCAGTGCCCGCGAGAGCATGGTAGAGATTGAGGCGCTGCGTGCTCAAGTGCGCGAATTACGGGAACGCTCACGCAATAGCGACGACCGCACCGTCAGGCAGGAAATCAGCACGCAGATCAAGGAACTGGAAGCTCAGGAAAAGGAGATCCGCAAAGCACGGGAGGGGTCGGAAGAATCGATCAAGCATCCGATCCAGGGCGTTGAGGCCATCGCGCCGGGCAGCCAGCTACAGAGCCGCCTGCGTATCATCGAAGGCTCAGCGGAGTCCTTGGGCCTGTTGCTGCATTGCTTGGGCGAGTTTTCCCAGCGCCCACGCCTGGGCGGGCATCTGGCGACCGGCTTTGGCGCGATCAGCGCTGAGTGGGAGGTACTACAGCGGGCAGCAGGGGAGCGTCGGGCCAATGCGATAGGTCAGGTACGGCTGGATGACATGGGCATCGAACTTGACGGTGAACCGCTGGAAGCTGCTTGGGAGGCATTCGCCCAGGCACTGCCGCAATACGACTTTACACTCTCTACCCGCCAGGAGGCCCGTAAGCAGTGGAAGTCACGCAAGTGAGCGAGCGTGAGCCCCCTTCTCCCAAGGGCATACCTGCGGCGCGGGCACAGGCCTTTCGCCTGCTGCTGCAACTCCACACCCCGCTGATATTGCCCTTGGTCGTACCCCGGCTCGATACCCTGCTGCAAGAAGCCGCTTGTCGGCGGGCGCTCGACTGGTCGTGCTACCACACCTTGCCGCTGCTCTTCGATAAGGCACGCGGCGGCTACCGCGCTTCACAACTGATTTTCGGCGTGACGCCGCACGCTGGCTTGGAAGCGCAACCGCAGGCGAAGATCGGGCATATCCAACGTCTGCCGCTGCTGCAGGCGCGCAACGTGCGCGCCGCGTTGCGCATTGATGGTGGCGACTGGGCACCTAAAATGACCCACCATCAGGCGCTGCTGAGCCCCTACGTGCTGTTTTACGCCGAAGGCGATCCGGATGCCTGCATCAACCTATTGCAAGAGCTGCCGCAAATCGGCATCGGACACAACCACGGCCAAGGCATGATCAGTGTGGCCAGTGTATCTCCCAGCACTGAACAGCGCTGGCGGCAGCGCCCCTGGCGGCAAGCGGAGGAGCATACGGGCATGGCCTACTCACCGCTGACTGACACATTACGAATGGCCCCTTGGGGTACGGATGAACCCGTGTTTCGACCGCCGCGCATTCTGCGGGAGATCCTGGCATGAGCCGCCATCTTGCTTACCAGCGTCTGTTTGCCGCCACCCACGAGCTGCGCGTGGGGGCCGAGTTTTCTCGCTTTACCCCGGATACCCCCAGTTGCGCTTGCTGTAACCGCCGCTGGAGTGAGGTGGAAGCCCCATTTCAGGCAGCGGAATACCGTTACGGCAAGTCCGGTGAGCCGGAGCAGGTATGCCTGACCTGCTATACCCCGCGCATTCCGAGTGAACGCCTGCTGGGTCTGGAACGCTATAACCACACTGGCAACACCACCACACCGATCTACGGCAAGCTCGGCATGCTGGTAGGCTCGGGGGGCATCATCACGCCGCGCAACGAGCTTTATCTGACCCTGCCGCCCAAGCTGCACGCCAAGTACAAAAAGGGCGAGTGGGGGCAGCAGGGCCGCTTGAGTACCGATAAACCACTGGCTCGATTGCTCGATTTACTGATTGCCGGTGCCCTCTCTGCGCCGGGAGAGCGCCCCCTGGAACAGGGCTTCGTCTATATCGAGAACTGGGGCCGCAAAGCGGATATTTTGATGCGGCGCTTGCTGGCAACCACCTCGCTGAAAGAAGTGTGGTGCAACAGTGAGCAAGGTGTCACGCCGCTAGACCTGCAGGCGATTCTGGAAACGGCACAGGTGTTGAAAACCCTGGAACTAACCAACCAGGCTGACCGCCTCGTGTTCTGGAAGCCGATTACGGATGCTGCACGGGGCAAGCGTGACGATGCTGCTTTCGATGCCTGGCTTGGCAAGGTACCCGACCCCCGTGCGCTATTGATGGCGCTACCGACCGACCCCTTCGACCGGCTGCGTTTACCTGCGGTGCTGCGTGAAGTGATGCCACGCCTGTCAGCCCTTGAAGCCTACCTGACACCCGCGCCCCCACAAACACAACGGCAAGGATCGCTGTTTTGAACACCATGACGGTTCACACCTTCGAGGCCGCTGTGCTCTGCCACCCCGGCCATGCGCCGGGGCAAGCTCCCACCCTGGACGACTACCACCGCACCGCCTGGCGACTGTTTACCGGCGATACTCACTATCCCCAGGGTGAACGTCCCTTCTTGTTTCGCTTCGATGCACTCGATGATGATCGCCATCTGCTGACCCTCAGAGCTGACCGGCCATTCCCTGGCGCCTATCAACGCCAACAGGCGTTTACCGTCGGTGCTGATCTCTGCCTGGAGTGGCTGTGGGTGCCCAGTGTCGCCACACGGCTATCGCCGCAGGGGGAGCGGTTGCCGCGTAGTCGCCATGTGCCTGCGCCCCGTGAGCGCTGGGAATCTCTGCTCAGCGAGCGCTTGATGCGCCATGGACTGACCGCACAGCCTGATCGGATTCACTGCCTGCCGCTAGGTCGCTGGCAACAGCGTACTGGCTTGGCCGCCTGGCATGAAGTCGTACACGTCAGCGCACAGCTCACCGTCACCGACCCGCAACGTGCCGCGCTGGCCTGGCTCGGCGGGCTCTCGCGGTTACGTACTTACGGCATGGGCCTGCTGTTCCAGCAATAGTGAAACCACCTGCCAAGTGCGCTACCATGGCCGTCTCCGCCCTTGCGGAGGTGTTAGCAACGCACTGCAGACCTCGATGGAACGTCTGTTGATCCCGCCCCTGCGGGAGTCATATCGCCCCGGCGCTGCTGGGGCGATATGCTAATCTGGCCCGCTATTTCTCCAATACCTGTGTTCATGCATCCGGTTATCGACTACCTCACCAACGTCTTGCCCCAACGCCCCGGTTTTCAACACAACCCGGTGCAGGTGGCTTATGCCCAGGCACTGCTCGACGGCGTCAAGGCGCAAGGCCAGGTGCATTTCGTTGAAGGCGATACCGGCATCGGCAAATCACTGGCCTACCAGCTGGTACTCGCTGACTGGGTCGCCAAGGGTAAGCGCATGGGCGGCAAGCAGGCCGCCCGCCGGGCGGTGATCTCGACCCACTCCCGCGCCTTGCAGCGGCAACTGCTGCAGCCGGAGAACCTCACCATCGTGCGCGATTACCTTACTCGCGCCGAGCTGCCGGCACTCAGTTTTCAACTGCGCATGGGCCGTGAAAACTACCTGAGCCCCGAGCGCCTGGCCCTGCAGTTGGGGGCGATCAGCCTGGAAGCGGCGCAAAAGGATCGCCACCTACCCGCCAACTTGCGGCAACTGGTGCGTTGGGCACTGGAGAGCGATGGTTGCCTGCTCGACCTCGATCCCGCCTGGTTACCGGAGGGGTGGCAGGTATCGGACTTGGCCTTGCGGCGCGACGACCCCTTGCCGGAAAGCCTGGAGGCCCAGCTCAATGAAGCGGTAAATAGCGATATCCTGATCATCAACCACGCCCTGCTGGTGGTGGATCTGGTCACCCAGGGGAGCGTCACCCAGGCGGCCTCGCCCTATGTACTGCTGCTCGATGAGGCCGAGCATTACCCCGAACTGGCCGAAGAGCTGCTTAGCCAACGGCTATCGTTACAGACCACCGTGCGTCTGCTCACGCTACTGAAACAGCATCCTGCGGCTGCCGAGTGGCAGGCACTGCTGGCGTCACTCACCGATGCCGAGCGTGCCGGCAGCGCTCACGGTATCAGCGATGAGCAAAGCGCCCAGCTTCAAGGCGCCATTGAGGCGCTACTCAAGCGGCGACCACGGGAATCGGCTCACGATCCGGCGCTATGGCGGGAGTGGCTGCATGTACGCCACAGTGCCGAAACCATCGCCACTCGGCTGCGTGAAGCCAGCCGTTACCTGGTACTGGACTACTCACCGGTGCGCGGGCTGCCGGGCATCGTCGCCCATTCACCCAGCGCGGCCTCCAGCCTGCGCAATGGCGTGGGTGATCGTGCCACACTGCTGACCTCCGCCACCCTCTCTGATCTCGACCATGCGCCAGGCGAGGCGCCGCAGTTTCGTTATATGCGCAGCCGCCTGCAGCTACCCACCACCAGCAAGCGCAGTGGCCAGCAGGTCAGCTTTCAGGCCAAACACTTTGGTGAACTGCGTTTTCGGCTACCCCAGGGGTTACCGCACCCGATTGCCAAGCTGCAGGGTGGTGGCTACCGGTTGGACGAAGACTATATAGAGCGTGTGCTGCCGTATTTGCTCGATCAGCCGGGGCGTACCCTGGTGCTGTGTGCCAGCTACGCCGATGTCGAAGCCTTGGTGGATGCCTGGCCGGATACACAGCGCCACCGCCTGGTAGCGCATCAGTTGGGCCAGGGATTAAGCGAGCTGGTGGCAACGCTGGAGAGTGATAGCATTCTGCTCACCCCGGCAGGCTGGGAAGGGCTCTCGCCCACTCGTGAAGGCAATAGCGCCTACTGGTCGCATCTGGTGGTACTGCGCAACCCGCGTGCGGCACGCAGCGCCGTGGAACAGCGTTTGGTCGAACAATTGCTGCAACGCCGTGGCCTGGATAGTGAGCGGGCAGCGGCCATGGCCAGCGGAATGCTTTACCGCAAAAGCACCGTGCGTACCCTGCATAAGCTGCGCCAAGGGCTGGGGCGAGCCATTCGCCACCCCGATGATCAGGTGCTGGTCACGCTGCTGGAACCGCGCTTCCCCCGCCCCTCGGCAACGCCGCCACTGGCGGGCGTTATTCAAAGCGATGCCCTTTTGGGGGCTATTCCCGCCCGGTTTCGTCCTGCCTGGCAGCAGGCGGAAGAGCCAAAGGCGCTTGAACTTGGGGATCGCAGGCGGCAAACGCCTGCCGAGTCGTTGCAGGCTGACCTCAAGGCGTTGCTCTAGCCACTGCGGTAAAAAATTTTCCTTCTCACCCTAAAGTCTTTGCGCAGGGTGCCGTTATATAGGGTAACGGCCACCGGCGCCGTTATGGCAGGCCCGAGAAGCTGGGTCGAACGAAAGGTTCAGCGGGCCCGTCAATGGAGCCCTCAACACAGGAAGGAACATCACATGTCCGTGATCAATACCAACATCACGTCCCTGATTGGCCAGTCCAATCTGAGCAAGTCACAAAACGCGTTGCAGACCAGCATGGAGAGGTTGTCCTCCGGCCTGCGTATCAACAGTGCCAAGGACGACGCCGCCGGTCAGGCCATCGCCAACCGCATGACCGCCCAGATCAACGGCCTCAACCAGGCCCAGCGCAACGCCAACGACGGCATCTCGCTGGTGCAGACCGCCGAAGGCGCCCTGAACCAGATCAACGACAACGTCCAGCGCATCCGTGAGCTGACCGTGCAGGCCGCCAACGGCACCAACAGTGAGGAGGACCTGAAGTCCATCCAGGATGAGATCACTCAGCGTCTGGAGGAGATCGACCGTATCGCCAATCAGACCACCTTCAACGGTGTCGAGGTGCTCGCCCCTGGCACTGATTCCATCAACATCCAGGTCGGTGCCAACGATGGAGAATTTATTACCGTAAATCTGGAAGCGGCTGATGCTGCGGCGCTTGGGCTGGCGGGTTTTACTGTCGTTGACGCTGACTTTGATAGTGAGACCGATGGTCCTCTTGCGCTCATTGATGAGGCCCTGAACATTATCGATAGCCTGCGCTCCGAGTTGGGTGCGGTGCAGAACCGCTTCGAGGATGCCATCGTCAACCTCAACACCAACTCCACCAACCTCTCCGCCGCCCGCTCGCGCATCGAGGATGCCGACTACGCGGTGGAAGTCGCCAACATGACCCGCGCGCAGATCCTGCAGCAGGCCGGCACTTCCGTACTGGCACAAGCCAACCAGATTCCGCAGAACGTTCTTTCTCTGCTGGGTTAATCTGAGGCTTAGCCTAACGCTTGGCCGAAAGGTTGAAGTGGTGATTATCGACGGGGCCGAAGGCCCCGTTTTAATTGGGGGTAGCATGTTCGAAAAGTCATACAAGATTCTCGCTAAGAGAAGGCAAGGGAAGTTGGTTGTTGTTGCAGTGAAAGATTTGGCTGAGGTAGACCTGATAGAATGGGTTACGGGAAAGGCCTCCGCTGGCATAAGGCCAGTCGAGATAACCAATAGGTGTATTGTTGTAGATGCCAAGAGAGTTTTCATGGAGCCGCTTGGAAATGGGTGTTCAATTCTATCTGTATTTGGGTGAATAAGGAGGGGCTGTCGGGGAAAGACCTTCATTTCCTCATTTCTTTGAGTGGTGAGCGGAGCGGGCATGACGCCAGACGAACATCAGCATTTGATCGACGAGCTTCAAGGTGTCATCGACGATACCCAACATACCCTCGACCGTTTCGAGGCCACCGGTACGGATACACAGATGCCGGAGGATAGCGAGACCTGTTAGCTGGATCGGCTTGGTGCTACGCTGTTGACAACGCGAAGTCAGCCTACCTTCGTTAAGCCGTAGGTTGGTGATGCCACCACCGCAAATGTGCTAAGCTGAAACTGGATTGAGGTTCGGAGAGCAGTGTAATGGATAGAATTTATGGCTTTCCGGCATCAGCAAAGCATTACCATCTCTACACACTCGACTCGGAAATCAAACGGCATCCTGCCTATTTTTCTGCCAAACAAGGGAGTGAAGAGGCTGCTCTTGAACTGGTATGGGAGTTGGCGAGGGAATTCCTCTATCGCCTTCGCGGTGAATTCTCTGAAGATGTGGTATATGTGTCACCTTTTGCAAGAGAAGCCGCTGGCGATAACGCGATCCCTCCATTACTAGCTAGCGCCTGTGCTAACTTGATAGGTGGGCAAGCAGAAAGTGACATCGTTCAAGTAGAGAGGGTTTACCACACAGGTGCCGACCCTATGGAGCGTATGTCGTTGAGACCTTCTTTCGAAGGTGAAGTTATACCCAGGCAATCTTATGTGTTAGTTGATGATGTGACTAATAT
>NZ_LFGS01000004.1:367599-368609 GCF_002078135.1 Halomonas sp. BC1 | reverse complement strand
TAATATGGGTGGGACGCTCGCGGAATTGGCAAACTATCTCCTGATAAATGGAGGTTCAGTAAAAGGCACCATCGTATTATGTAATGCTGGAAGAAGTCATGACTTTCTTCCAGAAAAGAAAAAACTGCGTTTGCTGCATGAGAGGTTTGGCGATGAAATCAAAAACATCTTTGGCATCAGAACAGCGGCACTTACCGCAAACGAAGCCGACTACCTTGTTGGTTTCAGATCGGCTGACGAGATCAGAAATCGACTTGCTAAGGCAGAAAAAGAAACAGTTGAACGATTACGGTCTAAAGGCATTCAGAGAGAAGATGCGTGAGAATGGGATGCTCAATAATTGAGATTGCTCTTACTTGTCAGTGCTAAACACCATGAATGAAGCCGAGTACCAACAGGTAATCACCGAACTACAAACTGTCATCGACGAGACCCAGCACACCCTCGACCGCTTCGAGACCACTGGCATGGATACACAGATGCCGGAGGATTATGAAAAACTGCTGGTGATTCTGGATGATGCGGTAAAGCAACAGCGAGAGCATACGCTGGTGATGCTAGAGAAGCCGTTCTGATGGCTGCCTAAAGTTAGTAAGCGGTCCGGTAACCCCATCTTCCCGGGCTGAGCGACGCTGATCACACTGGTGTTTTCCTTATACGCAGGAGAACACCATGAACGAGCTGACGTCGACGCAAGCTTTCTGGTTGGGCCATCTGTTTCATGCCTCATCCCGGCAGCTGGCGTTAAGTGAATATGCGGTGGAGCAGAAGCTGGACTTGGCGGCTCTCATGACCTGGGAAAAGCGTCTGGCCGTGCAAGGCATTGTTGGTAAGCGCCCATAAATCAGCACCTACAGCCACGCCCTGAAATTGCCCACACTGATTTCCTCGTCAATACCAGGAGGAATCAGCATGACACACGCCGAACGCAAACGTCTCTGGCAGCAGCATATCGAGGACTGGCAGACGTCGGGTTTGTCCGGCATGGCCTACTGCCAACAGCAGTCACT
>NZ_LFGS01000004.1:364586-366666 GCF_002078135.1 Halomonas sp. BC1 | reverse complement strand
TAACCTATTGTCGCTTTGTTTATTGGCGTAAAAAGCTGACCGAACCGGAGGCGTCGTTTCCGGAGCAACCCGTGTCGTCGCCCGGCTTTGCCAAGGTATCGGCAGTGCCTGGTCCGGAGTCGTCAGAAGGATTAACGGTGTCATTGCCCGGCGGCGTCTCGATCACCGGCCTGCACGCCGGCAATGTGGAGTTGCTCGGTGCCGTGCTGAGGCAACTGTAATGCGCCACCGCTATCTGCGCCCCTCCTGGGACCTGCCGGAGATATACCTGTACCGACAGCCTATCGACTTCCGCAAGCAGGCCAACGGCCTGGCGTTGATTGTCGAGCAGGAGCTGGGGCACAGTCCGTTCTCCGGCGCGCTTTACGCTTTCACCAACCGGCAGCGCAACAAGATCAAGTGCCTGATGTGGGAAGACAACGGCTTTGTGCTTTACTACAAGTCCCTGGCCGAGGAAAAATTCAAATGGCCGGGCCCGTCGGATGAGCTGATGCCGCTGAACGGCGAGCAGATCAACTGGTTGCTGGACGGCTACGACATTACGCTGCTTCAGGGCCATAAAACCCTGCATTATGAGAGCGTTGGGTAGCACTTTTTAAGTGTGTCAGGGCGTTGTTTTTGCTATCATTTCGCCATGAAAACAACGCTTGATAACACGCCCAAAACACCCGATTTCAGCGGTCTCTCGCCCGCTGAAATGGCGGCGGTTATCAACGATTTGCAGGAACAACTGGCCGCGAAAGAAGCGGCTCTGCAGAGTCAGTTGCAGCAGCATGATGAGGCCCTCCGGCGTCGCGACAATTACATCGCCATTCTCGAAGAGCTGCTGCGTCACAAGAAGATCCAGCAGTTCGCCGCAAGCAGTGAAAAACAGCCCAACCAGATCGTGTTGTTCGATGAAGCCGAGCTGGAAGTGGCGATTGACGAACTACGCGACGAACTCCCTGACGATGTGGAAGAAGCCGATGCGCCGCCTCGCTCCCGCAAGCGCCGTCAACGCGGCTTCTCCGTCACGCTCTTGCGTGAGCGTATTGAACTGACCCTCAGCGACGACGAGAAAGCCGGAGCTTCCAGGACCTTCTTCACCAAAGTGAAGGAAGAACTGGAGTACATTCCGGCCCAACTGAAAGTCCTGGAGTACTGGCAGGAAAAGGCCGTGTTCGAGCAGGACGGCGAAGAGCGAGTCATCGCGGCTGCCCGGTCTACACACCCGCTGGGCAAGTGCATTGCCACACCGTCACTACTGGCTTATCTGATTACGTCCAAGTACGCCGATGGCCTGCCACTGTACCGGCAGGAGCAGATGTTCAAGCGCCTGGGTCATGACCTGAGCCGCACCAGCATGGCCCACTGGATCATCCGCCTGAACGACGTGTTCAAACCGCTGATGACCCTGATACGTGAAACCCAGAACGGCAGTGACTACCTGCAGGCCGATGAAACCCGGATCCAGGTACTCAAGGAGGATGGCAAAAAAGCCCAATCGGACAAGTGGATGTGGGGATGGGAGAATGCCTCAATAGTGCTGTATATAAAAACAGTATTATTGAGACGAGCAAAACGCGCAAGCCCGCGAATTTTGGCTACATCGCCAAAATTCTCTTTGCACGCTGTAGAATCAATGAGGTAGATTCAATTTGGTGGCTGTGAAACCTCAGTCATTGTGATGTCACGTTCATTGAGGTTTCATGGCAGGGCGTATAATCACTGTTAGGTGTGATGGTGAAGTCCGCCGCAAATTTAAGAGGTCATGGATGGATAGTGATTTACTAGAAATGTCCCAGGAACAACTTGTGGCAGAGGTCATAAAACTTCGCCAAGGTATCCGCGAACACCGAGACACCACTGGCCATGATCTGTGCTGGCACCATCCGGCTCTGTGGGCGCTCCTGCCCGAGAAGGTTGATCCCAAAATTGCTGTGCCAGCGTGGCCTCATTTCATGCGTGGCTGCATCAAGTACCGCGAGTCGCTAGACAAGCAAGCGCCTGACGCTCCTCGTACAGATGAGCCGTTCCGTGGCTAACATCACACCTAACAATTCATTCAAGCCGACGCCGCTTCGCGGCGCGGCTTAACTCA
>NZ_LFGS01000004.1:360372-363551 GCF_002078135.1 Halomonas sp. BC1 | reverse complement strand
AGGCGTTTACGAGCCTGGCGCTTGACAGTTCATCAAATCAGGCTCAGAAAACTGAGGATATGTTATGAACGGCTATAATCATGTATGTGAAGACTGCGGTCACGAGTGGGAACAGGGCCATCCAAGCGATGCAGCGGCAGATGCCCAGAACTGCCCAAGATGTGGGAGTGAATCAACACAAGCATATCGGCAACGTTAAATAGGAGGGAGGCGGACAGTTTTGTCCGCCTCCTTTTGAGGATGAGCGCTAGAGTCCATTATGCTGGCTGAAAACCACCGAGATCATTCTGATCAATCAATTTTCTGGATTCGGACTTCGGTAAAGCTTTTTTGGTAAGTGCTTTGTTGGCTTTGAGAAGGCTGCGAACATCATTGGCGTTTATGTCAATGTTGTTGTCCTGGAAGACTCCTGCAATAGCATTTGCACCTACCCCAGCTTCATCCATTTCAATGATTCTGTTGAGGTTGCCGTGAAATTTCCACATCTGGCCTGGGTTCATAAGAAAAACTCCTGTGATTGCCGTTCTGCAAGCGGGATTGCAAGCAGTCTAATAGAGTGGGGGCGGAGTAGTTGATTTTCAAGTGTACGCATGGTAGTGCCTAACAAGGCCATTAAATTCGCTCCCTGCGGTCGCCGGACGCTCGTTCCTCGCGCCGTTTATGGCAGCGTTAGCTGTGATTGCCCTACCTGAAAAGTGATACTATAGTGTCACTATTAGTCGATTCGGGGTGAGCCCATGAAAGTTGAGCTTGTTACGAACCTCAAGCGCCAAGCCACAAAGATTTTGGCAGATCTGCACTTGTCTAAAGAGCCGGTACTGATCACGGAGCATGGTCAGCCATCCGCATACCTTGTTGATGTGCAGGATTACGAGTTCATGCAGCGCCGACTTGAGCTGCTTGAGGGACTCTCACGGGGAGAGCGTGCTGTACTTGAAGGAAGAACGTACAGCCAGGGTGAGGCCAGGGAGAAAATGAGTAAATGGCTGAAGTAATCTGGACCGAGCCGGCCCTTCAGGAATTAGAAGCCATCGCTGAGTACATTGCTCTGGATAATCCTGTTGCCGCAAGTCATCTGGTCCAGGAAGTTTTCGATAAGATCGAGCGTTTGGAAAATTTTCCCCAATCTGGGCGGGTTCCTCCAGAGCTCCCTGATTCGGTATACAGGGAGGTAGTGGTTCCACCGTGTCGCATTTTTTATCGTGAGGACGGGCAGCGGGTTTTCGTTCTCTATGTCATGCGAGAGGAGCGGCAGCTTCGTGCGTACATGCTTGGGAACAGCTAACCAGGCGCGTCACTCGGACGCCCTTGTCTCCGCTTCGCTGCGTCAAGGTCGCCGGTGCGCTCTGCGTTATGTTTTAGCAAAAAATCCGCGTAAACCTCCGCCCAATGCGGGCGGAGATACAAGCGGGAACGGCGCTAGCCGTTCTTCTTTTCCATGTATGCCTTTAGCACAGTCTCGACCAAGTTCGACAGGTTTCGATTCTGTCTTTCCGCCTCATCTTGCAAAGCTTTCTTTAACTCGCCGTCGATCTTCATGTGGAGGATGTCTTTCTTCATTGTGTTGCCGCCATGTTTTTGCTGGTATATATTGGCTACATTGTAGCAAGGAACACTGACATGCTGAAAGCCACCAAGGTACGCATCTATCCCACGTCCGAGCAGGCGGAGTTTCTGAACCGCCAGTTCGGCGCGGTGCGGTTTGCGTATAACACTGGCCTTCGGATCATGTCCCATCGCTACAAGCGTCACGGCCAGTCGTTGAGCGCCAAGCACGACATCAAGAAGCTGCTGCCGATTGCCAAGAGGTCTCGAAAGTATGGCTGGCTGAAAGAAGCTGATTCCGTTGCGCTAGCCCAGGCGTGTATCAACCTAGACAAAGCCTTCCAGCGATTCTTCGATCCCAAGCAGAAAGCCGGCTACCCGCGCTTCAAGAGCAAGCGTGGCAAGCAGTCGAGCTACCACTGCATGAGCGTCAAGGCCGGCGAGAACTGGATCAAGATTCCCAAGCTCGACCCCATCAAGGCCAAGGTTCACCGCCCGGTAGAAGGCAAGCTCAAGAGCATCACGCTGTCACGCACCGTCACCGGCAAGCACTACGCCTCGCTGCTGTATGAAACAGAGCAAGCGACCCTAGCGCCGCTGGTGAATGTGGACGCGGCCAATATCGTCGGCCTCGATATGGGGCTGTCGCATCTAGCGATTGATTCCACCGGGCGCAAGACCGCCAACCCGCGCTTTCTCAAGCAGGCGCAGAAGAACCTCAAGCGCAAACAACAGGCGTTGTCACGCAAGACGAAAGGCAGCGCCAATCGAGCCAAAGCACGCTTGCTCGTCGCTAAGGCTCACGAGCGGGTAGCCAATGCCCGCAACGACTTCCAGCACAAACTGTCCCGACAGATCGTTGACGACAACCAAGCGGTGATCGTCGAGACGCTGAAAGTCAAAAACATGATGAAGAATGCCAAGCTCGCCAAACACATCGGCGATGCGTCCTGGCATGCCTTGATCACCAAGCTGGAATACAAGGCCAAAGAGCAAGGCAAACATCTGGTCAAGATCGACCCGTGGTTTGCCAGCTCCAAGACGTGCCATGTCTGCCAGCACAGACTGGGTGGGATGACGCTGAGCGTCCGAGAGTGGACGTGTACCTCTTGCGGGTCTCACCACGATCGCGACATCAACGCGGCGCTGAACATCAAGCATCAAGGAATTTTGAAGTTGAAGGCGGAAGGGCTGTCCGTCTCTGCCCATCGAGGCTCGCGTAAATCCGGCATGTCGCCGGTTGCTGCCTGAGAAGTGGGAAGCTCCGTCCGATAGGGCGGAGAGCAGTCACGAGGCTTAGGGAAACGCTGCATAAATCCCGTCGGAGCTGCCTCATGGCCACCGACGAGGTAAAATCTGACCTGTCGTCCAACACCCGCTGACAGAGCCACTCCGATGAAACAGATCTCATTCGCCCAGGCTGAGCACCAGAACAAGAAGAAGGTCACCCGCCGCGAGCGGTTTCTTGCCAGGATGGAGAAGCTGGTGCCGTGGCAACCGCGGGCATTTGTGTGTTTCCATCATGAACGCCGTTTACCTGCTTAGCTCAAAAAGTTCTATAGTGAAGGGCGGTAAAGTCATATAAGGTATGAAAACCGGATACCCTTACTTGAGGAGCCACCATGTCACTACGT
>NZ_LFGS01000004.1:354206-359520 GCF_002078135.1 Halomonas sp. BC1 | reverse complement strand
AGATACGCTTTGCGCTCCCTGCAATATCTCGTTAACGATCGCCTCGATCTCCTTCACGCTGTTCTGGCTATTCTGGCCCTGTTCCACCACCTGCTGCATGGCCTGCGTCGTCTTGCTCACCAGGGCGTTGTTCTCCTTGAGCACCCGAGTGATTTCACTGACTGCATCGCTGGAGCCCTTGGCCAGTTGGCGCACCTCGTTGGCCACTACCGCAAAACCTCGCCCCTGTTCACCGGCACGTGCGGCCTCCACGGCGGCATTTAGCGACAACAAGTTGGTCTGGCTGGCAATCCGAGCGATGGAGCTGGTGATGCTATTGATCTGGGCAGCCTGCTGGTTGAGGGCGTTGATCAGTTGCTGTGCTTCGACCAGCGTCGAGGCGGCCTGCTGCGAGTCGGCAAGCACCTTCTGCAGATGTGAAAGCCCCTCTTGAGCAATGCGCTCGGTTTGGCTGGATGACGTTCTGGCGCTGCCGACGGTCGCCCTCGCGGCCTCTGTGGCAGTCATTTCCGCCGTGATGTCGGTGGCGAACTTGACCACTTTGACCACGCGCCCTTCGGCATCGAAGATGGGGTTGTAGGTCGCCTCCAGCCAGACTACCTGCCCCTGGGCATTGAGCCGGACGAACTTGCCCTGCTTGAACTCGCCGCGGGCCAGCTCTTGCCAGAAGTGGGGGTGCTGTTGATAAAACTGGGGCTCACAAAACAGGCGATGGTGTTCACCGCGAATGCGGCTCAGTGAGTAGCCCATGGCCTGCTCGAAATTGTGGTTGGCTTCCAGAATGTAGCCATCAGGGGTGAACTCGATGACCGCCATGGAGCTGTCGAGCGCTGCCAGAATGGCCCGCTCCCGTGCCGCCCTCTGGTGTTTCTCGGTCACGTCGCTGGCCACCTTGAACACCTGCACCACCTTGCCACGGCGGTTCTTGATCGGCAGGTAAGTGGCTTCCAGCCAGACTTCCTCTCCTTGCGCGTTTAACCGTCGAAAGCGCCCTTGCTGGCTTTCCCCCGAGGCCAGCGCTTGCCAGAAAGCTTTGTACTCCGGGCTGTTGGCATCTTCGGGAAAGCAGAACATCCGGTGGTGCTGCCCCTTTGTCTGTGCCAGTGAATAGCCCACCGTACTCAGAAACAAGTGGCTGGCATCTTGAATCACGCCCCCAGGAGTAAAGTAGATGCAAACGGTGTGTTGTGACAGCGCACTGCGCAGCTGGTCAGACTTCAGGGAGGTAAGCATGGCCGTAAAATTCCGGGAGCGTTGTTATAAACGCTCCTAGAATAGACCAGTTGCTTATAAAAAACACTGTTTTGTATCTTTATGGCACAAAATGTCACATTAGTAATATGTGGTATCTATTTTAATGATTATCAACGATTGACCTGCTCCACCAGGGCTTGAGCAAAGGTCGACGTCGTGCCAGTGCCGCCCATGTCGGGGGTGATCATGTCTCGGCGGGTTTCGAGTACCGCACGGATGCCGTTGCGAATGGCGTCTCCTTTTTGCTGCATGCCCAGGTGGTCCAGCATTTGTGCTGCTGCCAGCAGCAGCGCACAGGGGTTGGCCATATTCTTGCCCGCAATGTCGGGAGCTGAGCCGTGTACGGCTTCGAAGATAGCGGCCTTTTCACCGATGTTGGCGCCCGGGGCAAGGCCAAGACCGCCCACCAGCCCGGCGCACAGGTCCGAGAGAATGTCGCCGAACAGGTTGGTGGTCACCACTACATCGAACTGATGCGGGTTCATGACCAGCTGCATGCAGGCGTTATCCACGATCATTTCCTGAAATTCGATCTCCGGATACTCACTGGCGACTTCCCGGGCTACGTCCAGAAACAGGCCGGAGCTGGTCTTGATAATGTTGGCCTTGTGGACAGCCGTCACCTTTTTACGCCCGTTCTGCTTGGCCAGCTCGAAAGCGTAACGCACGATGCGCTCGGAGCCCTGGCGGGTCACCTTGATCACGGAAAGCCCGGTATTGCCGTCGTCCACCATTTCCTGGCCATCGGAGAGGTAGGCACCTTCGGTATTTTCCCGCACGGTGATCATGTCGATGCCATCGTAGCGTGAGCGAGTGCCGGGAAAACTGATGGCCGGGCGAACGTTGGCATAAAGGTCAAAATGACGGCGCAACTGAACGTTGATGGAGGAGAAGCCCTTGCCAATCGGCGTTGTCAGCGGCCCTTTCAGAGCAACACCGTGTTTCTCGATGGCATCCAGCGATGCTTGAGGCACCAGCGTGCCGTGCTTCTCGAGCGCGACCAGTCCTGCATCGATAAACTCATAGGCCAGCCCGCACTCGAGGGCCTCCAGCACCTTCAGGGTGGCGTCCATGATTTCGGGGCCGATGCCGTCGCCTTTGATCACTGCTACTGTCTGGCTCATGTGCGGATCCTCTCGTGACGTGGTTGAAAAGTGATGGAGAGCAGGCGATGGGCCCGCTATTTGAGTGCCATGGTAAGCGATACTTAGGGGGCGGGGCATCGTCTAAACGTCCAGGGAGATGGGTGCGAAGCTCCCTGTTTGCTGATAGAATGCGGCGCTCACGACGACCAAGGCACTTAGTATCAAGGTACTTAGGATCAAGACACTTAGCGGCCATCCCTTCGTCTGAAAAACGATAATAGAACAGCAAGGTTTATTTGTAATGAACAATGCAATGGCAGCGATTGCTCTGCCCACCCCAGGGCTGATGACTCCGCCCTAGGGTTCCCCTCCTTATCAGCGCCATAACGCTCTGCGCGTTATATCAGCGCTATGGCACCCCGTTCCGCTATTTGGCTATCGGCGCGTTAGCGCCTTCGGTTGGTAGCATTCATCCGACAATCTATTACTAACGTGCGCTCTTGTGCTGCCTTTGTGTGCGGCTGCGGCGCGCAATGTCTTTAACCCCCTAACCATTGGACTCCCTGAATGGCACTTTTCAGCAAGCATGAGTGGTTCTCTAACATCAAGGGCGACACGCTCTCAGGTATTGTCGTCGCGCTGGCGCTAATTCCTGAAGCGATCGCCTTTTCAATTATCGCGGGCGTGGATCCAAAAGTGGGGCTTTACGCCTCGTTCTGTATCGCGGTGATTATCGCCTTTACCGGTGGCCGCCCAGGTATGATCTCTGGGGCCACAGGGGCGATGGCGCTGCTGATGGTAACGCTAGTGCGTGAGCATGGTTTGGAGTATCTGCTGGCCGCCACGCTGCTGACCGGCGTGCTGCAAATTATCGCGGGTTACCTGCGGCTGGCGGAACTGATGCGCTTCGTTTCTCGCTCGGTGGTCACCGGGTTTGTGAATGCGCTGGCGATCCTGATTTTCATGGCGCAACTGCCGGAGCTCACCAATGTGACGTGGCACGTGTATGCCATGACGCTGGCCGGCCTGGGGATTATCTACTTGTTCCCTTATTTGCCGGTGATTGGCAAGTCGATTCCTTCCCCCCTGGTGTGCATCGTGGTGCTGACCGCCGTGTATATGATCAGCGGCATGGATATTCGCAGCGTCGGCGATATGGGAGAGCTGCCGGATACGCTGCCTGTTTTCTTATGGCCGAGTGTGCCGTTAAATCTTGAAACGCTGATGATTATCTTCCCTACCGCCATCATGCTTACCGTTGTAGGTCTGCTTGAGTCGATGATGACTGCCACCATTGTGGATGACCTCACCGACACGCCCAGCGATAAAAATCGCGAGTGTAAAGGTCAGGGTATTGCCAATATTGGCGCTGGTTTAATGGGCGGTATGGCTGGTTGCGCGATGATCGGGCAATCGGTGATCAACATCAAATCAGGCGGCCGGACGCGCTTATCATCCCTGATTGCGGGTGTGGTGCTGCTGCTGATGGTGGTATTCCTAGCAGACTGGGTGTCGCAAATTCCCATGGCGGCGCTGGTAGCAGTGATGATCATGGTCTCGATTGGCACCTTTAGCTGGGAGTCCATTCGCGACCTGAAGAAGCACCCGTTGAGCACCAATATCGTCATGCTGGCAACGGTGGCCGTCACGGTCGGTACCCACAATCTGGCGATCGGGGTTTTCGTGGGCGTACTGCTGGCGGCGCTGTTTTTTGCCAACAAAGTCGGCAAGATCATGTACGTTGGTTCGAAAGAGGTAGAGGCCGGCAAACAGCGCGAGTATCAGGTGGTGGGGCAGGTGTTTTTTGCTTCATCCGAGCGTTTTATGGCTGCGTTCGACTTCAAAGAGAGCATCGACAAAGTCACCATTGATCTATCGAAAGCGCACTTCTGGGATGTGACCGCCGTGCAGGCCCTCGATCGCGTGGTGATCAAATTCCGCCGTGAAGGCACCGAGGTCGAGCTGGTAGGCCTGAACGAAGCTAGCGCCACCGTGGTAGACCGCTACGCGGTGCATAACGACCCGGAAGCGGTTGAAAAGCTGATGGGCGGCCACTGAGCACGGTAAGGAGAACAACATGACTGAACAGGTAATCGCCGCCATTGACGGCTCCCAATTTGCCGAAGGCGTTTGTGACTACGCCGCCTGGGCCAGCCTGGCCCTGGAAGCACCTTTGACGCTTGTGCACATCGTGGATAACCACGCAGGCGCACCCGAAGCGCAGGATTTGTCCGGCAGCCTGCGTTTTGGTGCCCGCGAAAAGTTGATGGAAGAGCTTTCGGCGCTGGATGAGCAGCGTGCCAGGGTAAACCGAGAGCAAGGCAAGCTGATGCTCGAAGCTGCCAGTGCCAGAGCGGTAGAAGGCGGTGTGAGTGCGCCCACTCTCCGCCAACTGAATGGCACGCTGGTGGAAACGCTGGTGGCGTTGGAGAAAGAGATGCGCTTGCTGGTAGTGGGCAAGCGTGGTGAAACCGATCATCAGGCAAGCGGGCATCTGGGCGCCCACCTGGAGCGTATGGTGCGTGAAATGCACCGTCCGATTTTGATGGTGCCCAGAGCCTTCAAGCGTCCAGAGCAGGTATTGATGGCCTTCGATGGCAGCAAAACGGCCAAAAAGGGTATCGAGATGTTGGCCCGCTCCCCGCTGTTCGCGGGGGTCACCTGCCATGTGCTGATTGTCGGGTCAGACACGGTGGAGCATCGCAGCGAGCTGGCATGGGCGCTTGGCACCTTACGCGATGCGGGACATCATGTGCAGGGAGAAATTCGTGCCGGGGAAGTGGATGACGTTTTACAGGCGTATGAGCAAGAAAACGCCATCGACCTGCTGGTCATGGGCGCTTACGGGCACTCGCGGATTCGTCATTTGTTGGTCGGCAGCACAACCACGACCATGCTGCGCAATAGCCGAATTCCGGTACTAATTCTGCGCTGACCTACCGTCTGCCGTCAGGAGTGCCATGCACGCCAGTCTT
>NZ_LFGS01000004.1:338601-352624 GCF_002078135.1 Halomonas sp. BC1 | reverse complement strand
TCGAGACTGGCGTTTTTCGTTAATGGCTCAGGCAGTAGCTTGCCTGGCACCCAGCGAAGGTAGCCCACCATGCCGAACAGCTCGACGAGGGATTGAAAGACGATCACGACCACGGCAGCTTGCCAGCCGTTGGGCAGAGTGAGGGCGATTGGCAGCATCACAAAGGAGTTGCGTGTGCCAAAGCTGAAGGCCAGGGTGCGTGCGCTGCGGGTCGGGAGTGAGAAAAGTCGTCCTAACGCTCGGCCCAAGAGCCCCGCCAGCAGGAGATAGCCGCTAAACAGAAGCCCTAATGGCAGCAACCAGTGGGCCAGCGCCACCACGCTGGCCACTTGCGACGCCGCGATGATGAACACGACGACCGCCAGCAGTGGTACTGGGCAGTATCCCATGGCTTGCGTGATGCGTTGAGCCTTTGCCGAGTGCTCTGCCAGACGCTCCGTCAGCCAGGCAAGCAACAGAGGGGTGGCGATCAGCCCCACAAAGGCGCTGATCAGTGCTGTGGATAGAGCGATGTTCAGCCACTCTATGCCCAATAGCCACCATAAATAGACGGGGAGGGCGATCATTTGTATCAGGAGCAGTAGCGGCGTGGCGGCAATGGCGCGGCCCGTATCGCCTTTGCCCAGATGAGTAAAGGTGATGAACCAGTCGGTGCAAGGCACCAACAGCACTAGCAGTACGCCAGCCAATAGAGCGGGCGGCAGGGGCAGCCATAAAGCTGCCAAGCCTACGGCGGCAGGAATTACGATGAAGTTGCCCACCAGCAGTGCTGCAATGAAACGTTTGTCCTGAAGGCCTTGGCGAATAGCGAGCAGGGGAATTTGGGTAAAGGTGGTGTAGAGCAGCGCACCCAGTAACGGCCAAAGCAATGGCTCCAGCACGGCCATGCGTTCGGGAGCCCATAGTCCTGCGCTTATGCCCAAGCCAATGCCAAACAGATACAGCCAGCACTGCTGTCGTTCCAGGATATCTTTCATTCGGCAGCAGGCGATGAGGCAAGTGCCCAGCGCTCTCCGGCCCAGGCGGCCAGCAGCCATAGCGGGACGCTGACCAGCACGTAGAGCGGTGCCAACCACCACTGGGGCTGTTGGGCGAGGTAGAGCGTTTCCAGGCTGAACAGTGAAAAGGTGGTGAAGCCGCCACAAAAGCCTGCCACCAGCAGAGGTTGGTGGCGTGCCAGCGCGCGGTGAGGAAAGCGCGAGGCGGTGGCTGCCAGCCAGCCGATCAGCAGCGAGCCCACGATATTGACCAGTAGCGTGCCCCAAGGGAAGTAGCTGCCAAGCGCTGCCATTGAGGCCAGTGACACCCCATAACGCAGCAGGCTGCCCACGGCGCTGCCGAGCCCAACGGCCAGATAGGCGTTCATGACAACCCCCCGCCCAGCCACCAGCCCAGGGTAGCCATCAAAAGCCCCAGGCCTAGCGTGCTGGCAACATTGAGTGCCGCCCGAGCGGCTTGCCCCGACTGGTAAAGCTCCAGGGTTTGCAGGCTGAAGGAGGAGACGGTGGTATAGCCGCCCAGCAGGCCGATGATGGCGAATATCCAGATGGGGTCGTGATGCTGCAAGCCATAACGTGCCAGCAGCCAGCCCGCCACGAGCGCGCCGCTGGCATTGACCATGAGCGTGCCCCAGGGGAAGGCTTTGCCTAGCCGTTTCGCGGCGGCATTGGACACGGCAAAGCGGCCCATGCCGCCAAGCGCGCCTCCCAAGGCAATCAGAAAGAGACTGGCCATGCCAGCGTCCATGGTGGCCTCGTGTGGAAAGCAGAATCAAGGCCAGAAAGTGTAGCATGTTCGGCAAGGCCCTGAGGGCGGGCCTTGCTCACTTTCATGCCTCAATCTTCATATCTCAGCCGTCATGTCTCAACTGGCGAAGATCAAGCGGTGGCCATGGAGGAGTGCTCGACGGGGGCCTCGCTGGATGCCGCCATGTTGGCCATGTTGATGCCTGACAGCACGGCCTTGAGCGAGGCACTCACGGTGTCGCTATCTTCTGCCACGGCACATACCCGTTGGCCGTCGATATTCAGCTGCACGAAGGCAATGGCATTGGCCTCGCTGCTGCCCCCCAGTGAGTGCTCGCTGTAGTCCAGAATGGCCACGTGGCTGCCGGTATGCTGTTTCCAGGCGTCGGTGAACGATGACATGGCCCCGTTACCCGTGCCGGAAAGGCGCAGCGTTTCAGTACCGTGCCGCAGGGTGATGTCGATGCCTTCCTGGTGGCCTTTGGAGAGCCGGTAATCCGCCAGGGAGAGCGGGGCATCCAGGGCAAACTGATCGAACATCACCTGGCGGACCATGGCGCTGGAGAGTTCGCTGTTGCGCCGCTCGCTCTCTTTCTGCACGTGGGGGGCCAGTGCCAGCATCATCCAGCGGGGCAGGTGAATGCCGTAGTCCCGCTCCAGCAAAAAGGCCATGCCGCCTTTGCCTGACTGGCTGTTGACCCGGATCACTGCCTGGTAGTCGCGGCCGATGTCATGGGGGTCGATGGGCAGATAGGCCACTTGCCACGGTTCATCGGGCTTCTGATGCTTGAGCGATTTACGAATGGCATCCTGGTGGCTGCCGGAAAACGCGGTGTAGACCATCTCGCCCACCCAGGGGTGGCGGGGGTGAATGGCAATGCCGGTGCACTCATGCACGACCTGGATGATCTCGTCGGGGTTGGAGAGATCCAGCGCCGGGTCGATGCCTTGGCTGTAAAGGTTCATGGCCAGCGTCACGATGTCCATGTTGCCGGTACGCTCGCCGTTGCCCAGCAGCGTGCCCTCGACGCGATCGGCACCGGCCAGCAGGGCCAGCTCGGCAGAGGCCACTGCGCCTCCCCGGTCGTTATGGGTGTGTACCGAAATGATCACGCTATCCCGACGGCTGATATGCTGGCAGAAGTACTCGATCTGGTCGGCGTGATGGTGCGGGCCTGCCACTTCTACGGTGGTGGGCAAGTTGAGAATGCACGGGTTGTCCGGCGTGGGCTGCCACACATCCATGACCGCTTCGCAGATGGCCAGTGAAAAATCGATCTCCGTGCTGGAGAAGCTTTCAGGGGAGTACTGGAAGCGCCAATCGACGTCGGGGTACTGCGCGGCATGAGTCTTGACCCAGGTGGCGCCCTGAACGGCGATGTCGGTAATACCCTCGCGATCCATCTCGAAGACCCGTTCGCGCTGAATGGTCGACGTGGAGTTGTACAGGTGGATGATGGCGCGCTTGACGCCCACCAGCGAGGCAAAGGTTTTCTCGATCAAATGCTCTCGGCACTGCACCAGCACGGCAATGGTGACGTCATCGGGAATCTGATCCTCTTCGATCAGCCAGCGCACGAAGTCGTAATCCGGCTGGCTGGCGGAGGGAAAGCCGACCATCACTTCCTTGATACCGACCTTGATGATCTGGTGCCAAAAGCGCTGCTTCTGCTCGACGGTCATCGGCTCCAGTAGCGCCTGGTTGCCATCGCGTAGGTCTTCGCTCACCCAGATGGGGGCGTGGGTCAGTTCCCGGTCGGGCCACTGGCGATTGAACGCGGGTACCCGCGGGGCAGGGCGATACTTGCGATGATCGAAGGCAGACATGGTGAGTTTCCTGAAAGCATGAGGTTGTTTGAGGCGGCCGCTTGTGGCGTGAGCCGCGTGCCAGGCCTCCGGGTAAGAGGCCCTGGGAGCAGCTGCTTTTGGCAGCCATGCTAGTGTAACCATAACGCCGCGAAAGGTTATTGCGAAAATAGGTCAGTAGGCAAAAAAAGTGGCAGAATATGGCGGTTTTATGTATTTCATTAGTAGAGGCTGTCGAGTATGTCGGTAACTCCCCTGACGCTGGATCGTTATGATCGTCGTATCCTGGCTATTCTCCAGCAGGAAGGGCGCATCAGTAACCAGGAGCTGGCCGAACGCATAGGCCTTTCGCCATCCCCCTGCCTGCGCCGGGTTCGAGCGCTGGAAACCCATGGGCTGATTACCCAGTATCGGGCCGTGGTAGACGCTCGGCCGCTGGGCTATCAACTGATGGCGCTGCTGCATATTTCCATGGATCAACACACCCCCGAGCGCTTCGATAACTTCGAGCGCCACGTGCGTGATATCCCCAACGTGGTGGAGTGCTTGATCATCACGGGTCAAGCCGCCGACTTTCAGCTCAAGATTCTGGTCAAGGACATGGATGACTACCAGCATCTGCTGCTGCATGTCATCAATCGGATCGAAGGGGTCACGGGGGCGCATACCAGCTTTGTGTTGCGCCGCGTCTTCGAGCACCGCCCGGTACCTACCTGAAACGGGCAGTTCGATATGACCGGTCAGTTCGATATGGCATAGGCAGCGGCTTGCTGGCGGTTTACACTGCTTTTTTTAATCGATACAGGAGATTGAGCCATGAGTATTCAGCGTCATGATATAAAAACCCGCATGAGCCGTGCCGTGATCCATGGCGGCGTGGCGTATCTGTGCGGCCAGGTGGCGGGCCCCGAGGCGCGCCATGGCGATATCAAGGAGCAGACCGAGAGCATGCTGGCGCGGGTGGATGCGCTGTTGAAGGAGATCGGCTCCAGCCGCGAGCAGTTGCTCAACGCGACGATCTACCTCAAGGAGGGCAGCGATTTTGCGGCCATGAACGAGGTTTGGGATGCCTGGGTACCGGAAGGCCATGCACCGGCACGCACCTGCGTGTGTGCACCGATGCCTGCCGATGAGTTGAAAGTCGAGATTACCGTGACCACGGCGGTGGATGCGTAGTCGCCGCGTTACTTGGCTGGTTTTTCGGCTGGAAAACGGGTATCGCGCAGGCTGTCCTTGATCTTCTTCAGGTGCGGCAAGAAGTCTTCGCCGCGCCTGAGGGTGACCCCCGTGGCCAGCGCATCGATCAAGGTGAGCTGAATCATGCGCGAGGTCATGGGCATGTAGTGGTCGGTATCTTCGGGGGTGGCGACTTCCAGGGTCGCGGTGCACTCCCGTGAGAGCGGAGAGTCGGGGGCGGTAATCCCCAGCACCACGGCGCCTGCTTCGCGGGCTACCTTGGCAATATCGACCAGTTCCCGCGTGCGGCCCGTGTAGGAAATGATCACCACCACATCGCCCGTATGGCAGGCGGCAGCCACCATGCGTTGCATCAGCACATCCACATATGCCATGACCGGCAAGTTGAAGCGGAAGAACTTGTGTTGCGCATCCTGGGCCACGGCACCGGAGGCACCCAGGCCAAAAAAGTGAATCTGCTTGGCCTGGGTCAGGTAATCCACCATGCGTTCGACCGCGGCCATGTCCACCTCGCGCTGAGCTTCGTCCAGCGCGGCAATGGTGGCTCCAAAAATCTTGTGCGTGTACTGAGTGGCCGTATCGCCGGGCTCGACGGCACGGGTCACGTAAGGCGTTCCGCCGGCCAGGCTCTGCGCCAGCTTGATCTTGAAATCGGGATAGCCCTTGGCGCCGAAGTTGCGGCAAAAACGGTTCACGGTAGGTTCGCTGACGCTGGCCGCCTGAGCGAGGCTGGCAATGCTCAGGCTGGTGGCGGCTGCCGGATCCTCGAGAATCACGTTTGCCACCTTGCGCTCCGAGCGGTTCAACTCTTCCAAGCGTTCTCTGAGGCGGTCTAGCAGATCATGCGCCATTGACTGACTCCGTGGCAGGCATTGAGGGTAAACGAGGCGTCCACTGGGTGTACCAGTGATAGAGCTCATCGGCAGGTAGTGGACGAGCATAGTAATACCCTTGCGCCGCTTCGCAACCTATCCCTGAGTGTGTGAGCGTATCCAATCAAAGTATATTAGATAAATATCGGGCGTTGGCCTGTAATCTTTAACCGAGCCTGAGCAATTTCAGCAGCCAGCGGCGATAAGGAGGTCGCAGCCAGCGGCTGTTGGCGCGTTTGGCTTGATAAAACACTCCCCGCATATGGCTGAAACGCTCGAAGCCGTGGCGGCCATGATAAGCCCCCATGCCGCTTTCACCTACCCCCCCGAAGGGAAGCGAAGGCACGGCGTGGTGCAGCAATGTTTCGTTGAACACCAGCGCGCCCGAGCGAGTGCCCTCAAGCAGCCGCTGCTGCAGCGCCTTGTCATGGGTAAAGGCATACAGCACCAGCGGCGCTGGGCGAGCGTTGATGAAGCGCAGCGCGTCCTCCTGATGCTGTACGCTGATGATCGGCAAGGCACGGCCAAAGATCTCCTCTTGCATGAGAGCAAGCCCCTGATGGGGGTCGATCACCAGCGCCGGAGCATGCGAGCCGTGATCGATCACGCGGCAACCTTGATCACGCGCTTGCTCGATCAGGCGCTCACTGCGTGTGGCGAAGTGTTCACTGACATGGCCGGTGGCTTCCCTGGCATTGGGGCGCTGCTGGCGTATGGCCTGCTCCAGTGCCTTGATCAGCGCTTCCAGGCGGCTGGCTTCCACAAGAACATAATCGGGAGCCAGGCAGGTTTGGCCGTTGTTGAATCCTTTGCCGAACACGATGGCTTCGGCGGCGCTCCCCATCTCCGCATCGCTGGCAACCAGCGCAGGCGACTTGCCGCCCAGCTCCAGCGTCACCGGGGTCAAGTTGGTCGCAGCGGCGGCTGCGACCAGACGGCCCACGCGGCTCGAGCCGGTAAAGACCAGGTGGTCGAACGGCAGTGCGCTGAAGGCGGCGGCAACGTCCTCGCCTCCCTCGATCACCACGAACTCGTCATCGGTAAAGTATTGCGGCACCAGCTGGGCCAGCAGCGCGCTGGTATGCGGCGCCTGCTCGCTGGGCTTGAGGAGCACGGTATTACCCGCGGCCAGCGCGTCCACGATGGGCATTAGCGCCAGGCACCAGGGGTAGTTCCAGGCAGACATGACGCCCACCACCCCCAGCGGCTGGGGCGAGATGCGCGCGCGCGCTGGCCACAGCCGCCAAGGCATGGTGGCGACTTGCGGGCGCATCCAGTGCCACAAATGCAAGCGGGCGTGGCGAATGGCATGCAGCACCGAGCTGATCTCGGCCAGGCGAATTTCCACTTCACTGCGCTGACCAAAATCCGCCTGAATCGCTTGGATGATCGCCCGTTGATGGCGCCGTGTCATGAGTGCCAAGCGTGCCAGCCGCTCGCGCCGAATGGCGAGGGTCGGGTAGGGCGCGGTGGCGGCGGTTTCCCGCTGCGCGGTCAATAGGGACGTGAGATCACGCTTCATGGCCACTCCTTGGAATCGTTCGACATTGACCATACTGGCAGGTTGTTGCAGGTGGAACCATCGCCGCCAGACATTGACAATTGTTCACATCGTTAATGGTAAAGTAAGCCATCCACGGCGTCTGCCCGTGCCCTGGGAGTTGTCATGCCTTCTCTGTCGTTGACCATTCTACCTGCCATCGAGGCCGTTTCGGCAAGCCAGTGGGATGCATTGGCTGCGCCGGGTCAGCCGTTCATGCGTCATGCGTTTCTCCAGGCGCTGGAGCAAAGTGGCTCGGTCAGTGCTGCCACGGGGTGGCAGCCAAGTCATCTGTGCGTCTGGCAAGGGCAGCAGCTCGTCGGGGCGCTGCCGCTGTATCGCAAATACCACTCCTACGGTGAGTACGTGTTCGACTGGGGCTGGGCCGACGCGCTGGAACGGGCGGGAGGGCAGTATTACCCCAAGGCGCTGAGTGCGGTGCCGTTTACCCCCGTGCCTGGGCCACGCACTCTGATCGCCGTGGAGGCACCTGCTGCTGAGGTATACGCCTGTCTGGCCCAGGGCATCGAGCAGCTGTGTGAAGCCCGGGAGCTCTCCAGCTGGCATCTGCTGTTTGCCCATGAGCAGGAGGTGGGTGCCTGGCAACGCCAGTGGCCGCAACTTATCACTCGTGAAGGCGTACAGTTTCAGTGGCGTGACCAGGGGTTTGGGGATTTCGAAGGCTTTCTGGCCTCGCTGGCCTCCAAGCGCCGCAAGACGATCAAACGTGAGCGCCGATTGGTGGCCGAGCAGGGGATTACCCTGACGCGTTTGGTGGGCAGTGAGATCAGTGACGCAGACATGGCACACTTCTACCGCTGCTACACCATTACCTACCATGAGCGTGGTCGCCCACCGTATTTGAATCGCGCCTTTTTCGAGCGCCTGCGTCATACCATGAGCGAGTCGCTGGTGCTGATCCAGGCCCAGTTGGAAGACCGCCCGGTGGCAGCGGCGCTCTGTTTTCAGGATGCCACGACCCTCTATGGCCGTTACTGGGGAAGCGAAGTGGTCGCCGACTGCCTGCACTTCGAAGCTTGCTACTATCAAGGTATCGAGTACTGCCTGGAAGCCGGGTTGACGCTGTTCGACCCCGGCACGCAGGGAGAGCACAAACTGGTGCGCGGCTTTGCCCCGCAGCGCGTGCGTTCGCTGCACTACATCGTTCACCCCGGGTTGGCTGCCGGAGTAGGGCAGTTTTGCCAGCAGGAAGCCGAGCATGTTCAGGCGTATCGGCAGGCGGCCAGCCAGTCTTTACCCTATAAGTCGCCTCTGGCGTCGCAGGACCCTGCGGCTTGATGGCATAATGCGCGCCGCTCTGGCTTTTATACAGGAACACTCTCATGCACAGATGGCTCTTGGTGATACTGCTGGCAGTGCTTGGCCTGATGCAGTACCAGTTGTGGCTGGGCAACGGCGGCTGGCGCGACCTTCAGCGGGTCGAAGAGCGTGTGGCTGAACAGGAAGCGGCCAATCAGCCCCTGCGCGAGCGTAACGCCCGACTGGCGGCCGAGGTCACGGATTTGAAAACCGGGCTGGCCGCCATCGAAGAGCGTGCACGCAGCGATATGGGCATGGTGCGTTCCGACGAGCAATTTTTCTGGGTGCCTGGTGTCGCCATCGAAAACGAGCTGCTGGGGATTCATGCGGGGTTGATCGCCCAGCCGGGAGTCATTCCACCGCGTGAGCGCGAAGGCGGTGAGCCATGAGTGAAACGCTCTGGCTGGTGGTGCCCGCCGCAGGGCAGGGCAAGCGCATGGGGGCTGATCGGCCCAAGCAGTATTTGTCGCTTGATGGGCAGCCGATCCTGGCCCATACCCTGGCCAGGCTAGCCCAGGCTTTTCCCGAGGCCCATCTGGTACTCTGCCTGGATCGCGACGACGGCTGGTTCGACCCGCATAGCGTACCGTTCAAGCGCTGGCAGCGGGTCGATGGCGGCCAGGAGCGCATGCATAGTGTGCTCAACGCACTGCGTGCCATTCCCGCTCGTGCGGATGACATCGTCATGGTGCATGACGTGGCGCGCCCCTGTATCACCCAGCAGGATTTGCTGGCGCTGCATGCGGCCATCCAGAGCCACTCGGCCGGTGCGCTGTTGGCCATGCCGGTGGCCGACACCATGAAGCGTGACCGAGGTGATCAGTGCAGCCTGCGCACCGAACCCCGCGACGGGCTGTGGCATGCGCTGACTCCGCAAGGCTTTCGTTACGCGCTGCTGCTGCGCGCCCTGGAGCAGGCTGTAGAGCACGGTACGCTGGTCACCGACGAAGCCTCTGCCGTCGAAGCATTGGGAGAAGCCCCGCGGCTGGTCAGCGGTCGTCGCGACAACCTGAAAGTGACCCACCCCGGCGATCTGGCGCTGGCGGGTGCCATCTTACACACTCAACAAGCCGCCGCGTCGATGGCGGATAACGGCAACAGGAGCGCCTAATGCGAATTGGCCATGGATTTGACGTGCATCGCTTTGGTCCCGGCGACCATCTCATGATTGGAGGCGTCGTGCTGCCCTTCGAGCAGGGGTTCGTGGCGCACTCCGATGGTGATGTGCTGCTGCATGCCATCAGCGATGCGCTGCTGGGTGCCTGCGCGCTGGGCGATATCGGCCATCATTTCCCGGATACCGACCCCGCCTGGAAAGGCGCCGACAGCCGTGGCCTGCTGCGTCACGTCATGTCGCTGGTGCGCCATGCCGGCTACGAGGTGGGCAATCTCGATGCCACTTTGATGGCACAGGCCCCTAAAATGGCGCCTCATATCCAGGCCATGCGAACCGTCATTGCCCAGGATCTGGAAATCGCCCTGGGCCAGGTGAACGTCAAAGCCACCACTACCGAACGGTTGGGCTTTACCGGGCGGGGTGAAGGTATCGCTGCCGAGGCCGTGGTGCTGCTGACCCCGCGAGCGTCAGCAGATGCTTGAACTTCCTGATTGGCAGCGCAGCCTGACGGCCGATTTCGGCCTGCCCGCCCCAGGCCACTACCGCACCGCGCCGGAAGATTTTCGGGTCGACGAGCAGCTCGACTTCATCCCCGAAGGGCAGGGTGAGCATCTCTGGCTGCGGGTGGAGAAGCGCAACCTGACCACGCTGGAGGTGGTCAGACAGCTCAGCCGACTATGCAGCGTGGGGCAGCGCGACATCGGCTACTCAGGAATGAAAGACCGGGTCGCCGTCACGCGGCAGTGGCTCAGCGTACATCTGCCGGGGCGCCAAGCGCCTGAAGGGCTGGCAGGTGCCCTGGCCGAGCTGGGCATTCAGGTGCTGGAGCAGGCGCGCCACCCGCGCAAGCTGAAGCGCGGCGTGCATCGCACCAACCATTTTCAACTGCGGCTCAGTGGCGACGCCGTGCAGCGGGAAGACTTTACCGCGCGTTGGGAAGCACTGTGCCGTCACGGCGTCCCCAACTATTTTGGCCATCAGCGCTTTGGCGCGGGTGCCCGCAACTTGCAGCGAGCCCAGGCGGTGCTGGCCAAGGGCTGGCGCAAACGCGATGACCGTCAGGGCATGATGCTCTCCACCGCCCGCAGCTTTCTGTTCAACGAACTGCTCAGCGTGCGCTTGCAGGACGGCAGTTGGTGCTGCCCGCTGGCAGGCGACACGCTGATGCTGGAAGGCACCCAGAGCGTGTTTGCCGTCGATTCAGTGGATGAGGCGCTGATCGAGCGGGCCGCCGCGATGGATCTTCACCCCACCGGGGTGTTGTGGGGTGTTGGTGAATTGGCGCAGGGGGCGGCGGCGAAGTATGAAACTCTGCTTCGACAGCGGCATCCAGCGCTGTGTGAAGGGCTTGAAAAAAGTGGCGTCAAGCGTGCTCAACGGGCACTGAGGGCCTGCCTGGTGGCGCCCAGCATCACCCATGAAGACGGCGCTGTGCTACTCTCATTTGCCCTGCCGCGAGGTAGTTTTGCCACGGCGGTGATCGGCGAGTTGATCCACCACCCCGATACCGCCTGATGTACGTGTAAGGAGACCGACATGCGGCGACTGCTGCTTTCCAATGACGATGGCGTTCACGCCCCCGGCCTGAAGGCGCTGCATGATGCGCTCACGGCCCATGCGCACCTGCGCGTGGTTGCCCCTGACCGCGATCGTAGCGGGGCCAGCAATTCGCTGACCCTGTCTCGGCCGCTGTCGCTGACCGCACTGGACAGCGGTTTCTATAGCGTCGATGGCACCCCGGCCGACTGCGTCTATCTGGGCGTGAACGGCCTGTGGGACGAACGGCCAGAGCTGGTCATCTCCGGCATCAATCATGGCAGCAACCTGGGCGATGACGTGCTCTACTCCGGGACGGTAGCCGCCGCCATGGAGGGCCGTAACCTGGGCATGACGGCCATCGCCATGTCGCTGTGCGGCACCCAGCACTTCGCTACGGCCGCGCACGTAGCGGCCAGCCTGGTGGGGGCCTCTGATCGACTGTCGCTGCCGCCGCGTACGCTGCTCAACGTCAATGTGCCCGATTTGCCTTGGGAAGCCATCAAAGGCGTCAAGGTCACTCGGCTAGGGTATCGCGGCCCCGCTGAAAAGCCCGTGCCGGTGCAAGACCCCCGTGGCCGCACGCGCTACTGGATTGCCCCGGTGGCGGCCAACGCCGATGATGGTGAAGATACCGATTTTGCGGCGGTCGAGGCGGGCTATGTCTCGATTACCCCGCTGCAAACTGACCTGACGCGCCACCCGGCGCGCCGTGATGTACAGGACTGGTTGGATGCCTTTGCCTGATCTATCTCCCGGCGAGTTGAGAGGGCGTGGTATGACCTCTCAGCGCACCCGAGATCGCATGATCGAACGGCTGCAGCAGCAGGGCGTACAGGATACGCGGGTGCTGGAGGTCATGGCCCGTGAGCCACGCCACCTGTTCGTGGACGAAGCACTGGCGCACCGCGCCTATGAAGACACCGCGCTGCCGATTGGTTTTGGACAGACCCTGTCGCAACCCCTGACCGTAGCGCGCATGACCGAGCTGGTCTTGAAGGCGTCGCCCCGGCGTGTGCTGGAGGTCGGAACGGGTTCCGGCTACCAAACGCTGATTCTGTCGCGCCTGGTCGACACTCTCTACTCCGTCGAGCGCATCCACGCGCTGCACGCGCGTGCGGCAGAGCGACTGTGGCGGCTGGATGCCCCGGCGACGCTGGCCGTGGCCGATGGGGGCGAAGGGTGGCCGGAAGCCGCCCCTTTCGATGTGATTTTGCTCACTGCCTGTGCGCAAACGCTACCCCAGGCATTGCTTGAGCAGTTGACGCCAGAAGGCGTATTGATTGCGCCGCTGGAAGAGTCCGACGGCAGCCAGTGGCTGACCCAGGTCAAGCGCATTGGCTGTGCATTTGAAAAGCGCCGGCTCGAACCCGTGCGTTTTGTTCCCCTGTTGCAAGGAGTCGTGGATTGAAGCGTCGAACGATAGGACTGTTTTTCAAAGGCGCTGGCATGGGAGCCGCCGATGCCGTTCCCGGGGTGTCCGGTGGCACCATTGCGTTCATTACCGGTATCTATGAAGAACTGATCAACACCATCAAGCAGTTTGGCCCCAGCGCTTTGGGGGCTTGGCGGCGCGGCGGGCTGCGCGGGCTTTATGTCCACCTCAACCTGGCCTTCCTGATGCCTCTGCTGGCCGGTGTCGCCATCAGCCTGTTCAGCGTCGCGCACTTGGCGCTTTGGCTCATGGAGGCCCATCCACTGCTGCTGCAGGGCTTCTTTTTCGGGCTGGTGGCGGCTTCGGGGCTGGTCGTCGGGCAGGCGGGCGAGCGCTGGAAATTAGCCTATCTGCTGCCGCTCACCCTGGGGTTGCTGCTGGCTCAACTGCTGCCGGGCATGATGCCGCTGGTGTTGATGATCGGTAATGAAGCCATGGTCGTGGTGGTCGCAGGCGCCATCGCCATCAGTGCCATGCTGCTGCCGGGCGTGTCGGGGAGTTTTCTATTGCTCACCATGGGCCTCTACGGCACCATCATGGGCGCGATTCGCAGCTTCGACCTGGGGATCATCATCCTGTTCGGCATGGGTTGCCTGCTGGGTCTTGCCCTGTCCTCACGGCTACTGTCATGGCTATTGAAGCGCTATCATGGGGCAACTCTGCAGCTGCTACTAGGGTTTATCGTCGGTTCGTTGCCGGTTCTCTGGCCCTGGCGTGAGCTGTTACGCTACCAGCTGGGCTCGGAGGGGCAAATGATTCCGCTGGCCTATCGCTATCTGTTACCCAGTGACTACGCCGTGCTGACCGGCGAGTCCGCGCAGGTCGCTGGTGTCGTATCGTTGATGGTCTTTGGAGCACTGCTGGTCGTACTATTGAATCGTCGCGCAGTGACGCACTCCTCACGCTCAATGACCCCGAGCCATTGAGCGGGAGTCGAATCATCGAGTGTGAGCGCACGGCATTGAAAAGGAGTAGGGATTGCATGCGTAAGGTTTTTATCGTGTCGGTGTTGGCGCTGGCGATCAGCGGCTGTGCCAACCAACAGCAGGGTACGCCACAGGTACGCGATTTGAGTGAAGCACGTCGCGTGGTTGAAAATACCCCTCAATACACCGTCAAGGCAGGCGATACCCTGTATGGCATTGCCTGGCAGCACAACCTGGATTATCGCCAGTTGGCGGCCCTGAACAACATCAGCCCTCCTTATCAAATTCACCCGGGACAAACCATCGCCCTGCGGGAAGGCGCGGGTGCCAGCACGGCCCCCAGTCAGGCACCTGCCACGGCGTCGCGGGGTGTGGTGGCCACTGGGTTACAGCCTCAGGCCACGGCCGTTGCCAGTAACGAGCAGGAACTGGACTGGCTGTTGCCCGATGAGAGCGCCATCGAGCGTAACCAGCGCCTGACGGCGGAGCCTCGCGCCGTGGAAGCTGCGCAGCAGGTGGCTGCCAATAC
>NZ_LFGS01000004.1:327375-338311 GCF_002078135.1 Halomonas sp. BC1 | reverse complement strand
CGAGCCGGCTCCCGAGCCCGCGCCCGCCGCAACGCCAGAGCCAACGCCTGCGGCGCAGCCTGCTCAGGCCGCTCGCCCGGATCGCTCCTCGCGTACCTTCACGCCTGTCGATAATGTCGACTGGCGCTGGCCTACCGATGGAGAGATTACCGGTGAGTTTGGTCAGGGTGGGAGCATTACTGCCGGGATTGATATCGCGGGGCAAAAGGGGCAACCTGTGCGAGCGGCAGGCCCCGGTATCGTGGTGTACGCGGGCAGCGGTGTGCGTGGCTACGGTAACCTGATATTGTTGAAGCACAACGATCAATACCTCAGCGCCTACGCACACAACGACAGTTTAAGTGTCAAAGAGAACGATGTCGTCGAGGCCGGTGAGGTCATTGCCACCATGGGCGATAGCGACGCAGATAGCGTCAAGCTGCATTTTGAGGTGCGCCGCGATGGCCAGCCACAGAATCCACTCGACTATTTGCCCGCTCGCTAGGCACCACGCTCTGAAGGTAACGTATTAGCTCGATCAAGGTAACCCGGACAGCTAACTAAGGCGTCATATAACAATAAGGTGCACGCGCACAGGGAGTGCGACCACCCGGACTTTTTCGAATGGCGGATAGGTGAGACAACGGGGGTATGACCATGAGTATGCTGGAGAAGGACCTACAGGAAATCGACCTCGACGAGGTTGAGGAAGCGCTGGACGAGGCCGATGACGATGCCACGGCTGAGGAGGCAGAGTTCGAGAAAGCGCTGGGTCGGGACGACCGCCAATCCACTCAGAGCCTCGACGCTACCCAGATCTACCTCAATGAAATAGGCTTTTCGCCGCTACTGACGCCGGAAGAAGAGGTCTATTACGGACGCCTGGCGCGCAAGGGTGATGCCCTGGGGCGCTCACGGATGATCGAGTCCAACCTGCGGTTGGTGGTCAAGATTGCCCGGCGTTATTTGAACCGTGGCTTGACGCTGCTGGATTTGATCGAAGAAGGTAATCTCGGGTTGATTCGCGCGGTGGAAAAGTTCGACCCTGAGCGCGGCTTTCGCTTTTCCACTTATGCCACCTGGTGGATTCGGCAAACCATCGAACGCGCCTTGATGAACCAGACACGCACCATTCGTCTGCCGATTCATGTGGTCAAGGAGCTGAACATCTATCTGCGTGCCGCCCGTGAGTTGACCCAGAAGCTCGACCACGAAGCCACCGCAGAAGAGATTGCCGAGCATCTCGACAAGCCGGTGGAGACCGTCAAGAAGATGTTGGGGCTCAACGAACGTGTGTCTTCGGTGGACTACCCGATGGGCGGTGAAAGTGACAAACCTCTCATCGATACTCTCACCGATGATGACGTGCAAGGACCTGAGGCGTGCCTCGTGGATGGCGACGTGCGTGAGCATGTCGACCACTGGCTGGACGAGCTCAGCGAGAAACAGCGCGAGGTGGTGGTGCGTCGCTTTGGCCTGCGTGGGTATGAAGCCGCCACGCTGGAAGAAGTGGGTGCCGAAATCGGTCTGACCCGCGAGCGCGTTCGTCAGATCCAGGTGGAAGCGTTAAAGAAGCTACGACGCTCGCTGGAAAAACAGGGCCTTTCTCTGGATTCGATTTTCGAGGCGTAGCCTCGTCGAAGCCGTCTGGCTTCGCCAGCACGTTTGATACGTACGTCTACCGCGCACCGAGCATTTCACTCGGTGCGCTGTTTTTGATAGCCAGTTTGTCTGGCAACCGGGTAACACCCGCTAAACCCATATCCGTTCGCTAGCCGTGCGGATTATCAGCACCGCGCTGTCGTACGAGCGCTCTGATAAGTGAGATAGCCATGCGCCCGTTAGTGGCCCATATCGATCTGGACGCGCTGCGTCACAATTACCAATTAGCCTGCCGCTGTGCGCCTCAGAGCCGCTCGGTCGCCGTCATCAAGGCCGATGCCTATGGTCACGGTGCGCTGGCCTGTGCCAACGCCCTGGAAGCCGAGGTGCCCGCGTTTGCGGTGGCCTGTATCGAAGAGGCGTTGAGCCTGCGTGAAGGCGGCATCAAGGCCCCCATCATCCTGTTGGAAGGTATCTTTAGCGCTGACGAGCTGGCGCTGGTCGACCATCATGGCCTGTGGATCAGCGTGCACAGCCGCTGGCAGGTAGAGGCGCTTTTGGCCTATTCCCCGCAGCGACCGATTCCCGTCTGGTTGAAGGTCGATTCCGGCATGCACCGACTGGGGTTCTCTCCTCAGGAGGCGCCTGCGGTATGGCAGCGTCTGCACAGTGCCCCACAGGTCACCGCGCTGCACCTGATGAGCCACTTCGCCAACGCCGATGCCCAGGATGCCAGCTACTTCGAGCATCAGATGGGCGTGTTGCAGACCCTGGCG
Organism: Halomonas sp. BC1; assembly: GCF_002078135.1. NCBI lineage: Bacteria > Pseudomonadati > Pseudomonadota > Gammaproteobacteria > Oceanospirillales > Halomonadaceae > Halomonas > Halomonas sp. BC1. The sequence goes on along the minus strand of NZ_LFGS01000004.1, from coordinate 335,954 downwards.
GCCACGTTGAAGGCACCGCTTTGCCTGGCCAACTCACCTGCCACCCTGGCCCGGCCAACGGCCCATGGCGACTGGAACCGGCCGGGTATCATGCTGTATGGCAGCGACCCCTTGGAAGTCGCCAGCGAGCTGACCCGGCAGCTGCGCCCGGTAATGACGCTGCGCTCGGAAATCATCGCCCTGCGTGAGCTGGCCGTCGGCGAACCAGTGGGCTACAGCGGACGCTGGAAGGCCCCACGCCCCTCGAAGATTGCCGTCGTCGCCGCAGGCTATGGGGATGGCTATGATCGCCATGCCGTGGATGGCACGCCGGTACTGGTCAACGGCCAGCGCTGCCCCATCGCCGGTAAAGTATCCATGGACATGCTCACGGTGGATGTCACCGAGGTGTCCGACGCCGCCATTGGTAGCGAGGTCGTGCTGTGGGGGCGCGCTACCCAGGGCAGCGTGCTGTCGGTGGACGAAGTGGCCCGCTACTGCGATACCATCAGCTATACCCTGCTGACCGGCGTGCTGCCCAGAGCACCTCGGCAGTACCATGGGGCCAACGTCTAAACGGTTATCTGTATGTCGAAATCTTATCCGCGCTCTTTTGCGCACCCCCGCTACTGGCCGACCTGGCTGGCCATTGGTGCCATGTACGTGGCGGCCTGGTTGCCTTGGCGAGTCAGGCTTTGGGTAGGCAAGATGATAGGCCTGCTGGCGTGGCGGCTTGCCAAGCGTCGGCGGCACATCACGGCCACCAATCTGGCGCTCTGCTTTCCCGAGAAAAGCGCCGATCAGCAGCGCCAGCTGGTCAAGGAAACCTTCATCGCCAACGGTATTGGGCTGGTGGAAACCGCTACCGGCTGGTGTCGCGATGCCGAAGGCCTGCGTCATCGCGTGGCCTATCATGGCCAGGAGCATCTGGCCCATGCCAAAGCTCAGGGCAAGGGCGTGCTGGTGGTCGGTATTCACTTCTCGACGCTGGATCTGGGTGGCGCGCTGCACTCGCTGTTTTTCCCGGCGGACGTGGTCTATCGCCCCCATAACAACCCGCTGTTCGAACGCTTCATGACCCGGGCACGCTCGCGCATTTTTGGCCAGGCCATCGACCGTCACGACCTGCGTGGCGTGGTGCGGCGGATCAAGGCGGGGCATATCGTATGGTACTCCCCGGACCAGGATTTCGGTCGCGATGTCAGCGTCTTCGCTCCGCTGTTTGGTCAGCAGGCGGCCACCATTCGCCTGACGGCCAAGATCGCCCGCATGACCGGAGCGCCGGTGGTACCGCTGATGTTTCACCGCAACCCGGACAACCGTACCTACACCATCGAATGCCTGCCCGCCTTCGAAGGCTTCCCCAGCGGCGACGAAGTGGCCGATGCCACCCGGGTGAACGAATTCATCGAGCGGGCCATTCGCAAGCACCCCGAGCAGTACCTGTGGCTGCACCGGCGCTTCAAGACGCGCCCTGAAGGCGACGCCGGGTTTTATTAGCGCGACCCCGGGTGTCGAGTACTGATGTCGAGTACTGATGTCGAGCACTGAACAAGCATGAAAAAAGCCGCCCGGAAGAGGGCGGCTTTGCGTTGTGCCAGCGGAATCTTTTGCCAGCAACCTCAGTCGAGGTTGCGCGAGTAGAAGATTTCCAGCATCTCTTTGCGCAGACGGCCTTCGATATCGCGGGCTTCTTCGAAGGTGATGTCGCGGCGCGACGTGCCGAACAGGTAGTTGTCCAGCTCGAAGTCCTTGAGCAGCATCTTGGTGTGGAACATGTTTTCCTGATACACGTTCACGTCGATCATCTGGTAGGCCTGCTTGGTATCTTCTGCCAGATAGTCCTGAATCGAGGTGATGTCGTGATCGATGAACAGCTTCTTGCCATCGACGTCACGGGTGAAACCGCGCACGCGGTAGTCCATGGTGACGATGTCGGAGTCGAAGCTGTGGATCAGGTAGTTCAACGCTTTCAATGGGCTGATATGCCCACAGGTGGATACATCGATATCCAGCCGGAAGGTACTGATGCCGTTGTCGGGATGCGACTCGGGGTAGCTGTGTACCGTCACATGGCTTTTGTCCAGGTGGGCCACGACCGTTTCCGGAAGTGGGCCAGGTCCTGGCTCGGTTTGCCCTGGCGTCGGTTCATCCAGCTCGTGCTCGGCAATCAGAATGGTCACACTCGCGCCATGGGGCTCATAATCCTGACGCGAGATGTTCAGTACATGAGCGCCAATGATGTTGGTGACGTCTTTCAGGATCTGCGTCAAACGTTCGGCGTTGTAAAGCTCATCGATATAGTCGATATAAGCCGCACGCTGCTCTTCGGTTTTGGCGTAACAGATGTCGTAAATATTGAAGCTCAAAGAGCTGGTCAGGTTGTTGAACCCGTGGAGTCGGAGATTATCTGACACTTCCGAACCTCCCTATGGCAGATGAGGACACCCCGACGAGCCAGCGCCGGAACCGATAAACACTTGTCACCGTGCTAACGCAGCCGCCTTGTAAGCGACCCCGCACTACGCAGTAAAGGGAAAAACAAGCGGGCGTATTATGCCCGCCCAGGGCGTGGCTTGCATCCAGCCACGCCATTTTTTTTGATGCTGCAGCGTCACCCGCGTGGTCAGCCGACCTGTGACGGCTCAAGCTTCGCGGATCTCATAGGAGTGAGTGATGTCGACACCGCCTTTGACCAGCATGATCGACGCGCTGCAGTACTTCTCGGCAGAAAGCTCCACGGCGCGCTGGACCTGCTTCTCTTTCAAGCCGCGACCAGTGACCACGAAGTGGACGTGGATTTTGGTGAAGACGGCGGGAACTTCATCGGCGCGCTCGGCATCCAGCTCGGCCACGCAGTCGGTGACCTCTGCCCGTGCCTTGTCGAGAATGTTGAGAATATCAAAAGCGGTACAGCTGCCCATGCCCATCAGCAGCATTTCCATGGGGCGAGGCCCGGTATTACGGCCACCGTGGTCAGGTGGGCCGTCGATCACAACGCTGTGTCCGCTTCCAGACTCCGCCACGAACTGGCGTCCATCGGTCCATGCTACCCGTGCTTTCACGTTGCTCTCCTCATGCTGGCGACGAAAGGTAAGTCGCGCAGCATAACATTTCCAGGCGCAGACGCACGGCTTCTCTCCATGTCGCCTGCACGTCCTCTATCGCAAACCCGTCAGGCAAGGTGGCGTTCCAGCACCGCAAGGCGCTCTGGCGTGCCCACGTCTACCCAGTGGCCAGCGAAATGCTCGCCCGAGACACGCCCTTCGTCCATGGCCCGGCGCAGCAGCGGCGCCAGGGCAAACGCCCCAGGCGGCTCGCTGGCCACCAGAGCGGGGCGCAGCAGGCTGATGCCCGCAAAGGTCAGGCGTGACGCTCCAGCGCTCGCCACCCGGCCCTGATGCAGCGCGAAGTCGCCCTCAGGGTGTTGCACCGGGTTGTCCACCAGCACCAGATGCGCCAGATCCTCGGCGGCCAGCGCGGCAGCGTCCGGCAGGTAGTCGCACCACACATCGCCGTTGATCAACAGAAAAGGCGCCTCGCCCAGCAGCGGCAGTGCCTGGCGAATACCGCCGCCGGTTTCTAGCGGAGATGGCTCGTGGCTCCACTGGATGGATACCTGATGGGCGCTGCCGTCGCCCAGCGCGGCCATGATCTGCTCGGCACGATAGCTGACATTGATGACCAACTCATGAATGCCCGCCTGCCGCAGGCGCTCGATGTGATGCACGATCAGCGGCTTGCCCGCGACGGGCAGCAGCGGCTTGGGGCAGTGGTCGGTGAGCGGGCGCATGCGCTTGCCAAGGCCTGCGGCCAGGATCATGGCCTTCATGCGCTCTGCTCCGCCAGGCGCTGCATGATGGCGGGGCGCAGTACGCTGCTGGCCCACTCGGCAAACGTGCGATGTTCAGGCAGGGCCGCCAGGCTATCTTCCAGGTGATCGAGGAAGTGGGGCAGGCGGGCCAGGTAGCCCTGCTTGGCGTCGCGTAGCGTCAACCGACAAAAAATGCCCAGTACCTTGAGCGAACGTTGGGCTGCCATGGCATGGCACTGGACCAGAAAGTCCGCTTCCGAGGTGGTGCGGAGCAGTCGCCCCTCCTGGCGAGCCTGCTGGTAGAATAGCGATACCAGCTCGGCAAACTGGCTGGCGCTGAAACGGCAGTAACGCCCCCGCAGCAGCGAGATCAGGTCGTAGCTGAGCGGACCAGCCACGGCATCCTGAAAGTCGATCATCGTCAGTTGCTGATCCTGGCACATGAGGTTCATGGCATCGAAGTCCCGATGTACGCTGACCACGGGCTGTGCCAGCGCGCTATGGATCAACGCCTGACGCAGAGCGGGCCACGACTCGGGGGCGGTCAGCCCTAGCCAACGTTCCAGGCACCATTCGGGGAACAGATCGAGTTCACGCCCCAGCAGGGCCTCATCGTAGGCGGGTAGCGCCGCAGGGTCGGCACGATTCTGCAACTGAGCAATCAGCGCCATCGCTTCAAGGTGGCGCTGGCGGGTGCTGTCAGGGTCCGTGAAGGTGTCCTGAAGCGGGGTGTCGCCCAGATCCTCCAGCAGCAGGAAGCCTTCGTCGAGGTCGCTGGCATAGATGCAGGGGACCGCTAGCCCGGCGGCATGCCAGCGTTTGCCGATGGCCACGAAAGGCGCCGAGTCCTCTTGGGCGGGCGGCGCGTCCATGACGATGCGTGTGCTGCCATCGGGGAGCGTGAGGCGAAAATAGCGCCGAAAACTGGCGTCGCCGCCCGCCGGTGCCAATTGAATATGCGCGGGCGCGAGGCCATGATGCTGCGCTGCCCACTGGGTGAGGGCGTCGATCCTGGAAGAGGACATGCAAGCTCCTTGCTGGTCGGGCATGATGCGGGCTGTATAATACCGATTCTGGATGCCAAGGATAACGAACATGGGCAAGCGAATCTCGCGCACCACTCCGGTTGCGCAAACGCTGTTGGGCAGTGTGCTCGCCGGTGCCTCGCTGTCAGCGGTGGCTCAGGGCCAGCCGCTGTCGGCTGACGCGCTGGACTGGCAGCCCTGGGGGCAGGACGAAGCACGTCAACAGCTGTGTCGTGGGCGCTATGTGATGCCCGACTATCGTTTGTCCGCGCAAGAGAACCCGGAAACGCTCTCGGTGGAAACCGATGAAGCGGATTATGCCGCGGATGGCGAAGCGTTGCTGCGCGGCGATGTGGTCTTGCGTCGCGGCAATACCGAACTGCAGGCCGATCAGGTATTTCTCCCGGCGGACCGCCAACGCGTCGATGCCGAAGGTGATCTGGTCATTCGCGACGGTCAGGCCATGGTGCGTGGTGAACAGGCCACGCTGATGCTCAACGAAGATCGCGCCTCGCTGCGCAATAGCCATTACGTGCTCTATGAGCAGCACCTGCGCGGTCAGGCCAGTCAACTGGAGCAAACCGGAGAAGAGCAGTATCGACTGCGCGATGCCACCTTCACTACCTGTGATCCGGGGGCCAACAGCTGGCAACTGGTGGGTAGCGATATCCAGTTGAACCAGGCCACCGGATTCGGCACGGCACGCCACGCGCGCCTGCAGGTCAAGGACGTACCGATTTTCTACTGGCCCTGGCTGCGTTTTCCCATCGATGACCGCCGCCACACGGGGCTGCTGTCGCCCACGCTGAGCTTCTCCAGTGACGGCTTTGACTATGCTCAGCCGTTCTACTGGAACATTGCGCCTAACCATGACGCCACCATAACACCGCGCTGGATGTCGGACCGTGGGCTGCTGCTCAATGGCGAGTATCGCTACCTGTTCGAGCAAAGCCAGGGGATCGTGGAGGGTGGTTTCCTGGGCAGCGATGGTGGCAGCAGCACCGGGGACAATCGCTTCGAAGGCGAAGAACGCTGGTACATCGATGCGCAGCACGCCGGGGCCTTGGCCCCACGCAGTAACTATCAACTGCGCTACGGAGCGGCCAGCGATGGGCGCTATTTCGACGACTTTGGTGGCGAGTTCGGCAGCGGCGACCGGGTCAGCATGGAGCGCCTGGCGCAGGTGGACTACCGCGGCGAGCGCTGGCAGCTGGACGCCAGGGCCCAGGGGTTTCAGCGCCTGGAAGACCCGCTCAGCGATACGGATCGTCCCTTCTATCGTCTGCCCAGCCTGACCGCCAACTCGGATTGGCAGCTGGGCAGCGGGTTTTATACCCAATGGCGCTCCAACGCGACCTATTTCTGGCGTGACGTGGACGAACGTCAGGTCCCCGAGCGGGAAGCCGCCATTGGTACCCGCCTGCACCTGACCCCCAGCGTGGGCTGGCGCTATGAGCAGCCCTGGGGCTATATCGAACCGCGCAGCGAGCTGTGGCATACCGCCTACGAACTGGATTACGGCGACCGTATCACGGACCGCGATACGTCGCCCTCGCGTAGCGTCGCCATCACCTCCATCGACGGTGGGCTGGTCTTCGAGCGTGAGCTTGAGCTGGGCGGGCGTGACTATCGCCAGACTCTCGAGCCCCGTATCAACTACGCCTACGTGCCGCGTACCAACCAGACCCAACTGCCGGACTTCGATAGCCGTGAACGGGCATTCTCCTGGGATCAGCTCTGGTCCCCGCACCGCTTCTCGGGGGCTGACCGGGTCGGTGATCTGAATCGCGTCTCGTTGGGCGTGCAGTCTCGGTTGATCGAAGACAGCGCCGGGCGTGATCGCTTGACGCTGGGCGTTGGCCAGAGCCTCTACTTTGCCGAGCGGCGCATCGACAGTGACGGTGACCCGAGCACGCTGCCGCCGCGTCCGGAAGATGCCCCCGACGCCAATCCGCTGAGCCGCTATCAGGCCACGCGGGATCGCTCGCCGCTGGTGACACGGCTGGAGTGGCAGATCAATGACCGTTGGAGTACGGGCTATGAATGGCTCTATGACGACGAGCGTGAGCAGACCGAACGCTCCAGCGTCGACCTGCGTTATCGTCATCCTGATGGCCACGTAGTGAACCTTGGCTACCGCTGGGAGATCGAAGGGTTCGATCCTTCCGTGGTGCCCGGTGACGACGGCTTCCGCGACTACAGTCGTGAAGAGTGGGACCTGTCGCTGGCCTGGAAAGCCAGCCCAAGGATTGATTTGATTGGCCGCTACCTGCACGATCAAACCAACGATCGTCCTCTGGAGCAGTTGGCGGGCTTGCAGTGGAACGACTGCTGCTACGGCGTACAGCTTGTCTGGCGGGAGTGGATAGACGACAACGATACCGCCAGAGTGGAAGACGACTTTAGCGACCGTGGCCTGTTCCTGCGCTTTGTCTTCCGTGGTCTTGGCGGTGTTGGCCAGGAAGCCGACAGCTACTTTGAACAGGCGATCCCAGGCTACCGCCCCACACCCCTTTAACGATCACCTTGAATGGCGACTGAAAGAGACTTTTTATGACGATCAGAAAGACCCTGCGGACCCGCAAGCTCACCCAGCGGGCAAGACAGCTTTCAGCGGGCACCATGATGACGCTTTGCCTGGGCGCTGGCGCTGCCCTGGTACCCTTGACCGTTCAGGCCCAGAGCTTCGAGTCCACACAGCGTCAGCCGCTGGATAGCGTCGTGGCCGTGGTCAACGATGGTGTCATCATGCGCAGCGAGTTGAACGAACGCATCGCGGAAATCGAGCAGCAGGCGGCCGCTCAAGGCGGCCAACTGCCGCCCCGCAGCCAGCTGGCCCGGCAGGTGCTGGAGCGCATGGTGATGGACGAAATTCAGCTGCAGATGGCCAGCCGTGCCAACCTGAGCGTGGACGACACCGAGCTGAATCGTCAGCTGCGTAGCATTGCCGAGTCCAATGGCATGAGCCTGGATCAGTTTGCCGATGCCGTGGAAGCCGATGGCATGAGCCTGGCCAGCGTGCGTGAGGAAGTGCGGCGCGAAATGTTGATGCGTCAGGTGCAGCAGCGTCAGATCAGCCAGCGGGTTTCCGTGTCGGACCGGGAAGTGGAGCGCTTTCTCGAGCAGCAGCCCTCTCAGCAGGGCCAGTCGTTCATCGAAGAGACCCGTGCGCGCCACGTGCTGGTCGAGCTGACGCCCACCCGTGACGAAGCGCAAGCGCGTAGCCGTGCAGAACAGGCTCGCCAACGCCTGCAGCAGGGCGAAGACTTTGCCACTGTTGCCCGTGAGCTCAGCGATGACCGGGGAAGCGGCATGAACGGTGGCGACCTGGGTTGGGTACGCCCCGGCCAGACGGTGCCTGCCTTCGAAGAGGCCATGAACTCGCTCAGCCCCAACCAGCTGTCCGAGCCGGTGCGCTCGCAGTTTGGCTACCACGTGATCGAAGTGCTGGAGCGCCGTCGTCAGGACGTGACCGAAGAGAGCCGTCGCGAGCAGGTGCGCCAGGCCATCTTCCAGCGTCGTGCCAATGAAGAGCTGGAAGTATGGCAGCGTGAAATTCGCGAACAGGCCTTCGTGGACATTCGCCTGTAATGGCGCTGCCGCTGCTGATCACCACCGGGGAGCCCGCCGGTATCGGCCCCGAGCTGACGCTGATGCTGGCGGCCCAGGGGCGTCTGAACAACACCGTGGCGGTAGGTGACCCGACGCTGCTCGCCCAGCGGGCGGCGTTGCTCGCGCTCACGGTGGAGATCGTGGTCGCC
>NZ_LFGS01000004.1:323112-327015 GCF_002078135.1 Halomonas sp. BC1 | reverse complement strand
CCCTGCCAATGCAGGCTATGTGCTGGACACCCTGCAGACGGCAGTGGATGCCTGCCTGGCCGGACACGCGGCGGCCATGGTGACTGCCCCGCTGCACAAGGGCGTGATCATCGAAGGCGGCTACCCGCACTTCACGGGCCACACCGAGTGGCTGCGGGACGCCTGCGGCGTGGATGAGGTGGTCATGCTGTTGGCCACGGACGCTGCGCTGCACGCCACGTCGCCACAGTGGCAGGGCGAAAGCGACCTGCGGGTTGCTCTGGTGACCACCCATCTGCCGCTGCGCGATGTGGCGGATGCCATCACCGGCGAGCGCATTGCGCGCATCAGCCGTCTGCTGGTGGCGGACCTGCAGCGTCAATTTGGTATCGCCCAGCCTCGGGTGGCGGTGTGTGGGCTCAACCCCCATGCGGGTGAAGATGGCCACCTGGGCCGCGAAGAGCTGGAAATCATCACGCCCACCCTGCAGGCGCTGCGTGCCGAGGGCCTGAACGTGGAAGGCCCGTTTCCGGCCGATACCCTGTTTACCCCACGCCATCTGGCGGAGGTCGATGCGGTACTGGCGATGTATCACGACCAGGGCCTGGCAGTGCTAAAATACGCAGGCTTTGGTCAGGCTGCCAACATCACCCTGGGGCTGCCGCTGGTACGCACCTCGGTGGACCATGGCACGGCGCTGGACTTGGCAGGCCGCGGTATTGCCAACCCCTCTAGCCTGGGCGTGGCGGTGGCACTCGCCCAGCGGCTGGCCACCCAGCGTGCCTCCTCTCAGGCCGCCCCATGAATCAACCCTCCAAGGAACACTGTTAGATGTCTCAAGTGCCCCAGCAGCACCGTGCTCGTAAACGCTTCGGTCAAAACTTTCTCCGTGATCTCGGGATCATTTCACGGATTGTCCGTGCCATCGGGCCGCGTGAAGGCGATCGGCTGGTCGAAATCGGTCCCGGCCAGGGCGCGCTCACTGCTCCCTTGCTGGAAGCGACCGGCACGCTGGAAGTCATCGAGCTGGATAGAGATCTGATTCCGGGGTTGCGGGTGCAGTTTTTCAACTACCCCGAATTCGTGATTCACGAAGGCGACGCGCTGAAGTTCGATTTTGCCGCCCTCAAGGGCGACGGTCAGCCGCTGCGCGTGGTGGGGAATCTGCCTTACAACATTTCGACGCCGCTGATCGTGCACCTGCTGACCATGGGGTCAGCCATCGCCGATATGCACTTCATGCTGCAAAAAGAGGTGGTGGAGCGGCTGGCGGCCGAGCCCGGCAGCACCGATTGGGGGCGGCTCTCGGTGATGGCGCAGTATTACTGTCAGGTGGACCAGCTGTTCATCGTGCCACCGGAAGCCTTCGTGCCCCGTCCCAAGGTCGATTCCGCCATTGTGCGGCTGACGCCCCATGCATCGCTACCCCAGGTGGCCGATGATCCGGCCCTGCTTTTCGAGCTGGTCAAGCTGGCCTTTGGGCAGCGCCGCAAGACGCTGCGCAACAACCTGAAGGGACGGGTCAGTGCGGAGGCCCTGGAGGCGTTGGGCATCGACCCTGCCCGGCGCCCGCAAACCCTGACCGTGGCGGAATACGTGACCATCGCCAATCATGTGGCCGCCAATGAGGACGTGGAACAGCGGAGTGGTGACGCGTGAGCGGGCTGGAGATCGAGGTCAGCGTCACGCCAGAGTTTCAGGACGCCGAGTCGAGTGCCAGCGAGGCCCGCTACGTGTTCAGCTACACCGTGACGGTGCACAACCAAAGCCCCCATAGCGTGCAGCTGATGGCACGCTACTGGAAAATCACCCAGGGCAATGGCGACAGCCAGGAAGTGCGCGGCAAGGGCGTGGTGGGTCAGCAGCCGCTGATTGGCTCGGGGCAACGGTTCCGCTATACCAGCCGAGCGATACTGCAAACCCCGGTAGGTGTCATGGAGGGTGCTTACACCTTGTTGAACACCTACACCCAGCGGGCGTTCGATGTGCCCGTCTCGCCCTTTCGGTTAGCGGTGCCCCGCCAGCTGCATTGAGGCGGGAGCCTTCGTCGGCGGTTTTCCATGCGCGACAAGCCGCCCACGCCAGCCAACTCCGTCAATGCGTTAACAGGCCTTTACCCATGAGCACTTATGTCATTGGCGACCTGCATGGATGTCATGCCGAGTTTGTCGCCTTGCTGGATAAAATCAGTTTTGATCCCGCCCGCGATACGCTCTGGCTGGTGGGCGATTTGATCAACCGGGGGCCTGGCTCCCTGGCCTGCCTGAAGGAAGTGAAAGCGCTGGGCAGCGCCGCACGCAGCGTGCTGGGGAACCACGATTTCCACCTGCTGGTGGTGGCACGGGGGGGCGGCAAGCTCAAGCGCCACGACACGCTGGACGACATTCTGTCTTCGCGGCACTGTGACGATTTGCTGGACTGGCTGCAAAGCCTTCCCCTGGCGGTACAGGCCGATAACACGCTGATGACCCACGCCGGGCTGCTGCCCAGTTGGAGTGCCGAACAGGCGCTGGCGCTGAGCGGAGAAGTACAAGCAGCGCTGGGCAGCGAGCAGGCGGGAGCTTTCCTGAGCCAACTGTTCGGCAATCAGCCTGACCGCTTCCACGACCAGCTCGAAGGCATGGACAGGCTGCGCTGCATCGTCAATGTGTTCACTCGGATGCGCTTCATCGATGCCCAGGAGCGGCTCGATTTTGCTGCCAAGGAGGGGTTGGAGAGCGCGCCTGCGGGCTTTGCGCCCTGGTTCCAGTTTCCCCGTGCCGACGATCTGCGCCTGCTGTTTGGCCACTGGGCGGCGCTGGAGGGGCGCACTCCCGGCGCGAAGGTGGATGTGCACGGGATCGATACCGGGTGCGTGTGGGGCGGTTCGCTGAGCGCGCTGGTGCTGGAGAGCGGCCAGCGTGTCAGCGTGCCCAGCCAGCAGGGAGGCCGCTGATGTTTCAGCTGGATACATACACCCAAGGGCTGGAGGTCTACCGAGTGGGTGGGGCCGTGCGGGACGAGCTGTTGGGATGGCCCGTGGTGGATCACGACTGGGTGGTGGTGGGGGCAACCCCCGACATGATGCAGCAGCGTGGATTCAAACCCGTCGGGCGCGATTTTCCGGTGTTCCTGCACCCGGCTACCCAGGAGGAGTATGCGCTGGCGCGTACCGAGCGCAAGTCGGGCCACGGGTATGGCGGGTTCGAGGTGCACGCCAGCCCCGACGTGACGTTGGAAGAGGATCTCTCCCGTCGGGACCTGACCATCAATGCCATCGCCCAGGCGGCGGATGGGCATTTGACCGACCCTTATCATGGCCAGCGGGACATCGAGCAGCGCTGGCTTCGCCATGTCTCCCCCGCCTTCAGTGAAGACCCCTTGCGCGTACTGCGTACTGCGCGTTTTTTAGCCCGCTATGCCTCCATGGGGTTTGCCGTTGCGCCGGACACTCTGGACTTGATGCGCGCGGTCAGCCGCAGCGGAGAGCTGGCGCATCTGGCAGCCGAGCGCGTGTGGGTCGAGACCGAGAAGGCGCTGGCCGAACCCAGCCCCGAGTGCTATTTCACGACCCTGGCCGCGTGTGATGCGTTGGCGGCGTGGTGGCCTGAGCTGGCAGCGAAGGCGTGTCTGGCCCAGGCCTTGGAGGCCATGCAGGCAGCTCCCGAACAGCGCGAGCCGCCGCTGGCGCACTGGCGCTATGCGCTGCTGGTGTCGGTGCTGAGTGAGTCACAGCGCGAAGCCCTGGCCGTGCGTTTGAAGTTGCCCAATAGCGTTGCGCAGCTGGCACGCCATGCCGCCTCGACCAAGGCGCTGCTGGCAGCCCCGCTGGAAGCCGAGAAAGTGCTGTGCTGGCTGGAGCGTCTGGATGGCTGGCGCAAGCCTGCCCAGGTCAGCGCGCAATTGCAGTTGTTGGAGCGGCTTGCGCCGGCCTTGCGCCCCGTG